>NZ_LMLM01000028.1:0-693267 GCF_001421905.1 Duganella sp. Leaf61
TACATTCGCTGGTACAACGAAAAGCGCATCAAGAGCTCTCTTGGCTATCTGAGTCCGATCGAGTATCGTGAAAGCTTGGGTTTAACGATGTAAACCAGTCCAAGAAAAGGTCCGCATCCCCATTCCCAACCGTTTTGTCACTATTTTGAGAATTTCAGGCACTAGCGGCTTTGCCGCGTTGATGCCAAGATAGCGTCATGACAAACATCTATCGTAGTCAATTCCGCATGCCGTTTTCGTTGTTCGAAAAGTTGAAGGCAGAAGCTGGCAAGGCCGGCCGCAGCGTCAACGCCGAACTGGTGGGCCGGTTGGAGCGGAGCCTGACGGACAGCTCCAACGACATCGATATGCGCATCATTTTCGAGGCGCTCGAACGGCTGTCCCAGCGCAACCCCGAATTGCGCTACAGCTTTGGCGTCAACCTCGGCAACCAGCGCGACGTGCGTCCGTCCGAAATCGAAAGCGGCAACTGGACCCTGGCTGCCGATCCGGACAACCCGGTGGCGGACATGCTGGCGAAAAAACAGGCCGGGGTGCCGGCCAAGTAATATCCGAAGAGCCCAGCCGTACTTCATCCTGCCATCAAACAAGCGTGACTTGCAGCTTCTTGCCGAGCGCCTTTGCGGCCTGTTCCACGAATTCGATTTTTGACGAGTGCCCCAGATCGAACAGCCGATCGACCTGCGGCGTATGGACATCCAATGCCCGCGCGAGATCTGCCTTGCGCAGATTCTGCTCGAACATCTCGTTCCATACCAAAACCTTTGCCGTTTCGAGCGCCGGCAGCGTGACGACTGCATCGCCCACATCGGCAGTTGATGGCAGTGGAACAGGCCGCCGCTCATCGAAGTAAATCGACAGCACAGTTTCTAGCGCATCGACAGCGTTTCGCAAAGCGTCTTCCTTATCATCCCCGACAGAGTTCGCTTCGGGAAAATCCGGGAATCCCACCAGGTAGGTGCCATTGGAATCTGGCGTGAGCGTGATTGGGTAGTTCAACATGTTTGTGCCTCCAGGTATTCAGTTCAAGCACAACCGGCGCGCTCGATATTGCGTGCTGCTATTTCAGACCAAGGTCTTTCTTGATTTTCTCGACCAGCCCGACGCCGATCTCTTTCGCGCCATGATATGGAAACATGGTCCACTTACCGTTCAGGAATACCCGTTGATGGCTTCCCTTGCCCCGGCTAAACTGAGCTCCCTGCTTGAGCAGCCATCGACGGAATTCGCTGTATTTCATGGCTCATGTTCACAGGAATTGTACAACAAATATGTTGTGTTTTGGCGGGGTGTGAGATAAGGTCTGCGGGCACTCAGCCCACGTGTTGGATAGATCAAGATAGAAAAACGGCCGCTTGATTGCAACGACATTGCATCATTGGCTTGATGTGGCTCAAGCAGCCGTTTTCCTGTTGTCAAAGTCGGCCGTTGCCCACGGCCGTCAGCGGTTCAGAGGAACCGGTCCAGTATCTTCTTGCTGTGCTTGTCCAGCTCGCGCACATCGCGCACCAGGAAGTGAATGCCGTGGATGTCCGAGATCAGGAGCGTATCGGCCGTCAGCCGGCGGATGTCTTCTTCGCCGCGCAGCACGAATTCGGTGTCGCCCCGGTCGGTATTGACGGTCCAGGTGCACGGCGTGGCAAAGCTGGTCACGGCCACGATGCGGCTGATCTCGGGCATGAATTCGCGCCCGCTCAATTCTTCGCGCACCAGCGCGCCCACCGCTGCCGGCAAATCCTCGATGCGGTCGATCCAGGCCACTTCCTTGCCGTCGTGGTTGACCAGCGCGATGCCGTCTTCCGGCGCCTGCACCGGGAAGGCGCGCACCGCCGCCACGCCTTCGTGGACCACGCCATCAAGCGTGGTCAGTACCAGTTTGCCGAAGGGGTTGCGTATCAGTTCAAAGTTAATGCTCATCTGCTTCAATCCTTGCTGCCACGGTCGTCGAGGTCCGTGTCCACGTTGCGGGCTTGCGCCTGTACCAGGCGGTAGTACGCGCCTTCCTTGGCCATCAGTTCATCATGGGCGCCTTCTTCCACCACCACGCCGCGATCCATCACCACCAGGCGGTCCGCCTTTGCCAGCGTGGACAGGCGGTGGGCAATCGCAATCGTGGTGCGGCCCTTGACCAGGTTTTCCAGCGCGCGCTGGATTTCTTTTTCGGTCTCCGAATCGACCGAGGCGGTAGCTTCGTCGAGGATCAGGATCTTCGGATCGATCAGCAGCGCACGCGCGATCGAGATGCGCTGGCGCTCGCCGCCGGACAGGCCCTGGCCGCGTTCACCGACCATCGAATCGTAGCCCTGCGGCAGGCGCAGGATGAATTCGTGGGCGTGTGCGGCGCGGGCGGCGGCCATGATCTCGGCGCGGGTGGCATCCGGTTTGCCGTAGGCGAGGTTCTCGGCGATGGTGCCGAAGAACAGGAACGGCTCCTGCAGCACCAGGCCGATCTGGCGGCGGTAGTCGGAAATGGCCAGCGAGCGGATATCGACGCCGTCGAGCATGATGGCGCCTTCGGCCACGTCGTAGAAGCGGCAGATCAGATTGACCAGCGTCGATTTGCCCGAACCCGAATGGCCGACCAGGCCCACCATTTCGCCGGCCTTGATATCGAGGTTGATGCCGCGATTGACCGCGCGGTTACCGTAGCGGAAGCCCACTTCGCGCAAGGTGATATTGCCTTCCACCTTGGCCAGCTTGACCGGGTTGACCGGATCGGGCACCGACGACACGTGGTCGAGGATATCGAAAATACGCTTGGCAGCCGACGCCGATTTTTGCGTGACCGAGACGATGCGGCTCATCGAATCGAGGCGGCCGTAGAAGCGGCTCGAGTACGCGATAAACGCGGACAGCACACCGACCGTGATATTGCCCTTCGAGACCTGGTAGATACCGAACACCCAGATCACCAGCAGTCCCAGTTCGGTCAGGAACGACACGGTGGGCGAGAACAGCGACCAGATTTTATTCAGTTTGTCGTTGACTGCCAAGTTGTGCTTGTTGGCGGTGCGGAAGCGCGCCGCTTCGCGCGTCTCCTGGGCGAACGCTTTGACGACGCGGATGCCGGGAATGGTATCGGCCAGCACGTTGGTCACTTCGCCCCACACGCGGTCGATCTTTTCGAAACCGGTGCGCAGGCGGTCGCGCACCAGGTGGATCAGCCAGGCGATGAACGGCAGCGGCGCCAGCGCGAAGATGGCGAGATACGGATCGATCGAGAACAGGATCACGCCGGTCATGATGATCATCAGGCAGTCGGACGCGAAGTCGAGCAAATGCAGCGACAGGAACACGCAAATGCGGTCGCTCTCGCTGCCGATGCGCGACATCAGGTCGCCGGTGCGCTTGCCGCCGAAGTATTCGAGCGAGAGGCGCAGCAGGTGGTCATAAGTCTCGGTGCGCAGGTCGGCGCCGATGCGCTCGGAGACCAGTGCCAGCACATAGGTCTTGGCCCAGCCGAAAATCCACGCCAGCACGGCCGCGCCCACCAGGCCGGACATGTACAGCGCCACCAGGCTCGAATCGACCGGGGTGCCGTTCTGGTACGGAATCAGCACCTTGTCCATCAGCGGAATGGTCAGATACGGCGGGATCATGTGGGCGCCGGTGGACAGCAGCATCAGCAGGAAGCCCAGGCCCAGTTGCAGTTTATAGGGGCGGGCGAAGCGCCACAGGCGGAACAGGGTCCAGGTGGACGGCGGCGTGTACACCACCTTGGTGCAGACCGGGCATTCTTCCTGGTCCGGTTCCAGCGGCGCCTTGCAGCTGGGGCACACATTGGTGTCGTCGCTGATGACCGGCTCGCCGCTGGAGTGGCTGTCGCGCTGGGCGGCAAAGTGTTCGACCAGGCGGATCGCCTGCAGGTTTTGGCCCAGCGTAAAACGCCAGGCGGCCAGGCGGCCGCGCGCGGACACCAGCTCCAGGTGGCCCACGCCCGCGTGATCGTGGTGTTCCAGCGACAGATCGAACGAGAACGGCCATGCCTGCCATTGCTCCTGGCCCGGCGCGCGCGCCAGCAGGCGGGTGTTGGTAATCACGACTACACCCTTGGCGAAACGAAGTTGCTGATCCAGGTCAACCTCCAGGGCACTTACAACGTTTTCCCCTTGGGAAAGTTGTGCCTGTATATCGGAACGCCAGCGGTCGGGCAGCTCGCCGCCGACGCTCGATATGGTGGAAAGTTGTTGGCTTGTCATTGTGTGGCGTACTCCGGATTCGGGAAAAAAGCGTTGTGTGCTTGGGTGCGTGGTTAAGTGCTTACTTACATGGCAGCGACAGTGCAGGAATTCAATCGCGCATTGTCTCTGGTAAAAGTAATGAATTACGGTATTCTGTCGCTAATAAATTGACAGAAGTTAAGTCAGTACTGACTTATTTGTTGTAGCGGCAAGTATAACGCACGGACAAAGACGCTGGTACTGCTTGATGAACTTGATCAGGACACGGGTGATGCCAAATGTGATTTGGCGACAGCGATATTACAGGGTTTAAAATACGGCGCGCGGCCACGGCCCGAGCCGATAACGAAGTTATAAAGTTCGAAACATGATCAAGAAGAAAAGCATAGAAATCCTCCGCGTCGCCCATTTGCGCGGCCCCAATATCTGGACCTATCGCCCGGTGATCGAGGCGTGGCTGGACATTGGCGAGCTGGAACAATATCCGTCCAACCTGCTGCCGGGCCTGTACGAGCGCCTGACCACGATCCTGCCGGGCCTGCTCGAGCACCGCTGCGGCGTGGGCGAGGTGGGCGGCTTCCTCGAGCGCTTGCGCGACGGCACCTACGCCGGCCACGTGCTCGAGCACGTGGTGCTGGAGCTGCAAAACCTGGCCGGCATGAAGACCGGCTTCGGCAAAACCCGCCAGATCGGCACGGACACCGGCTACTACAAGATGGCGTTCCGCACCCGCCAGGAACAGGTCGGCCGCGCCGCCCTGGCCGCCGGGCGCGACCTCCTGATGGCGATGATCGAGGATCAGCCCTACGACCTGGCCGCCACCGTGGCCGAACTGACCGACCTGGTCGAAACGCTGTGCCTGGGCCCGAGCACCGGCAACATCGTCGATGCCGCCACCGACCGCGCGATTCCTTCGATCCGCCTCACTGACGGCAACCTGGTGCAACTGGGCCATGGCGCCGCGCAGCGCCGCATCTGGACCGCCGAAACCGAGCAGACCAGCGCGATTGCCGAAGGCATCGCCAGCGACAAGGATTTGACCAAGTCGCTGCTGTCGTCGTGCGGCGTGCCGGTGCCCGAAGGTGAACTGGTCACCAGCGCCGAAGCTGCGTGGGAAGCCGCGCAGGACATCGGCCTGCCGGTCGTGGTCAAACCGTACGACGGCAATCATGGCCGTGGCGTGTCGCTCAACCTGATGACCGAAGCCGACGTCACTGCCGCCTATGCGCTGGCGTCCGACGAAGGCTACAGCGCGAGCGTGATCGTCGAGCGCTTCATCGTCGGTAACGAACACCGCCTGCTCGTCGTCGGCAAGCGCATGATCGCCGCCGCCGCCGGCGAAGCCTTGTGGATCACCGGCGACGGCGTCCACACCATCCAGCAGCTGGTCGATCTGCACATCAATATCGATCCGCGCCGTGGCGAGGAAGAAGATTTTCCCCTCAGCCTGATCAAGCCGGCGGAAGCCGGCGAAACCATCCTGGAACTCAAGCGCCAGGGCATGGACGCGTTTTCCGTGCCGCTGGACGGCCAGAAGGTGCTGATCCAGGCCAACGGCAACGTCACCACCGACGTCACCGACAAGGTGCACCCGGAAGTCGCCGCCATGGCCACGCTGGCCGCGCGCGTGGTGGGCCTCGACATTGCCGGCATCGACCTGGTGGCGTCCGACATCACCCGTCCGCTGCACGAGCAGGGCGGCGCCATCATTGAAGTGAACGCCAGCCCCGGCTTGCTGATGCACCTGAAACCCGAACACGGCGAGCCGCGCAACGTCGGCGCCGCCATCGTCGGCCAGCTGTTCAAGGAGGGAGAGACGGGCCGCATTCCGGTCGTGGGCATCACCGGCAAGCATGGCACCACCATGGCCGCGCGCCTGATCGCCTGGCTGCTGCAAGTGGGCGGCAAGAAGGTCGGCGTGAGCTGCGCCGACGGCCTGTACGTGAACAGCCGCCTGCTGTCGCGCGACGGCCTGTCCGACTGGGAAACCGGCGAGCGCCTGCTGCTCAACAAAAACGTGGAAGCGGCGGTGTTCGAATCGAGCGCGCGCATGATCCTCACCGAAGGCCTGGCCTACGACAAGTGCACGGTGGGCGTGGTGACCGATGTCGCCGGCCTGGAAGACGTGGCCGAGTTCCACATCGACACCGACGACAAACTGTACAACGTGCTGCGCACCCAGGTGGACGTGGTGCTGGCCAGCGGCGCCGCCGTGCTCAACGCCGCCGATCCGCAAGTGGTGGAGATGGCAGATTTGTGCGACGGCGAAGTGATTTTCTACGGCGTGGACGAGCACCTGCCGGCCATCGTCCAGCACCGCCAGGACAGCGCGCGCGTGGTGTTCCAGCGCACCCAGGGCGACCAGCGCACCATCGTGCTGGGCCAGGGCTACGTGGACATGGTCAGCCTGCCGCTGTCGCCGCTGGTGCCGCCCGAGGCCGTGCTGGCCGCGATTGCCGCCGGCTGGGCACTGGGCCTGACGCCGGAACTGATCGCCGCCGGTTTGCGCACCTTCGATGCGAATCCGAAGCGCATCCATCACTGATACGAAAGAACAAGCAGATTTATGGAAGTCATCCGCACCCGCGCCCTTCGTGGCCCGAATCTCTGGAGCCACCACACCGCCATGGAAGTGGTTGTATCGTGCCCGCCCGACCAGCGCGCCATCGCGCAATTGCCCGGCTTCGAGCAGCGCCTGCACGCGCGCTTCCCGGCGGTCGGCGCCTTGCACGCCACCGGTGAAACCATCTCGCTGGCCAATGTGCTCGAAGCCGCTGCCTTGAGCCTGCAGGCGCAAGCCGGCTGCCCGGTCACCTTCAGCCGCACCACCGCCACGCCGGAAGAAGGCGTGTACCAGACCGTGGTGGAATACTCGGAGGAAGCCGTCGGTCGCCTGGCCGTCACCATGGCCGAGAACCTGATCAACGCTGCGCTGAACGACACCGCTTTCGACCTCGACGCCGCCTTGAGCGAACTGCGTGACCTCGACGAAGACGTGCGCCTGGGCCCGAGCACCGGTTCCATCGTCAACGCCGCGCTGGCGCGCGACATCCCGATCCGCCGCCTGACCGAAGGCAGCATGGTGATGTTCGGCTGGGGCTCCAGGCAGCGCCGCATCCAGGCTGCCGAAATGGACACCACCAGCGCCATCGGCGAATCGATCGCCCAGGACAAGGAACTGACCAAGAAGCTGCTGCACGCGGCCGGCGTGCCGGTCCCGTACGGCCGCACCGTGGAAGACGAGGCGGACGCCTGGCAAGCCGCGCAGGACATCGGCATGCCGGTCGTGGTCAAGCCGAAGGACGGCAACCAGGGCAAGGGCGTGACGGTCAACGTCAATACGAAGGAACACCTGGAACAGGCGTTCCGCACCGCCAAGGAATTCCGCGACGACGTGATGGTCGAGCGCTACCTTCCGGGCCATGATTTCCGCCTGCTCGTCATCGGCAACAAGCTCATTGCCGCCGCCCGGCGCGACCCGCCGCAAGTGGTTGGCGACGGCGTGCACACGGTGCGCCAGCTGGTGGACCTGGTCAATGCCGACCCGCGCCGTGGCAGTGGCCACTCGACGTCGCTCACCAAGATCCGGTTCGACGACATCGCCCTGGCGCGCCTGGCGCTGCAAGACCTGGAAGCGGACTCCGTGCCCGGCAAGGGTCAGCGCGTGATCCTGCGTAACAACGCCAACCTGTCCACCGGCGGCACCGCCACCGACGTGACCGACGACGTGCACCCGGAAGTGGCGGCGCGCGCGGTGGAAGCGGCGCAGATGATCGGTCTCGATATCTGCGGCGTGGACGTGGTGTGCGAAGGCGTGCTCGAACCGTTTGACGATCGTCGCGGCGGCGTGGTGGAAGTCAACGCCGCCCCCGGCCTGCGCATGCACATCGCGCCGTCGTACGGCAAGGGCCGCGCCGTGGGTGAAGCCATCGTCAATACCATGTTCGCGCCGGGCGAGAATGGCCGCATCCCGGTCGTTGCCGTCACCGGCACCAACGGCAAGACCACCACCGTGCGCCTGATCGCGCACCTGCTCACGGCCAGCGGCCTGCGCACCGGCATGACCAATACCGACGGCGTATACATCGAAGGCCGCCAGACCGACAGCGGCGACTGCAGCGGCCCGCGCAGCGCGCGCAACGTGCTGCTGCACCCGGACGTGGACGCGGCGGTATTCGAAAGCGCCCGTGGCGGCATCCTGCGCGAAGGCCTGGCCTTCGACCGCTGCCAGGTTGCGGTGGTGACCAACATTGGCGCCGGCGACCACCTGGGCCTGAACTACATCACCACCGTGGAAGACCTGGCGGTCTTGAAGCGCGTGATCGTGCAGAACGTCGCCGCAGACGGCTACGCGGTGCTGAACGCGGTCGATCCGATCGTCGCCGCCATGGCCGCCAACTGCAAGGGCAAGATCATCTACTTCGGCGCGGACGCCGGCCATCCCGTCATCGCCACCCACCTGGCGCAGGGCTGCCGCACCGTGTACGTCGCGGACGGCCACCTGGTGGCTGCCGAAGGCAAGCAGCAGGTACGGATTCCGCTGTCGGAAGTGCCGATCACCCGCAACGGCGCCATCGGCTTCCAGGTCGAGAACGTGATGGCGTCGGTTGCTGCCGCATGGGGCGTGGGTATCAGCTGGGAGTCGATCCGCCTGGGCCTGAAAACCTTCGCCAACGATTCCGACAATGCGCCCGGCCGTTTCAACGTGTTCGACTACAAGGGCGCGACCGTGATCGCCGACTACGGCCACAATCCGGATGCCATCCTGGCGCTGGTGCAGGCCGTGGAAACCATGCCGGCCAAGCGCCGTGGCGTGGTGATCTCGGGCGCCGGCGACCGCCGCGATGAAGACATCCGCCAGCAGACCGAAATCCTCGGCCGTGCGTTCGACGACGTGCTGCTGTACGAAGACGCGTGCCAGCGCGGCCGCGTCGATGGCGAAGTGGTGGCGCTGCTGCGCTCCGGCCTGCAAGGCGCGCCGCGCACGTCGCACGTGCAGGAGATTTACGGCGAGTTCCTCGCCATCGATACGGCGCTGGGCCGCCTGCAGGAAGGGGACTTGTGCCTGATCCTGATCGACCAGGTGGAAGACGCGCTGGCGCATATCCGCAAGCGTATCGCCGAAGTCTGATCGTCGGAGCAAGCAATGAAACCGGGGTGCGTCCCCGGTTTTTTATTGTCGGTAGTTATTGGTGTTATCTATGAAAGCCATAGATATTTATAGTTTTTATTTATCGTATCCAGCGTTTAAAATAGCTTCAGTCTATTAAACAACGAGGAGTCATAGCATGAGCCAGCCACCGATCACCACCGCCTCCGGCATCCCGGTTGCCGACAACCAGAATTCGCTGTCCGCCGGCCCGCGCGGCCCGCTGCTGCTGCAAGACTTCCACCTGCTTGAAAAACTCCAGCACTTCAACCGCGAGCGCATTCCGGAGCGCGTGGTCCATGCCAAGGGTTCGGGCGCCTACGGCACCTTCACCGTCACCCACGACATCACCCGTTTTACCAAGGCCAGGCTGTTCGCGAGCATCGGCAAGCAGACCGAGACCTTCGTGCGCTTCTCCACCGTGGGCGGCGAAAAAGGCAGTGCCGATACCGAACGCGATCCGCGCGGCTTCGCCATGCGCTTCTACACGGAGGATGGCAACTGGGACCTGGTCGGTAACAACACGCCGATGTTCTTCATCAAGGACGGCATCAAGTTCCCCGATTTTATCCACACCCAGAAGCGCGATCCGCAAACCAACCTGAAGTCGCCGACCATGATGTTCGATTTCTGGAGCAAGACGCCGGAAAGCCTGCACCAGGTCACCATGCTGTTCTCGGATCGTGGCACGCCGGACGGCTACCGCCACATGGACGGTTTCGGCAGCCACACCTTCAGCCTGATCAACGAGGCGGGTGAGCGCGTGTACTGCAAGTGGCACCTGAAGACGCAGCAGGGCATCAAGAACCTGCCGGCTGCCGTGGCCACCCGCATCGCCGGTGAAGATCCGGACTACGCCCAGCGCGACCTGTTCGGCGCGATTGCGGCCGGCGACTTCCCGCGCTGGGACGTGCGCCTGCAAGTGGCCACCGAAGCGGAGCTGGCGGCATGGGAACAGCGCACCGGCTGGAACCCGTTCGACCTGACCAAGGTGTGGCCGCACGCGGACTTCCCGTTGATTCCGGTCGGCGTGTTCGAACTCAATCGCAATCCCGTCAACTACCACGCGGAGGTGGAGCAGGCTGCATTGTCGCCGTCCAACGTGGTACCGGGCCTGGGCTACTCGCCGGACAAGATGCTGCAGGCGCGCCTGTTTGCCTACCACGACGCCCAGCTGTACCGCGTGGGGGTGAATCACCAGCACCTGCCGGTGAACGCGCCACGCTGCCCGTTCCACAACCAGCAGCGCGACGGCGCCATGGCAATCGCCAACGGCGGCGCGGCGCAGAACTACCAGCCGGTCGATAGCAACGGCAGCAACCCGCAAGGCATGGGTCACGGCGAACCGGGGCTGGCGCTGCACGGCGCGGCAGGGCGCTACGACGGTCGCGGCAAGGAAGACGATTACACGCAAGCGGGCAACCTGTTCCGCCTGATGCCGGCGCAAGAGCAGCAGAACCTGTTCGACAATATCGCCGGTCCGTTGTCGCAGGTGAGCGCCGAGATCATCGCCCGTCAATTGGGCCACTTCGACCAGGCCGATCCGGCTTACGGCGCCGGTGTGCGTGCTGCGCTCAAGGCGCGTGGTGTGGAAGTCGCTTAACTGCACTACAATCTCCACGTTGCCACCAACGTGGAGTACCGTTTGAACCGCACCCCCGCATCCGTTTCAAACTCTGCCCAGCTTGGCCAGGTTGTCCTGGTCCTGCAGGGCGGCGGCGCTTTGGGCGCTTACCAGCTGGGCGTCTATCAAGCCATGCACGAGGCGGGGCTGGAACCCGACTGGGTGATCGGCACGTCGATCGGCGCCATCAACGGCGCCATCATCGCCGGCAATCCACCGGAGCAGCGCCTCGAGCGCCTGCGCCAGTTCTGGCAACGCATGGAACGCAACGCGCTCGGGGTGACGTCCTTGCCGCGCAGCGTGGCCAATGCCCTCACGGTGGGGCAGGGCATTCCCGCCTTTTTCGAGCCCAACCTGTCGGCCTGGTGGAATCCGGACGCGAAGGTCGGCGTGGAACACGCGTCGTTCTACCAGACCGCGCCGCTGCGCGCCACGCTCGAGCAACTGATCGACTACGACTACCTCAATCATCAGCAGCCGCGCTTCACGGTCGGCGCGGTCAACGCCCGCACCGGCGCCATGCGCTACTTCGACAGCAGCCGCGACGTGCTCACCGCCGACCACGTGATGGCATCGGGCGCGCTGCCGCCGGCCTTTCCCGCCGTGCGCATCGATGGCGAACCGTACTGGGATGGCGGCATCTATTCCAACACGCCGATCGAAGCGGTGCTCGACGACGAGCCGCGCCGCAGTTCGGTGATCTTCTCGGTACAGGTGTGGAACCCGGACGGTACCGAGCCGCAAAGCATCCTCGACGTGCTCGACAAGCAAAAGGAGATCCAGTACGCGAGCCGCTCAAGCAATATCGAGCAGCAGCGCAAGCTGCACCGGCTGCGTCACGTGATCCGCGAACTGAGCCTGCACCTGCCGGCCGACGTGGCCGAGCTGCCCGAAGTGCGCGACCTGTCGTGCTGGGGCTGCGGCACCACCATGCACGTGCTGTCGCTGGTAGCGCCGCGCATCGGCGGCGAGGACCATACCAAGGATATCGATTTTTCCTCGAGCGGCATCAACGCGCGCTGGCAGGCCGGGTATGAAGAGGCGCAGCGCATGATCGCCCCGAGGCCGTGGGAATCGAAGGTGGATCTGATCGAAGGCGTAGCGCTGCACACGTTGCCACCACTGTCACCGGCTTAACCCGCAGCGGCCCCCAGCACTTCCTCGCACACGTCGAGCCACGCGCGCGCCGCGTGCGACAGGTAGCCGCCTTGCCACACGTGGGCTGGCTGCCATGGCAGCGCCGGTTCCACCAGCCGGACCGCATCCAGCGGGCCGGAGGCCAACCGGCCGATGAACGGTTCCGGCAGCAGCGCCACGCCCATGCCGGCTGACGCCATTGCGACCAGCCAGTCCCATTGCCCGCTTTGCGCCGCCACCTGCGGCTCGAATCCGGCTGCGCCGAATGCCGCGCGCAGGCTGCGCGTGAGCGCGAAATCGTCGGTGAGCAGCACCAGCGGCAATCCGTTCAGCGCCTTGAAGGGCAATGTCGCCCGTCCCTTGCGGAACGTGCCTTGCGCGGCCAGTGCCCATAACGGGTAGCTGGCGATGGTGGCCGTTTGCAGTGCCAGCGCCGGATCGGCCGGCAGCACGGTCAGGCCGATTTCCAGCTCGTCCGCTGCTACCTTGCGTTCGATGGCCTGACCCGTGTCTTCCAGCAGCGTGAGGGCGATTTGCGGATGGCGTTCGCGGAATGCCTTCAACACCGGCGTAAACAGCAGGTTGATCATGGGCGGGATGCCGACCGTGAGCTGGCCGCGCTCCACCGTTTGCGTGTCGTGCACTTCCTGCGCCAGGCGCCGCATCGAGGCCAGCATGTCTTCGCCGCGGGCATACACCACGCGGCCGATGTCGGTCAGCGCCAGTTTGCGGCCGTCGCGTATCAACAGCTGCGCGCCCGTTTCCTGTTCCAGCTGGCGCACCATCTTGCTGATGGTGGACTGGGTGACGTGCAGCGACTCCGCCGCCTGGGTAAAACTGTTGAGGCGCACGGTTTCGACAAAATAGCGCAGCGAGCGGAGGTCCATGAATAAAGCGACTGGAGAACAGGAATTTAAGTCATAAAGCGACTGACTCGGCAATTCTATACTGAAACTCTATAAGAAGATCGAGGAGCACACCATGTATGAAGACCGCATTCGCCTTGCAACACTGATGGACAAGGTGATGACCGCCGACCGCGCCGCCGCGCTGTTCAGGGATGGCATGACCGTCGGCATGAGCGGCTTTACCCGCGCCGGCGACGCCAAGGCGCTGCCGCTGGCGCTGGTGGAACGCGCGCGCCAGGCGCCTCTGCACCTGACCCTGCTCACCGGCGCCTCGCTGGGCAACGACAGCGACGGCCTGATGGCCAATGCCGGCGTGGTCGCACGGCGCATGCCGTTCCAGGCCGACGCCGCGCTGCGCCGCAAGATCAACACGGGCGAGGTGATGTTCATCGACCAGCACCTGTCCGAGACCGCCGAGCAGCTGCGTTCGGGCGACCTCAAGCCTGTCGATATCGCCGTGATCGAAGCGGTGGCCATCACCGAAGACGGCAGCATCATCCCCACCATGTCGGTCGGGAACACGGCCAGTTTCGCCCAGCAGGCGGCGCAGGTGATCATCGAGATCAACCTGGCCGCGCCGCTGGCGCTGGAAGGCTTTCATGATATCTACGTGCCGCAGGCACGGCCCGAACGCGCGCCGATTCCGCTGACGTCGCCGCTGCAGCGCATCGGCGCCACCGCGATCGCCATCGACCCGGGGCGCATTGCCGCCATCGTCATCACCGACAGCGCCGACAGCCCGTCCAACGCGCTGCCGCCCGATACGGAGACCGACGCCATTGCACGCCACGTGGTGGCATTTTTAGAGGGCGAAGTGGCGGCAGGGCGCATGGGACCGCAACTGCTGCCGCTGCAGGCCGGTATCGGCACGATTGCCAACGCCGTGCTGCATGGCTTATCTGCCTCGTCGTTCCGCGACATGACCATGTATTCCGAGGTGCTGCAGGACAGCGCCATCGCGCTGCTCGACTCGGGCCACCTGGCCGTGGCCTCGGCCTCGTCGATCACCCTGACGGCCGCCACCCACGAGCGCTTCATCGCCAACCTCGAGCAGTACCGAGACCGCATCGTGCTGCGCCCGCAGGAGATCAGCAACCACCCGGAAATCGTGCGCCGGCTCGGCATCATCGCGCTCAACACGGCGCTGGAATTCGACATCTACGGCAATGTCAACTCCACCCACGTGGGCGGCACGCACATGATGAACGGCATCGGCGGCTCGGGCGACTTCGCCCGCAATGGCCAGCTGTCGATTTTCGTCAGCAAGTCGGTAGCCAAGGACGGGGCGATATCGAGCGTGGTGCCGTTTGCCGCGCACGTGGACCACACCGAGCACGATGTCGATGTGCTGGTGACCGAATGGGGCCTGGCCGACCTGCGCGGCCTTGCCCCGCGCGAGCGCGCGCCGCTCATCATCGAGCAGTGCGCCCACCCCGACTATCGCCCGCAATTGCGCGCGTATGTAGAACAGGCGCTGGCCGGCGGCGGCCAGACGCCGCACGTGCTGGAACAGGCGCTGGCATGGCATGCCCGCTATAAACGCGAAGGGACCATGCTGGTAAAATAGCGCGATCGATAATCATCTATTGGATCGACATGACCATCAAAATCAGCCAGAATTTCGACTCCGGCGCCATCGAAGTCGTGCGCGCGGAGACCGCCGACGCCATCGACCTCAAGCTGCGCAAGGACTCGCACGCGGACATCCATCAATGGTTCCACTTCCGCCTGCAAGGCGCAGCGGGGCAGGCGGTGCGCATGCGCTTCCTGAACGCCGGCGAAGCCACCTACGCCAAGGGCTACGAAAACTACAACGCCGTGGCCAGCTACGATGGCGAAACCTGGTTCCGCGTGCCCACCACGTTCGACGGCGCGGTCATGACCATCAAGCACACGCCCGATACCGACAGCATCTACTACGCCTATTTCGAGCCATACTCGTTCGAGCGTCACCTGCGCCTGCTGGGCGAGGTGGGCGAGCACCCGCTGGCCAAGGTGCAAGACCTGGGCAGCACGGTCGATGGCCGCGACATGAACCTGGTGGTGATCGGCCAGCCCGATGCGCCGAAAAAAATCTGGTTCATCGCGCGCCAGCACCCGGGCGAATCGATGGCCGAATGGTTTGTCGAAGGCCTGATCGACTCGCTGCTCGACGACGCCAATCCGATCGCGCGCAAGCTGCTGCAAAGTTGCGTGTTCTACATCGTGCCGAACATGAACCCGGACGGCTCGGTGCGCGGCAACCTGCGCACCAACGCGGCCGGCGCCAACCTCAATCGCGAGTGGATGACGCCAACCGTTGAGCGCAGCCCCGAAGTGCTGGTCGTAAAACAGAAGATGCACGAGACGGGCATCGACATGTTCTTCGACATCCACGGCGACGAGGCGCTACCGTACAACTTCGTGGCCGGTAACGAGATGCTGGAAAACTTCAGCGACGAACGCCGCGCCAAGCAGCAGGCCTTCATCGACCGTTATAAAAACGCCAGCCCGGACTTCCAGGACAAGTTCGGCTACGCGGCCAGCAAGTACAAGGAAGACATGCTCACGCTCGCTTCCAAGTACGTGGGCCACCACTTCGGCTGCCTGGCGCTCACGCTGGAAATGCCGTTCAAGGACAACGCCGATCTGCCCGACGTGCGCGTGGGCTGGAATGGCGCACGCTCCGCTGCGCTCGGCGCAGCCATCCTGCAACCGATCCTGCTGTCGCTGGACGACTACTGATCATGGGCGTCGAAATCGAGCGCAAGTTCCTGGTGCAGGGCGATGCCTGGAAGACGCTGGGCGAACCGGTGTTCTTCCGCCAGGGCTACCTGTCGTCGCAGAAGGAGCGCACGGTGCGCGTGCGCATCGAGGGCGACCGCGCGGTGATCACCATCAAGGGCAAGAGCGTGGGCGCTGTGCGCGGCGAATGGGAGTATCCGATTCCCGTGCAGGACGCGGCGGAACTGCTCGACGGCCTGTGCGAACAGCCGCTGATCGAAAAGTACCGGCGCAAGATCGCCGTCGGCGCGCACGTGTGGGAAGTCGATGAATTCCTCGGTGCGAATGCGGGGCTGGTGGTGGCCGAGATCGAACTGCGGGCCGAGGATGAGGCGTTCGACAAACCCGAGTGGATTGCGGACGAGGTGACCGACGATGCGCGGTACTACAACTCCAACCTGGTCAGGCATCCGTTCTCGAACTGGTAACGCAGAAAAAAAAGGCCCCGACGTGATCGGGGCCTTTTTTATCAGTGGAAGTGCTCGGTGCCGCTAGGCGTATCTTCCGGCATCTCGGCATGCGCCAGTTCTCCGACCGGATCGGCAAACAGCGGTGCGCCGCAGTCGTCGCAGAACTCCACCACGTAACGCTCGGCATGGCGCTTGATCTGCGTGATGCCCGCTTCGTTCAGGTGGTTGACGATGTCGTCCATCGGCGTGACCGGCTTTTGCGTGGCCGGCAAAATCGCGGCCGGGCCTTCCGGTGGCGTGCCTTCTTCGTCTTCCTGGCCATACAGCGGCCACACCACGCCGTAGATCACGTCCGGCGACGAACGGCGCGTGAACGCCACGCGGTATTCGTCGATCTGGCCTTCGCCATTCTCTTCACCAAAACCGGCGATCACGGCGCGCAGTTCCGACGGTTCGATCGACAGCGTGTGCGTCAGATAATGCACGGCAGCGCGGATCGAGACCGGGCGGATTTGTTTGTCCGCTTCGCGGCAGGCCATGTAATACGCTTCGGGCAGCAGCAGTTCCACGCCGCAGCCGGGCAGCAGGCGGTTGACGGTAGGCGTGGCCTGGGCGCGCCATTGTTCGAGCACGTTGGCGCGCTCGGTGGCGAAGTTGGCCTGGTGCGCCGGCATCTGCCAGCGGAACAGCGGGGCGCCGGCCGGCGCCACCACGGCCACCATCAGGTAGCGGGTGTCGGCCAGGAATGGCGCGGTTTCCGGCACCTTGGTGTTGGCCTTGAGCACGGTGCCCTTGAGGGCGGCCTGCGCCAGCTTGTGCACCTTGCCCCAGGTTTCCACGTGGCTGCGCGGCAGCTGGTCGATCGAGAACAGCGTGGGCGACATGGCCATCTGCGTGCCATCGGCCAGCAGGTGGGCCGAGAAGTGGGCCGACAGCGTATTCAAAATATCGGCCGGAATCGGGCCCGAGGCGATGGCAAAGCGGGTCCAGGCCAGGATCGGCGCGGCTACCAGCAGCACGTCGTAGGGCTTGGAGACGCCGTCGGCGGTTTCCAGAACGATGGAGCTCGATTCGCTGGCCGCTTCCACGCCGTCCATCAGGACGTCGTAGGCGTTGAGGTCTTCGCGGAACAGGGCGTTGAGGGTGGCGTCGATGGTGTCCTGGTGGCCGGTCTTGAGCAGCTTTTGCAGCTGCGCATCGAGGCTGCGCTCCCAGGCCCGCTCTTCGAGGCGGCTGGCAGCTTGCCCGACTGCCTGCGCATGGCTGACCAGGCGCTGGCTCTCGGCGGACAATTTTTGGGATGAATCTTTAGATGGACGACGCATAGCGCTATAAAGGTCTCAGGTAAGGGAAAGCAGATAAAAAAACGGATCGGTCATGCAGATCATAACCCTTATGCACCATATTGTAGATGAAACCCGCAAAACAAGGTCGCCGATGGTGCAGCCATAAAAAAAGCGCCGGACGAGTCCGGCGCTTTCCAATCACGAGGTTGTTTAAAAATGATCGCAGCGAGGCGCAGCGCCGCAGACAGTGCGCCTGCACGGCAAGGCGCTGCAACGACGCTGCGATCTTTTTTTAAACGACCGTTACGCGGCCAGCAGCTGGCGCAGCACGAACGGCAGGATGCCGCCATGCTTGTAGTAGTCGACTTCGATCGGGGTATCGATACGCAGCAGCACTTTTACTTCGGTGCTCGAACCGTCGGCGCGGTGGATCACCAGGGTGGCGGTTTGCTGCGGCTTGATGTCGCCTTCGAGGCCTTTCAGGTCGTAGGTTTCCTTGCCGGTGATGCCCAGGGTTTCGACGCTGTCGTTGCCGAGGAATTGCAGCGGCAGCACGCCCATGCCCACCAGGTTCGAGCGGTGGATACGCTCGAACGAGCGCACGATCACGGCCTTGACGCCCAGCAGCTGGGTGCCCTTGGCCGCCCAGTCGCGCGACGAGCCGGTGCCGTATTCTTCGCCACCGAAGATCATGGTTGGCGTGCCTTCGGCCACGTACTTCATGGCGGCGTCGTAGATCGACAGCTGTTCGCCCGATGGCTGGTGGATCGTGATGCCGCCTTCGACTGCCGAACCGTCCGGCTTGGCCGGGATCATGCGGTTCTTGATACGCACGTTGGCGAACGTACCGCGCATCATGATCTCGTGGTTGCCGCGGCGCGAGCCGTACGAGTTGAAGTCGGCTTTCAGGACGCCGTTGGCCAGCAGCCATTTACCGGCAGGACCGTCTTCCTTGATCGAACCGGCCGGCGAGATGTGGTCGGTGGTGATCGAGTCGCCGAACACGCCCAGCGCGCGCGCGTTGGTGATGCCCGCTTCGGTGACCACCGGCTCCATCGTGAAGCCGTCGAAGAACGGCGGCTCGGCGATGTAGGTCGATTCCGGCCAGTTGTACACCTGGCCTTCGGTGGTCGAGACGTGTTCCCACAGCTTGCCCGGGTTGCCCTTGACGTCGGCGTAGTTGGTCTTGAACACTTTCGAGTTCATCGCGAACTTCATCAGCTTGGCGATCTCCTGCGAGGTCGGCCAGATGTCGCCCAGGTACACGTCGCGGCCGTCCTTGCCCTTGCCGACCGGCTGGGTCATCAGGTCCACGGTCATGTTGCCGGCGATAGCGTAGGCGACCACCAGCGGTGGCGAAGCGAGGAAGTTCGAACGGATGTTCGGGTGGATCCGCGCTTCGAAGTTGCGGTTACCGGACAGCACGGCCGAGGCGACGATGTCGTTCTGGGTGATGGCGGCGTTCAGTTCGGCCGTCAGGTCGCCGGCGTTACCGATACAGGTGGTGCAACCGTAGGCGGTGACGCCGAAGCCCAGTTGCTCCAGGTACGGCAGCAGGCCGGCAGCGGTCAGGTACTCGGTGACCACGCGCGAGCCGGGGGCCAGCGACGACTTGATGTGCGGGGCCACGGTCAACCCGGCTTCCACGGCTTTTTTCGCCAGCAGGCCGGCGGCCAGCAGCACGCTCGGGTTCGAGGTGTTGGTGCACGAGGTGATTGCCGCGATCAGCACGTCGCCGTTTTTCACATGCACGCCGTCGGTCGTGGTGTAGGTTTTTTGCAGGTCGTCCGGGTTCTTGTTGAAGCCGTTTTCGGTGGTCGGTTTCGAGAACAGCTCGGTGAAGTTGGCCTTGACGTTGCCGATTTCGATACGGTCCTGTGGACGCTTCGGACCGGCCAGCGAAGGCGTCACGGTGGTCAGGTTCAGCTCGACCACGCGGGTGTAGTCGATGTCGCCGGCTTTCGAGACGCCGTACATGCCCTGCGCCTTGAAGTAGGCGGCAAACGCGTCGATCTCGGCCTTGGTGCGGCCCGTGCCTTCGAAGTATTCGATGGTGGCGTCGTCAACCGGGAAGAAGCCCATGGTGGCGCCGTATTCCGGCGCCATGTTGGCAATGGTGGCGCGGTCGGTGACCGACAGCGTCTCGGTGCCTTCGCCGAAGAACTCGACGAACTTGCCCACGACTTTCTCTTTGCGCAGCAGTTCGGTAATGGTCAGCACCAGGTCGGTGGCGGTGCAGCCTTCGCGCAGCACGCCGGTCAGGTTGACGCCGATGACGTCCGGGGTCAGGAAGTACACGGGCTGGCCCAGCATGCCGGCTTCGGCCTCGATGCCGCCCACGCCCCAGCCGACCACGCCGATACCGTTGATCATGGTGGTGTGCGAGTCGGTGCCGACCAGCGAATCAGGGTAGTACACGCCTTCGTTGTCCTTGTGGACGCCGCGCGCCAGGTATTCCAGGTTGACCTGGTGGACGATGCCGAAGCCCGGTGGCACCACGCCGAAGGTGTCGAACGCCTGCATGCCCCATTTCATGAACTGGTAGCGCTCGTTATTGCGCGAGAATTCCAGCTTCATGTTCAGGTCCAGCGCGCCCGGCTCGCGGAAGTGGTCGATGGTAACCGAGTGATCGACCACCAGGTCGACCGGCACCAGCGGCTCGATTTTCTTGGCGTTGATGCCCATCTTGTAGGCGACGTTGCGCATCGCGGCCAGGTCGGCCAGCAGCGGCACGCCGGTAAAGTCCTGCAGCACCACGCGGGCCACGACGAACGGGATTTCGTCGGTGCGCTCGGCAGTAGCGCCCCAGTTGGCCAGTTGCTTGACGTGTTCTTCGGTGACTTTTTTACCGTCGCAGTTGCGCAGCACGGACTCCAGCACCACGCGGATCGATACCGGCAGGCGGGAGATTTTGGTGCCCAGGCTCTTCTCCAGTGCGGGCAGCGAGTAGAACTTCGCCTTCTTGCCCGAAATGTTGAATTCCTTGAGCGTGTTCAAAGTGTTACGGGACATGACATCTCCTTCAGTGGGTATCGTCAAATGATGAACTAAATCGGTGCCGACCGTGCGCAAGCGTGCGCGGCCGGCCAAAACGCGTTACTGGACTGCAGTTGCTGGTGCTTCCGGCGCCTTTTCCGTGATGGCGACCGGCTGCAATTGTTCTGGGTTGCGGCACTCGTTGGCCAGTTGGCGATTGAGTTTCGAATCGAGCAGCATGCTCTTGGCCGGAATGCCGATCCAGATCAGGCCATACAGCTTGTTCTCGAAGCGCTGGGCGCCGGTGGTGGTGCCCACGCGCGTCAGGCGGTGCAGGCGCTTCTTCCAGCGCAGCGCGATGTGTTCGTCGTCGCCCACGTTCTGGTAGATCGCGACCTTGTTGCCCAGTTCGCAGTCGAATTCGGTCACGCTCGAATCGGTGATGACCGGCTCGTCTTCTTCCGGATTCGGTTCTTTCGGCACGACCGGCTTTTCCACGGCCTTCTTGGCTTTGGTGGTGGCTTTCTTGACGGGTTTCTTGGCAGCCGGCTTGGTTTCGACGGCAGCAGCTGCCGGCGCGGTCGCCAGGCTCAGCGAGCCGATGGCGAGTCCGCAGGCCAGCAGGATTTTGGAGATGGACATCAGTTTGGTTCCAGAGGGTGAACGGGAGTGGGCAGCATCAATGCGGCAGCCGACTCGGGCAGGGTAAGCCCCGCGAATCTGGCGCGCTGCAAGATGGTCCAATAATATCGGTAGCTGGCGCGGTCGTGCAAGCGCCCATTTTGGGAGATGGGGCCCCATTGGACGCTGGCCGCTTCGTGCAGGATGGCAGCGGCCTCGTTCACCTCGGACAGACGCGGCGTAAAGGTCTTGACGATGGGCTTGATCTGGCCGGGGTGGATGCTCCACATGCGCGTGTAGCCGAATTCGGCAGCGGCGCGCTGGGCGTCGTTGGCGGCCACGGCCGGGTCCTTGATCTCGGTGGTGACGTTATGCGACGGCACCTTGCCGTGGGCGTGGCAGGCTGCTGCCATCTCGAGCTTGGCGCGCACCACCAGCGGGTGCGTAAACTGGCCCGGCGTGCGCATGGCGGCGCCGGGAATTGCGCCATAGTGGCTCGAGACAAAATCCATGATGCCGAACGACAGGCACTGGACCTGGGGCAGGGCGGCGATGTCGTAGGCGTCGCGCAGGGCGCCGTGGGTTTCGACCAGCACGTGTACCGGTAGGTCGCTGCGGCCGGCCTTGCCGGCATGGCCGTTGATGAAGGCGATCGCTTCTATCACTTCGGCCACGCTGTTGACCTTGGGCAGGGCGATGTAGGCCAGCGCTTCAGCGCCGGCGCCGCCGGCGATGATCTCCACGTCGCGGGCAAAGTGCGGACTGTGCACATCGTGGATGCGGGCGCCGATGCGGTGGTGGCGATTGTCGCCGGACGCCAGCAGTTCGGCCACCAGGTGGGCGTGCGCCTCCTCGTTGCCCGCGCTGGCGCCGTCTTCGCAGTCGAGCGTGATGTCGAAGACGGGACCAAGTTCTTGTTGCAGGACGATCGATTTGCGCATCAGCTTTTCGGAGCCGGCGTAGTGGTCGCAAGCTGGCAGCAAGAGCGGCTGGCGATTACCCTGGAATAAAACCTCGGATGGATGCATGCAGGAAATGGGTGTAGTGGTGGGAGGGGAGAGAGTACCAGGAGCGGAAACGCAAACCGCGCTGCTCCTGGCAGCGCGGTGCTTGCTGCGGATCGGTGTCTTAACCGGTTCCACGAGCATTCATGAAGAGCAAACCGATTATGGCAGCAGGTGCTTGACGCCTTCGCGCTCTTCGGTCAGTTCTTTCAGGGTCAGGTTGATGCGCTCTTGCGAGAATTCATCGATTTCCAGGCCTTGAACGATGGTGTACTCGCCGTTTTCGGTCGTGACCGGGAAGCCGAACACGGTGCCTTCAGGGATGCCGTACGAACCGTCCGATGGCACGCCCATGGTGGTCCACTTGCCGTTGGTGCCCAGCATCCAGTCGTGGATGTGGTCGATGGCGGCGTTGGCTGCCGACGCTGCCGACGACAGGCCGCGTGCTTCGATGATGGCGGCGCCGCGCTTGCCGACGGTTGGCAGGAAGGTGTTGGCGTTCCATTCCTGGTCGTTGATCAGGTCCTTGACTGCCTTGCCGCCGGTGGTGGCGAAGCGGTAGTCGGCGTACATGGTTGGCGAGTGGTTGCCCCACACGGTCAGCTTCTCGATATCCTTGACGGCGGTGCCGGTCTTGGCAGCAATTTGCGACAGCGCGCGGTTGTGGTCCAGGCGCAGCATGGCGGTGAAGTTTTTCGCTGGCAGCGATGGTGCCGATTTCATGGCGATGTAAGCGTTGGTGTTGGCTGGGTTGCCTACGACCAGTACCTTGACGTTGCGCGAAGCGACGGCGTCGAGCGCCTTGCCTTGCACGGTGAAGATCTGCGCATTGGCTTCGAGCAGGTCTTTACGCTCCATGCCAGGACCGCGTGGACGGGCGCCAACCAGCACGGCGACGTCAACATCCTTGAAGGCGGTCATTGGATCGGAGTGGGCGGTCATCTCGGTCAGCAGCGGGAACGCGCAGTCGTCGATTTCCATCATCACGCCCTTCAGCGCTTTCTGGGCTTTTTCGTCGGCGATTTCCAGCAGTTGCAGGATGACTGGCTGGTCTTTGCCCAGCATGTCGCCGTTAGCGATACGGAACAGCAGAGCGTAACCGATTTGACCGGCTGCACCGGTAACAGCAACACGCATTGGGGTTTTTGCCATGATGAATCTCCAAAGTAGGTATAGAACAGAGTCGAACACAGTCCAACATCATACTGCAATTTTGTGCACTCGCTACGCAGCGCATGGCCGGGGAGTGTAGGCCTGTGTCCGGCTTCTGTCAATTGTATCTTATGTCTTATATAAGACATAGAAGTTCGGGTCGGTTTTGCTGGACGCCAAGGGGTATTTGTGGTGAAATCTCGGTCTATGAATCCCGTCCCGCCCAATTCGAACAGCAACAGCCCAGCCCCAGGTGCCGGTGGCGCTGCCGGTTCGTCCACGGCAGTGACGGGGGTGCCAGCGAACGCGCCGACGACCTCGCCGACGTTCTCCCCACTGTATCAGCAAATCAAGGCGCTGATCACGCAAAGCCTGCAAAGCGGCGAGTGGAAGCCGGGCGAACTGATACCCAGCGAAGTCGAGCTGGCCAACCGCTTCAAGGTCAGCCAGGGCACGGTGCGCAAGGCCATCGATGAACTGGCCGCCGAGAACCTGGTGATGCGCAAGCAGGGCAAGGGCACGTTCGTGTCCACCCACCACGAAGCGCGCGCGCATTTCCGCTTCCTGCGATTGATGCCCGACGAGGGCGTTCCCCATTACCCTGAAAGCAAGTTCATCGAAGTCAAGCGCCTGCGCGCGCCCGCCGACGTGGCGCGCCTGCTCGACCTCAAATCCGGCGATGCCGTGGTGTTCATCAAGCGCGTGCAGTCGTTCGACGGCGTGCCCACCATCGTCGAGGAACTGTGGCTGCCCGGCGCCACCTTCAAGGGGCTCACCGCCGAGCGGCTGGTCGAGTACAAGGGGCCGATGTACGGCCTGTTCGAGTCCGAATTCGGTACCCGCATGATACGGGCGACCGAAAAAATCCGCGCGGTGTGTGCCGACGATGGCGCCGCCGCCTTGCTGCAGATCGCCGCCAACACGCCGCTGCTGGCGTCGGAGCGGGTGTCGTTCACCTACGGCGACAAGCCGGTGGAATTGCGCCGCGGCTTGTATCTGACCGAGCAGCATCATTACCACAACGAATTAAGTTAACAGGGAGCCAGTTGCGGGAGCGCGCCGGCCCCCGGGCGGTGAACCGTCTTTGAACCGAACTCATGGAGTGGAGCAGGAGACTCTTGCAGTGCACAAAAACTGCAAGAGGCGCACAATGTAGGGGCTGTCACATGCCCGTAGCATTGTTGCGCTGATAATACGTTGAGCTACGGAAAGTGGCCGTTGGGGTGTGTTGCAAAACACTATTTTGGTTATATGTAACAATAGATATTGGTCGTATGAGGGTAAATAGGCGAAAATCAATGTTTCATCCGATTTCACCCAATTTTTGTCAAAGTTTAGGAGGTCTTGTTATGTCAGAAGCCGTACGGGTCGCACCCAAAAAAGAACGGCCGGAGTTCCGTAATATCCACGTTACCGAACTGTCAAATTACCGCATGCCCTTGTCGGCCATCGTGTCGATTTTGCACCGCATCAGCGGCGTCATCATCTTCGTTCTGCTGCCATTCATCCTGTACCTGCTGCAGGAAAGTCTGCGCTCCGAGATCTCCTATGCGCACTACCAGGGTTTCGTCACCTACCCGCTGGTCAAACTGATCATCCTGGGCCTGGTCTGGGCCTTCCTGCACCACATGTTCGCTGGCGTACGCCACCTGGTGATGGATCTGCACATTGGTCTGGACAAGGATTCGGCGCGTAAATCGTCGGCGGCCGTGCTGGCCCTGAGCCTGACCCTGACCGTGCTGGTGGCAATGAAACTGTTTGGAGTGTTCTGAGATGGCAAATAACGTCAACAACAACGTCGGCCCGAAACGCCTGGTCGTCGGCGCCCACTACGGCATGCGCGACTGGCTGGCGCAACGCGTGACCGCCGTCGTCATGGTCGCGTACACCGCGATCCTCTTGATCACCTTCCTGACCGGCCAGAATTTCAGCTATGAAGGCTGGGCAGGCCTGTTCGCCCAGCAGTGGTTCAAGCTGATCAGTGCTGTGACCCTGTTCGCACTGTTCTACCACGCCTGGGTTGGCGTGCGTGACGTCTGGATGGACTACGTTAAACCGGTCGGCCTTCGCCTGACCCTGCAAGCAGCCACCATCCTGTGGCTGATCGCATGTGCCGCCTGGTCGGTACAGATAATCTGGAGTGTGTAATCGTGGCAGCAATCAAATCTGCAATCCCTACCCGCCGCTTTGACGCGGTAATCGTTGGCGCCGGCGGTTCCGGCATGCGCGCATCCCTGCAACTGGCTGAAGCCGGTCTGAACGTGGCGGTGCTGTCGAAAGTCTTCCCTACCCGTTCGCACACCGTGGCAGCCCAGGGCGGCATCGGCGCATCGCTCGGCAACATGGCCGAAGACAGCTGGTTCTGGCACATGTTCGACACCGTCAAAGGTGGCGACTACCTGGGCGACCAGGATGCGATCGAATTCATGTGCCGCGAAGCACCGAAGGTCGTGTACGAACTGGAACACTTCGGCATGCCGTTCGACCGTAACCCGGATGGCACGATTTACCAGCGTCCATTTGGCGGCCACACCGCCAACTTCGGCGAAAAAGCCGTGCAGCGCGCTTGCGCCGCGGCCGACCGTACCGGCCACGCCCTGCTGCACACGCTGTACCAGCGTAACGTCCGCGCCCGTACCCACTTCTTCGTCGAGTGGATGGCGCTGGACCTGGTACGCGACGCCGACGGCGACGTGGTTGGTGTCGTTGCGCTGGAAATGGAAACCGGCGACGTCATGATCCTGGAAGCGAAGACCACGATGTTTGCCACCGGTGGCGCCGGCCGTATCTTCGCTGCCTCGACCAACGCGTTCATCAATACCGGCGACGGCATGGGCATGGCGGCACGCGCCGGTCTGCCGCTGCAGGACATGGAATTCTGGCAGTTCCACCCGACCGGCGTGGCCGGCGCCGGCGTGCTCATTACCGAGGGCGTGCGCGGTGAAGGCGGTATCCTGATCAACTCCGAAGGCGAACGTTTCATGGAGCGTTATGCGCCAACGCTGAAGGACCTTGCGCCGCGCGACTTCGTCTCGCGTTCGATGGATCAGGAAATCAAGGAAGGCCGCGGCTGCGGTCCGAACAAGGACCACGTGATGCTGGACCTGCGCCACATCGGCAAGGACACCATCGAGAAGCGCCTGCCATCGATCCTGGAAATCGGCCACAAGTTCGCCAACGTCGATGCGACCAAGGAACCGATCCCGGTCGTGCCAACCATTCACTACCAGATGGGCGGTATTCCGACCAACATCCATGGTCAAGTGGTGGTGCCTGGCGCCGACGGCAGCCAGAAGATTGTCAACGGCCTGTATGCCATCGGCGAATGCGCCTGCGTCTCGGTGCACGGCGCCAACCGCCTGGGCACCAATTCGCTGCTCGACCTGGTGGTATTCGGCCGCGCGGCCGGCAACCACGTGGTGGCCTCGAACCTCAAGCAAAAAGAAAACAAGCCGCTGCCGAAAGACGCGTCGGACTTCGCCATGGACCGCCTGAACAAGCTGGAAACGTCCACCGGTTCGGAAAAAGTGCAGGGCGTCGCCAACGACATCCGCGCCACGATGCAGAAATACTGCGGCGTGTTCCGTACCGACGAGATGCTGAACCAGGGCGTCAAGGAAATCATGGTACTGGACGAGCGTCGCAAGCACGTCTCGTTCAAGGACAAGTCGAAAGTGTTCAATACCGCGCGCGTTGAAGCGCTGGAACTGGACAACCTGATCGAAACCGCGAAAGCGACCATCGTCTCGGCAGCAGCGCGCAAGGAATCGCGCGGCGCCCACGCCCAGGACGACTACCCGCACCGCGACGACGACAACTGGATGAAGCACACCCTCTGGTTCTCGGAAGGCAACCGCCTGGATTACAAGGCAGTCGTGACCAAGCCACTGACGGTCGACACCTTCAAACCGAAACCACGTACTTTCTAAGGCTAGAACATGGCACGCACTATCAAACTGAAAATCTACCGCTACGATCCGGACCAGGATGCGAAGCCGTACATGCAGGACATCACCGTCGAGTTGAAAGACACCGACAAGATGCTGCTCGACGCCCTGCAACGCATCAAGTCCGACGTGGACGATTCGCTGGCCCTGCGCCGCTCGTGCCGCGAAGGCGTGTGCGGTTCCGACGCGATGAACATCAACGGCAAGAACGGCCTGGCCTGCACCACCAACCTGAACGAGCTGACCGAGCCGATCGTGCTGCGTCCGCTGCCAGGCCTGCCGGTGATCCGCGACCTGATCGTGGACATGACCCAGTTCTTCAAGCAGTACGATTCGGTCAAGCCGTACCTGATCAACGACTCGATCCGTCCTGAAAAAGAACGCCTGCAAACGCCGACCGAACGCGAAGAACTCGATGGCCTGTATGAGTGCATCCTGTGCGCGTGCTGCTCGACGTCGTGCCCGTCGTTCTGGTGGAATCCGGACAAGTTCGTCGGTCCGGCCGGCCTGCTGCAAGCGTACCGCTTCATCGCCGACTCGCGCGACGAAGCCACCGGCGAGCGCCTGGACAACCTGGAAGACCCGTACCGCCTGTTCCGCTGCCACTCGATCATGAATTGCGTGGACGTGTGCCCGAAAGGCCTGAACCCGAACAAGGCGATCGGTAAAATCAAGGAATTGATGGTACGCCGCGCCATCTGACAGCGCAGTGGCGGGCGGCGGCAACGTCGCCCGTTTCATTTAGAAGTAGCGCTCCAGCATGATCGGCGCGCGCAGTGTAAAGTAGTGACCCATGACTGAACCGAACCAATCTGCACATCAGTCGGACCCAGCCAACAGAGCGCGCCTGCGTTGGCGCTCGCGCCGGGGTCTTCTGGAAAACGACATCATCCTCACCCGTTTTCTCGATGCGCATGAAACCGAATTGACCGACGGGGAAGTGGACGCGTTCACGCGGCTCCTCGACTTGTCGGACAATGACCTGATGGATCTGGTACTGGCCCGCAAGGAGCCGGACGGCGAAATCGACCTGCCGCACGTGCATGCGTTGCTGCAGCGGTTGCGCCAGGCCTGAAGCCACAAGCCGCAGGCCGCCAGGCACCAGAACTTTTTTCGCACCATCTCCCTAAAAAAGGAAGAGTCCATGAACACCTCTGATAACAAAGCCACCCTGTCGTTCTCCGATGGCAGCCAGCCCATCGAATTCCCGATCTACAAGGGCACCATCGGTCCCGACGTCATCGACATTCGCAAGCTGTACGCCGGCACCGGCAAGTTCACCTACGATCCGGGCTTCATGTCCACCGCGTCGTGCAATTCGTCGATCACGTACATTGACGGCGACAAGGGCGAACTGCTGTACCGCGGCTATCCGATCGAACAGCTGGCCGTCAACGCCGACTTCATGGAATCGTGCTACCTGCTGCTGAACGGCGAACTGCCTAATAACGTTCAGAAGCAGGAGTTCGTTGACACCGTCACCAAGCACACGATGGTGCACGAGCAGATGCAATTCTTCTTCCGTGGCTTCCGCCGCGACGCGCACCCGATGTCGGTACTGGTTGGTACCGTCGGCGCGCTGGCCTCGTTCTACCACGACTCGCTCGACATCAACGATGCCAAGCAACGCGAAATCTCGGCCATCCGCCTGATCGCCAAGATGCCGACCCTGGTCGCCATGGCGTACAAGTACTCGATGGGCCAGCCGTTCATGTATCCGCGCAACGACCTGTCGTACAGCGCCAACTTCATGCGCATGATGTTCGGTAACCCGTGCGAAGAGTACAAGGTCAACGACGTGCTGGTGCGCGCCCTGGACCGCATCCTGATCCTGCACGCGGACCACGAGCAAAACGCTTCGACCTCCACCGTCCGCCTGGCCGGTTCGTCGGGCGCCAACCCGTTCGCCTGTATCGCTGCCGGTATCGCCTGCCTGTGGGGCCCTGCCCACGGCGGCGCCAACGAAGCCGCGCTGACCATGCTGAAAGAAATCGGTTCGGTTGACAACATCCCGGCCTTCATCGAGCAGGTCAAGGACAAGAACTCGGGCGTCAAGCTGATGGGCTTTGGTCACCGCGTGTACAAGAACTTCGACCCGCGCGCCAAGCTGATGCGCGAAACCTGCTACGAAGTGCTGGAAGAGCTGGGCCTGCAAGACGACCCGCTGTTCAAGCTGGCGATGGAACTGGAAAAGATTGCACTGAACGACGAATACTTCGTTTCGCGCAAACTGTACCCGAACGTCGACTTCTACTCGGGCATCGTGCAATCGGCGCTGGGCATTCCAGTGTCGCTGTTCACCGGTATCTTCGCCATGGCCCGCACCATCGGCTGGATCGCCCAGTGGAACGAAATGATCGCCGACCCAGAACAGAAAATCGGCCGTCCACGCCAACTGTTCGTCGGCTCGACCGCCCGCGACGTGAAGCCGCTGGATCAGCGTTAATTCTGGTTTAATCCGGACGAAAAAAACGGGCTTTGGCCCGTTTTTTTTCGTCCCGACTTCGGGATCAGGATTTGTCTTCCTGCTCCAGCACTTCATCGTCTTCCTCGCGCACGACCGGAGCGCGGCGGTCGGGGCGGATGACCAGTATCCACCAGCCCAACACACCCAGGGTTACCTGCGGCAGGTTGAACAGGAACTTGGCGAGGGTCGCGTCGCGTCGCTGGGGCCACAGGGCGTTTGCGGTCTCCGCCATGATGTTGGTGTGGTAGAAGCAGGCGGCCAGCATCAATAGCGAAGCCACCGCCCACAGCAGTACGACATTGGTGATCCGGTGGCGCAGCAGCGCTGCGAACGGGTACGCCAGCACGCAGGCGAAACAGTAGGCGAACAGGTTGGCGCCGAGGTTGGCGAGGTCGAAGTGCGGCAGTATCACCGGTACCGCGCAGATGGCGACGCCGAGCAGGACGGCAATGACGGGATGGGGCAGGGCGGGCCAGGAGTCGAAGCGGTGGTTCATCGGTGCGGCGTAAAGTCGGGTGGGGCACCATTGTAGTGGCATTTGGTACTGCCCACCGGGGCTGCCATGCGAGAATTCCGAGACGCCGTCGCGGAAATCGGCGTGCGAGGGTTGCCGTTAACCGGCGCGCCTACGGCTTTTCCTGGTCCAGCAACGCCTGGATCTCGGCACGCTCTTTCTTGCTCACATGCCCGCCGCGCAGCGCGGCCAGGACCAGCGCCTTGCCGGAGCCGGAAAAGGCTTTCTGGATCAGCTCTTTGAGCAAATTGGTCTGGATCGCATCCTGCTCCTGCAGCGGCGCGTACACGTGGGCGCGCTGGCTTTCGTCGCGCTTGAGCAGGCCCTTGGTGTGCATCACTTGCAGCAGGCGCAGCACGGTGGCGTAATTCATGTCCGGCCGGGTGTCGAGCGCGGCGGCGTGCACTTGCTTGGCCGTGGCCGGGCCCAGCGCGAACAGCAGGCGCAGCATCTCGAGCTCGGCAGCGGTGGGTTTGGGAGTGGTCATCATCGATCTAGAATAAAATATCTAGATCGATTTGTCTAGTAATTTCAAAGCGACAGGCGTTTGACAGCGTCGGCAAAGCAGCGTAACCTATAGGTCATACATATGGACTATAAGCTTTTCAGCGCAACCTGCGTCAGAAAACCGCACTCACCCATCGATGGAGACTTGTATGACCAACGCGGATGTAATCAAAGAGGGGCCCGCCACGCCGACCTCGCCACCGCCACTGCCGCGCCTGCCCGATGCCGCTGCCGACGCGGTCTACCGCAAGGTGCTATGGCGGCTGATGCCGCTGCTGATGCTGTGCTACGTCGTTTCCTTCATCGATCGCTCCAATATCGGCTTCGCCAAGCTGCACTTCGTCCACGACCTCGGCTTTACCGAAACTATCTACGGCATCGGCGCTGGCATTTTCTATGTCGGCTACATCCTGTTCGAAGTGCCCAGCAATATGTACCTGCACCGCGTGGGCGTGCGCGCCACGCTGTTGCGCATCATGGTGCTGTGGGGCCTGTGCAGCGCCGCCATGGCGTTCATGACCACGCCGCTGTCGTTCTACCTGATGCGCCTGCTGCTGGGCGCGGCCGAAGCGGGCCTGTTTCCCGGCATGCTGCTCTACCTGACCTACTGGGTGCCGCTTAGCCGCCGCGCCCGCTTCACCGCCTTATTCACCATGTCGATCCCGATCGCCGGCATGATCGGCGGTCCGCTGTCGGGCTGGCTGATCCACGCGTTTGAAGGCGTGGGCGGCATGCGTGGCTGGCAGTGGCTGTTCATTGTCGAAGGCTTGCCGGCCTGTTTCATCGGCATCTTCGCCTACTTCTACCTGCAAAACTCGCCCGCTGCCAGCAGCTGGCTGTCCACTGACGAGAAGGCGCTGATCCAGCGCGATTTCGATGCAGAGAACTTGGCCAAGAAAGCCAAGACCCGCCATTCGTTCAAGGAAGCGCTGCGCGAGCCGCGCCTGTACTGGCTTGCCGGCATGGGTGTTGGCGTGCTGGTCAGTACCGGCGGGGTGTTCTTCTGGCTGCCGTCCATCATCCGTAAATCGGGCATCGACAATGTGTTCACCATCGGCCTGCTGTCGGTGATTCCGTTCTGTATCGCCCTGTTTGCCCAGTACTTCAACGCCCGCCACTCGGACAAGACCGGCGAGCGCCGCTGGCACGTGGCATTGCCGGCCCTGGTGGCCGCCGCCGGCTGGCTGGCCCTGCCGTCGGTGCACGACAGCACGGCATTGTCGGTCCTGATGCTGACCCTGGTCACCGCCGGCACGCTGAGCCTGACCGGCCCGTTCTGGACACTGCCCTCGACCTTCCTGTCCGGTGCGGCAGCGGCCGGCGGCATCGCGGTGCTCAGCGCCACTGCCGGCCTGGGCAGCGTGTTCAGCCCGATCCTTGTGGGCTGGCTGGCGAGTCAGACCGGCAACCTGATGGCCGGCCAGTACTACTTCGGCAGCGTGCTGGCGCTGGGCGCCATCTCCCTGCTGATCGGCGTGCGCCCCGACGCGGCCGCTGCCAAATAAGCGGCTGCCGACGCCATGACCGCTAATAATCCAGACAATCCAGGAGATAAGATGACCGCATTACAACAGGACGCGCAGATTGGCGTGATCGGCGCCGGCGCCATGGGCAGCGGCATCGCCCAGGTGGCGCTCGACGCCGGCCACACGGTGCTGCTGCACGACGCCGCGCCCGCTGCGCTCGAACGCGGCCTCGAGGCGATCCGCCAGACCTACGCCAAACTGGTGGCCAAGGGCCGCCTGGCTGCTGCCGACAGCGCCCAGCGCCTGGCGCGCCTGCATGGCGCAACCACGCTGGCCGACCTGGCCGGCTGCGCGCTGGTGATTGAGGCTATTGTCGAGAACATCGACATCAAGGCCCGCGTGCTGGCCGAACTCGAGACGCTGCTGGCGCCGCACGCCATCGTTGCCACCAATACCTCGTCGCTGTCGATCACGGCGCTGGCCGCGCGCCTGGCGCGTCCGCAGCGCGTGGCAGGCATGCATTTCTTTAACCCGGCGCCGCTGATGCCGCTGGTGGAAATCGTGGGCGGTAAGGTCACCGACACCGCCGTGCTCGATACCCTGTTTGCCACCGCGTCCGCGTGGGGCAAAACGCCGGTGCGGTGCCGCTCCACGCCTGGTTTCATCGTCAACCGCGTGGCCCGGCCCTTCTATGCGGAAGCCTTGCGCCTGCTCGACGCCCGCGCCGGCGACGTGCCCACGCTCGATGCCGTGCTGCGCGAAGCGGGCGCCTTCCGCATGGGCGCCTTCGAACTAATGGACCTGATCGGCCACGACGTCAACTATGCCGTCACCAGCACCGTCTGGCAGGGCATGTATTGCGATCCGCGCTACACGCCATCGCTGCTGCAAAAAGACCTGGTGGATGCGGGCTGGCTCGGGCGCAAGAGTGGCCGGGGCTTCTACGATTACAGCGCCGCTGCGGCCGCGCCGGTACCGCTTCTGCTGGCCGAGTCGGCAGCTCCTGCCACGGTGGTAGTCGAAGGCGACCTGGGGCCGGCCGCCGTGCTGGCGGAACTGGCCGAACAGGCCGGCCTGGCGGTCAGCCGCACCGCCGGCGCGGGCGTGCTGCGCTTCGATGGCGTGGCGCTCGCCCTCACCGACGGTCGTACCGCCACCGCGCGTAGCGCTGCCGGTGACGGCGCCGCGCCGGTGGACGTGCTGTTCGACCTGGCCTTCGATTACCGCAGCGCCAGCCTGGTGGCGCTGGCTTGCGCCGACCAGGCGCCGCCGCACGCGCTGGAGCTGGCGGCGGGCTTTTTCCAGCGGCTGGGCAAGCGCGTGGTGCAACTCGACGACGCCCCCGGCCTGATCGTTATGCGCACCGTCGCCATGCTGGCCAACGAGGCGGCCGAACTGGTGCAGCAGGGCGTAGCCGATGCCGCCGCCGTGGACCTGGCCATGACAAGGGGCGTCAGCTACCCGCGCGGTCCGCTGGCCTGGGCCGACGCCGTCGGCCCCGCGCGCGTGGTGCAGGCGATCGACCACCTGGCCGCCAGCTACGGAGAAGATCGCTATCGCGCCGCGCCGCTGCTGCGCCGCCTGGGCGCCACCGACCACACATTTTTCGACAAGAGGACCGCATGACCTTCGATGCCTATATTTGCGACGCCGTTCGCACCCCGATCGGCCGCTACGGCGGCGCCCTGGCCGGCGTGCGCGCCGACGACCTGGCGGCGCTGCCGATCGCCGCGCTGATGCAGCGCCACCCGCAGCTCGACTGGTCGCTGCTCGATGACGTGATCCTCGGCTGCGCCAACCAGGCCGGCGAGGACAACCGCGACGTCGCCCGCATGGCGCTGCTGCTGGCCGGCCTGCCGCAGGAAGTGGGCGGCGTGACTGTCAACCGGCTGTGCGGCTCGGGCATGGACGCCGTGGGCGCCGCCGTGCGGGCGATCCAGTCCGGCGCTGGCGAGTTTTACCTGGCCGGCGGTGTCGAGAGCATGAGCCGAGCTCCGTTCGTGGTGCCCAAGGCCGAGCAGGCGTACAGCCGCGATTCGGCGATTGCCGACACCACCATCGGCTGGCGCTTCGTCAATCCGCTGATGGCCGAGCGTTACGGCGCCGAGCCGCTGGGCGAGACCGCCGAGAACGTGGCTGAGGACTACGGCGTCTCGCGCGCCGACCAGGACGCGTTTGCGCTCAACAGCCAGCGCAAGGCCGCATTGGCGCAGGCGGCCGGTCGCTTCGATGCCGAAATCGTGCCGGTGCCGGTACGGCGCGGCCGCGAGACAGTGATGTTTGCTGCCGACGAGCATCCGCGCCCGGACACCAGCTCCGAACAGCTGGCCAGGCTCAAGCCGGCCTTCCGCGCTGGCGGCAGTGTCACCGCCGGCAATTCGTCGGGCGTCAACGACGGCGCGGCGGCAATGCTAATCGCCTCGAAGCCGATGGCGGCGCGGCTGGGCCTGCGCGTGCGCGCCCGCGTGCTGGGCGTGGCGACGGCGGGCGTGGCGCCCCGCGTGATGGGCATGGGACCGTTGCCGGCCACGCGCCGCCTGCTAACGCAGCATGGCCTTACGCTGGCCGACATCGACCTGATCGAATTGAACGAAGCATTTGCCGCCCAGGGCATCGCCGTCTTGCGCGAGCTGGGCGTGGCCGAGGATGCTCCCCACGTCAACCCGAACGGCGGCGCCATCGCACTGGGCCACCCGCTGGGCATGAGCGGCGCGCGCCTGGTGATGAGCGCCGTGCACGAGCTGGAACTGCGCGGCGGCCGCTACGCGCTGTGCACCATGTGCATCGGCGTGGGACAGGGCATCGCCGCGCTGATCGAACGCGTTGCGGAGGCATGACATGACCGAAACGCTGCAAACCCCGCCGCTGGTCATCGCCTCCAGCCCCGCGCCCGGGGTGGCGCTGCTGACCATCGACCGGCCCGCGCGTCGCAATGCGCTCAACCTCGCCGTCAAGCAAGAACTGGGTGCGGCCCTGGCCGCGCTGGAGCAGGATGCCAGCGTGCGCGTGGTGATTATTACCGGCGCCGGCGGCTACTTCGTGGCCGGCACCGACATCGCCGAGATGGCGACCATGACGCCCACCGACCACACCCTGCTGGCCACCGATGCCGTCTTCCACCAGCTGCGCCGCAGCAGCAAGCCGCTGATCGCGGCGGTGGAGGGCTATGCGCTGGGCGGCGGCTGCGAGCTGGCGCTGGCCTGCGACCTGATCGTCGCCGGCGCGGGCGCGCGCTTCGGTCAGCCCGAAATCCGGGTTGGCATCATGCCCGGCGCCGGCGCCACCCAGCGCCTGGTACGCACCATGGGCAAATACCAGGCGCTGCGCCTGATGCTCACGGGCGAACCGATCGCCGCCCCCGATGCGCTGGCGGCGGGCATGGTGTCCGAGGTGGTGGCCGACGGCGCCGCGCTGGCGCGGGCCACGGCGCTGGCTGTCACGATTGCCGCCATGCCGCCGCTGGCGGTGCGGGCAATCCGCGAGGTGGTGCACATGGGGCAGGACCTGCCGCTGGATTCGGCGCTGTTGCTCGAGCGTAAAGCGTTCCAGTTGTTGTTCGACAGCGGCGACCAGCGCGAGGGCATGCAGGCGTTCCTGGAAAAGCGCAGCCCGCAGTTCCAGGGTAGCTAGCTGGATTTTTCCACAAGTTTTGTTTTTTGGTATTTGAGTCAAAAGACCGGTTTATCAATTGATTGGCGCCAGAAGTTGTTATATTGTCGAATTGCGGGGCGCGCGTGCGCCGCCGCTGACAATACTGTACAGACGATTGAAAGAGGTTTTTTGATGAAGACGGAGACGGCAAAGCAGGACGCCCCGATCGATTTCAGCCGCAGCGCGGTGTCGCGCTACGTGCAGCTGGCGAGCTTGTTCCGCCACCGCGTGGAAGCGGGCGAGTGGCCGGTGGGCGAACAGATTCCGACCGTGGACGAGCTGGCGGCGTCGTGCAGCGTGGCGCGCGCCACCGTGCGCCAGGCGCTCGACCTGCTGGAAGACGAAAAGCTGATCGCGCGCTACCGTGCCAAGGGCACGTTCGTGATCGGCAAGCCGCAGGAGCAGTTCTGGTGCGAAGTGGCCACCGACTGGTCGGGTCAGCTGATGGCGCCGGAGGGCGCCACCATCGAAATCCTGGCCAGCCGTTCCGGCCAGTCGGTGCCGGTGCTCGAACCGGGTGCCGGCACGCTGGCGGCGGCGTACCAGCACTGGCGCCGGCGCCACTGGCGCAACGGCAAGCCGTATTACCTGGGCGATGTGTACATCGAGGAGAGCGTCAGCCGGCGGATCCCGAAAAAGGCGTTCGAGACCAAGACCTCGATGCGCATCCTGCGCGATCTGCCGGGACTGGAGATCGCCGAGGCGCACCAGGTGCTCACGCTCGGTTCGGCCGATCCGGTGATCGCCGAGCTGCTGCAAATTCCGCTCAACGCGCCGGTCGCGTATGTCACGCGCACGGCGATCGACCAGGACGGCAGCATCGTCTTTGTCGGCAAGGGCATTTACCGGGGCGATGTGATTCGCCTCGACATTAAACTCAAGTGAGGGCGCATGCCTTCACTTATCACCGAGATAAGGATAGGCATGAAACTTCACTGGTCCCCGCGCTCCCCGTTCGTGCGCAAGGTAGTGGTCCTGTTGCACGAGACGGGACAATACGAACAGGTCGAGCGCATCCGCTCGGTGGTGGCCATGGCCGACCCGAACGCGGCGCTCATGGCCGACAATCCGCTCAGCCAGATTCCCACCCTGCTGCTCGACGACGGCAGCGCGCTGTACGACTCGCCCGTGATCTGCGAATACCTCGACAGCCGCCACGACCGCACGCCGCTGTTCCCGCCGGCCGGTCCGGCGCGCTGGCTGGCGCTGCGCCGCCAGGCCCTGGCCGATGGCATGCTGGCCATCCTGCTGCTGTGGCGCCAGGAACGCATGAAGGACGCCGCCCGCGCCACCCCGGCCTGGCTGGAAGCCTTCGAGCTGAAAATTTCCAACGCCCTTAACCAGCTCGAAGGCGAAGCCGCCGACCTGGCCGGCGCCGGTGACATCGATATCGGCCACATCTCGCTCGCGTGCATGTTGTCCTATCTCGACTACCGGTTTGCCGGTACGGACTGGCGCGCCGCCCGGCCGCAATTGGCCGCCTGGCACCAGGACTTCAGCCGCCGGCCGTCGATGGCCGCCAGCATGCCCGACGACGCCGCCACCTGAGCCGCATTTTCCTTTTTTTGCTATCCCGTTTTGCAGGAGTATTCCATGGCAGGTCCGCTTTCGCATATCAAGGTGCTCGATTTGAGCCGCATCCTGGCCGGCCCGTGGTCGGGCCAGGTCCTCGCCGATCTCGGCGCCGATGTCATCAAGGTCGAGCGCCCCGGCGCCGGCGACGACACGCGTGCGTGGGGGCCGCCGTTCCTGGCCGGCGCCGACGCCCAGCCGACCAAAGAATCGGGCTACTACCTGTCGGCCAACCGCGGCAAGCGGTCGATCACCGCTGACCTGGCCACCGCTGAGGGCCAGCGCATCGTGCGCGCGCTGGTGGCGCGTTCCGACATCCTGCTCGAAAACTACAAGGTCGGCACGCTGGCGCGTTACGGCCTCGGCTACGATGACCTCAAGGCCATCAACCCGGGCCTGATCTACTGCTCGGTGACGGGTTTCGGGCAGACCGGTCCGCGCGCCGAACACGCCGCTTACGACTTCATGATCCAGGCCATGGGCGGCCTGATGAGCGTGACCGGCGAACGCGACGACCTGCCCGGCGGCGGCCCGCAAAAAGTCGGCATCCCGATCGTCGACCTGATGACCGGCATGTACACCTCGGTGGCGGTGCTGGCCGCGCTGGCGCGGCGCAGCGAGACTGGCGTGGGCGACTATATCGACATCGGCATGCTCGACGTGATGGTAGGCAGCCTGGCCAACCAGGGCATGAACTACCTGGTGTCCGGCAAGACCCCCAAGCGCGCCGGCAACAAGCACCCGAACATCCAGCCGCAGGACGTCTTCGGCTGCGCCGACGGCCACGTGGTGCTGGTGGTCGGCAACGACGGCCAGTTTGCCAAGTTCTGCGACGTGGTCGGGCGTCCCGAGTGGCCCGCCGACGAACGCTTCGCCAGCAATGGCGCGCGGGTGCGCAACCAGCAGGTGCTGCTGCCGATGATCGCCGAACTGTTCCTGCAAAAGCCGATGGCCGACTGGGTGGCGCTGCTCGACCAGGCCGGCGTGCCGTGCAGCCCGATCAACACCGTTGCCCAGTTGCTCGAGGACGAGCAGGTCAAGCACCGGGGCATGCTGATCGAATTGCCGCATCCCACGGCCGGCAGCGTGCCGCAGATCCGCAGCCCGATGCGTTTTGCCAATGCCCAGGCCAGCTTCGACCGCCCGCCGCCGCTGCTGGGACAACACACCACCGAAGTGCTGACCGAGCTCGGTTTCAGCAGCGACGAGATCGCCGCCTGGTCCGGCGCCGGCGCCATTTGATTACACGGATACCCCATGCCACGAATTTCATTTCCCGAACCTGACACCATGAGCCCGGCCCAGCGCCTGGTGTACGACGCCATCGTCAGCGGCCCGCGCGCGCGCCTGGTGGGCCCGCTGCGGGCCGCGCTGCACAATCCCGAACTGGCCGACCGCTGGCAGAAAATGGGCGCGCTGCTGCGCTTCGGCACCAGCATCGCGCCGCGCCTGAGCGAGCTGGCGATCCTAGTCACGGCGCGCCGCTGGAACAGCCAGCTCGAATGGTATATCCATGCCGAAGCGGCGCGCGTGGCCGGCTTGCCGCAGGCCGTCATCGACGCCATCGCGCAGTCGCGCGCGCCGGTGTTCGACGATGCGCAGGACGCCGCTGTCTATGAATTCGCGCGCCAGTTGCAGCAGGGCGGACAGGTGTCGGAGCCGGTGTACCAGCAGGTGCTGGCCACCCACGGCGAAGCCGGCACCGTCGAACTGGGCGCCATCGTCGGCTACTACACGATGGTGGCGATGACGCTTAACCTGCACCACATTCCGCTGCCGGACGAAGGCGTGGCCGATCCGCTGGCGCGGGTCGCCGCCGCAGACGGCCTGACCGCGCTGCCTGCGGCCACCGGAGCGGCGGCATGACCGCCATCGATAGCGTGGCGCCGCGCATGCCGCAGGCGCCGGCCACGCCGCTGCCACCGGGCGCCTGCGACAGCCACACCCACGTGTTCGGCCCGTTCGACCGCTTTCCGCTGGCGCAGCCGTCCAGCTACCCGCTGCCGATGGCGCCGGCCGCGCTGCACGCCCAAATGCTCGACACCGTGGGCGCCGCGCGCGGCGTGCTGGTGCAGCCGGCGCCGTACGGCAGCGATCCGGCGCCGATGCTCGCCGCGCTGGCGCTGAGCGGCGGCCGCCTGCGCGGCGTGGGCGTGGCCGACGCCACGATCTCCGTGGCCGAGTTGACGCGCTGGTCCGAGGCCGGCATCCGCGGCTTGCGCTTCGTCGAGATGCGCGACCCGAAAGGCCAGCGCTACGCGGGCAGTGTCGATACCACGCACCTGGCCGCGCTGGCGCCTGCCATGCGCGCGCTCGGCATGCACGCGCAGTTGTGGGCCAGTGCCGCCGACTACCAGCGCCTGCTGCCAGCGCTGCTGGCGCTGGAGGTGCCGCTGGTGCTTGACCACATGGGCTGCTTCGATATCGCTCGCGGCCCCGCCGATGCCGCCTTCGTCCACCTGCTCGAACGCCTGCGCGCGGGCCAGGTGTGGATCAAGCTGTCGCTGTGCCGGGTGTCTAAGCAGGCGCCATCGTACGACGACCTGCGGCCGTTCCACGACGCCATGGTGGCCGCCAATCCGGCGCGCCTGCTGTGGGGCTCGGACTGGCCGTTCGTACGCATGGGCGACAACGCGCCCGACGCAGGCGCGCTGCTCGACCTGCTGGCCGCCTGGGTGCCCGATCCGGCCGTGCGCCGGCAAATCCTGGTGGACAACCCTGCGCTGCTGTACGGCTTCGTTTAATTTAACCATCCCGAGAATCCGATGACTTCCGCTTTCCCTGCCTACACCCAGCTCGACCTGCGTATCGATGGCCACGTGGCCGTGCTCACGCTCGACAACCCGCCCGTCAACGCCCTCACGCGCATCCTCAACGATGAACTGACCGCCGCGCTTGACGCCATCTCCGAAATCGACGCGATCCGCGCGGTGGTGCTGACCGGGCGCGGCAAGGTATTCTGCGCCGGCGCCGACCTCAAGGGCCGCGCCGACAATATCCGCCACCCGGGCGACCTGATGGCGCATTCGCGCCGCACCCGCGAGTGCTTCCACGCGATCCGCGAATGCGCCAAGCCGGTGGTGGTGGCGATCAACGGCGCCGCACTCGGTTCCGGTTTGGCGATGGTTGCCTCGGCCGACATCCTGGTGGCCAGCGAAGCGGCCAGCTTGGGCTTGCCGGAAGTCGATGTGGGACTGCTGGGCGGCTGCCGCCACGCGATGCGCCTGTTCAGCCATTCGCGCTTGCGCCTGATGGCGCTTACCGGCCAGCGCGTGAGCGGGGAGGAGCTGTACCGCCTTGGCATCGTCGAGGCGTGCACCGCGCCGGAAGAACTGCTGCCGAAGGCGCTGGAGATCGCCCACGCCATCGCTGCCAAGAGCCCGGTCTCCACCCGCATGGGCAAGCACACTATGAACGTGATCGAGGATATGAGCTTGCGCGACGGCTATCGCTACGAACAGGACATGACCGCGCAGATCGGCAAGACGGAAGATGCGAAAGAAGCACAGGCGGCGTTCAAGGAAAAACGCGCGCCTGTGTTCAAGGGCTATTGAGGGTGGCCCCTGCGGGGGCTTAGTGTTTGGCCAGGAAGGCCAGCACGGTGCGGTTGAACAGTTCGGGCTGCTCCCAGTACGCGGAGTGGCCCGTTTCCGGTATTACCACCAGTTCCGCCTGCTTCATGCGCGCGCCGAACATGCGCAGCACCGACGGCGGCGTGTACAGGTCGGCGTCGCCCGTCATCAACAGGGTAGGCATCTTCAGCGTGGCCAGGCCGGCAAACGTGACCACGGCATTCGAACCGGGTACGGTTTTCGGTGCGCCGGCCGGTGCGGCCGACGGCAGCGTGGGCGCGCCGGGCACGAAGTCGTGCGCCAGCTGCATCCAGCGCGCCACGCCCTCCGGGTTGGCGGCGCGGTAGGACGGCCCCAGCTCCAGGAACTCGACCGGCATGGCCCGGAATTGCGGCGACGGCCGGATGCGGTTGCCCATCTCCAGGTAGTCCTTGTCGGTGACGAAGCCGATGCTGTTGGCCACGACCAGGCTGCGTACCATGTCGCGGTGGCTGAGGGCGAACTGGAACGCGGCGCCGCCGCCGGCCGCGCTGCCGACGAAGTGGGCCTGTTTGACGCCCAGCTGGTCGAGCACCGCCTTGACCAGGATGGTCGATTGCGAGCCGATCGGGCTGCCGGGATTGGGCTGGCGCCAGTCGATCGCAATCACGCGATAGCCGGCGCCGGTCAGCGCCGGAAACTGGTGCACCCACATCTGGCTCTTGCCGCTGGCGGCATGGAGCAGCACCACCGGCACGCCGCTGCCGCCGCTGTCGCGGTAGGGCACGGTGGTGGCGCCCACTTGCAGGCGGGCCTCGGCGATCTCGGTCCGGGCCGTGGCTTGCGGGCCGGCTGCCGGCAGGTGGCTGCAGGCGGCGCCGGCGGCTGCCAGGGCGCCGAGCAGCGCCAGGTTCAACAGGGTACGGCGACGGTTGTGTGGCAGGTTCGGGTTCATGGCGTAGTCCTTGGCGTGACAAACAGTTCTTTGAGGATGGCGTTCCAGCGGTCCTGGCCTGCGGCAGCCTGGACCGGCGAAATGAAAGTGACCGGGATATCCGTCAGTTCCGGGAATCCGGTGGGCACCAGCGTGTTCGATGGAATGTGGTTGGCGCCCTTGAGCAGGGTCTGGCCTTCGCGCGAGAGCACGAAGTCCACCATCAGCCGCGCCGCGTTCGGATGTGGCGCGCCGCGCACGATGCCGATGGCGTTGCCGGTGGCCGTGAGCGGCGCCATCTTCACCCAGTTCACGGTCATGCCCTCGTGCTGGGCCATGACGGTGTGGTGCACCATTACCTGCAAACCGATCGGGTAGGCCTTGTCGCCGACCAGGGTGAGGATCTTGCGCGGATTGGTGTTGACGTTGGCGATGTCCTGTCTGGCCAGTGCGCGCAGGTAGTTCATGCCGTCGGTCTCGCCCATCGTCAGCAGCACGTTGGCCACCAGGCCCTGGGCGGCGGTGGGCGCCTGTTCCGCGCTCCACACCATCTTGCCGCGCCACTGCGGCGCCAGCAAGTCCTGCCAGGTGCGTGGCGCCTGGTCCGGCGCGATCATGGCCGGATTGTAGCCCGTCGTCAGGTAATACAGCACGGTCGACGTCCAGTAGCCGTCGGGGTCCTTGAACCGTGCCGGGATGGTGGCCGCCGACGGCGACACGTAAGGCTGCACCAGCTGGCGCGCCATCAGCAGGCCGGCGGTGGAGCTGCCGTCGAACAGGTCGGCCACCGGCTGGCCGGCCGCCGCCTCGGCGACCACCTTGGCGGCATTGAGCGGCGCGGCCGCGCGCACCACCTCGACCTTGATGGCCGGATGGCGTTTGGCAAAGGCGTCCACCAGCGGCTGGGTGGCTTCGCCCAGCAGCGTGGTGTACCAGACCAGGCGGCCTTCGCGTTCGGCGGCGGCGACGGCGGGCGCCGCTGCCGTTTCCGTTGCATCGGCGGCGCGGGCCAGCGGCGCAGCCGTCACCAGCACGACGGCTGCCGCCAGCATGGTGTGTTTGAAATAGTGTTGCATGGTGATCCTTTCAGGGGGCCGCGCAAGAAAAATTGGCGGCATCGTTGTGGCTGCCGCTGCCCTGGTAGCGGGCGATTTGCGGATACGGACACAGCGGGCGTTCGCGGCCGGGGAAGCTTGCTCCCCTGGCCAGGATGAAGGCGGGCGCACGGTCCTTTTCCACCCAGTCGTAGAGCGGCGTGACGGGATCGAAATCGTCGAGCGCCTCGCCGCCGTTGCAGTGGTCCATGCCGGGAACGTTGAACAGCCGGGCGAACTGCTGGGTGGCCGCCACGCCGCCGTTGGCCGTGCTCAGGCGATCGTACCAGCGGTTGGTGCCGTTGGCGTTGAGCACGCTGTCGCTGACGCCCATGTACAGGATGGTCTTGCCTTTGCGGACCTTGAAACCGTCGTAGTTGGTGCCGTTGGTGGCGGTGAACGCGGCCGAGGCCAGCATGGTGGCCGGGTCGGTGTCGAAATTGAAGGCGAAGTAATCGAAGTCGGGCCGCGCCGGCGTCATGAACACGTAGCGGATCGACTGGTTGGTGGCGCGGCGGGCATTGGGCACGGCCGTGGTCGAAGTGCCGAGCATGGCGCTGCGCCAGCCGGCCGGGCTGATGTCCCACGGCAGCGGCGGGTAGAGCAGGGCGCCGGCGCTGTTCTTCGGCCCGGTCATGATCTGGTTGACGGCCGCGACCTGGCCCGGCGACAGGCAATCGGCGGCATCGCTGCCATCGCTGCGGCATTGCAGAGCGGCCGCGTCGTAGGTGCAGGCGCCGTAGTTTTCAATGATGCCGTCAGCGGCGCCGTCCTGCGCATCGCACTGCTGGCGCACGCCGTCGGCCAGCCGCTGCAACTGGGCGTCGCTGAAGGCGCGGCTCAGGATGCGGTTGCCGGCCGCGTCCTGCGGGGCGATTGCGCGCAGCTGCTGGAGAATCTGCATCGACCCCACCTGCGCCACGTGCTGCTCGAGTATCGGCGCGCCCGACACCACGCCGTCGAAATGCTGAGGAAAGCGCTGCGTCATCATCATGCCCTGGCGGCCGCCGCCGGAGCAGCCGACGAAGTAGGAATGGCTGGGCGCCTTGCCATAAAACCTGTTCAGCACCGACTTGGCCAGTTGCGTCACCTGGTCCAGCGCGTTGTAGCCCCAGTCCAGGCGCGCCTGCGGATCCAGGCCGAAGCTGGCGTCGCGGCTGTCGGTGGCGGCGTGGCCCATGTCGCTGCTGACCACGGCCGTGCCTTGCGACAGCGCCGGGATCACGGCGGGCCGGTTGTTGAGTACGCCGAAAGCGGGCGGTACGTTGCCATCGGTGCCGCCGCCGCCCTGGAACTGGAAGCGGCCATTCCACGCCAGCGGCAGCCGCAGTTCGAAATTGATGCCGTAGCGTACGCCGTTGACGCCGGTGCGCGGGTTGATTTCGCCGGTGACCAGGCAGTGCGCCGGCAGCTTGACGGCGCCGGCGCTGACGGCGTCGGCTTCGACCCGCAGCGCGCTGCGAAACACGGTGTCGGGATAGGCGAGTTTCAGGACCTGGGTGCAATCGGGCGCCAGCCCGGCAGGCAAGGCCGGGGCGGGAGCGGTGCTGCCGATGGCGGTGGACGAGCTGCCGCCACAACCGGCCAGTCCCAGCATGGCGCCGGCCATCACGGTCAGTGTCATTCTATGGTGCATGGATGTCTCCGGAAGAGGGGCAGCTTAGAAGATGTGCGTGATGCCCAGGTAGAACGCCGAGGGCGCGGTGCCGGCGCCGTTGGCAGCGAAGGCATTGGTGGCATCCATCAGGCCGTAGGCGGCCGCGCCCTTGTTCGACTGGCGCGTGTACACGGCGTACAGCTCGGTGCGTTTGGACAGCTGGTACTTGTGGCCGACCGTGACTTGGTCGGCATCGAAGTTGCGCACCGTCTTATCGTCGTAGCGCTTGTAGGTGGCGATCAGGTTGCCACGGCCGGGGCCGAAGGCGAACGTGGCGCCGACCATGGCGCTGCGGTAGTCTCGGCTGAAGAAGCTGGTGGCCAAGGAAGGCGCCGCCACCGACCGGGTTCCTTCCCACTTGCCGACCTGGAACAGGAAGGCGGGCTGGAAAAAGCCGGTCTTGACGCTGGCGCCGATGGTGGCGGTGCGGTCGTCGGCGCGGCCGGTGGCGTTGGTGGTCGCATTGTAGGCGACGCCGGCCAGCAGCTTGTCGGATTCATAGCTGAACAGGACGCCCTTTGCGTCGCGGGTGGTGGTGCTGGTGGCCGTATGTTCGCCGAGCGCATACGACGCCTTGATGCCATAGCCATTTTTGCGCGGACTGGTGTACACGATCGAATTGTCATTGCGGCCCGAGCCGTCCGGCCGCGCCGACGTGGACACCATGGTGGTGGCGCTGCCGATGCCGGCCTTGTACGGATCGACCGGGCGCACCAGGTAGAACGTGGGGGCGTAGTCGCGGCCCATGTGCAACTGGCCGTACGGCGTGATCAGCCCCACCAGCGCCTTGCGGCCGAACAGGCGGCCGTTCTGGGCCAGGGTGCCGTTGTCGAGGCTGATGCCCGATTCGAGCGTGAAGTCGGCCTTTAGGCCGCCGCCGAGGTCTTCCTGGCCGCGAAAGCCGAAACGCGAGCCATAGGCGCAGCCGCTGTTGGCCTGGGTGCCGGCAGCCGACGTGCCATGGGCGGACACCACGCAGGCATCGAGGATGCCGTACAGCGTGACATTGGATTGGGCGGCGGCGTACGGGGATAGCAGGGCCACGGCCAATGCCGGGGTCGCTTTAAGTATATTCACAACAGTCTCCTGGAGCGCCTTTGGGGGCGCCGTTCATTATGGTTTTTATTGCCTCGAATGCGCCTGTCCCGGCGCCGCCCGGGACAGGCGACAGGGAAATAGTAGCTGTTAATTTTTATAGGGTCAATAGGTTAGTTATATGACCTATATAAATTGTGCAACGACGCGTGCAGTCGTCCGGGCGTGGCTGGCCGGTTTCACCGGGTGCGATGATGGCGGCCATAATGGCAGCGGATATGGTGGCCGCAAAAGGCTGCGGCCAGGGCGGCAGTAGCGCTGCCGGGACAGCGCGATGGAGTGCAGTTGCGAGGCCGCTCTATTGAGCGGCGATCTGTTGCAGCCGGGCAGTGATAGCGGCGAACATCGGCCGTTCGGCAGGCGGCGCCAGGCAGTCCTGCGCCAGCTGCGTCAGGTGGGGCAGGGCCGCCGGTTGTCCGCCCGCTGCGGGCGTGCAGCGCTGCACCAGTTCCTCGAGCAGCAGGCCGAACGCGCGCACCTCCAGCTGTTGCAGCGGCGCCGCATCGGGAGTAGCCGTATCGTAGAACGCCGCCGCACCGAAGTCGCTCAGCACGCAGCGGCCAAGATTGTCGTGCAGGATGTTGTGGGCGTACAGGTCGCCGTGCAGGATGCCGCGTTCATGGAGCTGGGCCGTGGCTGCCGCCACGCCCTGGGCGATGGCCAGCATGGCCGGCCAGTCAAGCTGCTTGTCGTCTTCATAGATGTCGCGCGTGCAACTGGCCAGGCTCGGCGGACCGGCCAGGTTGACGAAGGCGGGATCGAGCAGCGCCATCACCAGTCCCTGTGCCTGCTCCGGGTGGCCGGCAATGCGACCCAGCACCGGGATCAGGTGCGGATGCAGGCCGGCCGCCACGCAGGCCGCCATTTCGTTGAGCGGCGAACCGTCGCTGGTCATCTCGCCCTTGTAGAGCTTGACCGCCACCGGCGTGCTGCCGCCGTCATGTTGCCAGTCGGCGCGGTGGATCACGCCCGAGGCGCCTTCGCCCAGTTGCTGTTGCAACGCTAACTGGCCCCAGTCTATGAGCGGGGCGGGTGCCGCACTCATTGCTTGCGCGCGTTCGGCACCCCACGGATTACCGGCGCACGCCAGCCAGGCCAGGCGCGGCAGCGTGGTCAGCCAGACGGGCAGCGCCTCGAAGGCGTTGGCGGCCAGACGCAGCAATTCCAGCTGGTGCAGGTTGGCCATGGTGTCCGGCAGCGTTTTTAAGCGATTGCCCGACAGCATCAGCTTTTGCATGGCCGGGCGGCGGCCCAGTTCGTCGGGCAGGTGTTCGATGCGGTTGTCGGTCAGCACCAGCCAGCGCAGCGCCGGTGGCAGCGCCGAGGCCGGCACAGAGGTGATCTGGTTGGCCTTGAAGCCGACCATGGTCAGCGCCGGCATGCTCCCCAGCATGGCGGGCAGTTCCGTAAAACGGTTGTTGGAGCAGAACAGGATGCGCAGCTTGTGCAGGCGCGGCAGGTCGTCGGGCAGAGCGGCGAGGGCGTTGCCGGTCAGGTCGAGGATTTCCAGCGTGTCGGCCAGGTTGAAGATTTCGCGCGGGAATTCGGTGAGGCCGGCACGTAATTGCAGGCGCGTGATGCCCTGCAATGCGCCGGCGCGCAACTGCTCAAGTGTGTGCATGGGAAGTGACGGATATGCTAAAGCCGGCAGTCTAGCATTCGACGCTCCCCATCACCTGCTTTCACCTGTTTATCACCCCATTACCACTTCATTTCGCCCTTGGCGACCTTGGCGCTGGTCTCGAGCGCGGCAGGCAGGCCGGCGGTCGGGTACAGCTGCTTCATGCGGGTGATCAGGGCCGCGCTGTCGGCTGCCTTGGCGGTCTCGGCCTCGAAGTGCACCAGGTAGTCGCGGGTAAAGCTCACGGCGGCTGGCGTCAGCGGCGCACCGGGCTTGAAATGGCCGGGCACCACGGTAACCGGTTTCAGCGCGTCGATGCCGGCCAGCGTGGTCAGCCAGTTCTTGCGCGATTCGGCGGTTTGCGTGTCGGCCACCCAGACGTGCAGATCGTTGAATACCACCACGCCACCGACGACTGCCTTGATCGATGGAATCCAAACGTAGCTACGGTCCGGCGTCGGGCCTGTCAACCCTTCGATTTTCAGGCTTTGGCCTTCCAGGGTGATGGTGTTACCCTTCAACACTTGCGGCACGATCACGGTTTTTGGCGCATTGTCTTTCAGGATAGGGCCCCAGTACGCAACCTTGGCATCTTTTTTCTTTTCGATGCCGGCCACGGTTGGCGCGGTGGCGACGATTTTGGCAGCGGGGAACGCGGCGTGGATCACGTCGAGGCCAAAGTAGAAATCGGGGTCGCTGTGGCTGATATACACGGTGGTCAGCTTTTTGCCGCTGGCGCGGATTTTCTCGACCAGCTTGACGGCTTCGCCGCGCGAGAACTGGGCATCGACCAGCACCGCATCCTTGTCGCCCGTCACCAGTACGGAAGCGACCGGGAAGATCGCTGCTTCACCCGGGTTGAAGACTTCAAGTTTCAGTGGCGTGGCAAAGGCAGGGGCGGTAACGACAGCGGCAGCCAGCGTGGCGGACAAGAAGGTGTGCTTGATCATGAGGGTCTCGTATTGGTTAAAGGTGCCCCATCTTAAATTGCTTGATACGATAGAAAAATCGGGTAATCTGCGCATCTCAATTGCATAATCCGGACGAATCATGGACCGCATCACGGCCGCACAAGTGTTGTCAGCATTGCCGAGCGCGGCAGCATGATCGCGGCGGCCGAGGCGCAGGGCATGTCGCGCGCCATGGTCACGCGCTACCTGGCGGAAATGGAGGAGTGGGCTGGCGCGCGCCTGCTGCACCGGAGCACCCGGCGCCTGAGCCTGACCGACGCCGGCGACGTTACGCTGGCGCGCTGCCGCGCCATGCTCGAACTGGCCGGCGCCATGCCGGTGGCGGCCGACGATGTCGCCTCGCCGCAGGGCCTGCTGCGCATTGCCTGCTCGCAGTCGCTGGCCCAGGCCACGCTGGCGCCCGCCATCACGGCGTTCTTGCGCCAGTACCCGCGCGTGACCGTCGATGTACAGGTGGACAGCCGCGCGGTCAACCTGGTCGAGCAGCGCATCGACCTGGCGCTGCGCATCACCAATGCGCTCGAACCGAACCTGATCGCGCGCAGCCTGGCCGTGTGCGAGTCGGTCGCTTGCGCGGCGCCGGCCTACCTGGCCGCGCACGGCACACCGTTGCGCCCGCAAGACCTGGCTGGCCATAACTGCCTGACGTACACGTATTTCGGCAAGAGCCTGTGGCAATTTACCGATGCCGATGGCGAGGCTGTCTCGGTGCCGGTGGGCGGCAACCTGTCGGCCAACGAGGATACGGTGCTATTGCGGGCAGCAGTGGCCGGCGCCGGCGTAGTGATGCAGCCAATGTACAGCGTGGCCAGGCTGATCGCCGACGGCCAGCTGGTGCCTTTGTTGCCAACATACGTTCCGCAAAGCATGGGCATTCACGGAATTTATACCTCCAGACAACACATGGCGCCGGCGTTGCGCGCCATGCTCGATTTTTTGCTGGATTGGTTCGCAAACGACCCCACATGGTTAAGTGTGAGCAACGTTCGGGCTAAATAATCCGAAATGCCGTTAAAAATCAGAAAACATTGCCCGCCGAGGTAGGTAGTATGCGGCTTAAGTGAAAATTAACCTTGAAAGATTTAGTCGAAAATAAATCACAAACGCGAGCACAGGCGGTTGTTACGCTACAATACGGGTGCTATGCTAAGTGGCTGTTTTTTGATGCAGACGTTTGAACTGAATTTTTAGCCCTTCCCCACAACTTGATGTGCAATCCGCTAACCGGTCAGGCCGTGTCGCGGAAGGTTAGACTAACCCGCTAATTCCTCGCGAAACGCGAAGAAAGGTGAGCAACAAATGCAACAATCCTCGTCCAATTCCTACTTGTTTGGTGGGAACGCACCGTACGTTGAAGAACTGTACGAAGCGTATCTCAACAATCCAGGCTCCGTACCAGACAACTGGCGCGCCTACTTCGACGCCATGCAGCACGTACCGGCCGTCGATGGCACCAACAAGCCCGACGTCGCCCATGCTTCCGTCATCGCCTCGTTTGCCGAGCGCGCAAAATCGGGTCCGATCCGTACCGTGGTTGCTTCCGCCGACGCCGAAATGGGCCGCAAGCGTGTTGCTGCAACCCAACTGATCGCTGCCTACCGCTACCTCGGTTCGCGCTGGGCCAATCTGGACCCGCTGCAGCGCCAGGAGCGTCCGTCGATCAATGAACTGGAGCCAAGCTTCTACGGCTTCACCGATGCTGACATGGATACCGTGTTCAACATCAGCAACACTTATTTTGGCCCGGAAACCGCGACCCTGCGCGACCTGCTGAACTACCTGCGCGACACCTACACCCGTTCGATCGGCGCAGAGTATATGTACATCTCCGATCCGGCTGAAAAGCGCTGGTTGCAGGAGCGCCTGGAATCGATCCGTTCCACCCCGAACTTCACCGCAGAAAAGAAAAAGCACATCCTCGAGCGCCTGACCGCTGCCGAAGGCCTGGAGCGCTATCTGCACACCAAGTACGTCGGCCAGAAGCGTTTCTCGCTCGAAGGCGGCGAAACCTTCATCGCGTCGATCGATGAAATCATCCAGCGCGCCGGCGAAAAAGGCGTGCAGGAAATCGTCATCGGCATGGCCCACCGTGGCCGCCTGAACGTCCTGGTCAACACCCTGGGCAAGGCACCAAAAGACCTGTTCGAAGAATTCGAAGGCAAGCACGGCGACGACCTGCCAGCCGGCGACGTCAAATACCACCAAGGTTTCTCGTCGGACATCTCCACCGCAGGCGGCCCGGTCCACCTGTCGCTGGCGTTCAACCCGTCGCACCTGGAAATCGTCAACCCGGTGGTTGAAGGTTCCGTGAAAGCCCGTATGGATCGCCGTGGCGACCACCTGGGCAAGCAAGTGCTGCCGATCCTGGTGCACGGCGATGCTGCATTCGCCGGCCAGGGCGTGGTCATGGAAACGCTCAATCTCGCGCAAACCCGTGGCTACGGTACCGGCGGTACCGTGCACATCGTCATCAACAACCAGATCGGTTTCACGACGTCCGATCCGCGCGACGCCCGTTCCACCATCTACTGCTCGGACGTGGTCAAGATGATCGAAGCGCCGGTGCTGCACGTGAACGCCGACGATCCTGAAGCCGTGGTGCTGGCCTCGCAAATCGCGATGGACTACCGCCTGCAGTTCCAGAAAGACATCGTTGTCGATATCATCTGCTACCGCAAACTCGGTCACAACGAACAGGATACGCCAGCGCTGACCCAGCCGCTGATGTACAAGAAAATCGGCCAGCACCCAGGCACCCGCAAGCTGTACGCGGACAAACTGGTCGCGCAAACCGTGATCGCAGCCGATGGCGGCGAACAAATGCAAGCTGCGTTCCGCGATGCGATGGACGCCGGCAAGCATACTGTCGATCCAGTCATCTCCAACTTCAAGAACAAGTTCGCGGTCGACTGGCTGCCGTTCCTGAACAAGAAATGGACCGACTCGGCCGACACCGCCGTGCCGATGACTGAACTGAAACGCCTGGCCACCCGCATCACCACCGTGCCGGAAGACTTCAAGGTCCACTCGCTGGTTGAAAAAGTACTGGGTGACCGCAGCACCATGGGCCGTGGCGAAATGAACCTGGACTGGGGCATGGGCGAACACCTGGCCTATGCGTCGCTGGTGGCCTCCGGCTACGCCGTGCGCCTGACCGGCCAGGATGCCGGCCGCGGTACCTTCGTGCACCGTCACGCCGTACTGCACGACCAGAAGCGCGAGCGCTGGGATTCGGGCACCTACGTGCCGCTGCAAAACATCGCCGAAGGCCAGGCACCGTTCACCGTGATCGACTCCGTGCTGTCCGAAGAAGCAGTGTTGGGCTTCGAATACGGCTACTCGACCGCGGAACCGAACACGCTGACGATCTGGGAAGCCCAGTTCGGCGACTTCGTCAACGGCGCGCAAGTGGTCATCGACCAGTTCATCAGCTCCGGCGAAGTGAAATGGGGCCGCGCTTCGGGCCTGGTGATGATGCTGCCGCACGGCTACGAAGGCCAGGGTCCTGAGCACTCGTCCGCGCGTCCCGAGCGTTTCCTGCAACTGTGCGCCGACAACAACATGCAAGTTGTGCAGCCGACCACGGCATCGCAGATCTTCCACGTGCTGCGTCGCCAGATGGTGCGCCAGTTCCGCAAGCCGCTGGTCATCCTCACGCCGAAATCGCTGCTGCGTAACAAGGATGCGGGCTCGCCGCTGACCGACCTGGCCAAGGGCGCCTTCCAGACCGTGATCGGCGAGGTCGATCAGGCCATCGAAGCGGACAAGGTCAAGCGCGTGATCGCCTGCTCGGGCAAGGTTTACTACGACCTGATCAACGCACGCAAAACGCGCGGCCAGACCGATACTGCCATCATCCGTGTCGAACAGCTGTATCCGTTCCCGCACAAGGCTTTCGCTGCCGAACTGAAGAAGTTCCCGAAACTGGCCGAAGTGGTATGGGCGCAGGACGAGCCGCAGAATCAGGGCCCATGGTTCCAGATTCAGCACAACATCTTCGAGAGCATGGACGCCGGCCAGCGCCTGGCCTACGCCGGTCGTCCGGCATCGGCTTCGCCGGCTGTCGGTTACTACGACAAGCACTACGCCCAGCAAAAAGACCTGCTGGAAACGGCGTTCTCGAAGCTCAAAGGCTTCATCCTGACGAAATAAGTTCTCGGCGCCGCGCGGCTGGTTCGCTGGCGCCGACCCCGGTTCATCACACTTTTTGACGGAGCGCCGCCTTGCAAGGGTAACCCTGGGGGTGGCGCCGCAATAACAAAATATACGGAGTTTTTCATGGCACAAATCGAAGTTAAAGTACCCCAATTGTCGGAATCGGTTGCAGAAGCCACCATGCTGACCTGGCATAAAAAAGTCGGCGACGCTGTTGCCCGCGACGAAAACCTGATCGACATCGAAACCGACAAGGTCGTACTGGAACTGCCAGCACCAGCCGCCGGCGTACTGGTGAAAATCATCAAGGGCGACGGCACCACCGTGGTCGCTGACGAAATCATCGCCGTGATCGACACCGACGGCGTCGCTGCTGCTGCCGCTCCTGCCGCTGAAGCTGCTCCAGCTCCTGCCGCCGCTCCAGCACCTGCTGCTGCCGCTGCAACCGGTGGCAGCAAGGGCGATGTCGCCATGCCAGCCGCTGCAAAAATCCTGTCGGAAAAAGGTCTGAACGCTGGCGACGTCGCCGGTTCGGGCAAAGACGGCCGCGTGACCAAGGGCGACGCCCTGGCAGCATCGGCTCCAAGCGCCACCCCGGCCATCGCACCACTGGCTGCTCCTGCCGCCAAGGCTTCGCTGCCACAAGTGTCGTCGTCGCCAGCCAGCCTGGGTGACCGTCCTGAAGAGCGCGTGCCGATGAGCCGCCTGCGCGCCCGTATCGCCGAGCGCCTGCTGCAATCGCAATCGACCAACGCCATCCTGACCACGTTCAACGAAGTGAACATGGCCCCAGTCATGGAACTGCGCAACAAGTACAAGGACAAGTTCGAGAAAGAGCACGGCGTCAAGCTGGGCTTCATGTCGTTCTTCGTCAAGGCAGCCGTTGCAGCCCTGAAAAAATACCCGATCATCAACGCTTCGGTGGACGGCAACGACATCGTGTACCACGGCTACTTCGACATCGGTATCGCTGTCGGTTCGCCACGCGGCCTGGTCGTACCGATCCTGCGCAACGCCGACCAGATGTCGATCGCTGAAATCGAAAAGAAAATCGGTGAATTCGGCGCCAAGGCCAAAGAAGGCAAGCTGACCCTGGACGACCTGACCGGCGGTACCTTCTCGATCTCGAACGGCGGCACCTTCGGTTCCATGCTGTCCACCCCGATCATCAACCCGCCACAATCGGCCATCCTGGGCGTGCACGCCACCAAGGAACGCGCCGTGGTTGAAAACGGCCAGATCGTGATCCGCCCAATGAACTACCTGGCAATGTCCTACGACCACCGCATCATCGACGGCCGCGAAGCCGTGCTGGGCCTGGTCGCCATGAAAGACGCGCTGGAAGATCCAGCCCGCCTGCTGCTGGACCTGTAAGGTATCGGCCTTTCATTAGGCGGTTCACCAGCCCGCCCCGGCAAGCTTGAGCTTGTCGGGGTCACTCCGAGGGAAACCATGAGCATCGCGGAAGAAATCCAGCGCCTGCACGACCTGCACAAAGCGGGCGCCCTGACTGCGGACGAGTTCGCCGAAGCCAAGCTGCGCCTGCTCAGCCAGGAAGCGCACCGTCCGCGCGAGGACAACGTGGGCAGCCTGCGCCGTTCGCGCGACGACCGCTGGCTCGGTGGCATCTGTGGCGGCCTGGGCCGTATCTCCGGCATCGAGTCGTGGATCTGGCGCGTGCTGCTGGTGCTGCTGGTGCTGACCTTTGGCACGGGCCTGGTGATTTATCTTTTGCTGTGGATCTTCGTTCCAGAAGAAGAAACTGATTGGAAATATAAAAATGAGTAAACAATTTGACGTAGTAGTCATCGGCGCCGGTCCTGGCGGTTACATCGCTGCCATCCGCGCTGCACAACTGGGTTTTTCGGTCGCTTGCGTCGATGCCTGGGAAAATGAAAAAGGTGGCCCGGCTCCTGGCGGCACCTGCACCAACGTCGGTTGCATCCCGTCGAAAGCACTGCTGCAATCGTCCGAGCATTTCGAGCACGCCGGTCACGCGTTCAAGGAACACGGCATCGACGTTGCCGGCCTGTCGCTGAACCTGGGTCAGATGCTCAAGCGCAAAGACGGCGTGGTCAAGCAGAACAACGACGGCATCCTGTACCTGTTCAAGAAAAACAAGGTGACCTTCTTCCACGGCCGCGCAGCGTTTGCCGGCGCCGCCGGTGCTGATGGTTACCCGCTGGCCATCACCGGCCCGGCCAATGAAACCATCACCGCCAAGCAAGTCATCATCGCGACCGGTTCGAACGCCCGTCAACTGCCAGGCGCCGAATTCGACGAGAAACTGATCCTGTCGAACACCGGCGCACTGGCCATCGAAGGCGTACCAGCCAAGCTGGGCGTGATCGGTGCTGGCGTGATCGGACTGGAAATGGGTTCCGTGTGGCGTCGCCTGGGTTCGGACGTGACCGTGCTGGAAGGCCTGCCGGTCTTCCTGGGCGCGGTCGATGAGCAGATCGCCAAGGAAGCCAACAAGCTGTTCACCAAGCAAGGCCTGAAGATCAACCTGGGCTGCAAGATCGGCACCATCACCAAGGGTGACAACAGCGTTTCCGTGGCGTACGAAAACGCCAAGGGCGAAGCCATCACCGCCGAGTTCGACAAGCTGATCATCTCGATCGGCCGCACCCCGAACACCAACGGCCTCGGCGCTGACCAGGTTGGCCTGGCGCTGGACGAGCGCGGCTTCATCGCCGTGGACGACGACTGCAAAACCAACCTGCCAGGCGTGTGGGCAGTTGGCGACGTGGTGCGCGGCCCGATGCTGGCGCACAAAGCCGAAGAAGAAGGCGTTGCCGTGGCCGAGCGTATCGCCGGCCAGCACGGTCATACCAACTTCAACACGATTCCCTGGGTGATCTACACCTCGCCGGAAATCGCGTGGGTCGGCCGCACAGAGCAGCAACTGAAGGCTGACGGCGTTGCCTACAAAGCCGGCACCTTCCCGTTCCTGGCCAACGGCCGCGCCCGTGCGCTGGGCGACACGTCGGGCATGGTCAAGTTCCTGGCCGATGCAACCACTGACGAAATCCTGGGCGTGCACATCATCGGCCCGATGGCCTCCGAGCTGATCTCGGAAGCCGTGGTAGCGATGGAGTTCAAGGCGTCGGCCGAAGACATCGCCCGCATCTGCCACGCGCACCCGTCGCTGTCGGAAGCCACCAAGGAAGCCGCTCTCGCTATCGACAAGCGCACCCTGAACTTCTAAGTCGGTCGCTTAAAACCGCGCGCAGCTTCGTGGCGGCGCCCAGCTGGGACTGTACATTCGTACTGTCTTCGGCGCCGCGCCTCGCTGCGCACGGTTTGAAGCAACCTTGGCGGGCTTCGGCCCGCTTTTTCATTTGCGTCCAGCGCACAAGCGAACCCATGAACGTCGAAGAGTTTTACCAGAAGGCGCTGCTCGAGCGCGATTTCAAGGCCGATGCCGCCCAGCGCCGCGCGGTGGACCGCCTCCAGCAATGCTATGACGACTGGGTCCAGTACAAGGCCCAGCGCTCGAGCACCTTCAAGCGCCTGATCAACCGGCCGCAAGTGCCGAAGGGCGTGTACATGTGGGGTGGAGTGGGGCGCGGCAAGTCCTTCTTGATGGACAGTTTTTACTCGGTGGTGCCGGTGGTGCGCAAGACGCGCCTGCACTTCCACGAATTCATGCGCGGCGTGCACCGCCAGCTCGATGAGTTGAAAGGCGTGGCCGATCCGCTCGACGAGGTGGCCAAGCGCGTCGCCAAAAAATACCGGCTGATCTGCTTCGACGAGTTCCACATCTCGGACGTGGCCGACGCCATGATCATGTACAACCTGTTGAAGGCGCTGTTCGACAATGGCGTGTCGTTCATCATGACGTCCAACTACGATCCGCAACTGCTGTACCCGGACGGCCTGCACCGCGACCGCATCTTGCCAACCATCGACCTGCTGTACGAAAAGCTCGACGTGATGAATATCGACGCCGGCATCGACTACCGCAGCCGCGCGCTGGAACAGGTGGAGTCGTATTACACGCCGCTGGGCGCCACCGCCGACGCCGCGCTGCGCGACGCCTACGCGCGCCTGGCCGAAAGCGCCGACGAAGACCCGGTGGTGCGCATCGAGGCGCGCGAGATCCGCGCGCTGCGCCGTACCGGTTCGATGATCTGGTTCGATTTCCATACGCTGTGCGGCGGTCCCCGTTCGCAGAACGATTACCTGGAAATCGCCAGCCGCTTCCACACCGTGATATTGTCGGAAATCCCGCGCATGTCGGCGTCGATGTCGTCGGAAGCGCGCCGTTTCACGTGGCTGATCGACGTCTTCTACGACCAGGGCGTAAAATTGCTGATGTCGGCCGAAGTGGAACCGGAAGAGCTGTACACGACCGGCACCCTGGCCAACGAATTCCACCGCACGGTGTCGCGCATCGTGGAAATGCAATCGCAGGAATACATGGACCGCGAGCAGCGCACCGCCGCCGGCTCGCTGGCGTAGGCTACAGGATACGTATGAAACTGAATGTGAAATCGATGATGGCCGCTACGTTCGGCGTACTCACCATGGCAACCGTGGCGGCCCGGGCCGAGTCCACCGGGGCGGCGCCGGTCGTCACCCCGACGCAGTCGGTGGCCCAGGCCGACGCCACGCTCGAGCGCGTCACGCGCGAACGCGCCGTGGTGGCCAGCACCTTTGCCGCCGAAGAAACCGTATGCAACGACAAGTTCTTTGTCAACAATTGCCTGGACAAGGCCAAGGAAAAGCGCCGCGTGGCGCTGGCCCAGTTGCGCGCCGAGGAAGTGGAAGCCGAGCACTTCAAGCGCGCCGCGTCGGTCGCCAAGCGCGACGCCGACCTGGCCGAACGCGCCCGCAAGGATGCCGAGGAATTCGCCCGCCGCGAAGCCCAGCCGCCCAAGCCGGCCCGTACCGAAGAAGAACTGGCGCCACCCGCCGCACCCAGGAGCGGAAAAAGCGTAGCCGAGCGCGAAGCCGAGCACGCCGAGCGCCTGCGCCGCGATGCTGCCAGGACCGCATCGCAAGCCGACAAGCGCGCCGCCAATGTCGCCGCGTACGAAAAGCGGCAGGCCGATGCCGCCCGGCGCCAGGAGCAGGTGGCCAAGCGCTTGGCGGAGCGCCAGGCCAAGGCCGACGCGCGCGCGGCCGACGAGAAGAAGAAGGCGGATGCAGCGGCAGCGGCGGCTGCCAAAAAGCAATAAGGTTGTTGGCAAGCCCCCGGTAGATTAAACTATGCACCGTGCCGTATCCCGTGAACCTTCCAGTGACTGAGAAACATGACTGATGTACAAGATATCCAGCGTCGTCTGATTGAACTCGACGTCGAACACCGCGACCTGGACGCGGTCATCGACATGCTCACACTGGATGGCCACCACGACCAGCTGCAACTGCGCCGTCTCAAAAAACGCAAGCTGCAGCTGAAAGACCATATCACTTTGCTGAAAATGCAACTCGTGCCCGACGTTCCCGCCTGATTTCGCCCGAACCTCGCGCCTTACCTAAGTACACATTGACCGAAGCCCTGCCCACGCCAGCTGGTTCGCCCGCGCCGGCCAGCCGTCCGATCCTCAAGCGTCCCGTCGAACCTGCCACCGAGACGCCGGGCCTTCCTGCGCCTGCGGTGATTGGCGAGACGCCCGAACACGCACCGGGCATCCACGATGCCGAAGTCGAGCAGTTGTTCGGCGCCGGCGGTCCGCTGGGTCCGGCAGTGGGCGACTTCCGTCCGCGCCGCTCGCAAACCGAGATGGCGAAAGCAGTGGCCGATGCCATCGCCAACCAGACCACCCTGATCGCCGAAGCCGGCACCGGCACCGGCAAGACCTTCGCCTACCTGGTGCCGGCGCTGCTGTGGGGCGGCAAGACCATCGTCTCGACCGGCACCAAGAACTTGCAGGACCAGCTGTTCCTGCGCGATATTCCGAACGTCCGTGCGGCTTTGAAAGCGCCGGTGTCGATTGCGCTGCTCAAGGGCCGCTCGAACTACGTGTGCCACTACCACCTGGAACGCACGCTGCAAAACGGCCGCATGACCTCGCGCGACGACGTGGGCCACCTGCGCGAAATTTCGCGCTTCCTCAAGATGACCAGCTCCGGCGACAAGGCCGAGCTGGCGCGCGTGCCCGAGAACGCGCTGGTCTGGAACCTGGTCACGTCCACCCGCGAAAACTGCATGGGCCAGGAGTGCCAGTACTACCAGGACTGCTTCGTGATGAAGGCGCGCAAGGAAGCCCAGCAGGCCGACGTGGTGGTGGTCAACCACCACCTGTTCTTTGCCGACGTGGCCCTGAAGGATTCCGGCGTGGCTGAGCTGCTGCCGTCGGCCAACACCATCATTTTCGATGAAGCGCACCAGTTGCCGGACACCGCCACGCTGTTTTTCGGCGATACGTTTTCGACCTCGCACATCCTTGAGCTGTGCCGCGACGTGCTGGCCGAAGGCTTGTCCAATGCCCGCGACGGCGCCGACTGGGGCAAGACCGTCACCGTGGTGGAAAAAGCCGCGCGCGACCTGCGCCTGACTTTCCCGCAAGACATCGTGCGCCTGTCGCTGCCGCAAATTGCGCCATCGAGCGAGTTTTTCCCGGCGCTGCAACACCTCAAAGACGAACTGGATGGCATGCTGGCCGTGCTGGAAACCCAGGCCATGCGCGCCGAAACGCTGGAGCAGTGCCGCCAGCGCGGCCTGGAACTGGCGGAAAAGCTGGCGGCCTGGAAGTTCGACCCGAAAGCCAAGGTGAACAAGGGTGAGGAAGCGGTGTACTGGGTGGAAGCTTATGCCTCGTCGCTGCAGTTGCATAAAACCCCGCTGTCGATCGCACCGATCTTTTCCGGCCAGCGCGAAGGCGTACCGCGCAGCTGGATTTTCACGTCGGCCACCCTGGCCGTCAAAAACGATTTCAGTCACTTTTCGGAACAGATGGGCCTGGCCAACGAGCCGTCGCGCACCTGGCCCAGCCCGTTCAATTACGAAGAGCAGGGCATTTTATATGTGCCGCAAGGCTTGCCGGACCCCAATTCCATGGGCTACACCGACGCCGTGCTGGACCTGGCCTTGCCGGTCATCGAGGCGGCTGGCGGCAAGACTTTCCTGCTTTGCACCACCTTGCGTGCCGTCAAACGCGCGGCCGAACGGTTGCGCGACGAGTTCGAAAAGCGTGGCCTGAACTACCCGTTGTTCATCCAGGGCGACCGCGGCCGCACCGAATTGCTCGACCAGTTCCGCAAAGCCGGCAACGGCGTGCTGGTCGGCAGCCAGAGTTTCTGGGAAGGCGTTGACGTGCGCGGCGACGCCTTGTCGCTGGTGATCATCGACAAGCTGCCGTTCGCGCCGCCCGACGATCCGGTGCTGGCCGCCCGCATCGAGGTCATGGAAAAGCAGGGCAAGAACGGCTTCATGCACCACACCTTGCCCGAGGCGATCATTAACCTCAAGCAGGGCGCCGGCCGCCTGATCCGCGACGTCAACGACAAGGGCGTGCTGATGCTGTGCGACCCGCGCGTGATCTCCAAGCCTTACGGCCGCCGCATCTGGCAAAGCTTGCCGTCGTTTAAACGCACGCGCGAAGCAGCCGAAGTGCTGGACTTCTTCAAAAAACTGAACCAACCGCCGCTCGAAGACCAGTAACTTCCGGTTTTCCTGCCGAGCGCGTCGTCCGGTGCGCTCGATTTCCTTTCTTTTCGCTTACACATTTCTTCACCGCATTTTCTCGTGGTAATCAAGCCAAATTCTGGTGCGTTGACGCCATTTTTGGGCTTGGTTGCCGTTTGCGCATGCGCAAAGCCGCTGCCGGGTGGATGTTTAGAGTTGGTTAAATGCTGCTGCCTTGTGGAGCAGGAACGGAGGATGTCATGACGATCCGCCACGGTTGTTTTTTCAGCTATGCCCACGGCAAGCATGCGCACATGAAGAAGTTCAAGGACGACCTGGTCGAGGCCATGAAGTGCTACCTGGAGCCGCACTTCGACAACGAGGACGAGTTGTTCGTGGACAGCGAACAGCTGGGCGGCGGCGACGACCTCGATGGCAAAATTGCGCGCGCGCTGTGCGAGAGCGTGTGCATGATCGTCATCTACACGCCCAAGTACGAAGCCCATGCCTACACCCGGCGCGAGTTTGCGGCGATGCAATTGATCGAGGCCGAGCGGCGGCAGTGGTACGACCTGCCCAGCCACCTGATCATCCCGGTCATCATGACGCGCCACCCATTGAACCTGCCGCCGCAAATTTCCGGGCCCGGCATGTATGTCGATTTTTCCACCTACACGCTGGCCAGTGGCGACCTCAAGAATAATCCCGACTACCTGCCGGAAATTGCCAGGATCGTCGATCGCATTGCCGCGCACTACCATCATCTGAAACGCTGCACACCGCCGGGGCATGACTGTGGTCGATTTGTCATGCCGGACATCCCACCGGAATGGCGCGCCATTCCGCCGCCACACTTCCCTCGTTAGGGTTTAAAAAAGGGTTTGCCATGGAAAACGTTTCCTTGTCCTTAACGCCGCTCAGCGATAGCGGTGAAGTTGTCACTTTCTACTCATACAAGGGCGGCACCGGGCGCACCATGGCCCTGTCCAACCTGGCGGTGCTGCTGGCGCGCCAGCACAACTCCACGTCGCCCGTATTGATGATCGACTGGGACATGGAGGCACCGGGCCTGCACCATTATTTCGACCTGCACGAGGAGCGGCCCGGCGTGCTCGAACTGTTCGAGGCATGCCGCGAACAGCTGCTGAGCCGGTACCGGCCGCAATCCGAAGGCGACACCGTCGCATCCGGCGGCGCGACGCAAGACAGCGCGGCGCCCGACAGCGAAGCGCTGGCCAACGAAGTGCTGGCGGCAGTCGGCTGGCAGCAATACGTGAGCCGGGTGGACCAGAGCAGCCAGTTATACCTGATGCGCGCCGGCCGCTTCGATCATACCTACGGCGAACGGCTGGCCGCGATGCACTGGGACGACCTGTTCGACCGTTGCCCGGCGCTGTTCCGCTGCTTTGCCGATCAGATGGCGCGCCATTTCCGCTACGTGCTGGTCGATTCGCGCACGGGCCGCACCGACAGTGCCGGTATCTGCACCACGCTGTTGCCGCGCAAGCTCGTGGTGGTGTTTACCCCGAATCGCCAGAGCCTCGAGGGTGTCGAGGCGCTGGTGTCCCGCGCCGCCGCCTACCGCAGCAGCCACGAAGACGAGCAACGGCCGCTGCTGGTGTACCCGCTGCCGTCGCGCATCGAGATGGGCGACAGCATCCAGCGCGCGCAGTGGCGGCGCGGCGCGCCCGAGCAGCACATCATCGGCTACCAGCCCATCTTCGAGCGCCTGATGCGCGACTGCTACGGCTTGCCGCACGTTTCGCTCGACTCGTATTTCGACGAAGTGCAGCTGCAGCAGACCCGCACCTTTGCCTACGGCGAGCAACTGGCGGTGCGCATGGACCAGGGCGGCGACCGCTTTTCGCTCACCCGCACCTTCGAAGCGTTTCTCGACTGGCTGGGTCCCGGCTACTTTCCCTGGCAGTCGGCGCGCGAAATTCACCTGCTGTCCGCCGTGGCGGACACCCGCCACGCCCTCGAACAAGGCGGTGGCGAAGCCGGCATCGGCGCCCGCGCGCTGTCGCAGCCGCTGGCGCGCGACCTCAACCTGCTGGGCGAGATGTACCGGCAGGAGGGCCGGCTGCGCCAGGCCGCCGCGTGTTTCGAAGAAAGCCTGGCGCTGCGCCAGCGCGCCATGGGCGACGACCACCTCGACACGCTCACCAGCAAGGGCAACCTGGCCGGCGTGCTGCGTCTGCAGGGCCAGCTCGATGAGGCGCAATTCCTGGAAGAGGGCGTGATCGCCGCGCGCGAGCGCATGCTGGGGCCCGAACACCCGGATACCCTGGCCGCGCGCGCCAACCTGGCCGCCACGCTGGCCCAGCAGCACCGCACCGCCGAGGCGCTCAACATCCAGGACAACGTGCTCGACGCCTACCTGCGCCAGCTCGGCCCCGAACATTTGCTGACGCTGGCGTGCCAGGCCGCGCGCGCGGAATTGCTGTTCCAGCGCGGTGACATCGAACACGCGCGCCATGCCCAGGAGCAAGTGCTGGCCGCCCGCAAGCGCACCCTGGGCGCCGAGCACGCCGACACCCTGCGCAGCAAGACCGCGCTGGCGCGCACGCTGGTGGTAGCGCGCGACCTCGACGGTGCCCGCCGCCTGCTCGACGAGGTGGTGCGGGCGCAAGCGGGGCGGTTGGGCGCCGAGCACCCGGACACCCGGCGCACCCAGGCTTTGCTTGACGGCGTGGTGCAGCAGGCGGCGTTACTGCCGACGGCTGCAGAATTGCACCAGGATGCCGCGATGGACGATTACGGCGACGCGCTGGCCCGTCCGCCCCATTTGCGTGCGCTGACGCCGTACCAGCCAGGCGCGGACTGGACATCGTCCAGCGGCATGGCATACGTTGCTCATAAGGCAGGGTAATCGCCAAGCTCACAAGCAATTATTTGTTGCTTGCAAAGCGGGCGTGATGCGCAGTTGTGGCGTTGCTTCAGGTAAAATCTACGCCATGAGAATCCTGATCAGCAATGACGACGGCTACCTGGCACCGGGCATCAACGCCCTGGCCAAGGCCCTGGCACCGGTGGCCGACATCGTGGTGGTCGCGCCCGACAGCAACCGCTCCGGGGCGTCCAACTCCCTGTCGCTGGACCGGCCGTTGTCGGTGCAGCGCGCCGACAATGGTTTCTATTTTATCAATGGTACCCCCACCGACTGTGTCCACATCGCGCTGACCGGCATCCTCGACTACCGGCCCGACCTGGTGGTCTCCGGGATCAACAATGGCCCCAATATGGGCGACGACACGCTGTATTCCGGCACCGTGGCGGCTGCCACCGAAGGCTACCTGTTCGGCATCCCGGCCATCGCGTTCTCGCAAGGCGCGTGGGGCTGGGAGCATATCGACGATGCCGCGTTGCATGCGCGCGATATCGTGATGCGGTACTCCGAAACCCTGCCGCGACCGTATCTGCTCAACGTCAATATTCCGAACTTGCCTTACGGGCAACTGGGCCAGGTGGCTGCCACCCGGCTTGGCCGTCGCCACCAGGCCGAACCCGTGATACGCTCGCAGGATCCGCGCGGGCGCGAAATTTTCTGGATCGGCCCGCCCGGCGCCTGCAAGGACGCGGGCGAGGGCACCGATTTTTACGCGGTCACCCACGGCAAGACGTCGATCACGCCGCTGCAAATCGACCTGACCCATAAAACGCAACTCGCCGCACTCGAAAAAGGCCTGGCATGAGCGACAAACCCCGCAGCTTTCCTTTGCCTCTCTCGTCCGTTGTTGACAAGGGCGCCAGGAAGGCGCCGGTGTTTGCCCCCGTTGCCACGCCCCAAACCGCCACCCAGAATGCTGCCCGCCATGTGCCTGTGCCGGGCCAGCAGCGGCCCGCCGCCGTGGCCACGCCATCGAAGTCGCATGGCTATGCGCAAGAGCGGGCGCAGCCCATCGTCAGCCGCGACCGGCCGCTGGTGTCCGATGCGATCCGTCACGCCATGGCGCAGCGGGTGGCCAGGCAGGGCGTGCGCGATCAGGTGGTGCTGAACGCGTTGGCCACCGTGCCGCGCCACATGTTCATGGACCAGGGACTGGTGTCGCAAGCGTATATCGACGCTTCGCTGCCGATCGGCCACCAGCAAACCATTTCGCAGCCGTACATCGTGGCGCGCATGATCGAGGTGCTGCGCAACGGCGGCCAGCTCAAGCGCGTGCTGGAGATTGGCACCGGCTGCGGCTACCAGGCGGCGGTGCTGGCGTGCGTGGCGCAGGAGGTTTATTCGATCGAGCGCATCAAGCCTTTGCACGAACTGGCCAAGACCAACCTGCGCCCCCTGCGCGTGCCGAATCTGCGCTTGCATTACGGAGATGGTATGCTTGGGCTCCCGCAAGCGGCGCCGTTCGATGGCATCATCCTGGCTGCTGCCGGTTTGCAGGTGCCGCAGCCCCTGCTCGACCAGCTCGCCATCGGCGGCCGGCTGGTGGCGCCGGTGGGCGACAGGACGCAGCAACTGGTGCTGATCACACGCACCGGCAAAGCGCAATGGACCAGCGAAACGCTGGAGGATTGCCATTTTGTGCCGCTGCGCGCGGGCACTGCCTGAGCAGCCGCACACCGCATGTTGCACGGTACACGCCGCACACTGCACCACAATTGAATTTAAGATGAGAATGATTAATAAAAGCAATCTGCTCGTATTGAGCCTGGCGCTGGCTTTCCTCAGCGCTTGCAGCACCGCCCCGAGTCAAGCCCCGGTCATCGACCGCCCCGTCGCACGGCCGGCCGTGAAACCTTCCACGCCGAGCCAGACCGCGCAAGTGTCGCGCGACGAGCGTGGCCTGTACACGGTTCGCAAGGGCGACACCCTGATCCGCATTGCGCTCGAATACGGCCAGAACTACCGCGACCTGGTCACCTGGAACAACCTCAACGACCCCAACGACATCAAGGTGGACCAGGTACTGCGCGTGCTGCCACCCGAGGCCGGCAACGCAGCCCCGAACAGCAGCGGGGTGGAAACCGCCGCCATCATCATGCCGCCGAGCGACAAGGCCACCGCGCCGGCCGTGGTCGCGCGCAAGACCGGACCAAAAGGCGAGAAGCGTCCGTACACCGACGCCACCCTGGCCGAGCTGCAACGCCCGGACGGCGACGCGCCGGCGACGGCCGCCACCACCAGGCCCGCGACGCCGCCTGCCACCACCACCACGCCGCCAGCCGCGCGGCCGCCGGTAACGGCACCGGCGGCGGGCCTGAGCGCCGAAGACGAAAAACTCTCGTGGATGTGGCCGGCCGAAGGACGCGTGATCGCCACCTTCGACGAAGGTAAAAACAAGGGCGTGGACATCGCCGGAAAGGCCGGCCAGCACGTCGTCGCGGCCGGGGCCGGAAAAGTCATGTTTGCCGGCAGCGGCATCCGTGGTTATGGTAATCTGGTGATTGTGAAGCACAGTAATACGCTGTTGTCCGCGTATGCGCACAACCGCACCATCCTGGTCAAGGAAGGGCAGAGCGTGACCAAGGGACAGTTGATCGCCGAGATGGGCGACTCCGATACCGACTCGGTCAAGCTGCACTTCGAGATCCGCCAGCAGGGCAAACCGGTGGATCCGTCGAAGTTCCTGCCGGCCCGTTGACCGCCGTCCGACGAGCGTTGAAATGATCCGAGCCGAGCCATGACAAACACGCCCCACGATCCGCTCGATGACGATGTCCCGGAAGACTTCCGCGACAACGATGCAGTCGATGACGAAGACCTTGCGGAAGATGGGGCGGCAGCAATCGGCATCGGCGCCAGCGTGCTCGAACCCGTCGATGAACTGAAAAAAGTGCTGGCGGCGGAACTGTCCACCGACACCACCCAGCACTACCTGAACCAGATCGGCACCCGGCCGCTGCTCACCGCGCCGCAGGAAGTGCATTACGCCACCCTGGCCAAGGCCGGTGATTTTTCCGCCCGGCAGACCATGATCGAGCACAATCTGCGCCTCGTGGTCTCAATCGCCAAGCACTACATCAACCGCGGCGTGGTGCTGCTCGACCTGATCGAAGAAGGCAACATCGGCCTGATGCGCGCGATCGACAAGTTCGAGCCGGAGCGCGGTTTCCGCTTTTCCACGTACGCCACCTGGTGGATCCGCCAGAGCATCGAGCGCGCCATCATGAACCAGGCGCGCACGGTGCGGCTGCCGGTGCACATGGTGCGCGAGTTGAACCAGATCTTGCGCGGCAAATACCACCTGGAAGCGCAGCAGCACGATGGCAAGGACGCCACCGCCGAGGACATCGCCGCTCTGGTCGGCCGCCCGGTGGAAGAGGTGCAGGACATTCTCGCCTTGTCCGAGCACGCCACCTCGCTCGACGCCCCGCTCGACAACGATCCGCAATCGTCGCTGATGGACTTGCTGCCCGGCGACAGCGACGACAGTCCCGACGCCCGCGCCGAGCATCACGAAATGACGGTGCTGATGCGCGACTGGCTCACCAAGCTGCCCGACAAGCAGCGCATCGTGATCATGCGCCGCTTCGGCCTCGATAACGACGATCCGGCCACGCTGGAAACCCTGGCCGAGGAAATGGGCGTTACCCGCGAGCGCGTGCGCCAGATCCAGCAGGAAGCCCTCATCAAGCTCAAGCGGGCAATGGCGGCGCGTGGCGTGGTCCGCGATTCGCTGCTGTAGTTCCCCCTTCTGCTATCATACTGCCCCTGTGCCACCACCGCCCCCGGCGTGCCCGGACGGGCCGGCGTCCTTCTACTCATTTTGAATTTTATGCAAGATACCATTCTCGAGATTAAATCGCTCAGCATGGACGCCAACGGCGTCGGCCACCTGGAAAACGAAGACGGTTCGCAAGGCAAGGTGGTGTTTGTCGAGGGTGCGCTGCCCGGTGAGCGCGTCAGCTTCACCACCTTTAAGAAAAAGAAGAACTGGGAAATGGCTCGCATGACCACGCTGCACCGCGAATCGTCGATGCGCGTGCAACCCAAGTGCCCGCACTTCAATATGTGCGGCGGCTGCTCGATGCAGCACCTGGAACCGACCGCGCAGGTGGCGATCAAGCAGCGCGTGCTCGAAGATAACCTGTGGCACATCGGCAAAGTGAAACCGCTGACCGTGATGCGGCCGATGTACGGCCCCACCTGGGAATACCGCTACCGCGCGCGCCTGTCGGTGCGCCACGTGGTCAAGAAGGACACGGTGCTGGTCGGCTTCCACGAAAAGCATTCGGCATTCGTGGCCGACATCCAGAGCTGCGAAATCCTGCCGCGCCATGTTTCCGACCTGCTGCTGCCGCTGCGCGCGCTGATCGGTTCGCTCTCCCTGTACAACCAGATTCCGCAAATCGAAGTGGCGATCGGCGAGGGCGTCACCGCGCTGGTGTTGCGCATCATGGCGCCGATGACGGCCGACGATGAAGTCAAGGTCAAGGCGTTCGCCGACCAGCATGGCATCCAGTTCTGGCTGCAAACCAAGGGCCCGGAAACCGCCGCGCCGTACTACCCGCTGGGCCCGGACCTGCACTACCTGCTGCCGGAATTCGGCATCAAGATGCCGTTCAAGCCAGTCGATTTTACGCAGGTCAATCACTACATCAACCGCGTGCTGGTCGCCAAGGCACTGCGCCTGCTGGAAGTGCAGCCGCAAGACCGCGTGGCCGACCTGTTCTGCGGCCTCGGCAACTTCACGCTGCCGCTGGCCACCCAGGCGCGTGAAGTGGTCGGTATCGAAGGCAGCACCACGTTGTCCGAGCGCGCGCTCGACAACGCCAAGGCCAACGGCCTGTCCGATAAAACCACGTTCTACACCCGCAACCTGTTCCTGGTGACGGCCGAGCACCTGGTCGAACTGGGCAAGTTCGACCGCATGCTGATCGACCCGCCCCGCGACGGCGCTGCCGCCCTGTGCGAAGCGCTGGTGGAACTGAGCCAGACCCGCGCCGACCTGTTGCCGCAGCGGCTGGTGTACGTGTCGTGCAGTCCCTCGACGCTGGCGCGCGACGCCGGCATCCTGGTCGGTGCCGGCTATGTGCTCGACAAGGCGGGCGTGGTCAACATGTTCCCGCATACGTCGCACGTGGAATCGATGGCGGTGTTTAATCTCGCGCAGTAAATCAGATTGACTTTGCAGGGGGCGTTTGCAACACTGGGCTCATAATAATTGAGCAACGGAGCTTGCATGCGTTCCCTGTTTCGCTTCCTCTGCGCCGCCGCGTTCTGCGGCCTGCCACTCCTGGCACTGGCGCAAACCGCCATCACCGCATTTTCGCCCACCGGCACCGTCAAGGGCGTGCGCCAGGTGACCGCGCGTTTCAGCGGCCAGATGGTGCCGCTCGGCGACATGCGCCTGGGCGACCCGTTCACGGTCGATTGCGCCGAACCGGGCAAGGGCCGCTGGATCGACGGCAGCAACTGGAGCTACGACTTCGAGCGCGACTTACCGGCCGGCGTGGCGTGCAGCTTCACGGTCAAACCGGATGCGCGCGACTTGGCCGGCCAGCCGGTGGCGGGCGAGCGCCGCTTCGGTTTTGACACCGGCGGTCCGGCCGTGGTGGAGATGCTGCCATACGCGGGATCGCAAATCGACGAGCGGCAGATTTTCGTGCTCGGCCTCGATGCGCCGGCCAGCGACGCCACCGTCGCGCAGCACGCCTGGTGCCGCGCCGAGGGCATCCACGAAAAAATCGGCGTGCGCGTCCTGGCCGGCGCCGAGCGCGAACAGATCCTCGCGCAGCGCAAGGCGTTTACGCAGCGCTACCTGTCGCTGTACTTCAAGGCGCGCGGCGTGGTGTGGCATGCGGGCATGGTGGTCAAGGACAAGCGCCTGGAACGTTTGCCCCTGGTGGTGCTGCAATGCCAGCGGCCGTTGCCGGCCAAGGCCAAAGTGGCGCTGGTGTGGGGCGCTGGCATGGCGGCCGACAACGGCATCGCCACGCGCCAGGACCAGGCGCTGGCGTTCCGCACGCGGCCCGACTTTACCGCCAAATTTACCTGCGAACGGCTCTCGCCCAAAGCCGGCTGCCTGCCGTTCCTGCCCACCCGCGTGACCTTCTCCGCGCCGGTGCGGCGCACCGATGCGCTGGCCGCCACCCTGACCGGCCCTGGCGCTAAGGTCTTCAAGCCAGAAGTGGAAAAATACCAGGCCAGGGCCGACTACGTGGACAGCATCAGCTTTGCGGGACCGCTGCCGGCCAGCAGCGCCTTGCGCCTGGCGCTGCCGGCCGGGCTGAAAGATGATGCGGGCCGCCTGCTGCTCAACGCCGCGCGCTTTCCGATGACGATCACCACCGACGCCCAGCCGCCGCTGGTCAAATTCCCCGCGCGCTTCGGCATCATCGAAGCGCAGGGCGACAAGCTGCTGCCGGTCACCGTGCGCAACGTGGAGGCGGCGCTTGCTGCAAAATTGGCGGCCGTCGATATCGATGGCGCATCGCTGCGCGTCAACGAAGGCGCCACCGACGAGCAGCAGGACCGGCAGATCGTGCGCTGGCTCGGCCGCATGAGTTACAACGGCGGCTGGGAACCGCAGGAGCTGTACCACGAACAGTTGTTCAAGCCGCTGCTGGCCGGCTTCGAAGTCAAGGACGGCAGCGCCGACCGCGTGCAGCGCTTTACCATGCCCAAACCGGGCGGGCGCCAGCAGTTCGAAGTGGTGGGCATTCCGTTGAAAAAACCGGGCTTCTACGTGGTGGAACTGGCCAGCCCGCGCCTGGGCGAAGCTTTATCCGGCAAGCGCCGGACCGCGTACGTCAGTTCGGCGGCACTGGTGACCAACCTGGTGGCGCACTTCAAACGCGGCGCGCAGTCGTCGCTGGTGTGGGTCACTTCGCTCGACAAGGGCCAGCCGGTGGCTGGCGCCAGGGTGGCCGTGCGCGATTGCACCGGCAAGCTGCTGTGGCAGGGCGCGACCAACAGCGACGGCGTGGCCAACATCGCCAAAGAACTGGCGGAACCCTCGTGCGAAGCGCGCGAAGGCCTGTTCGTCAGCGCGCGCCACGGCGCCGACATGACGTTCACCCTGTCGAAATGGGATCGCGGCATCGAGAGCTGGCGCTTCAACCTGCCCACCGAATATGGCGGCGCCGACAACGTGGTGGCCAACACGGTCTTCGATCGCACCCTGCTGCGCGCCGGCGAAACGGTACACATGAAGCACTTCCAGCGCCGCAAGGTCATGCACGGCTTCGCGCTCGAGCCGAACCAGTCGCTCCCGGCCAGCATGTTCGTGATCCACGAGGGCAGCGACCAGCGCTACGAACTGCCGCTGGCCTGGCGCGCCAACGGCAGCGCCGCCAACGACTGGAAGATCCCGCTTGACGCGCGCCAGGGCTGGTACCAGGTGCTGGTTGGCGGCCGCGCGGCTGGCCGCTTCCGCGTCGAGCAGTTCCGCGTGCCGACCATGAAGGCGCTGCTGCAGGGGCCCAAGGCGCCGGCGGTGCAGGCAGCCGCGCTCGACCTCGATCTGCAACTGAGCTACCTGTCCGGCGGCGGCGCCGGTGACGCGCCGGTGCAGTTGCGCACCCTGGTGCAGGACAAGCCGGTGAGCTTCGACGATTACGGCGACTTCACGTTCAGCAATGGCGATGTGAAGGTGGGCGTGGAGCGCAGCGGCGGTGCGTTCGACGAGGACGAGGGCGTTTTCGATGACGGTGAAAACGAGGAAAGCGGTGGCGCCGTGGGTGGCGCTGTCCGCACCCGCAATATCACGCTGGACAAGGCCGGCGGCGCCCGCGTCACCATCGATCAACTGCCGGCGGTGACCGTGCCGCGCGAACTGGCGGCCGAGCTGTCGTACCAGGACGCCAACGGCGAAACCCTGTCCGCCGCCACCCGCGTAGGCCTGTGGCCTGCGGCCGTGGTGGTGGGCATCACGCCCGACGGCTGGGTACTGAGCCGCGACGCGCTCAAATTCCGGGTGGTGGTGCTCGACCTGCAAGGCAAGCCGGTGGCCGATGCGCCGGTGTCTGTGGACTTCTTCCAGCGTGAATCGACTTCGCACCGGCGTCGCCTGGTCGGCGGCTTTTACGCCTACGAGAACAGCAGCGAAGTGAAAGCGCTGGGTCACGCTTGCGAAGGACGCACCGACGCCAAGGGGCTGCTGGTATGCCAGGTCAAGGCGCCGGCGGCGGGTAACCTGATCCTGCGCGCGCAAACCCAGGACGCGCAGCAGCGCGTGACCACCGCCCACCGCGAAACGTGGGTGGCCGATGGCGACGACTGGTGGTTCAACGTGTCAGACAACGACCGCATCGACCTGCTGCCCGAACACAAACGCTACGAGCCGGGCCAGGACGCCAGCTTCCAGGTACGGATGCCGTTCCGCGCGGCGACCGCCCTGGTGACGGTGGAGCGCGAGGGCGTGATCGACAGCTATGTGCGTCCGCTCGCGGGCAGCGCGCCGGTGTTCACGGTGCCGATCAAGGCCGGTTACGCACCGAATGTGTATGTCTCGGCGCTGGTGGTGCGCGGGCGCGTGGCCGGCGTGCAGCCGACCGCGCTGGTGGACCTGGGCAAGCCCGCCTACAAGCTTGGTATCGCGCCGGTGCGGGTAGGCTGGGCCGCCAATGAACTGAAGGTGCAGGTCGATACCGACCAGCAGGTGTACAAGGTGCGCGACAGGGCCAAGGTCAGGGTGCGGGTCACGCGCGCGGACGGTTCGGCGCCGCCGGCGGGTGCCGAAGTGGCGCTGGCGGCGGTCGATGTGGGGCTGCTGGAACTGATGCCCAACACCAGCTGGAACCTGCTCGACGCCATGATGCAGCAGCGCAGCCTGCAAGTGCAGACGGCCACCGCCCAGATGCAGGTGGTGGGCAAGCGCCACTTCGGCCGCAAGGCGGTGGCGGCTGGCGGCGGCGGCGGCAAGGGCGGCGGGCGCGAGCTGTTCGATACGCTGCTGTTCTGGAAGGCGCAGGTGGCGCTCGCCGCCGACGGCACGGCTTCGGTCGAAGTGCCATTGAACGACTCGCTCACGGCGTTTCGCATCGTCGCCATCGCCAGCGCCCAGGCAGGCCTGTTTGGCACCGGCCAGGCCGAGGTGCGCAGCACGCAGGACCTGATGCTGCTGTCCGGCTTGCCGGCGCTGGTGCGCGAGGGCGACCGCCTGCGCGCCATCTACACGGTGCGCAACACCACCGCCGCCGCGCTCGACGTGGCGCTGACGGCCAGGGCGGGCGCGCAGACGCTGCCCACCCAAAAGGTCGCACTCGAGGCGGGGCAGGCGAAGGAAATCGGCTGGGACTACCAGGTGCCGGCCGGCGTGACCGCGCTGGCGTGGGAGGTGGGGGCCACCGTGGCGAATGCAGGCAACGGCGCGCGCGACAGCATCAAGGTCAGCCAGAAAGTGGCGCCGGCGGTACCGGTGCGCACCACGCAAGCGACCTTGCTGCAACTCGATGGCAAGCAGTCGCTGGCGATGCGCCTGCCCGACGATGCGCTGCCGGGGCGCGGCGCGGTGCAGGCGCAGTTCAGTGCGCGCCTGGGCGGCGACCTGCCGGGCGTGCGCGACTTCATGCGCGACTATCCGTACCGCTGCTTCGAGCAGGTGACCTCGCGCGCGATCGCGCTGCGCGATCCGGCACTGTGGCGCACGGCGGTGGCCACCTTGCCGGCGCACATGGACAGCAATGGCCTGGTCAAGTACTTCGCTCCCATGCTGCACGGCAGCGACAGCCTGACCGCCTACGTGCTGTCGGCCAGCCAGGAGGCCGGCTACGAGATTCCGGCGGAACTCAAGGCGCGCATGGAGTCGGGCTTGCAGGCCTTTGTGCAGGGCAAGCTGTGGCTCGAATCGCCGCTGTCCACGGCCGACCTTGCGGTGCGCAAGGTGGCGGCGCTGGAGGCGCTCTCGCGCAGCAAAGCCATCAACCACGACGACCTCGAATCGTTCACGGTCGCGCCCAACCTGTGGCCCACGTCGGCCGTGATCGACTGGTACCTGGTGCTGAAACGCTCGCCCCAGCTGCCGCAGCAGGCCAGGCAGTTGGCCCAGGCCGAGCAGATCCTGCGTGCGCGCCTGAACCTGCAAGGCACGACCATGGGCTTTGCCACCGAGCGCACCGACAACTGGTGGTGGCTGATGTCGTCGGCCGACAGCAACGCCAACCGCCTGCTGCTGGCCATGGCCGACAATCCCGCCTGGCGCGCCGACATGGGACGGCTGGCGCGCGGCACCCTGGGACGCCAGCGCGCGGGGCACTGGGATACGACCGTGTCGAACGCCTGGGGTGTGCTGGCCATGGACCGTTTCAGCGCCGTGTTCGAGCGCGCGCCGGTAACCGGCAGCGCGACTGCCGCGTTGGGTGGGGCCAGCAAGTCGGTGAGTTTCGGTGCGGTGTCTGCTGATGCCAGCGTTGGCAGCAATGCAGGCGTAGAGGTCGGGGTCAAGGCTGGCAGCAAGTCCGGAATTCCGGCCGATCCGAAAGCCGCGCCGACTACCGACCTCAAGTCGGCCACCGTCGCACTGCCATGGCCGAAGGGCAGCAGCACGCTGGACCTGGTCCACGCCGGCACCGGCAAACCGTGGGTAACGGTGCGCACGCTGGCGGCGCTGCCGCTCAAGGCGCCGGTATCGAGCGGCTACACCATCGAAAAGACCATCACGCCGGTCGAGCAGAAGACGCGCGGCGTGTGGTCGCGCGGCGATGTGTACCGGGTGCGGCTCGAGCTGGAAGCGCAGTCGGACATGACCTGGGTGGTGGTCGACGATCCGATTCCCGCCAGCGCCACCGTGCTCGGTTCTGGACTGGGGCGTGACGCGGCGCTGCTGGACCGGGGCAATCGCAAGGCCGGCTGGGCGTGGCTGGCGTTCGAGGAGCGCAGCTTCGACGGTTACCGGGCGTTTTACGAATTCGTCCCCAAGGGTAAATGGAGTGTCGAGTACACGGTGCGGCTGAACAATCCCGGCCAGTTCAACCTGCCGCCCACGCGGGTGGAAGCGCTGTACAGCCCCGAGATGTTCGGCGCCGCGCCCAACGCGCAGGTGGTGGTCAAATGAGCGGGATGGCTGAGCGGATCGCCGTGCCGGTACGCGCTTGGGCAAATACCCGTAGATGGGCGGGGGCGGGGGCACGGACATTTTCGTGGTCGCTGGCGCTGGCCGCCTGCGCAGCGCTGGCCCAGCCGGCAGCATCGGCGGCATCGTCCATACCCACGCCGGAACAGGTGCGCGCAGCATACCGCAGCTCGGAGGCTGTACTGCTCGACCGCCACGGTGTACCGGTACAGTCGCTGCGCATCGACATGCAGGCGCGCCGGCTCGACTGGGTGTCGTTTGACGATATCTCGCCCGCCTTGCCGGCGGCGATCCTGCAAGCGGAGGACCAGCGCTTCTACGAGCATGGCGGCGTGGACTGGAACGCGGCGGCCAAGGCGGCGTGGGACAACCTGTTCCGCACCCGCCCGCGCGGCGCGTCCACCATCACCATGCAGCTGGCGGCGCTGCTTGATCCGGCCTTGCTGCCGAAGTCGAAGGGACGTAGCTGGGGCCAGAAGTGGGACCAGATCCAGGCCGCGCGCGAGCTCGATGCAGGCTGGACCAAGCGCCAGATCATCGAAGCCTATGTGAACCTGGTGTCGTTCCGGGGCGAGTTACAGGGCGTGGGCGCCGCCTCGCGCGGGCTGTTCGGCAAGGCGCCTTCGGGGCTGAACCTGACCGAGTCGGCCATCCTGGCCAGCCTGCTGCGCGCACCATCGGCCGCGCCGCGCCTGGTGTCGCAGCGCGCCTGCGCACTGGCGCGCGAGCTGCGCATGCCGGCCACCTGCGCCGACATCGAATTGCGTACCGCGATTGCACTGGGCCGGCCGCAACTGGCTGCCGGGCTGGCGCCAGCGCCGCAGGTGGCGCAACAACTGCTGACCGGAATGGCAGCCGGGCAGTCGGTGCGCAGCACGCTCGACGCCGACGTGCAGCGCTTTGCCCAAGGCGCGCTGCGCCAGCAGTTGATGGCGCTTACCGCGCGCAACGTCAACGACGGCGCAGTGCTGGTGCTCGACAACGCCAGCGGCGACATCCTGGCATATGTCGGCAACGCTGGTGGCGCAGAAGTCGATGGCGTGGCCGCGCTGCGCCAGGCCGGCTCCACCTTGAAGCCGTTCCTGTACCAGCTGGCGCTGGAGCGCCGCCTGCTTACCGCCGCCTCGCTGATGGACGACAGCAGCTTCGGGATCGCCACCGGGGCCGGCACCTACGCGCCGCAGAACTACGACAAGGGTTTTAAAGGGTATGTCAGCGTGCGCACCAGCCTGGCCAGCTCGCTCAACGTGCCGGCCGTGCGCACCCTGGTAATGACGGGCCTGGACCGCTTTTACGCGCGCCTGCGCGATGTGGGCCTGAGCAGCCTGACCGAATCGGTCGACTACTACGGCTACTCGCTGGCGCTCGGCTCGGCCGAAGTGTCGCTGCTCGAATTGACCAATGCCTACCGCACGCTGGCCAATGGCGGCCTGTATGCGCCGGCCAGGCTGGTGGACACGGTTGACGCACTTGCCGGTGGGGGGGCAGGCGCCAGGGCAGGTGGCAGCGCGGCAGCCAAGCCGCTGCGGGTGTTCGATGCGCGCACCAGCTTCATCATCGGCGACATCCTGGCCGACCGCGGCGCGCGCAGCACGACTTTCGGGCTGAAAAACGAGCTGGCCACCACGTTCTGGAGCGCTGTGAAAACCGGTACCAGCAAGGACATGCGCGACAACTGGTGCATCGGTTACTCGGACCGCTACACCGTCGGCGTCTGGGTCGGCAACTTCGATGGCCAGGCCATGTGGGACGTCTCGGGCGTGACGGGCGCCGCGCCGGTGTGGCGCGACGTGATGGACTACCTGCACCACGGCCAGCCCAGCCGCGCACCGGCAGCGCCGGCCGGCGTGGTACGGCGCCAGGTGGCCTGGCAGCCGGCGCTGGAACCGGCCCGCGCCGAATGGTTTTTGGCCGGCACCGAAACCCCGGTTGTGGCGCTGGTGCAGGACAGCGATGCCGGCCAACCACCGGCCATCGTCTACCCCGCACCCGGCAGCGTGATCGCCATCGACCCCGACATCCCGGCCGGCCGCGAACGGGTGATGTTCCACGCCCAGGCTGCACAAGGCCTGACCTGGCGCCTGAACGGCGCCGCCCTGGCCGCCGCCAGTGCCGACTTCTCCTGGACCCCGCAACCGGGCACCCACGAACTGGCGCTGGTGGACGCGGCCGAGAAGGTCGTGGCCAGCAGCCGTTTCCAGGTGCGGGGTAATGCGCGTTAACGGGATAGCGCTAAAACGCAGACGTAAAAAAAGCCGGCGCGAAGCCGGCTTTTTGCACTGCAGCGCTACAGCTTAGTCGCGGCTACCGCCCGCAAAGCCCAGCAGCGACAGCAGGCTGGTGAAGATGTTGTAGACGTCCAAGTACAGGCGCAGGGTGGCGCTGACGTAGTTGGTTTCGCCGCCGTTGACGATCTGCTGCACGTCGTACAGGATGTAAGCCGAGAAGATGGCGATGGCCACGACCGAGATCACGATGCTCAGGGCAGGGATGGCGAAGAAGATGTTGGCCAGCGATGCCAGGATCAGCACGATCACGCCGGCGAACAGCCAGGTGCCCATGCCCGAGAAATCACGCTTGGTCACGGTGGCGATCGATGCCAGTACTGCGAACACCGAAGCCGTACCACCGAAGGCCATCATGATCAGCGTGCCGCCGTTGGAAAAGCCCATGATGCGGGTGAGCAGCGGTGTGAGCATGATACCCATGAAGAACGTGAAGCCCAGCAGCAAGGCTACGCCCAGGCCGGAGTTCTTGTTCTTTTCGATGGCCCAGATGAAGCCGAAGGCGCCAGCCAGGAACACGATCATCATCAGGCCGCCGCCCAATGGCAGGTGCAGCGCCATGCCGAGTGCAGCGCCCAGCACGGTCGGGATCATCGACAGCGCCAGCAGCCAGTACGTGTTACGCAACACGTTGTGCTGCACCGCCCGGCGACCGGTACTCAGGTCGTAGGTGTTTTGTTGCAAGTTGTTCATGATGCCTCCAATAGTTGGTGCGGAGCAATCCGCTTAGATAAAAGGATAGCACGCCCGCGCGACATTACCGAAAAAACTGCGGCAAAAGCCCTTAAAGAGGGCTTAAACCGGCTTCAAATGCCCGATATCGTGCTTGCGCGGCTTCAAAATGCTCTATCGTGAGCCATTGTTCGGGCCAATCTGGTGCCGGTTCTCGAAAGTCCGTAGTGTTCTATGTTAAAATCGAAGGTTGATTGAACTATCAATTCTTGTTTTAAACCTTTCTTTTTATTGGAGTTTTTCAAATGGCAATCGAACGCACCCTGTCGATCATTAAACCAGACGCAGTTGCAAAAAACGTAATCGGCCAAATCTACAGCCGCTTCGAAAACGCTGGCCTGAAGATCGTTGCTGCGCAAATGAAGCAACTGTCGCGTGAAGAAGCTGAAGGCTTCTACGCTGCGCACAAAGAGCGCGGCTTCTTCAAGGATCTGGTTGATTTCATGGTGTCGGGTCCAGTCATGATCCAGGCCCTGGAAGGCGAAAACGCCGTCCTGAAAAACCGCGAACTGATGGGCGCTACCGATCCTAAGAAGGCTGACAAAGGCACCATCCGTGCTGACTTCGCCGACTCGATCGATGCCAACGCCGTTCACGGTTCGGACGCAGTAGAAGCCGCACAAGTAGAAATCGCCTACTTCTTCGGCAAGTAATTTTTGTAATGTCTCCGTTTCCGCCTTGGTGGAAACGGAAACTTTTTGTATTGTTTGGACTGACTATGAACGCACCTCTGACCAACTTGCTGGACTTCGATCCCGCGCAGCTCATCGCTTATTGCGCCGAGTTGGGGGAGAAGCCGTTCCGCGCAAAGCAACTGCAACGCTGGATCCACCAATTCGGTGCGTCGGATTTCGACAGCATGACCGATCTGGCCAAGTCGCTGCGCGACAAACTGAAAACCCGCGCCTTTGTTGCCGCGCCAGCCATCATCAGCGACAACACGTCCACCGACGGCACCCGCAAATGGCTGATCGACGTCGGCAATGGCAACGCGGTCGAAACCGTGTTCATCCCGGAAGAAAACCGTGGCACGCTGTGCATTTCCACCCAGGCTGGCTGCGCCGTGAACTGCCGCTTCTGCTCGACGGGCAAGCAGGGCTTTTCGCGCAACCTGTCGGTCGGCGAAATCATCGGCCAGTTATGGATGGCCGAGTTCGAACTGCGCCGCACCAAGGGCATCGAGCCCGGCCCCAAGGGCGAACGCCAGATCACCAACGTGGTCATGATGGGCATGGGCGAGCCGCTGCTCAATTTCGAACCGACTGCCACAGCACTCAAGCTGATGCTGGACGATAACGCCTACGGCCTGTCGCGCCGCCGCGTGACCTTGTCCACCTCGGGCGTGGTGCCCATGATCGACCGCCTGGCGCAGGAAGTGCCGGTGGCGCTGGCCGTCTCGCTGCACGCGTCCAACGACGAGCTGCGCAACGGCCTGATCCCGTTGAACAAGAAATATCCGCTGAAAGAACTGATCGCTGCCTGCAAGCGCTACCTGCAATACGCGCCGCGCGACTTCATCACGTTTGAATACTGCATGCTCGACGGCGTCAACGACAGCGACGAGCACGCGCGCGAACTGATCGCGCTGGTGCAGCACCCGGTCGATGGGATCAACTGCAAGTTCAACCTGATTCCGTTCAATCCGTTCCCGGAATCGGGCCTGCTGCGCTCGAAAAATCCGCGCATCAAGGCGTTCGCCCAGATCCTGGTCGATGCCGGCCTGGTCACCACCATCCGTAAAACCCGTGGCGACGACATCGACGCCGCCTGCGGCCAGCTCGCTGGCGAAGTCCAGGACCGCACCCGCGTCCAGGAGCGCATGGGCAAGATGGCCGAGTACCAGCAAAAGTTCGGCGCCAATTTCGGCAAGATCGTGGAGATCCATTCCTGATGGCGGGTTGGGCGCAGCGCAACCGGTATCGCTTGGCCATGCTCGGGATGTTCCCGCTGCTGGCCGGCGCACTGGGCGGTTGCGTCACGACCCCGGATAGTCCACAATCTGCCCGTGGCGCCGACAGCGCACGGGCGCCGGGCAGCGCCGAGCGCAAGGCAGCGATCCGCACGCAACTGGCGGTCGGTTATTTCGAGCAGGGCCAGTACGCGGTGGCGCTGGGCGAAATCAAGCTGGCGCTCGCTGCCGAGCCCGATAACGCCGAAGCGCTGGGCTTGCGCGGCCTGATCGAACAGGCACTGGGTCATACCGCTGCCGCCGACGAGAATTTCCGCCGCGCCCGCAAGCTGGCGCCGGAAAATCCGGACCTGGCCAACAATTACGGCTCTTTTTTGTGCGAGAGCGGCCGCGTGGTCGAGGCGCTGCCGCTGTTCGACGCGGCGCTGGCCAACCGCGCTTACCGCTCGCCGGCCAGCGCCGCCAACAATGCCGGCGCGTGTGCATTGAAAATCAAGGATTACGCCAGCGCGGAGCGTTATCTGCTGCAAGCGTTGCAGTTGACGCCCGATCTGCCGGCCACCAACGCCAACCTGGTGCGGCTTTACGTGGAAAAACGCGATGTCCAGCGTGCCCATTTCTTCGTGACCCGCCTGGCCGACGTGGCAAAGATGGAGAGCTTGACGGCCGATGTGCTGTGGCTCGGGATTAAAGTGCAGCATCAAGTGGGCGATACGGGAAAACAAGCTGGTTGGGTCACGCAGTTGCGGTCCCGCTACCCCGGCTCGGCCGAGTATGCTGCTTATCAACGTGGGGCGTTTGATGAGTGAGACAGCAATGAATTCTGAGTGGGTAGAACCGCCAAAAGACCAGGCCAAAACCGGCCTGGCTACGCCCGGAGCACAGTTGAAGGCGCAGCGCGAAGCGCTGGGCCTGACCGTGGAACAGATCGCCGACCAGCTCAAACTGGCGCCGCGCCAGGTGGTGGCGCTCGAAGCCGGCGATTATGCGTCGCTGCCCAATATGGCGGTCACGCGCGGTTTCGTGCGCGCCTATGCCAAGGTGGTGCGCATCGACGCCACGCCGCTGGTGGCCATGATCGAAGTGCGTTCGCCCACCAGTCCCGAGGTGTCGCCGCCGCGCAAGGAAATCGCGGCCACGTTCTCCGACACGCGCATGCCGCTCATGAAGTCGCGTAACTCGCACACGGGCGCCTGGGTAATGGGTGGTGTGGCAGTGGTGGTCGTGGTGGGCGGGATTTTCCTCTACCAGAGCGGCCTGATTGCACACACGCTGGCGCTGTTCGAGCGCGGCGCCGATAGCGCTGCCGTCGCCACCGAACCCGGTAAAACCGACACCACCGTCGCGCCGCTGGAAACCACGCTGGTCAAGCCCGGCCAGGAGACCGCGCCGCTGCAGTCGCCCAATGTGCCGCTGGTGTCGGTGCCGCCGGTCGATGGCGGTAGTGCCGCCAACGCTGGCACGGTGGCCGGCGTCGCGCCTGCGCCAGCTGCCGGTGCCGCCGCTGCCACCACCCCGGCCACCGCACCGGTCAATACGCCGGCGCCTACCGTGACCGGTCAGCCGGCCACGACCACCGCAGCGCCGGCAGCCGCTGCTGCCACGACTGCAGCAGCAGCCGTCACCGGCACCGCGCTGGTGCTGAAAGTAGCGGAGGATTCATGGGTCGAGATTCGCCGTCCGGGCGCCGCGCCGCTGATTTCGCGCGTGGTCAAGGCCGGCAGCACCGAAACCTTCGACATCAAGGGCCCGTCGCTGCTAATCGTCGGCAAGCCAGCCGGTGTGCAGGCTTCGCTGGGCGGTGCGCCGCTGGCATTGCCGCAAGTTGCAGGCGGTACCATCGCCCGCGTGAACATCAAGTAAGCCACATCAGCCAACAAATACCAGTTTCGAGTTAAACGACCATGTCTTCTACGCCAACAGCTATTCCTTCGGGCCAGTCACCGCGCCGCGCCAGCCGCAGCGTGCTGGTGGCGCACGGCCAGCGCCAGATCTGGGTAGGCGGCGACGCCCCCGTGGTCGTGCAGTCGATGACCAATACCGACACCGCCAACGCCATCGAAACCGCGATCCAGATTCGCGACCTGGCGCGTGCCGGGTCCGAGCTGGTGCGTCTGACCGTGGACCGTCCGGAGTCGGCCGAAGCCGTGCCGTACATCCGCGAACAGCTCGACAAGATGGACGTCGATGTGCCGCTGGTCGGCGACTTCCACTACAACGGCCACACGCTGCTCAACGACTATCCCGAGTGCGCCAAGGCGCTGTCGAAATACCGCATCAATCCGGGCAACGTGGGCAAGGGCGCCAAACGCGACACCCAGTTCGCGCAGATGATCGAAGTCGCGGCCCGCTACAACAAGCCGGTGCGTATCGGCGTCAACTGGGGCAGCCTGGACCAGGCGCTGCTGGCGCGCATCATGGACGAAAACGCCGGCCGTGCCGAGCCATGGACCGCGCAGCAGGTGATGTACGAAGCGTTGATCACGTCGGCAATCGAGAATGCTGTCCGTGCCGAAGAACTGGGCCTGGCGCGCGACAAGATCATCCTGTCGTGCAAAGTCTCCGGTGTGCAGGACCTGATCGCCGTGTACCGCGAACTGGGCAAGCGCTGCGACTATCCGCTGCACCTGGGCCTGACCGAGGCGGGCATGGGCAGCAAGGGCATCGTGGCGTCCACCGCTGCGTTGTCGGTGCTGCTGCAAGAGGGCATTGGCGACACCATCCGCATCTCGCTCACGCCGGAACCGGGTGGCGACCGCACCAAGGAAGTGGTGGTAGGACAGGAGATCCTGCAAACCATGGGCCTGCGCAAGTTTACGCCAATGGTGATCGCGTGCCCCGGCTGCGGCCGCACCACGTCAACAACGTTCCAGGAGCTGGCCGACAACATCCAGACCTTCCTGCGCGACCAGATGCCGGAGTGGAAAAAAACCTACCCGGGCGTGGAAGCGATGAACGTGGCCGTGATGGGCTGCATCGTCAACGGTCCCGGCGAATCGAAACACGCCAACATCGGCATCAGCCTGCCCGGCACCGGCGAATCGCCGGCCGCGCCGGTCTTTGTCGATGGCGCCAAGGTGGCGACCTTGCGCGGCGAGCGCATCGTGGAAGAGTTCCACGAGATCGTCCTCAATTACGTCAAGACCAATTACAGCAAGACTGCCGCAGTCTAGTTTTTAACGAAATCAGAACCATGTCCGAAAATAAAAAAGCTGAAAAAATCACCGCCGTCAAAGGCATGAACGACATCCTGCCGCAGGACTCGCACCTGTGGCAGCTGTTCGAGAACACTGCGCAATCGGTGGTGCAAAGCTACGGCTTCCAGCAGATCCGCACGCCGATCGTGGAAGACACGGCGCTGTTCAAGCGCGCCATCGGCGCCGTTACCGACATCGTTGAAAAAGAGATGTATTCGTTCACCGATTCGATGAACGGCGACCAGCTGACCCTGCGTCCTGAAGGCACGGCCGGCGCGGTGCGCGCTGTCATCGAACACAACCTGGTGTACGAAGGTCCGAAGCGCGTGTGGTACACGGGACCGATGTTCCGCCACGAGCGTCCGCAGCGCGGCCGCTATCGCCAGTTCTACCAGTTCGGCTGCGAAGCCGTGGGCTTCACCGGTCCCGACGTCGATGCCGAGATGATCATGCTGTGCCGCCGCCTGTGGGACGACCTGGGCCTGGAAAACATCCGCCTCGAACTCAATTCGATCGGCGACGCCGAAGAGCGCGCGCGCCACCGCGTGGACCTGATCGCTTACCTGGAAAGCCACGAAGCGCTGCTGGACGCGGAAGCCAAGCGCCGCCTGCACAGCAACCCGCTGCGCATCCTCGACACCAAGAACCCTGCCATGCAGGACATGGTCAACGGCGCGCCGAAACTGCTCGACTACCTGGGCGAAGAATCGCTGGCGCACTTCAACGGCGTGCGCAAGATCCTCGACCACAACAACATCCCGTACGTGATCAACCCGCGCCTGGTGCGCGGCCTCGATTACTACAACCGCACCGTGTTCGAATGGGTGACCGATTCGCTCGGCTCGCAAGGCACCGTGTGCGCGGGCGGCCGTTACGATCCGCTGATCGCCTCGTTCGGCGGCAAGCCGACGCCGGCCGTCGGTTTCGCCATGGGCATCGAGCGCCTGCTGGAACTGATGAAAGAAGTGGGCGAGCCGGAACAACCGAACCTGTGCGACGTGTATCTGGTGCACCAGGGCGAAGCGGCGCAATTGCAATCGTTCGTGCTGGGCGAACGCCTGCGCGACGCCGGCCTCGACGTCATCATGCACGGCTCCACCGCCAACGGTCCTGGCAGCTTCAAGAACCAGATGAAAAAAGCCGACGGCAGCGGCGCGTCGTTCGCGGTCATCATCGGCGAAGACGAAGTGACCAACCACACCGCGTCGGTCAAGGCCATGCGCGGCGCCGACGGTGAACCGCAGCAAGCGACCGTACCGTTCGACGAAGTGGTCGACTACGTGGTGGACCAGATCACCGGTAGCGGCGACCATCACCACCACGTGCACGACGAACACTGCAATCACTAAGCCGACCCACCCCTTAACCTTTTAGCAGACGAACTGACATGGCATACGATCTCGAAGAACAAGAACAACTCGCTACGCTCAAAGCATGGTGGGAACGGTACGGCAACCTGACGACCTGGCTCGTCATTGCGGCCCTGGCCGCTTACTCGGCCTGGGCCGGCTGGAACTACTACCAGCGCAACCAGACCACCCAGGCCTCGGCCCTGTACGAAGAACTGCAACGCGCGGTGGAAGCCAAGGACAACACCAAGGTACAACGCGCCGCCACCGACATGGAAAGCAAGTTCGGCAGCACCTCGTATGCACCGATGTCGGCGCTGGTTGCCGCCAAGAGCGCGTTCGAAGCGAACGACGTCAAGACCGCCAAGGCCCAGCTGCAATGGGCGGCGGACCACGGCGCCGACGAGTTCAAGGCGATCGCCAAGGTGCGCCTGGCTGGCGTGCTGCTCGATGAAAAAGCGTACGACCAGGCGCTGAAAGCCCTGGACGGCACGGTGCCGCCAGCGTTTGCCGGCTCGGTGGCCGACCGCAAGGGCGACATCCTGGTAGCACAGAACAAGCTGGCCGAAGCGCGCACCGCCTACCAGGCCGCGCTTGACGCCACCGACAAGAAAAACCCCGGCCGCCAGCTGATCCAGCTGAAGCTGGAAGCGATCGGCGGCGCCGTGCCAGCCGACAAGCCAGCCAAGGCGGCTGCGTAAGCAGCAGCTGTACCGCATCCGGATAACCCGTAACGAGCAAGGTTGAAAAATTTTATGCGCATCACCGAAAAAGCTATTGCTGCAAGCCTGCTGGCACTGTTGGCTGGTTGCTCCTTGTTTGGCTCGAAAGACACCAAGAACCAGCCGGCGGCGCTGGTGGAACCGGCGGGCAGCCTGCAGCCGCCCGTGGCCTGGAAGTATTCGATCGGCAAGGCCGGCAACGCCGTCTTCACCCCGGTACTCGCTGGCGACAGCGTGTACGTGGCCGACGGCGACGGCGTGCTGGCACGCCTGAGTGCGGCCACCGGCAAGGAAATCTGGCGCATCAAGACCGGCACCGACCTGACGGCCGGCGTGGGCAGCGATGGCGAGGTGGTTGTGGTTGGCGACAAGAAAGGTGTTATCCTTGCTTTTGATGCCAACGGCAAAGAATTGTGGAAAGCACAAGCGTCGAGCGAAGTGCTGTCCTCGCCGGTGGTCGGTGGTGGCGTGGTGGTGGTGCGCAGTGTCGATAACGTGATCACCGCGTACGAAGCCAAGACCGGCGCCAAGCGCTGGAACGTCACCCGTACCACGCCAGCGCTCACCCTGCGCAATGCGCCGGGCATGGTTATCAGCGGTCCGAATGTATATGTCGCCCAGCCGGGCGGCAAGCTGGTGGTGCTGGCCCTGGCCGGCGGTCTGCCACGCTTTGAAGTGGCAGTGGGCGAGCCGCGTGGCGCGACCGAACTCGAACGCGTGACCGACATTGCCGGCGCACCGGTAATTTTCGAAAAAGATGTCTGCGCCGTGTCGTACCAGGGCCGCGTGGCCTGTTACGACGCCACCACCGGCGCGCCGTCCTGGAGCAAGCCTGCTTCGTCCGACGTGGGCGTGGCGGTGGACCAGCGTTTTGTATTCGTCTCCGACGACAAGGGCGAAGTTGCCGCCTATAGCCGCGAAAGCGGCAGCAACGCCTGGAAGAACGACAAGCTGTCCTATCGCCGCCTCTCGACCCCCGTGTCGTATGGCCGCGCCGTGGCCGTTGGCGACTACCAGGGTTACATCCACTTCCTGTCACGGGAAGATGGCGCTCTGATAGGTCGAGTCGCGACCGATGGCAGCCCGATCCAGTCGGCCCCCGTCATCGCCGGCTCGAATTTGATTTTTCAAACTCAAGCAGGAACTGTGACCGCTTTCGCGGTCGAGTAATTCAATGAAGCCGGTAATCGCACTTGTGGGTCGACCCAATGTAGGGAAATCGACCTTGTTTAATCGTCTGACCCGCTCGCGCGATGCGCTGGTGGCGGACTTGCCTGGGTTGACGCGCGATCGTCACTATGGCGAGGGCCGTGTCGGCGAACGTCCCTTCCTCGTCATCGACACGGGCGGCTTCGAGCCGGTCGCCAAGGAAGGCATCATGCATCAGATGGCCAAGCAGACCAAGCAAGCCGTTGCCGAGGCCGACATCGTCGTGTTCCTCGTCGATGGCCGCCAGGGTCTGACGCCGCATGATAAAACCATTACCGACTTCCTGCGTAAAAGCGGCCGTCCGGTCATGCTGGTCGTGAATAAATCGGAAGGCATGCGCTATACCGCCGTGGTCTCCGACTTTTACGAACTGGGCCTGGGCGAGCCGTACTCGATCTCGTCCGCGCATGGCGACGGCGTGGCCGACCTGGTGGAAGAGGCGCTGAACCTGGCCTTCGCCCAGCGTCCCGAAGAGCCGGACGAACTAGACCCTGCCCAGCGTGGCGTCAAGATCGCGCTGGTCGGCCGCCCGAACGTGGGCAAATCGACCCTGATCAACACCCTGGTCGGTGAAGAGCGCGTGATCGCGTTCGACATGCCGGGCACCACCCGCGACTCGATCGAAATTCCGTTCGAGCGCGAAGGCAAGCAGTACACGCTGATCGATACGGCCGGTATCCGCCGTCGCGGCAAGGTGTTCGAAGCGATCGAGAAATTCTCGGTTGTGAAAACCCTGCAGTCGATCTCGGAGGCCAACGTGGTCGTGCTGATGCTCGACGCCCAGCAGGACATCTCCGAGCAGGACGCCCACATCGCCGGCTTCGTGCTGGAGACGGGCCGCGCGCTGGTCATCGCCGTCAACAAGTGGGATGGCCTGCGTACCGACGAACGCGACGAGATCAAGATCGACATCGACCGCAAGCTCGACTTCCTGTCGTTCGCCAAGATGCACTTCATCTCCGCACTGAAATCGCAGGGCATCGGCCCGCTGATGAAGTCGGTCGATGCCGCGTACGCGGCCGCGATGTGCAACCTGTCGACGCCAAAGCTGACCCGCGCGCTGATCGAAGCGGTGGAAAAGCAGGAGCCGCGCCGCAAGGGTTCGATCCGTCCGAAACTGCGCTATGCGCACCAGGGCGGCATGAACCCGCCGGTCATCGTCATCCACGGCAATTCCCTGGAAGCCGTGGGCGATCCGTACAAGCGCTACCTGGAAAAACATTTCCGCGACACGTTCAGTTTGATAGGCACGCCGCTGCGGATCGAGCTGCGCACGGGTAAAAACCCGTTCGACAAGCGTACCGAGAAGAAGTAATCGCCAAGTAAGCGATAAGTTAAATCAGGTCGCCAAATGTGTGACCTGGTTTTCAACTTAGTATTCGATTAAATAGGCTGTTTTTTTGCGGTGCGACACTGCAAAAAAAGCAAAAACAGGTTACAGTGGCTTGGAAGCACCATTCCCTACGTGGCGAGCGGTGTTTCAGCGAATATCATTTGACTTTCGCTGGGCCACGTACTTGAAATTAAGCGTCTCGCCTCCAAATCCAACACAACAACATAAAATGGAGCTGTTATGAGCAACAAAGGGCAACTGTTACAAGACCCATTCCTCAACGCACTGCGCAAAGAGCACGTGCCGGTGTCGATCTACCTCGTTAACGGCATCAAGTTGCAAGGCCACATCGAATCGTTCGATCAATACGTCGTATTGCTGCGCAACACCGTGACCCAGATGGTTTATAAACACGCCATCTCCACCGTGGTGCCGGCTCGCGCCGTCAACCTCAGCATCGATAACGACGCGGACTAAGCGCTTGCCTTATCGCTTCTCCCCAACCTTACAGATCGTCGTATGCGTGCAGCTCTAGTCGGTATTGATTTCGGCCAGGGCGACTTTGGCGCCAGCGTCGAGGAACTGCAACTGCTGGCCCGTTCAGCAGGTGCCGAACCCGTGACGACGATCACCGCCAAGCGCTCCGCCCCGGACTCCGCTTATTTCGTCGGCAGCGGCAAGGCTGACGAAATCGGCCAGGCCGTGCTGGACGAGCGTATCGAAATCGTCATCTTCAACCATGCGCTGTCGCCGGCCCAGCAGCGTAACCTGGAAAAGCGGCTGAACATCCGCGTGCTTGACCGTACCAGCCTGATTCTCGACATTTTCGCCCAGCGCGCCGCCTCCCACGAGGGCAAGCTGCAGGTGGAACTGGCGCAGTTGCAGCACCTGGCCACGCGCCTGATCCGCGGCTGGACTCACCTGGAACGGCAAAAGGGCGGTATCGGCCTGCGCGGCCCGGGCGAAACCCAGCTCGAGACCGACCGCCGGCTGATCGGCGAGCGTGTCAAAGCCTTGCGCGCGCGCCTGGCCAAGCTGCGCAAGCAGCATGAAACCCAACGCCGTTCGCGTGGCCGCAGCCAGACTTTTTCCGTGTCGCTGGTCGGCTATACCAATGCCGGCAAGTCCACCCTGTTCAATGCGGTCACCAAGGCCGGCGTGTATGTGGCCGACCAGTTGTTCGCGACGCTGGACACGACCTCGCGTCGCGTCTACATGGGACAGGAAGTGGGCAACGTGGTGATCTCTGACACGGTCGGCTTCGTGCGCGAATTGCCGCACCAGCTGGTGGCGGCTTTCCGCGCCACGCTGGAAGAAACCATCCATGCCGATTTGCTGCTGCACGTGGTCGATGCGTCGTCGCCGGTGCGCATGGAGCAGATCGAGCAGGTCAACCTGGTGCTCAAGGAAATCGGCGCCGATCATATTCCGCAAATTCTGGTGTGGAACAAGATCGACGCCGCCGGCCTGGAGCCCTCGGTGGAGCGCGATGAATATGCTAAGATTTCCCGCGTTTTCCTCAGCGCCCGCACCGGTGTCGGTGTGGACCTGTTGCGGGACTCGATCGTGGAATGGGCCAAGGCGGCCCCGGGCGCCAGGCTGAACCAGGCGTATCCGATCGATGCGGACCCGGCAGACGACACTGAAGACGAGCTCGATATCGATGACGAAGCACAGGAGCCGGATGTATCCGATTCCGGCGACGACAGCGGTATCGCGCGCAGTTCCCTTACAACTCACGTTGGATCCCACTAATGCGTGTCCCCTCAATGATGAAACGTCTCGGCATCAAGCTGTCGCTGAACGACCCCCGCTGGGGCTCGGACAAGAAAGACGGCGAGCCGCAGGCGAACGAAGGCAAGAAGCCTGGCGAAGGCCCTCCCGACATGGAACAGTTGTGGCGCGATTTCAATGAACGCCTGAACAATTTCTTCGGCCAGAAAAAACGCCCGGACAATAACAACAATAACAACGGCAACAATAACAACGGTGGCGGCGTGCCGCGTCCCGATCCGGCCGGCATGCGCGCCACCGCAGGCGCCATCGCCGGCGTGGCCGCGCTGATCTGGCTGGCCAGCGGTTCGTTCATCGTGCAAGAGGGCCAGGCGGGCATCGTCTACACCTTCGGCAAGTACACGCACTCGACCGGCTCCGGTTTCAACTGGCGCTGGCCGTACCCATTCCAGTCGAACGAAACGGTACGCGTCTCGCAGATGCGTATGGTCGAGATCGGCTATCGCGGCAACATCAAGAACAAGCAGACCCAGGAATCCCTGATGCTGACCGACGATGAAAACATCATCGACATGCAGCTGGCCGTGCAGTTCAAGCTGAAGGACCCCGTGGCCTGGCTGATGAACAACCGCGACGAGGAAGAAACCGTGCGCCAGGTCGCCGAGACCTCGATCCGCGAAATCGTCGGCAAAAACAAGATGGACTTCGTGCTGTACGAGGGCCGCGACAAGGTGGCCTACGAAACGCAAGTGCTGATGCAGACCATCCTCGATCGTTACGCTTCCGGCGTGCTGATCTCGGGCGTGACCTTGCAGGCGGTGCAGCCGCCGGAGCAGGTGCAGAGCGCGTTTGACGACGCGGTCAAGGCCGGCCAGGATCTGGAACGCCAGAAAAACGAAGGCCAGGCGTACGCCAACGACGTGATTCCAAAGGCACGCGGTACCGCTTCGCGCCTGATGCAGGAAGCCGAAGCGTATCGTTCGATGGTCACCGAGAACGCGACCGGTAACGCCAACCGCTTCAAGCAGGTGCTGGTCGAGTACCAGAAGGCACCGGCCGTGACGCGCGACCGCATGTACCTCGACACGATGCAGCAGATCTTCTCGAGCACCAGCAAGGTCATGGTCGATTCCAAGAACGGCAACAACCTGCTGTACCTGCCGCTCGACAAGCTGATCGCCCAGGCGGCAGCGGTGGACAGTGCACGCCATGGCAGCAACAGCAGCAACACCGGTTCGCCAGCGACCGCGCCGACCACGGCCACGCTGCCGGCCGACGTGATGCCATCGGTGGAAGTGAGCCGCCAGCGCGAGCCACGCCCACGGGATTCCTCACGTGAACGGGAGAGTCGTTAATGAATCGCATAGTTAGTACCCTCGTCGCAGGCTTTGTCTTGCTGCTGATCTTGTCCTCGATGATTTTCGTGGTCGATCAGCGTAAATACGCGATCGTGTTCGCACTGGGCCAGATCAAGGAAGTGGTCCGCGAACCGGGTTTGCACTTCAAGCTGCCGCCACCGTTCCAGAACGTGGTGCTGCTCGATAACCGGATCATGACCATCGAGTCGCCCGATGCCGAGCGCTTCATCACGGCCGAGAAGATGAACATCCTGGTCGACAGCTTCGTCAAGTGGCGCATCGGCCGCAACGAAGGCCAGGCCAAGCTGTACTACGTCACCTTCGGCGGCGACGAAACCCGTGCCCGCGACCGCATGTCGGTCATCATCAAGTCGGCGCTGAACGAGGAAATCACCAAGCACACGGTGAGCGAAGTCATCTCGGGCAAGCGTGGCCAGGTGATGGAAGCAATCCGCAACAAGGTGGTGCTGGAGTCGGCCCAGATCGGCGTCGAGATCATCGACGTGCGCCTGAAACGCGTGGAGTACGTCGAGCAGATCAACAACTCGGTGTACGAACGGATGAAGGCCGAGCGCATGCGCGTGGCCAACGAGCTGCGTTCGACCGGTTCGGCGGCCTCGGAAACCATCCGTGCCGACGCCGACCGCCAGCGCACCGTGATCCTGGCCGAAGCGTACCGCGATGCCGAGAACATCCGTGGTGAAGGCGACGCCAAGGCATCGCAGATCTACGCCGAAGCGTTCGGCCGCAATCCGGAGTTCTACAAGTTCTACCGTAGCCTGGAAGCGTACCGCTCCACGTTCAAGAGCCAGGGCGACGTGATGGTGGTCGATCCGAGCTCGGACTTCTTCAAGTACTTCAAGAACTCCGGCGCCGGCGGTCAGAAGTAAGTCGAAAGCCACAAAGGAGGGCGCCCGCAGCGGCGCCCATCCTGTTGCCACGGCTGCCCGGCCGCTGGCGGTATGCATTTTTTACCTCCCCCCAAGCATTTTCGCGTAAAATATCAGGTTCGGCCTGTCACTTGTTGGCACGCGGCGCCCGCGCCCCATTGTTCATAATTTAAACTTCCGTTCCCATGCCGAATTGGCTTTTGCCCGAGAATATCGCCGACGTCTTACCGTCGGAAGCCCGCAAGATTGAAGAACTGCGTCGCCTGATGCTGGATAACTTCCGCCTGTACGGGTACGAACTGGTGATGCCGCCGCTGCTCGAGTACCTCGAGTCGCTGCTCACCGGCGCCGGTACCGACATCGACCTGCGCACCTTCAAACTGGTGGACCCGATCTCGGGCCGCCTGCTGGGCCTGCGTCCCGATATGACGACCCAGGTGGCGCGCATCGACGCCCACCTGCTCAACCGTGCTTCGGTCACGCGCCTGTGCTATGCCGGCAACGTGCTGCACACGCATCCGTCGGGCTTGCACGCCACCCGCGAGCCGCTGCAGATCGGCGCCGAAATCTATGGTCATGCCGGCCTGGAAGCCGATGCCGAGATCCAGGAACTGGCGCTGTCCACCCTGGCGCTCGCCGGTTTCACGCAAGTGCGGCTGGACCTCACCCACGTGGGCGTGCTGCGCGCGATCATCGAGGAAGATGCCGCCGCCACCAAGGACGAAGCCGCGCTGTACCTCGCGCTGCGCGCCAAGGACGTCTCGGACCTGAAAGCGCTCACCGCCAACTACGCGCCGCAAACGCGCGACGCATTGCTGGCGCTGACCAATCTGTACGGCGACATCGACGTGCTGAAAAAAGCGCGCGAAGTGCTGCCGGACCTGCCGGGCATTGCCAAGGCGCTGGCCGAACTGGCAGCGCTGGCCGCCTCCGCGATTGGCCGTGCCGAGGTCGCCATCGACCTGGCCGACCTGCGCGGTTACCAATACGAAAGCGGCGCGATGTTCGCGCTGTATGTGCCAGGCTTGCCGAACGCGGTTGCGCGCGGCGGCCGTTACGATCACGTAGGCGAAGCCTTCGGCCGGGCCCGTCCCGCCACCGGCTTCTCGCTCGACCTGCGCGAGCTGGCGCGCCTGTTACCCACTGCGGAACGCAAGCATTCGATCCGCGCACCGTGGGGCAATGCGCCTGAATTGAAAGAAAAAATCGCCGAGCTGCGCAAGTCCGGCGAAGTCGTGATCCAGAGCATGCCTGGTCACAGCAACGAGCTGGACGAGTTCGAGTGCGATCGCGCGCTGGTGCTCGACGATAACAGTAGTCAATGGATTCTTAAAAACTTAGGTTAGTGTGATGTCAAACAAAAACGCAAAGAATGTGGTCGTCATCGGCACCCAATGGGGCGACGAAGGTAAGGGCAAGATCGTCGATTGGCTGACCGATCATGCACAAGGTGTGGTGCGCTTCCAGGGCGGTCACAATGCCGGCCACACGCTGGTCATCGGCGGCGTCAAAACCGCGCTGCAACTGATCCCTTCGGGCATCATGCGTCCGGGCGTGGCCTGCTACATCGGTAACGGTGTGGTGGTGTCGGTGCCGGACGTGCTGCGCGAAATCGACAAGCTGGAAAAAGTCGGTGTCGAAGTAGCGTCGCGCCTGAAAGTATCGGACGCCGCGCCTGTCATCCTGCCTTACCACTCGGCACTCGACCTGGCCCGTGAAGCCAAGCGTGGCGAAGCGAAGATCGGCACCACCGGCAAGGGCATCGGCCCGGCCTACGAAGACAAGGTCGCCCGTCGCGCGATCCGCGTGGCCGACCTGCTCAACGAATCGCGCCTGGCTGAAAAGCTGGCCGAGAACCTCGACTATCACAACTTCGTGCTGGAACACTATCTGAAAGCACCGAAGGTCGATTACCAGAAAACCCTGGACGACGCGCTGGCCTACGTGCCACGCCTGCGCCCAATGGTGACCGACGTCTCGAGCGCGCTGTACGCTGCCCACAAGGCCGGCGCCAACCTGCTGTTCGAAGGCGCGCAAGGTTCGCTGCTGGACGTCGATCACGGCACCTATCCGTTCGTGACCTCGTCGAACTGCGTGGCCGGCAATGCCGCCGCCGGTGCCGGCGTCGGCCCGAACATGCTGCACTACATCATGGGCATCACCAAGGCCTACACCACCCGCGTGGGTTCCGGTCCGTTCCCTTCGGAATTGCCTACCGATGCGGGCGTCGGCCATCACCTGGCGCAAGTGGGCCACGAGTTCGGCACCGTGACGGGCCGCGCCCGCCGCTGCGGCTGGTTCGATGCCGCGCTGCTGCGCCGCTCGGTACAAATCAACGGCGTGACCGGCATGTGCCTGACCAAGCTGGACGTGCTGGACGGTATCGAAACCCTGAAGCTGTGCACCGGTTACACCATCGACGGTGTGACCGTGGACATCTTCCCGTCGGGCGCCGAGGAAGCGGCCCGCTGCGTGCCGATCTACGAAGAAATGCCAGGCTGGACCGAAAGCACTGTCGGCGCCAAGACCATGGAAGCGCTGCCGGCCACGGCCCGCGCCTACATCAAGCGTATCGAAGAGCTGGTCGGCGTGCCGGTTGACATGGTTTCGACCGGTCCTGATCGTGAAGAAACGATCGTGCTGCGTCATCCATTCGCATAATAAGAGGAGTGTCATGAACAACCCGCAAACTAATGAAAAACACCTCTGGGTGTCCTGGGACGAATACCACCGCCTGATCGAGCGCCTGGCGCTCAAGGTGCATGAGTCCGGTTGGAAATTCGACATGGTGCTGTGCCTGGCGCGCGGCGGCGTGCGTCCTGGCGACGTCTTCTCGCGCATCTTCGACGTGCCGCTTGCGATCCTGTCGACCAGCTCGTACCGCGAAGACAAGGGTACCACCCAGGGCGACCTCGACATCGCCAAGTACATGACGATGACCAAGGGCCCGCTGTCCGGCAAGATCTTGCTGGTGGACGACCTGGCCGATTCGGGCGTTACCCTGATCAAGGTGATGCAGCACCTGAAGGACAACTTCGACGGCGTGACCGAAGTGCGTTCGGCCGTGATCTGGACCAAGGGCAGCTCGGCCTTCAAGCCTGACTACCAGATGGAAGAACTGCCGCACAATCCGTGGATCCATCAACCGTTCGAGGACTACGACGGTCTGCGTCCACACCAATTGGCCGCATGGATCAAAAAAGGCGAATCGGCTGAGTAAGCCGTTTCAGACAAGGGGAGCTTCGGCTCCCTTTTCAATTTCAGAACAATAATATGACCCAAGACTTCTTTCAGACCTTCATCCTGCTGGTCCTGGTGACCGATCCGTTCGGCAACGTGCCGCTGTTTGCCAGCGTGCTCAATCCCGTGCCGCCGGCGCGCCGCCCGCGCATCGTGATTCGCGAATGCGCGATCGCCTTCGGCCTGCTGCTGATCTTCATGTTTTTCGGCCGCCACTTCTTGGCCGCATTGCACCTGTCGGAAGTTGCGCTGCGCATCGGTGGCGCCGTGATCCTGCTGTTGATCTCGATCCGCATGATTTTCCCGCACCCCGATGGCGTGCTGGGCCGCACCGATGGCGCCGAGCCGTTCATCGTGCCGCTGGCCATTCCCGCGCTGGCGGGCCCGTCCGCGCTGGCGACCGTGCTGCTGTTCTCGAGCGAGAGCACGGGCGAGGTACTGGTGCACGTGGCGGCGCTGGCGGCCGTGGCGGTGGTGTGGCTGGCGGTATTTTTGTCGGCCGAGCGCCTGCAGAAAGTGCTGGGTCCGCAGGTGATGACCGCGTTCGAGCGGCTGATGGGACTGATTTTGACCGCGATGTCGATCGAAATGCTGCTGAGCGGAATACGCGAGTTCGTCAAGACCTTGTAGGCTGCGAGACCGCGTCCCGATTGAAAAAAAGCTGTACAGTGCGCGAGCAACGGCGCTACAGTGGCTGAAACAACAATGTAAACAATTTACATAGTGATGCGCCTCCGTCTCCCCGGCGGGGGGCGCGCGGCCTCACCACTGTCAGCATTATCGGCGCCCCCTGCGGCGCCATGCCTGGTGATTATTCCGAACTACAAAACCAGGAGTACCCATGAAAAGCTCTGCCCGGCATACGCCTGCCTTACGCCTGTCCGTCATGTCCACCGCGCTGGCCGCAACATTTGCCGCCGCGCTGCTGGTGGCCCCGCTGGCGCATGCCCAGCTTAGTACCGCCACCATTCAAGGCCAGGTCGCCAGCGGCGCAGCGCCCTCGGCTGGCGCCGCGGTCACCGCCACCAACGAACTCAACGGTTATAAGTACGAAACCACCACCCGCGCCGACGGCAGCTATGTGCTCACCGGCGTGGCGCCCGGCACCTACCGTATCCGCGTGGGCGAGCAGCAGGCTGAGCCTGTCACCGTCAGCGTGGGCCAGACCAGCCAGGTCAACCTGCAGTTGCAGGCGGGCGTGCAGCAGGTGGTGATCACCGGCTCGGCGTCCCGGCGCGATGTGACCGGTTCCGAGGTGGGCACGTCGGTCTCGCGTCAGCAGATTGAAAAACTGCCGCAGGTCACCCGCAACTTCCTGTCGTTTGCCGACCTGGCGCCCGGCGTGCGCTTCAATGTCGATACTGCAGGCAACGTCAAGATGCAGAGCGGCTCGCAGAGCCAGGACAATGTCAACGTGTTCATCGATGGCGTCAGCCAGAAGAACAATATCCTGCGTGGCGGTGTGTCAGGACTCGATTCGAGCCGGGGCAATCCGTTCCCGCAATCGGCGGTGGCCGAGTACAAGGTGATCGCGCAAAATTACAAGGCCGAGTTCGACCAGGTATCGAGCGCGGCCATTACGGCGGTCACCAAGTCCGGCGGCAACACCCTGAGCGGCGACGTGTTCTGGGACCACAGTGGCACCAACCTCACCGCCAAGGATCCGTTTCAGAAAGAATCGGAGCGCCAGGGCGTGGGCCGGCCGTCGTCGTCGCAGGACCAGTATGGCGTCACGCTCGGCGGTCCGATCAAGGAAGACGTCGCGCACTTCTTCATCGCCTACGAGGGCAAGAAGATCGACAGCCCGCGCCAGGTGATTGCCCAGCGCACCGACCTGCTGCCCGATACCGGCATCGTGCCGTCGCTGCTGGCGCGTCAGGGCTCGCAGGTATCGAGCTTCAAGGAAGACCTGCTCCTGGTAAAAGTGGATGCCCAGATTTCGCGCAACCAGCGCATCGAAGCGACCGCCCGCGTGCGCCGCGAGTCCGACCTGATTCCCGAAGACCTCAAGCTCAGCGTCGCCGAAAACGTTCTTGACCGCACCAACGACGAGGACCGCTTCGACGTCAAGCACGAGTGGAGCGACCAGGGCTTTTTGAACGAAGCGCGCTTCGGCTACGAAAAATACAGCTGGAATCCACGTTCTGAGGCGGCCAACCCGTACGTGCGTTACCAGGTTTCTCCCAGCAACTCCGATAACAACGTGGTCGATGTGCTGATCACCGGCGGCTCGCCCAACAACCAGTTCCGCCAGCAGCGCGGCCTGTTGTTGCAGGACGATCTCACCTATACCGGGCTGGAAAATCATACCTTCAAGGCGGGGGTAAAGGCCAAGCGCATCGATTACAACCTGTCCGGCACCGCGCGCGCGGTCGAGCAGCGCTGGGAGCGCATCGACACCGTCACCGGCATTCCGAGCCTGATCCGCTCGGAGCCGGCAATTCCGTCCGCTGGCGTGGCGTTCTCCAACAATCAGTACGGTATTTATTTCCAGGACGACTGGCAGGCCACCGACAAGCTGCTGCTCAACCTCGGTGTGCGCTACGACTACGAGAGCAATATGCTCAACAACAGCTATGCCACGCCGGCCGACCGCGCGGCCATCTTCAACCGGCAAGATCCCCGCGACGGCGCCGTTGCCGGCCAGACCTATGCGCAGTCGCTGGCCAAGGGCGGGGTCAACATCGCCGACTACATCAGCAACGGCAACAGCCGCAAGCCGTTCAAGGATGCGTGGGCACCGCGCCTGGGCCTGTCGTACGATCTCAACGGCGACCGCGCTTCGGTGCTGTTTGCCGGCTGGGGCAGGGCGTATGACCGGGCAATTGCCAACCACGCGCTCGACGAGGCGCAGAAGAACTCGCAGCCGGGTGGCGAAATCTGGCTGATCAAGAACAACCACAAGATGGCGTACACCGACCAGTTCAGCGTTGGTCTGCGCCAGGCATTGGGCCGCTGGAACGGCGAAGTGGGCTACACCAATTCGCGCAGCCGCAACCAGTTCAACTGGTTCGGCGGCAACCGCGACGTCAACGGCACCTGGGGCAACGGCAGCCCGATCGATCCGCTGTTCGGCTCGGTGCCGGGTTACAGCACCCTGGTGCTTGGTGACTTCATCACCCAGGCCAAGGCCGAGAACATTTACCTGAAACTGGACAAGCCTTATACCAAGGCGTCCACCTGGAGCCTGGGCGCGACCTACACCTACAGCCGCGGCGAGACCACCAACAACGAGTGGACCAACAACACGTTCAACTGGACCTACGGCCGCTACGCACAGGCGTGGAACCCGTCCACCGACGTCGAAAAGCACCGCCTGGTGGTAGCGGGCGTGTCCGACGGCTTGCTGCCGTTCGGCTTGATGGTGTCGGGGAAACTGACGGTCGGCTCGGGCCTGCCGTACCGTATCACCGACTGCTCGCGCGGTTCCACCAGCTGCGTGGCAGCCGAAGGCAAGGGCAGCAACTTCCGCCAGGTGGACGTGGGCCTGGCCAAGGAAGTCAAATTTGCGTTCGGCGCGCTGTCGCTGCGCGCTGACGTGCTCAACCTGTTCAACAGCATCAATTACGGCGGCTACGACGGCTGGGGCGGCGGACCGGGCAACCCGAGCAACCGCCTCGGCGGCGACAACGCCAACCTCGGCGTGCCCAACTCAGTGGGCGGCCCGATGCGCACCGTCAAGTTCAGCGCGCGCTACGCGTTCTGATCCTGTCGTACCTCGCATCCGGGCGCTGCCTGCCCGGATGTCTCCACCTATATCCGAAATGCATTGACCCGGTGTGCGGAGCCTGGCCGGCGTACCGGCTGGCGCGCCGGGGTGGCCGGTGCTGTTGCTGATGTTCTGGTGGGCGGCGGTTGCAGTGCTCTATTCGCTGGCGTGCTACAAGCGGCTGGAAAAAGCGGGTACGCTTGAATCCAGTTGAGCCGCTTTTCCATCCCTTTCAAGGAGTCCGTTGATGCGTATTACGCTGCCCTTGTGCACGCTGCTGTTCTGCTGGACGGCCAATGCTGCGGTACCCGCTGCGCCCGCCGTATCCAATGCGCCTGCCGCACCCGCTGTATCCGCTGCGCCAGTTGTACCCACCGTGCCCGCCGTACCCGCAGCAGCCATTACACGAGCCACGCCCGCCGCGCCCGTTATACCGGTCGCACCTGCCGTACGCTTTGCGGCGCGTGAAGTGACGCTCGATGTCGGTGGCGGCACGCTGCGCGGCACGGAATTGGCGCCCAAGGCGGGGCAGGGTGGCAAGGTGCCGGTCGTGCTGCTGCACGCCGGCTCCGGCCCCACCGACCGCAACGGCAACAGCATCGCGCTGCCTGGCGCCAATGACAGCTTGAAGATGGTGGCCGAAGGGCTGGCGGCGCGTGGCATCGCCTCGGTGCGGTATGACAAGCGGCTGATTGCAGCGAGCGTCTCGCCGCAGTGGAGCGAGGCTGATCTGCGCTTCGACGATTTCGTCAACGATGCGGTAGCGTGGATCCGCCAGTTGAAAACCGATCCGCGCTTCTCGAAGGTGGTGGTGGCCGGGCACAGCGAGGGCGCGCTGATCGCGGCAGGCGCCTGCCGGCGCGGCGCGGCCGATGGGTGCGTGGAGATTGCCGGCATCGGGCGTGGTCTCGATGAAGTGCTCGACGAGCAATTGAAACCCCACCTGACGCCAGAACAGTTTGCGCAGCACACCCGCATCGTGGCGTCGCTCAAGGAGGGCAAGCTGGCGGACGCGGTGCCGCCCGAGCTGATGATGTTGTACCGGCCGTCGGTGCAGCCTTACCTGATTTCGTCGCTGCGCCACGAGCCGCGTGACGCCATCGCCGCCTTGACCATGCCAGTGCTGGTCGTGCAGGGCACGTCCGACATCCAGGTGAAGGTGGCCGACGCCGAAGCGCTGGCCAAAGCGCAGCCGGCCGCCAAGGTGGTGATCGTCGAGGGCATGAATCACCTGCTGAAAATCGTCGGCGACGACCAGGCCTTGCAGGTCAAGTCGTACGGCAGCAATGAGCTGCCGGTGGCGCCGCAGTTGCTCGACGCGGTCGCCAACTTCGTGCAACAACTGTAGTGCTTAGTTTTCCCGGCGCTCTACCCGGCCACCGACGTGACGCGCAAAGCGGGTAGGATCGTCGCCATGGACGGGCGCCATGTCGGGCCATGGCCAGCCGCCAAAACCGGTCTGCTGGTAGTCGGCGTGGGCCTGGCGAATTTCCTGTTCGCTGTTCATCACGAACGGCCCGGCCTGCACCACGCGCTCGCCGATCGGGCGGCCTTGCAGAACCAGGAACTGCGCGGGTTTGGCGCCGTTCTTCAACAGTAGCGGGGCGTCGGTACGCAGGTCGTTGGCGCTGCGCGCTGCGATCGACTGGCCGCCGATGGTGGCGCCGTCGCCATCAAAGTAATACAGCGCGCGCCTGGTTTGCGCGCCGCGTGTTGGCGGCAGGAGCCACTCGGCGCCCGGTTCCATCGTGATGACCCAGATCGCCACGTCGCTGTCGTCGGCGGCTGCCCACGAATCGGGTGGCGGCGCCAGCGGTTTTAATTCCGCCAACTGGCCGGCCACGCACAGCACGTCGGTGCGTGCGCCCGCTGCATCGGCCACCACCTGGCGCGGCACGTCTTCGGACCACAGCATGGTGAAGTGCGGTTCGACCATCTTGCTGCGCGCGGGCAGGTTGAGCCAGATCTGGAACAGCTCGAGCGGATTGTCGGCGTCGGTTTTCAGCAGGGGGAACATCTCGGAGTGGACGATGCCGCGACCGGCCGTCAGCCACTGCACGTCGCCGGCGCCGAAGCGGGCGGCGGCGCCCAGCGAATCGGCATGGTCGATCAGGCCCCGCCGCACGATGGTCACGGTTTCGAAGCCGCGATGCGGGTGGCCGGGGAAGCCCGGTATCTGCTGGCCGTGGTACATATTCCAGCCATCGACGTTGGCGAAATCCTGGCCGATGTTGCGCCCGGAGAGCGGGGTGGCGGGGCCGTACTGGCCGTTACCCTGCGGGTAGCCATCGACGTGGTGGACGCAAAATAAAAACGGGTCCATGGTGGCCCAGGGCATGCCCAGCGGACCACTACTCAGAATTGGATTCATTGTGTAACCTTTATGACGGCAGCGTATCCGCGCCCGGGGCGCCGAACAGCTGCTTCTTGAGCCCATGGAGCTGGTCGCGCACTTGCGCGGCTTTTTCGAATTCGAGATTCTTGGCGTGATCGACCATGGCTTTTTCGAGGCGCTTGATCTCCTTGGCGATCTGCTTTTCGCTCATCGATTCGTACTTGGCTGATTCCTGCGCCACCGCCAGTTCTTCCTTCGCCTCCGAGGGGCTGAAGACGCCGTCGATCATGTCCTTGATCTTCTTCTGCACGCCGCGCGGCACGATGCCGTTGGCGGTATTAAAGGCGATCTGCTTGGCGCGCCGGCGTTCGGTTTCGCCGATGGCGCGTTCCATCGAATCGGTCATGCGGTCCGCGTACAGCAGCGCCACGCCGTTGAGGTTACGCGCGGCGCGGCCGATGGTCTGGATCAGCGAACGCTCGGAGCGCAGGAAGCCTTCCTTGTCGGCGTCGAGAATCGCCACCAGCGACACCTCGGGCAAGTCCAGGCCCTCGCGCAGCAGGTTGATCCCGACCAGTACGTCGAAGGTGCCCAGGCGCAGGTCGCGCAGCAGTTCCACGCGTTCCACCGTTTCGATATCGCTGTGCAGGTAGCGCACCTTGATGCCATGGTCGCTCAGGTATTCGGTCAGCTGCTCGGACATGCGCTTGGTCAGCGTGGTGACCAGCACCCGCTCGTTCTTGGCCACGCGGTCGGTGATCTCGGACATCAGGTCATCGACCTGCGAGCTGGCCGGGCGCACGATGATCAACGGGTCCACCAGGCCCGTGGGGCGCACCACCTGCTCGACCACCTGGTCGGCATGGGTCTTTTCATACTCGGCCGGCGTGGCCGAGACGAACACGGTCTGGCGCATCTTCTGCTCGAATTCCTCGAACTTCAATGGCCGGTTGTCAAGCGCGGACGGCAGGCGGAAACCGTAGTCCACCAGGTTGGTCTTGCGCGAGCGGTCGCCGTTGTACATGGCGCTGAGCTGGCCGATCAGCACGTGCGACTCGTCCATGAACATCAGCGCGTCCTTGGGCAGGTAATCGACCAGGGTAGGGGGCGGGTCGCCCGGCATGGCGCCGCTGAGGTGCCGCGAGTAGTTCTCGATGCCTTTCGTAAAACCGATTTCCTGCATCATCTCGAGGTCGAAACGGGTGCGCTGCTCCAGGCGCTGCTCTTCAATCAGCTTGCTCTCGTTGCGGAAGAATTCCAGGCGGTCGCGCAGTTCGAGCTTGATCGACTCCACCGCGCGCAGCACGGTCGAACGCGGCGTGACGTAGTGCGAGCCGGGATAGACGGTAAAGCGCGGGATCTTCTGTTTGACGCGGCCGGTGAGCGGGTCGAACAGCTGGATCGATTCGAGCTGGTCGTCGAACAGGTCGAGGCGCACGGCCAGGTCGGCATTCTCGGCCGGGAAGATGTCGAGCGTGTCGCCGCGCACGCGAAAGGTGCCGCGGCCGAAATCGACTTCGTTGCGCGTGTACTGCATCTGGATCAGGCGCGCGATGATGTCGCGCTGCGAGACGCGGTCTTTGGCGCGCAGCGTCAGGATCATCTGGTGGTATTCGCTCGGATTACCGATACCGTAAATCGCCGACACGGTGGCCACGATCACCACGTCGCGCCGCTCCATCAGCGACTTGGTGCACGACAGGCGCATCTGCTCGATATGCTCGTTGATCGACGAGTCCTTTTCGATGAACAGGTCGCGCTGCGGCACGTACGCTTCGGGCTGGTAGTAATCGTAGTACGAGACGAAGTATTCGACCGCGTTCTCGGGGAAGAATTCCTTGAACTCCGAGTACAGCTGTGCGGCCAGCGTCTTGTTGGGCGCGAACACGATGGCAGGGCGGCCCTGGCGCGCAATCACGTTGGCCATGGTGTAGGTTTTGCCGGAACCGGTCACGCCGAGCAGGGTCTGGAAGAACAGGCCATCGTTGATGCCCTCGCACAGCTGGTCGATCGCCACGGGCTGATCGCCGGCCGGCGGGAACGGCTGGTGCAGCTTGTAGGGCGAGTCGGGGAAGGTGACCACGGTTGCCGCAGAAGTGTCTATTACGGGTAATTCAGCCATCTTGATCAGACCTTTGTTAGAATGACGGCCTGCCAGCGGCCTAATTTTCGGATACTAGTAAGGGGCGCTGTCAAAATTTTCCACTGCGAACCGCTCAAATCGAATCCAATCTTATCATGACGAATCCTAGCTTGTTCAGCGCCATCGACATGGCCCCACGCGACCCGATCCTGGGTATCACCGAAGCCTTCAACGCCGACCAGAACCCGGCCAAGATCAACCTTGGCGTTGGTGTCTACTATGACGACAATGGCAAGGTGCCGCTGTTGGCTTGCGTACAGAAGGCCGAGGAAATCCTGATCGCCGCACCGGCGCCGCGCACCTACCTGCCCATCGAAGGTCTGGCTGCCTACGACAAGGCGGTGCAAGAGCTGGTATTTGGCGCCGACAGCGCGGTAATTCAAGAGAAGCGCGCAATTACCGTGCAAGCCATCGGCGGCACCGGCGCCCTGAAGATCGGCGCCGACTTCCTCAAGCGCTTCGCGCCCGACGCCCAGGTCTATATCAGCGACCCAAGCTGGGAAAACCACCGCGCGCTGTTCGAAAGCGCCGGCTTCACCGTCAACAACTACAGCTACTACGACCCAAGCACCCACGGCGTCAACTTCGCCGGCATGCTGGCCGACTTGAAATCCATGCCTGCCGGCTCGATCGTGCTGCTGCACGCGTGCTGCCACAACCCGACCGGCGCCGACCTGACCTCGGCTCAATGGGATGAAGTGATTGCAGCCGTGACCACCGGCGGCCTGGTGCCGTTCCTCGACATGGCCTACCAGGGCTTTGGCGCGGGCATCGCCGAAGACGGCGCCGTGGTGCGCCGCTTTGCCGACGCCGGCGGCCCGCTGCTGGTCTCGAACTCGTTCTCGAAATCGTTCTCGCTGTACGGCGAGCGCGTGGGCGCCCTGAGCGTGGTAGCCGCTAGCGGTGAAGAAGCGGCGCGCCTGATGTCGCAAGTCAAACGCGTGGTACGCACCAACTACTCGAACCCGCCGGTCCACGGCGGCAAGGTCGTCGCCACCGTGCTGACCACGCCGGAACTGCGCCAGCTCTGGGAAGACGAGCTGGCCGGCATGCGCGTACGTATCAAGGAAATGCGTGAAGCATTCGTCGCCAAGCTCAAGGCCAAGGCGCCGTCGCACGACTTCGACTTCGTGCGCGACCAGGTGGGTATGTTCTCGTACTCGGGCCTGACCAAGGAGCAGGTCGGCAAGCTGCGCGAGCAATCGATTTACGCCGTGGACACGGGCCGTATCTGCGTGGCAGCACTGAACTCGCGCAACATCGATACCGTTATTGACGCCATCGCCAAAGTACTCTAAAATCTTGCTTCTCCGGATCGCGGCAACGTGATTCGAGATGGCAACGAGATGTACCGTTAAGAATTGCACTGAAAGAATTCTTTCTTGAAAGTGCAAGATAAACAGTATAAAATGTTGCCTCTTTTCCCTGATAGCTCAGTTGGTAGAGCGACGGACTGTTAATCCGCAGGTCCCTGGTTCGAGTCCAGGTCGGGGAGCCAGAATTTCAAAGCAGCGCCAACGCGCTGTTTGAACCGATGAATGAAATGCTCGCAGCATGCATCGGGTAGTACCGAGCGACACAATTCCCTGATAGCTCAGTTGGTAGAGCGACGGACTGTTAATCCGCAGGTCCCTGGTTCGAGTCCAGGTCGGGGAGCCAGAATACAAGAAGGCCACGTTGAGAAACGTGGCCTTTTTCGTTTACTGCCCCCCAAAACTTCGGGGGCGTAACTATTCCCCCGAAGTTCGCTTACCTCACGGCCAAACCGCCTCAGTCCAATCACGCCAGACCTTCAACCGCGCCGGCTTCGCTCCCAGCTGCGTTGCCTTCCACAGTCCATACTGTTCGGTCTGCTCGGTGGTCATCTGGCCGAGGTTGTTGGTGATCATGTAGTAGCCGCCGTCCGGATACTGGCCCAGTGGTGCCTTGGCCTGGTCGAGGCAGTAGCGGAAGCCGGCGACGTTTTCCGGCTCGCCCAACTCGGTGTTGGCCGGGTCGCAGCGGCGCCAGGCGCTCACTGGCTGATGGGTGTACAGCGCGTTGAACTGGCCGATCGCGCCGTTCACGGTTTTCAGATACAGGCCCGGCTGCAGTTCGTCGAGGAAGCGGTAGCGCGATGGCTGCACGCCTTCGCGCGTGGCCTTGTCGAGGAAGTTGGCGGTGGCCAGGTGCTTGACGATCTGGGCGCGGCCGTAGCGGGCGGCGTTGTCGTAGCCGGTGGGGCCGTTCGGGTCCCAGATCGGGATATCGTTGTTGACGTATTGCGCACCCTTGATGCGTCCTTGCAGCAGGCGGACGTTGTGGCTGTTTTGCAATGCGCGCGCCGCCGGTGTGCCAGAACCCACCAGGTCGCCGATGTATTCGTCAAACGCGGTCAGGTACGGCCAGTCCATCGGGTAGTTCACCCACCCGCTCTGGCCGCCGGGATTGACCGTCATCTGCAATTGGTACCACTGGTTGCTGCGGTAGTAGGAGCCGACAATGTTGTCCGCCTCCCATGCCGTATACCACTCGCGCGTGATCTTGCCCGCCGCGTTCTTGTCCTCCTGGTACACCATGTGCGGCGCCAGGAAGAACAGGCTCACGGTCTGGAACGGCCAGCCGTGCGCCTCGCCGCGACCCTTCCACTGGCCGGTGGTTTTATCCTTGTCGCCGATGAACCAGGTCTGGTTGCCTTCGAGCTGGTAGTCCTGCGCCAGTTCCCACTGCTTGACTACGTTCCAGTGGAACATGCTGGCCACCGCGCGTTCGATGAAGGCGTTGGTGGTAAAGTCGCGCGGCTTGGCGGCGGCCATGGTGGTGCTGTTGGCCAGGGTTTGCAGGTAAGCGGCGCCGCGCTGTGCGCCGTATTGCTGGCCGTTGTCGGCAATGTGGTTGCCGCGTCCGCCGCCGAGGAATTTATAGGCGTCCCACCCGGTAAACGTCATCATGGCATTGATTTGCACCCGCAGGTCCGGGACCAGGTGGCTGTAGTCGGCGCGGTTGCCGTTGGGGTTCTTGTGCTGCTCGAACCAGTTGATCAGGTCATGGTAACGGCCATTGGGATTTTGCCAGCCTTCGTTCGGATGCTGGATGCCGTTGGTAAAGCCGCTGCCGTCTGCCGTCGTGGGCCAGATGTCGAGCGGATGGGTGGTGGGCAGCCAGGCGTTCCAGTCGGGGAACTGCATCGGGATCGCGGTCTCGCGCACGTTCATGGTGGCGTCGGGATTCATCACGCGGTCGATGTCGGCCTGGGTGAGGGCCAGCGGCGCGTTTAAAGGTTTGCCGAACAGCGCTTTCACGGCATCGGTCGGATTGGTCAGCACCGCCTCGAGGCCGGCGCCCGCCGACCATTCGGTCGCGCAGGCAGCGGTAGTGCAGTCGAGGCCTGGTCCAGGCTGGTATGGCGGATTCCATGGCCGCGCCTTGGCCACGTATGGTACGTCCTTGAGCGATGCGCGCAGGAAGGCGGCGATCTGCGCACCCTGAGTGCCGGAGAGGCCGTGGAAGCGGCTGCGCTGGACGATGGCATTGTTTGAATAATTAAAGTACTGCAGGTCGCGGCCGTTGTCGGCGTGGCACGAAGCGCACGCGGCCTGCAGCTTGCGGGTGACGATGGCCGACTTGGCGTTGTTGCCATGTGCGTACCACAAGGCTTTGCCGGCATCGATATCGGCTTGGGCCAGGTTGCCAGTGCCGCGCTCGCTTTGCGGATCGAAGCGCTGCACGGTGGTGGTGTCCACTTGCGCTGCACTGGCGTCCTGCAGTTGCAGGTTGAGGATGCGGTAGCCGTTCGATTCGCCGTCGGTGCCATTGAAGCGGAACTGGATGCGGTTCATGCCGGGCAGCGCCACCAGGCGCGCCCTGGCCGCCGCGTCGAGCGGCAAGGTGATGCGGGTGGTGTAGAAGCCGCCGTTGATGCCGCCGTGCAGGCGCTCGTCGTCGGCCAGCACCATGTTGGCGTCGGTAACGTCGATCCACGGCGCGTTGCTGTCGTCGCCGGCGCCTCCAAGGATGCGGATGCTGGCCTTGATCTTGACGGGCAGGGCGGTGGTGGCCTCGAATTCCGGCGCGCCGTAGAAGCCGCAGCGGTGGCACTGGAACCACAATTGTGTCGCGGCGCCGAGCTTGTCGGCAGCCAGGCCCAGCCGGGCTTCGGCAATCACCGGCGTGGCGCGCGCACCGTTGCCGAGCACTTCGAGCGGCAGTACCAGCGCATCGCTGCCGGCTACCACCGTGGTGGCGGCAAAGCTGGCGGTCTTGGCGGCCGGTTGCCGGTTGGCGTCATCGCCGGCGCCGCAGGCTGCCAGCAGGGCGGCCACGGCCAGCGCGCACGCCGTCCGTAACCGTGAGCGGAAATTGTTCATTGGTTTTTCCCGGGATTGATGATTGATTCGATATGTTTGATATAGCGGTAATGCCGGAGAATGTTACCGGAAATCAAATTCGATTTGAAACAAACCAGGTCTGCCATGAGGCATAGGCGGATGGCTCACAGAATTTGCATTTCAGCACAAATGTTTCATCAAATCGCAGGTATCGGTGGACGTGAATCTTGCATCTGGTTATTCTTCTAACTCGGGACGCGGTCGTTGCGCAGCGCGCACCTGCACCCAGCTTTTACAATTGAAAAGGTCACAGAGGTTCACCATGAGTTTTGAAAAAGAAACGGTTGTGTACGGCACCGAGGATGTGCTGAAGAGCTTGTGCGATTCCGTATCGCGCGTGATCAACGTGGCCACGCAGAGCCGCGTGAATTATTCGGGCATGGTGCAGCGCATTACCAAGATCGGGCTGAAGCCGGACATCGGTTGCTTCGTGCTGTTCGACGGCGGCTTTACCGGCCTGGTGGTGCTCAACTTCAGCGCCGCCACCGCGATGGAAATCTACGAACGCTACATGCTCACCATGGGCATGCCGAAGTCGGAACTGGCCACCGCCCACACGTCGGACGAAGTGTCCAACATCATGGGCGAGCTGATGAACCAGATCGTCGGCGACTTCACTGGCAAGGTACGCCGCGAACTGCAAACCAACATCACCCAGAACCAGCCGAAAATGCTGGTGCTCAACAAGCAGGTGATGCTGAACGTCGATACGCCGCTGGACCGTCCGGAAATCCGCCGCGTAACGTTCTACACCGAGAAGAACAACATCTTCTACCTGGAACTGGCGATCGACCGTACCGAATTCATCCGCCTGCACGACTTCGACACCCACGAAGAAACCGATGCCGACGCCTTGATGGATGCCGAACAAGCCAAGGGTAACCAGGGTTCCCAGTCCGTGCCGGTGGATGACATTGACGACAACTCCGACCTGCTGCGTTCGCTCGGCATGTAACTGCTGTGGTGTTTTCCACACACATGCTGAGGATTTCACCAAAAAAGTCGCGCCCAATCGACTTGGCGTAACGAAATAAACAGTATTGATTTTTTCGCCAGAAGGCGCCCCGCTGCACAGCCGGGCGCCTTTTTATATTCTGTAAACACAGTTGGTGTACCGAATATCTAACACTTAAGCGAGCTGGTCATATATTCGGCTTGCAATACCACCTATCAATGAAAGAAAATACCGCCTTTCTCAAAGCGGGTGCATTCTAGACATCTTCAAGATGCGTTGCCCCGCTTGAACCGTCATGGTCGCGACAGATGATCAGCCGGAAGCCAGACCACCAAAGAGAAGACAGGAGACACTGTTTCGCACTCTTTATCAGCCAATTAAATCGGGAATTCGAATGATCAAACTGTCCAAGATGCACAAGCGCCTGCTGGCGCTGAGCGCCGTTATGCCTATGGGCGCCGCAATGGCCCAGACCGCAACCCAACCGCAACTGGAAACCGTCGTGGTAACCGCCCAGCGTCGCGCTGAAAACATCAAGGACGTGCCGGTGTCGGTGACGATGCTCAAGGACGAGCGCCTCGACGTGCTGCTGTCCGGCGGCCAGGACATCCGCGTGCTGGCCGGCAAAGTGCCATCGCTGAACATCGAATCGTCGAACGGCCGTACCTTCCCGCGCTTCTACATTCGCGGCTATGGCAACACCGACTTCAACGCTTTCGCTTCGCAGCCAGTGTCGCTGATCTATGACGACGTGGTGCAGGAAAACGGTATCCTGAAAGGTTTCCCGATGTTCGACCTGGCCGGCGTGGAAGTACTGCGCGGCCCGCAGGGCACCCTGTTCGGCCGCAACACTCCGGCCGGCGTGGTCAAGTTCGAATCGGCCAAGCCGAACCTCGATAAGGTCGAGGGCTACTACAGCCTGTCCGCAGCAACCCATAACACCATCAACGTCGAAGGTGCCGCCAACGTGCCGCTGTCGAAGGAATGGGCGATGCGCGTATCGACCCTGCGCCAGCACCGCGACGATTTCGTCGACAACACCTTCACCGGCGCCAAAGATTCGCTGGAAGGCTACAACGAACACGCCGAGCGCGTGCAGTTCCTGTACAAGCCAAGCACCACCTTCAATGCCCTGTTCAACGTGCACTCGCGTTCGACCACCGGCAGCGCACGCCTGTTCCGCGCCAACCTGATCCGCCAGGGCACCAACGACTTTGCCGACGGCTACGACTTCACCAAGATCGGCACCAATGCCCAGAACGGCCAGCACCTGCGCACCAACGGCGCCAACGTGCGACTGTCGTGGGACCTGGGCGCGGTCAAGCTGTTCTCGATCACCGGCTACGAAGGCGTGGACGACTACCTGAGCCGTGGCGACATCGACGGTGGCTACCCGAACCAGCCGGGCGTGCCATTCCAGGTCGAGACTGCCGGTGGCCTGAGCTACCTGAAACAGTACAGCCAGGAATTCCGCGTCGAATCGAAAAACGCCGGTCCCCTGAACTGGCAGACCGGTGTGTACTGGTTCAAGGAAAGCGCCGAAGGCCTGACCGACAACTTCGACACCGCCGGTACGCGTACCTCGCACCTGGTGAGTCACCAGAACAACACCGCCAAGGCCATCTTCGGTTCGGTCACCTATGACCTGAGCAGCGACCTGGTGCTGCGTGGCGGCGTGCGCTACACCAACGACAAGAAGGACTTCCGCACGGTCACCAACATCAACGTGGCGCAAGTGGGTCCAAGCACGGCCGACGCCGACAAGAGCAAGGCCAACTGGGATGCCAGCCTGACCTACAAGATCAACCCGGACGTCAACGCCTACGCCCGCGTGGCGACCGGCTTCCGCGCGCCAAGTATCGCAGCGGCATCGGCAGCAGTGCCGATCACCGTGGCCGATGCGGAAACCATCACCTCGTATGAAGCCGGTATCAAGGCTGACCTGTTCAATCGTCGCGCCCGTGCCAACTTCAGCATCTACAACTACGAAGTCAAGAACCAGCAGCTGACCGTGGTGGGCGGCCTGTCCAATGCCAACCAGCTGATCAACGCAGCCAAGACCACCGGCCGTGGCGTGGAAGCGGACTTCGAAGCCTTCATCACCCCGGCTTTCAAGGTGACCGCAGGCGGTTCGTACAACTTCACCGAGATCAAGGACCCGTCGCTGCGCGTGGCCACCTGCAGCCCTAGCCGTTGCACCGTGACCGATCCGGTCGATGCCAATGGCTTCGCCCTGATCAACGGCAACGCGTTGCCACAGGCGCCGAAGTACACCGTCAACGCCACCGCCCGCTACAACTGGGCGTTGGAAAACGGCAACCTGTTCGTGCTGACCGACTGGGCTTACCGCAGCAAGATCAACTTCTTCCTGTACGAGTCGAAAGAGTTCACCGGCAAATCGATGGTGGAAGGCGGCGTGCGCATCGGCTACAACTGGGATGGCGGCAAGTATGAAGTGGCAGCATTCGGCCGCAACATCACCAACACCGCGCGCATCATCGGCGGCATCGACTTCAACAACCGCACCGGTTTCGTGAACGAGCCACGCCAGTTCGGCGCCCAGTTCCGCGGCAATTTCTAAAAGTCGCCGCGCAGCCTAGACAGCTGCAAACGGGCCGTATATAATGCGGCCTCTTTTCCCTGATAGCTCAGTTGGTAGAGCGACGGACTGTTAATCCGCAGGTCCCTGGTTCGAGTCCAGGTCGGGGAGCCAGAACATGTAGCATCAAAAAGCCCAGCCTTTACCGGTTGGGCTTTTTGCTTTGGGCCTTACTTTGCAGCGGCCGCCATCGCGTTTTCCCACTCTTCCTTGATCTTCTGCTTGAAGTCCAGGTATTCCCAATCCGAGTCCGGCAGGAAGTGCTCGATTTTATCTTTCTCGATGTAGTCGAAGTATTCGTAGTGCGTGTCGTTAGTGTCCGGATAGCGGTAGCACTGGATCGTCGCGCAGAAGTCTCCGCCCGGTTTCGGTGACGGATTTTTCAGCTGGTGGATCTGGTAATAGTCGGGCGTGAGGAAGGTGACGTCGCCGGCATGGGCGATCATGCTGCCCCACGGTGTGAGCAGGTTCGGGTCGAGCGAACTGAACCACGATACCTGGATCTGTCCATGCAGCACCTTGATGACTGCGCACGCTTCGCCGTGGTCGTGGATCGGCGAGCCATTGCCTGCCGGCCAGATCTCCAGCACGTACGGCTGGCCGGGGGAGTCGCCCATATTGGTGTCGAGCGTGATGCGCAGGTAGCCGAACTCTGCTTCCTTTTGCTTGAGCTTGGTATTGCACAGCGCACCATCGGTGACGATGGAATACTGGATCGCCTGGGCAAACTCGGGGAAGTCCGGCGAGTTCAGGGTGATGCCGGGACCGGCGACGTTGGCGTACAGGCGCTGGCACACCGGGGGCAGGTCGTTGACCACCGAGGCGCTGTTACCGGCGATGATTTCCATGGTGATGGCCGACGTCGGGATGACGGTAGGCGGTGGATCGAGCGTGACCGGTATCTGCATCACGCGCAGGTGGTCCTTCACGGTGCCCAGAATGTCGACTTCGCGCAAATCTTTGCTGAAGGTCTTCACCGGACAGTCCGGCTTGTCGTCCCACTGATATTCGAGCAGCATCAGCCCGCGCAGCATCTCACCTTTGCCGTAGCGGATGCGCTGGTTGTTGGTGTCGATGCTGACCCAGTACGGTTGCCTGACTCCGGGCAGGGTGAGCAGCAGTTTTTTGTCTTCCGAGGTCACCAGGTTGCTGATCTTGCCGGCCGTCTTGCAATCGATGGTAAAGCAGGTTCGGCTGATCGCCACCTCCAGCGTGCTGCCTTCCCTGGTGGAGAAGACAAAGCGCAGGGCGTCTTCGACGACATCGGGCTTGATCGATACCGTACCTTGTCCCTTGATCGGCAATACCGCGCCGTTATCCGTTGACACCGCGTAGTGCAAACTGACGCTCTGTTTCGGGGCTTGCAAACTCGTCATGGTCATCTGTCCTTGTAGATAGTTGAAGTGCCGTTAGGCAACTCGAACTATATAAGACAGAACAGGGCTGGAAATACGCGAATTGTCACAGCTGTGCAGTAGCGAATGGCACTATTCTGCGCCGACTCAGACCGCAGCCGCACCCCACCGATCACCACGCTTGCGAATGTACCGATCGAACACATACCCCCACGGCATCGCAATCGGGATGATGATGGCCACCGCGCATTCGAAGGCGGTGGCGATGATGGTGTCGTCCATGGTGCCGCTCTGCCAGGCGGGCAGGGCGACCAGCAGCAGCCACAGCGACTTCCACGTCATTTCCCATAGCAGCACCGGCAGCATCTGCAAGGGATAGCGGATGCCGACGATGCACAGCAGACTGAACGCCGTCAGCATGCATTTGACCACGCCCTGGGCCAGGCCCCACGGTTCGGCGTGGCGCAGCACGCCCGGCCATACCACCAGCGCCAGTCCCAGCGCGATGATCAGGTACACAGCTCTCAGCGAATACAAACGAAACAGCGATACGTGTGGCATGGCGCTACTCCCATTCTGGCAGGTTGGATTACTCGACGTCTTTCAGCACTTTTTCGATCGCGACGATGCGGATTTTCAGGTCGGCCAGGGCAGCGGCGGTGGCTTCTTCGGCGGCGACCGCGCGTTCGGCCAGCAGGCGGTAAGACTCTTCGCTGTCCGCTTGCAGCTGCGCCTTTTTGACGATGGTCTGCGAGCGGATCAGGAAGATCATCAGGATCGTGCCGAAGAAGATGCCGAGGGTCGTCAGGTAAATCGGTTCAGACATGGTTGCCTCTATTTTTCAGGATTGTTGGTCAGGGTGGCGACTGCAGCAGTGATCATGGCCGGCGACAGGTCGATGGCGAATGGCGCGACGTCGAAAAAATTGAGCGCCTTGCCATCGTCCGACAGTTCCAGCTGGCTCGTTACCAGCCCGGCGTCTTCCAGCTTCTGCAAATGCAAATGCAGCAAGGGCCGGCTGATGTTCAACTCCCGCGCCAGCTGGCTCACGTAATTGCGCCCGCCTGCGGCCAGCGCAGCCACCACCCGCAAACGGTGCGGGTTGGACAGAGCCGCCAGCGCCGCCAGCAGCTGATCGCCAGTAAGGTGTTTTGATTTCATGTGTCAACAATATCTGACAGGTGTCAGCGTGTCAAACCATTTCGACGAAAAAAAGCCCCGTGCAGTGCACGAGGCTTTCATGGGCAACTGCTGGGCAGATGGTGCGTCAGCCGTTTCGCCGCTCTCCTGCCAACCGCCGCACCACCGCGATCAGACGGTCGATTTCGTCGTAGGTGTTGTAGAACGCCAGCGACGGTCGCACCGTGGTCTCCACGCCAAACCGGCGCAGGATCGGCTGCGCGTAGTGGTGGCCGTTGCGCACGGCGATGCCTTCTTCGTTGAGCGCCTTGCCCACTTCCCAGCAGCGCCGGCGCGCGGTTGGCCAGTGACAGCACCTGGGTAGGCGAGGCCGGGATCAGATTGGTACCGGGGATTTGTCCTTGCGGGATCGGCGTGCCCGGTACTGCCGGAACGAAGCGCGTCGGAGGTCAGCACCGCGAGCGAGCAGTTTTCCTTGATAATCTCGGAGGTCCCGGTCGCATCGCGAACAGCACGCCTTTCAGGCTGTCGATGATCGCGCCCAGTGCAGTGCGTAACGGAATTCGTTCTTCAGGCAAGGCGATTGCTTCTACGGATATGGAATACCTCGCTGCACTTGGTGGCGCTAGACAACATGGATAAAAACACAGACGTTTAGATGGAAAAAAATAACGACCAAGACTCGCACGTTGATTCAGCTCAAACGAAGCGCCGCAGTCGATTTTTATCATGGTTAGTCCATCAACCCACAACCGAAGGAGGATGTCATGGCCAACAGTCTGATGCACATCGACCCGTTCCGCGATCTCACCCGTTTCGATCCCCTGCGCGATATCGACGACTTGTTCCGCAACCTGGCCGGGCCGACTTGGCGCGCCGAGCAAGCGCCGCGCATGCGCATGGATGTGTCGGAAACCGAGCAGCAATACCTGGTCAAGGCCGAGCTGCCGGGCGTGCAGAAGGAAGACATCAAAGTCTCGATCCACGGCAACCAGGTGTCGCTCAGCGCCGAGGTCAAGAACGAGAGGAACGCCGATGCCGGCAGCAGCGGCGGCAACCTGCGCAGCGAGCGTTATTACGGGCTAGTACAGCGCAGCTTCACGCTGCCGCAGGAAGTCGATGACGACCAGGCCGAAGCCCGTTACGAAAACGGCGTGCTGAGCCTGACGTTGCCGAAGAAAATGGGAACCGGCGGCAAGCAGTTGGCGATCCAGTAACGCATTCCCTGCCGGGCGGTTTATTGTGCTGGCGCGCGGCAGGCGGGGTCCGACTCCCAGCTGCCGGAGCAGATGCGCGAGCGGCACAGCATGCCTTCCATCAGGCCCAACTGCCTGCACCGTGCCAGCAGCTCGGTCGTTGGCACGCCATCCGTGCGTTCGACTACGTCGCGGCTGCGCTCGGGTGCCGCGCTGGCCCGCTTGCTGGCGTGAGCGACCATCGCGGTCAGCAGGGTGATGTCGGTATCCGTAGCGGCTGATGGCATGGGCGCACTCCCAGACTGTTTTGTCGTGGTCGCTTGGGCAGGCTGGTCGCGCGTGGCGCCGGGCCAGTTGGCGTGTTGCGCATGGTCCGCCGGTCTATGCGCAGCCTTGCCGGCCCTACCGGCAGCGTGTTGCGGCGTCGCTGGCGCTTGGCGGGTTGGCGCTGCCGGGCCGTTATGGCTCGCAGCAATGTGCCTGCGTGGCTCGTTGACGATGGTGGCCGGCGTGAGTTCCTTGGCAGCAGTTGCCACCGGCGCAACTGCTGCGATCTCGGCCGTTTTTTGTTCTATAGCGCGGCTGCCGCCGGTATATCGCTTGAATGTCACTGGCGTGATCGTTTCCTCGTGCATCAGCCAAGCCGTTGCGGCCATCGTCAGCAACAGCAGCAGCAGTCCCGCAGCCCAGCCGTCGAAGCGCCAGGCGGGGCCAGGGCGGCTGGCGCGGTTAGCACGGCTCATGGCCTTGGGACCGTGCTCGAGCTGCGCCAGGATGCGACGTTGGCCGTCGGCCGCGCTGTGCGCCGCTCCCATCAGGGTCGGCATCGGCTTGACGGTGTCCATATTTTTCTCCCGGAATTGATCTGGTCTTTCACGCGACTTGCTGCGCGGCATACGATTGAAGGTCGCGGCCGCCTGCAAGTGTCCATCCGTCAGTGCGCCCCGGTCTTGATGGAGCGCACCATGTTTCTCTTTTCCATGCTGATGTTTCTTGTCGCGGTCTGCGCCGGTGCGTGGCTGCTGTTGTTCCCCGCCGGTCGCGCGCTGGTGGCGCAGTCGGTGACGGTCGTGGCCGGCCGCATCGAGCAGAACCTGCGCAGTCGCGCCGCGCAGGCCGTGCTGCAAGCTGGCGCGCTCGGTCGCGGCACCCGCGACGGCGTGGCCGGTGGCGCGCACTGGCTGTGGCGGCGCTGGCCGGTGCTGGTCGCTGCCGCAGTGCTGGTCACGGTGCCGCCGCTGCTGGCGCTGGTGCTCAGCAGCCCGACCATGCTGGGGGGGTACGAAGATCACCGCGTGACCAACGAGCAGGTGGCGCTGCTGCTCAGGGGGGAACGGCTGGCGGCGCCGGCCGCGCTGCCACCGCCCGTATTCACCACCGCCGAAGTGACGCTGGTGCGTCCCATGCTCGACAGCGCCAATCGCAACTGGCAACTGCTCGATGCCGATTTCTCGCGGCGGTTGCTGGTGGTGTTTCGCATCATGAAGGAACAGCACGGCTACGACATGGCCATCCTCGAAGGCTACCGCAGCCCCGAGCGGCAGAACGCGCTGGCGGCGGCCGGCCCCGCCGTCACCAACGCGCGCGCGTTCCAGAGCTATCACCAGTTTGGCCTGGCGGCCGACTGCGCCTTTTTGCGCAACGGCAAGCTGGTGATCTCGGAAAAAGATCCGTGGGTCATGCGCGGTTACCAGCTCTACGGCGAGGTGGCGCAGTCGGTCGGACTGACCTGGGGCGGGCGCTGGAAGATGATGGATTTCGGTCACACCGAGTTGCGCGTGGAGGGAACGCTGGCCAAATAATTCCAAGCGGCTATTGTTGTTTTTGATCAAGATTTTCCGGCAATCCTGGTGGCAACATTGATCGGTCCGCCTTTGGTCCAGGCGCCCAATCCTGCCGCCTGCGAGTGCCCCGATGCGACGATTCTGGAACTACATCACCGATGCCCGCCGCCTGACAATTGCCGGTCTGATCGCGATGGCAGCGCTGTTCTACCTGGGCGCCGAGGTGCTGGAACTGGCGCTGATCTGGGCCCTGGGCGCCATCGCGCTGATGCTGCTGATTGCCGGTGGCGTGTGGTGGTGGCGCCGGCGCCGCGCGCGCGGCGACGCCGAACAGCTGGCGCAGGCCATCGCCGCGCCAGTGTCTGCGGAGACCATCCGCGACCAGTCATTCGAAGAGGTCAAGGCCATCCGCGAGGGCCTGCTCAAGGCCATCGACACCATCAAGGGCTCGCGCCTGGGCATCGTCTCCGGTGCGCGCGCGTTGTACGAACTGCCCTGGTACATGATCATCGGTAATCCGGCAGCCGGCAAAAGCACGGCAATCACCAACTCGGGCCTGCAGTTCCCTTTCGCCGATGGCAAGGTGGTGCAGGGCGTGGCCGGCACCCGCAACTGCGACTGGTTCTTCACGCCGGACGGCATCCTGCTCGACACCGCCGGCCGCTACTCGGTGATGGACGAACACCGCGCCGAGTGGTTCGGCTTTCTCGACCTGCTGAAAAAATACCGGCGCCGCGCGCCGATCAACGGCATCCTGATCGCGGTCAGCATCGCCGAGCTGCGCGGCGATGATCCCGAGGCTGGCATCCAGCTCGCACGCGGCCTGCGCAAGCGGGTGCAGGACCTGATCGAACGGCTGGAAATATTCGCGCCCGTGTACGTGGTGTTCACCAAGGCCGACCTGGTTGCCGGCTTCGGCGAATTTTTCGCCCAGGCCGAACGGGCGGAACGCGAACGTGTCTGGGGCGCCACCATGCCGTACAAGCGCAAGAACGCCAGCCAGCAGATCCTGGCGTTCTTCGACCAGACCTTCGACGAATTGTGCGACGGCCTCAAGGCGCTCTCGATCGCCAACATGGGCCAGCAGCGGCGCGACCGCATGGAGCCGGGCGTGTTCACGTTCCCGCTCGAATTCTCCACCTTGCGCACGCCGCTGCGGGCCTTCCTGGCCGCGCTGTTCGAGGAAAACCCGTACCAGTTCAAACCGCTGTTTCGCGGCTATTACTTCACCAGTGCGCTGCAGGAAGGCTTGCCGGTCAGCGCGCAGTCGCAGCGCGTGGCGCAGCGCTTCGCCTTGCAGGCGCCGCAGCAGGGCGCACATGACCGCACCGCCACTGGCCACTCGGGCTTCTTCCTGTTCAACCTGTTCCGCAACGTCATCTTCGCCGACAAGGACCTGGTATCGCAGTACGCCAGCCGCCACAAGGTGCGCCTGACGTACGTGGTGTTTTTCACGGCGATGCTGCTGTTGGGCGGGGCGCTGGGCGGGTGGGGCTGGTCGTACCTGGGCAACCGCCAACTGGTGAGCAATGTGCAGGCGGACCTGGACCAGGTGATCAAGCTCCAGCAGGGCCGCCTCGATTTGCAGTCGCGGCTGGAGGCGCTGGCGATCCTGCAGGACCGCATCGAACAGCTGGAACGCTATCGCGACGAGCGTCCCTGGTCGCTGCGCATGGGGCTGTACCAGGGGGAGCTGCTCGAGCAGAAGCTGCGCGCCGAGTATTTTGCAGGCGTCAAGGAGGTGATGGTCAGGCCGGTGGTGGCCAGCCTGGAAGAACTGCTGACGGCGATGAACACTCACGCCGACCAGCTGCGCGCACCGGACGCCGCAGCGCCCGCTGCCACGGAGGCGGCGCAGTTCCAGCAGGCGTCCGCCGTCAACGTGGACGATGCCTACAACGCGCTGAAAACCTATTTGATGCTGGCCGATAAAAGCCACGCCGAGCCGGGCCACCTGAACGACCAGCTCACGCGCTACTGGCGCGGTTGGCTGGAGAGCCAGCGCGGCGCCATGTCGCGCGAGCAGATGATTCAGGCGGCCGAGCGGCTGCTGACGTTTTACCTGGCGCAGGTAGCCGATCCGGCGTGGCCGCGCATCGAGCCGAAGCTGGCGCTGGTAGACCAGTCGCGCGACCATCTGCGGCGCGTGGTGCGCGGCATGCCGGCGCGCGAACGCGTGTATGCCGACATCCGCGCCCGCGCCAATACCCGCTTCCCGGCGATGACGGTGTCGCGCATGGTGGGAGAGCAGGACCAGGCGCTGGTGGCCGGCAGCCACGCCATTGCCGGCGCCTACACCCGCGAGGCCTGGGAAAAATACGTGCAGCCGGCCTTCCGCGAAGCGGCTGCGCGCGAGCTGCAAAGCACCGACTGGGTGCTCAAGAGTGCAACCCGCGACGACCTCACGCTCGAAGGCAGCCCGGAGCAAATCCAGAAAGGCCTTACCGATTTGTACAAGGCCGACTACGCGCGCGAGTGGCAAAAATTCGTCACCGGCGTCACCATCGCCAACCTCGATGGCTTTGACGCCGCGGTCGTAGCCATGAACCGGCTCGGCGATCCACAGTCGTCGCCGATCGCCAAACTGCTGACCACGATCGACCAGCAAACTTCGTGGGACAACCCGTCGGTGATGAGCGCGGAACTGAAGGCGGCGCAGAGCGGCTTCGTCAACTGGATCAAGAACCGCGTACTGAGTCGCGGGCCATCGCAGGTCAACGTCAACCTGCAACTGCCGCAGGCAGCCGACCAGCCCATGGGGCCGATCGGGCGCGAGTTCGCCGGCGTGGCGAAGCTGCTGGCCGCGCGCGACAAGGACGCCTCGCTGCTGGGCGGCTACCTGCAAACCCTGTCGAAGCTGCGCGGGCGCCTCAACCAGCTCAAGAACCAGGGCGACCCTGGTCCCGGCGCGCGCCAGTTCATGCAGCAAACGCTGGAAGGCACCGGCTCCGAACTGGCCGATGCATTGCGCCACGTGGACGAGCAGATGCTCAACGGTATGAGCGACAGTCAGAAGCAGGCGATTCGTCCGCTGCTGGTACGCCCGCTGATGCAAACCTTCGCGGTGCTGATCGCGCCAGCCGAGGCGGAAATCAACAAGACCTGGCTGGCGCAGGTCGTGGAGCCGTTCCGGCAGACGCTGGCCGACAAGTATCCGTTCGCGCCGAACGGACGCACCGAAGCGGCCGGCGCCGACATCGCCCGCTTCTTCGGACCGGATGGCCTGGTCGCCAAGTTCGCCACCGCCGCCATGGGCCCGCTGGTGGTCAGGCGCGGCGACGTGCTGGCGCCGCGCACCTGGGCCGACATGGGCATTGCGCTGGCGCCGCAGACGGCCACGCGCTTTGCCGGCTGGATCGCGCCCCTGAACGGCGCGGGCGTGTCCGACAATCCGCCGCAAACCGTGTTCCAGATCCAGCCGTTGCCAGCGCCCGGCGCGCTCGAATACGTGGTCGATATCGATGGTCAGCAGCTCCGCTACCGCAATACGCCGCCGCAGTGGGCGCACATGGTCCATCCTGGCCCCACCGGCGCCGAGGGCGCGCGCATCACCGCCACCGGCGTGGATGGCCGCAGCGTGGATGTGTTCAACCATCCCGGCCCGCAGGGTCTGAAAATGATGATCGACGCGGCGGCCAAGCAGCGCCGCGAAGGTGGCGTGTTCGAGCTGCGCTGGACTACCGGCACGGTGACGGTGGCAATGGGGCTGAAAATCATCAGCAGCCCTGAGAGCGGCAACGATGATCCCGAGCCGCCAGCGCCGGGCCAGCGCTTCAAGGGCATGCAATTGCCCGAGACCGTGGTGGGTGCGGGCATTGCTGCCGGTGGTGCGACGGCCGTAGCAGCCATGGCGGCCGCCGGGACCGCACCATGAAAGGCGGCCCTCAAGCGGCGCGCATCGGCTACTTCGGCAAGCTGCCGGCACGCGCAGACTTCATCAAGGCGGCCGACAACCCGGCGCTGGCCAGCCTGCTCGACGGCTGGCTGGCCGAGGTGATGAACCGCCTGAGCGCCGCGCCGCGCTGGAAGCTGCATTACGATGCCCTGCGCCCGGTGCATTTCGCGTTCGTGGGCACGCGCAGCCGGCGCGCCATCGGCGGCCACCTGGCGGCCAGCAGCGACGCTTCGCAGCGGCGCTACCCGTTCCTGGGCATGAGCGCGATCGACGTGGGCGACCCGCGCGGTTTCGCTGCGCTCAGCCCCCTGGTACTGGCGCCGTTATGGACTACGCTGGACGTGCTGGCCGCCGAGGTGCTGACGGCGTGCGACCCGGAGCCGGCCTTGCTGGCGCTGGCTGCCGCCACCGTCGATCTCGACCCCGGCGCCGCCGAGCACCAGATTGTATTCACCGATTTTCTCGACCGCCAGACGATAGCGGGGCTGGAGGCGCTGCTGGGCCGCACGCAGGTACGCCGCACCATTCTGGCGCTGGGTCTGCTGCTGCGGACGGTACTGCACGCTGGTGCAGGTACCGCCACGCGTCTCGACAAAAGCCTGGTGTTGCCGCTGCCGGTAGCGACGCGCGTGCGTTACCTCGTGGCCGCCTTCTGGCTCGACCTGGTGACGCCGTTCGTGCAGCAGGCCGACGTGGAGCTGGCGCTGTTCCTGGTCGATAGCGGCGACTTGCCGGTGCTGGTGATCGGCTTTGCCGGCGCCGCACCGGAAACGCTGCAGGCGATCATCGATCCCGAGTGCGCGGCGGATCACCAGGTCGGCTTCGACGACACCGGCTGGATCGACGCGCCGCTGGCGGCCGACGCCGCCGTGCAGACCCTGGCTGCCTACCTGGAGCAGGGCCAGCTCTCGCTGCGCTCCGCCCGCGAGCTGTTTCACGAAACCTTTGTCTGATCATCCTTGGGAGTATCCGATGCGCCAGCGTTCGATCTGGCCGGCCCTGGCGCCGGCATTGTTTGTGTTGATGGTTCCCGCGTCTGCCCAGACCGGGAGCGACCCGCGCCCGGGCCAGGTGGTGGTCAACGGCGCTGTCGCCGACGAGGGCGGCAAGGCGGCCTTGCTGGCGCGCGTGCGTGAGCTGTATGGGCCGGAGCGGGTGGTGGACCAGGTGGCGATCGCCCAGGTATCGCTGCCGCCCAACTGGCACGGTTACCTGCTCAAGCTGATCGGCCCGAACCTGAAGTGGATCACCAAGGGCGAGATCAAGATCGACGGCACCAATATCACCTTGCGCGGCGAGGTGGCCAACGAGGCGCAGCGCCAGCAGATCGCCAGCGACATCGCCACCAGCCTCAATCCCACCTATACCGTCAACAATGGCTTGCGCGTGAGCGCGGCGGAACAGAACCTGCTCGATGCGGCGCTGGCGAAGCGCATCATCGAGTTCGAAAGCGGCAAGGCGACGCTGCCCGACTCGGGCAAGGTGATCCTCGACGAGATGGCGGCCGCGCTGCACAAGGTCAAGGGCAAGCAGGTGGAGGTGATCGGCCACACCGACAACCTGGGCCAGCGCGAGAGCAACCTGGCGCTGAGCCACGCCCGCGCGCAGACGGTGCGCAGCTACCTGGCGGAGAAGGGCGTGAGCCAGGACATGGTGCTGGTGTCGGGCCAGGGACCGGATCGGCCGGTGGCGGAGAACACTACTGCGGAGGGGCGCGCCAGGAATCGGCGGATCGAGTTCAGGGTGGCGCAGTGAATTTTGAGGCCGTCGCTCCGCGCCGGCGGAGCGTCCGTCTTATTAAGGCAAGGTAATCGTCACGTAAGCCGGCCGTGGCGCCAGCTTGACCAGGTCCGAATATCCGGCCAGCCGCTCGCGCGACTCGCTCGCCAGCGACGCCCGCAAACCGATGAACGCCCCCAGTCCGCACACCGCGAACAATGCGCACGCAGTCCACAGCGGCGTGTTGGTGCGCAGCTTGTGGACGATCTGGTCGGGCCGCTCGGCCTGCGGCGCGAAGCCTTTGCTCTTGCCCTGGATATGGGCGATCTCGTCGCCGAGGCGCGCAGTCATGTAGGCCAGCTTGTCGCCGCTGTCGAGCGTATACTTGCCCTTGAAGCCGATCAGCAGGCACATATGAAACACCTGCAGTGCTGCGAGGCGCGCGCCGCCGCTGCTGCGCAGCGCTTCCAGGCGATCAAAGAAGTGCTCGCCCGCCAGTTGGTCGCCGAAGATCACCAGTTGCAACGGGCGGCGTTCCCACGCTGCGCGCATCGGGAACTGCGACGACAGGATGATCTCGTCGAGCGCCGCGCAGTAGGCGTACTTGGCGGCGTCGATGTCGTCGCCGTGGGCACGCAGCTTGCGCGCCTCGCGATCGAAGTCGGCCAGGTAGGCGGTGATATTGTCGAGGAACGCCGCCTCGCCCGGCGGCACGCTCCCGTTCCTGAGCATGAACAGCAGGTAGAAACCCTCCTGCAGCAAATCGAGCAGGGTTTGCACGTGACCATAGCCGGGCTGGATCTGGCGCCGCTGGCCGCCCAGCTGGGTGGGATTGGCGCGCCGTTCGACGTGGGCGTTCATGCCGTCACCGCGATCAGGTTCAGGCGCAGGTCGCGGATCCCGGACGGCACGTAAATCGAAATCGACTGCGCCTTGAGCATGTGTTCATACAACATACCTTTGCCCTCCAGTGCGAAGTAATAGGTGTCCGGTTGAACGGGAATGGCGGCCGGCACTTGCGGCGCGTGCGTGAGTTTCACGCCCGGCATGGCCGACAGCACGCATTTTTCCACGTCGTCGGGCGCGCCGACTTTGACGCGCAGCGGCACCACGTCCACCAGCTCCAGCGCCGACAGCGCCGCGCCCACCGCCAGGTACAGCGTGGTGCGCTGGTCGATCTTGCCCGAATCGAGTTTGCCCAGGTGGTAGCTGGGCTTTTCCTCGGTGAGCGCGATCGAAAAATACCTGGTCGAGATCACGGTGTCGAGCAGGTCGCGGATGATGTGGTCGAGGCTGGAGAAGCACAGCGCCAGGTCGTCGTGGCGGTAGGCCGGCAGTTGCACCAGCGAGTACTGCTTGGAGTAGGTCATCATGGCGCCGGCCAGCGCGAGCAGGCATTCGAACAGGCGCTCCGGGTGCATGCCGGGATGGCGCACGTAGTGCATCAGGGTGGCGGCCGACGTGCTCACCGTGTGCAGCAGCCAGAACGACGACACGTCGCCGGAGCGGAATTCGATCACGTTGCGGCTCGGCTCCCGCATATGGCCTTGCAGCGACTGCACCTTCGCTTGCAGCGCTTCCATCAGCCGGTCCAGCATCTCCTTGAGCGCCGGTGCGCCGGCGATCGACAACGTGGGCGGGATGAACGCGGGATCGGGTCCGAAGCCGCCGGTCACCGTGCGCCGCAGCCGTATGACCGGCACGCAGTCGAAGGCGCCCAGCGGTTCCTGGTCCGACACCAGCCGCACCGATTGTTTTAAAAACGCCACGTCGGCGCCCACCGCGCCGGTGTACAGGTCGGCCGTTTCGCGCGCGGCCTGGCTGTAGCGGGCACCCTGGTGGTGTTCCGTGGTGCCGGCTGCATTGCCGCCGCCCGGCGCCAGCGCGGGCAGCGCGGCGTACCACGTCACCTCTTGCAGCGCGGCAGGCAGCGCGGCCAGGTCCACGGCCGGCGGCAGCGGCTCGCTGCCGGGGGCATCGAAAATTTCGCCGTCGCGGAAGATCAGCGACAACGCCTGCAGGCGCAGTCGGTCCGCCTTGAGCGCGTCGAGATCCCACTCGATGCGGCGCACGCCCCACAGGAAGGGTTGCAGTGCCAGCGCAACCTGGTTCAGGCGCGCCTCGTGATAGCGGTCCTGCTGCTGAAAATGCTGCGGCCGCAGGAACAGGCCCTCGCCCCACAGCACCTTGGATGGAATGGTCATGCGAACTCCTTTCTGCCGACGGTTCTGCATTAGAGCCAATCGAGACTCCTCGATTATTGCGTGAGCGCAAGCAAATCGGAAAGGCAAACCAACCGCCGAGATAGTTGCGTAAGCACAATTTCTGCCCGTTTGGTTCATGAATAATGGGCCCCTTTCTCATGGTTAGGCAAAGGAGAGTGTGATGATCACGAACAGAACATGGTTGCCCGGTTTGCCCCGTACCACGCTGGCCGGCGCCTTCGCCGGCCTGGTGCTGTTGTCCGGTTGCGCGACCGACGGCGAGAACATTCGTACCGAACCACCAAAGGCGGCCACGCTGAAAACCGTGCTGGCCGATGCCAACGCCGCGCTCAAGGCTGGCCAGGGCGACAAGGCGCAGGCGCTGCTCAAGGAGGCCGCCACCAGCTACCCGGCCGACAAGGCGCCGTGGCTGCAGCTGGCGCAGATCAAGTTCGACCGCGCCAGCTACGGCGAGGCGATCACCAACGCCCAGGAGGCGCTGCGGCGCGACCCGGTTGATACGCTGGCCAACAGCATCGTGGCGGTGAGCGGCCTGCGGGTCTCGACCAAGGCGCTGGCCGACCTCAGTGCCCACAACAACCTCAATGGCTCCTTGCGCACCGAGGCGCGCGAACTGGCCAAGCTGCTGCGCACGACGCTGGGCGAAGAAGTGCTGGTGCCCACCGTGGCGCCGCCACCACCGGTGCGCGCCAAGCCTGCCCCTGTCACCCGCAAGGGCGCAGCGAAAAGCCAGTCGAGCAACGACCCTTTCGGCGGCTTGAAGTAAACCGTCTCCCATTATCCCAAACCAAGGAGCTGCCATGGCCAAAGCTGAAAGTGTTCAGAAGCGCCTGACCCGCGTGCGCCCGCCGCGCGTGCAGATGACGTATGACGTGGAAATCGGCGATACGCTGGAAAACAAGGAACTGCCGTTTGTCGTCGGCGTGGTCGGCGACTTCGGCGGCAACCCGGACGCCGACAAAACGCGCCTCAAGGACCGCCTGTTCGTCGGCATCGATGTCGAAAACTTCGACGAGGTGATGAGCGGCGTCGATCCGGTGGCGCGCTTCAACGCGCCCAATATGCTGGCCGGCGACAACAGCAGCATCGGCGTGGAACTGCACTTCAAGTCGATGGCTGACTTCCGGCCCGAATCGGTGGTGCGCCAGGTGGCGCCGCTCGCCAAACTGCTGGATGCGCGCGGCAAGCTGGCCGACCTGCGCAACAAGCTGGCCGGGAACGACAAGCTCGAAGACATCCTCGGCGAAGTGCTGGGCAATACCGACAAGCTGGCCGCGCTCAAATCGGCCCAATCCGGCAGGGGAGACTGAAATGTCCGCACAACTACAGGAACTGCAGCCGGCCACCGCGATCGCCAGCGCGCCGGCGGACAACCTGCTCGACCAGATCGTCGAGCAAAGCAAGGTGGCCAAGTCGTCGGTCGAACATGCGCGCGCCCGCGACATCATCGCCGAACTGGTGGACCAGGTTCTCGACGGCACGGTGGTAGTGTCGAACAACCTCACCGCCACCATCGACGCCCGGGTGGCGGAACTGGACCGCCTGATCTCGAGCCAGTTGAGCGCCATCATGCACGCGCCGGCATTCCAGAAGCTCGAGCAAAGCTGGACCGGCCTGCATTACCTGGTCACCAATTCGGCCAGCGGTCAGGGCGTGCGTATCCGCATGCTCAACGCCACCAAGCGCGAGCTGGTGAAGGACTTCCAGGCCGCGCTGGAATTCGACCAGAGCACCATGTTCAAGAAGATCTACGAGGAAGAATTCGGCACCTTCGGCGGCGCGCCATATGCGGCGCTGATCGGCGACTTCGAAATCTCGCGCCAGCCCGAGGACATGTACTTCGTCGACCAGATGTCGCACGTGGCGGCAGCCGCGCATGCACCATTTATCACGGCCGCTTCGCCCGAGCTGTTCGGCCTCGATACCTACGGCGACCTGGGCAAGCCGCGCGACCTGTCCAAGGTGTTCGATACGGTCGAATACACCAAGTGGAAGGCGTTCCGCGAATCGGAAGATTCGCGCTACGTGGGCCTGACCCTGCCGCGCTTCCTCGGGCGCCTGCCATTCAACCCGGCCGACGGCACCGTGGTGGAGGGCTTCAACTTTGTCGAGGAAGTCGATGGCAGCGACCATCAGAAATACATGTGGTGCAATGCCGCCTATGCCTTCGGCGCCAAGCTGACCCGTGCCTTCGACGACTACGGCTGGTGCGCGGCGATACGCGGCGTGGAGGGCGGCGGCCTGGTGGACGACCTGCCCACCCATACCTTCAAGACCGACCAGGGCGAAGTAGCGCTCAAGTGCCCGACCGAAGTGGCGATTACCGATCGCCGCGAGAAGGAACTGAGCGACCTCGGTTTCATCTCGCTGGTGCACTGCAAGAACACCGCGTATGCCGCCTTCTTCGGCGCGCAGTCGGCACAAAAGGCCCGGAAGTACTCGAGCGATGCGGCCAACGCCAACGCCGTGCTGTCATCGCAGCTGCAATACATCTTCGCCGTCTCGCGCATTGCCCACTACATGAAGGCCATGATGCGCGACAAGGTGGGCAGCTTTGCCGCCGCGTCCAACGTCCAGGACTTTCTCAACCGCTGGCTGATGCAGTACGTGCTGCTCGATGATAACGCCAGCCAGGAACAGAAGGCGCAGTTCCCGCTGCGCGAGGCGTCGGTGCAGGTGCACGAAGTGCCGGGGCGGCCCGGCGTGTATCGCGCGGTGTCGTTCCTGCGCCCGCACTTCCAGCTCGACGAGCTGTCCGTTTCCCTCCGTCTGGTCGCGGAGTTGCCGAAGTCGACCAGTTAATTTCGGAAGTTCACACCGTAGTTCAACCTGAAACAGGAGCATGCAATGGCAATCGACGTCTATCTGCAAATCGATGGTATCAAGGGCGAGTCCAACGACGACCGCCACAAGGACTGGATCGAGTGTAAATCGGTCAGCTTCGGCGTGGAACAGCCGCGCTCCGCGACGTCGTCCACGGGCGGCGGCCATACCGCCGAGCGTTGCGAACATCGCGATATCGTGCTGTCAAAACTGGCCGACCTGGCCTCGCCGGTCCTGCTGCAAACCTGCGCTGCCGGCCGCACCATCCCCAAGGCCAAGTTCGAATTCATGCGCGCCGATGCCCAGGGCGAGCGCGTGAAGTACTACGAGATCGAGATCGAGAACGTGTTGATCGGCGCCGTGTATCCCACCGTGACCGAAGGCGACATCTTGACCGAGGACGTGTCGCTCAAGTTCTCGAAGATCAAGTGGCGCTACACCCAGCAAAAAGTGAGCGGCGGCGCCGGCGGCAATACCTCGGGCGGTTGGGATTTGTCCGCCAATCGCGTGGTGTAAACCGGCGCGTCTTCAGCCGGGCCGTCCTGGTCCGGCTTTTTTTCGACAGGGGCTTTCGATGAACGGCTACACACCCGGCCTGCTGGACCGGCTGCTGGGCGCGCGCCCGGGCGGCCTGACCCTGGAGCAGTACAAGGACAGCGTGGCGCGCGACCTGGAAGACTTGCTCAACACCCGCTGCGCGCTGCCGGAAGAACTGCTGCGTGCCTATCCCGAATGCGCGCGCTCGATCGTCAACTACGGACTGATCGACTTTGCCGGCCTGTGTCTCAACAGCGCGGAGGACCGCACCCGCGTGTGCGCCGCGCTCAAGGCCGCGATCGAGCGCCACGAGCCGCGCCTGCGCCAGGTGCAGGCACGCCTGGAGCGCGAGCACGGCAGCATCAATCGCATCAGCTTTGCCATCACCGCCACCCTGGCAGGATTGCCGCAACGCGAGGCAGTCAGTTTCGACGCCGTGCTGCAACCGTCTTCGCTGCACTATTCCATCAACCGCAACGCGCGTGGAGCCACACCATGACGATGAATCTGAAAACCCTGATCGGCAAACTCAATGACACCACGCGCCAGGCGGCCACCCGCGCGGCCAGCATCTGCATGGCGCTGGGCCAGTACGAGGTGGAGGTCGAGCACCTGCTGCTGGCGCTGCTGGAACAGGAACGCTGCGATCTCGCCATCATCGCGCGCCAGTGCGGCGTGGACCTGGGCCGGCTGGAGGCGGACCTGCACCGGCAGGTGGCCCAGCTGAAGACCGGCAGCACGCGCACGCCGGTGTTCTCGCGCCAGCTGCCGCAACTGATCGAACACGCATGGCTGCTGGCTTCCCTGGAAACTGAACAGCCGGCGCGCATCCGCAGCTGCCACCTGCTGGTGGCCTTGCTGACCGATCCCGAGTTGGCGCAACTGGCGCAGCGGGCCTCGCCGCTGTTCGCCAGCATCCCGATCGACGAGATCAAGCACCGTCTCGACAAAGCCACGCGCGGCTCGCAGGAGGAGGCCACGGCGCCCACCCCATCGCCGGACGACGCGCCCGGGGCAGTGCCGCTTGCCCCTCGCACCCCGGCGCTGGACCAGTACACCACGCGCCTGACGCAGCTGGCCCGCGACGGCAAGCTCGATCCCGTGATCGGGCGCGAGGCCGAAGTGCGGCAGGTGATCGACATCCTGCTGCGCAGGCGCCAGAACAATCCCATCCTGACCGGCGAGGCGGGCGTGGGCAAGACCGCCGTGGTGGAAGGGCTGGCGCTGCGCATCGCCGCCGGCGACGTGCCCGAGGTGCTTAAAGGCGTCGATATTCACACACTGGACATGGGACTGTTGCAGGCCGGCGCCAGCGTCAAGGGCGAGTTCGAGAACCGCCTGAAAAACGTCATCGATGAAGTCAAGCACAGCCCGCACGGCATCATCCTGTTCATCGACGAAGCCCACACCATGATCGGCGCCGGCGGTGCGGCCGGCCAGAACGACGCCGCCAACCTGCTCAAGCCGGCGCTGGCGCGCGGCGAACTGCGCACCATCGCCGCCACCACCTGGAGCGAATACAAGCAGTATTTTGAAAAAGATGCGGCACTGGCGCGGCGCTTCCAGGTCGTCAAGGTGGAAGAACCAAGCGAAGACATCGCCAGCGCCATGCTGCGCGCGATGGCGCCATTGATGGAGGCGCATTTCGGCATCCGCATCCGTGACGAGGCCGTGACAGAGGCGGTGCGGCTGTCGCACCGCTACATCAGCGGCCGGCAATTGCCCGACAAGGCTGTGAGCGTGCTCGATACCGCGTGCGCGCGGGTGGCGCTGGCACAAAGCGGCACGCCCGCATTGCTGGAAAGCGCCGCGCGCGCCATGGAGCGCATCGGCGCCGAGACCACCGCCTTGCAGCGCGAGGACGATGGCGACACCGACGCCATCCGCCGCAAGCGCCTGGCGCAGCTGGCCGAACACCACGCGGCGCTGGCCGATGAACATGCCCGCCTGGCGCAGCGCTGGCAACGCGAACAAGGCATGGTGGCCGCCATTGCCCGTGAGCGCAGCGCAGGTGGCGAATTGGGCGCGCTCAAAGTCGAACTGGCAGCGTTGCAGGGTGAGGCGCCGCTGGTGCCGGTGGAGGTGGATGCGGCAACCGTTGCGGCCATCGTCTCCGGCTGGACCGGCATCCCGCTCGGCAAGATGGTCCGCGACGAAATCAACACGGTGTTGAAACTCCAGTCCACGCTGCAGGAGCGCATCCTGGGCCAGCCGCATGCGATTGCCGCCGTGGCGCAGCGCGTGCGCACGGCGCGCGCCAACCTCGACGACCCGAACAAGCCGAAAGGCGTATTTCTGTTCGTGGGGCCGTCCGGCGTGGGCAAGACCGAGACCGCGCTGGCCCTGGCCGATGTGCTGTACGGCGGCGAGCGCAAACTGCTGACGATTAACATGAGCGAGTACCAGGAAGCACACAGCGTCTCGGGCCTGAAAGGCTCGCCGCCCGGCTACGTAGGTTATGGCCAGGGCGGCGTGCTGACCGAGGCGGTGCGCCGCAATCCGTACAGCGTGGTACTGCTCGATGAAATCGAAAAGGCCCATCCGGACGTGGTGGAACTGTTCTTTCAGGTGTTCGACAAGGGCGTGATGGATGACGCCGAAGGCCGCGAGATCGACTTCCGCAACACCATCATCATTGCCACGTCCAACGCCGGCTCGGCCACCGTGATGCAGGCGTGCCTGAACCAGCCGACCGCACCCACCGTCGAGGAACTCGAAGCGCTGCTGCGCCCGCAACTGGTCAAGCACTTCAAGCCGGCCTTGCTCGGACGCCTGAAGGTGGTGCCGTATTATCCGATCCCGGACGCGGTGCTGGCACAGATCATTGCGCTCAAGCTGGGGCGTATCGGCCAGCGCATTCACCAGCAGCACCACGCGGAATTCAGCTACGACGAAGCGCTGGTGGACGCGGTGCTGGCGCGCTGCACCGAGGTCGATTCCGGCGCCCGCAACGTCGATCATATTCTCAACGGCAGCCTGCTGCCCGAGATCGCGGAAGCAGTGCTGGAAAAAATGGCGCAGGGCGCGGCGATCGCCAAAATCAAGGTGGGCGCCAACCGCCAGGGCCAGTTCAAATACCAGATCAAATAAGGAAGGCCGCCATGTTCAGCATCGCACAAATGCTGTTGCCCATCAGCGCCGAGCGCGCGTGCGGCGACGATGTGTCGTTCAGCGCCGAAGTGGACGCCATCGCCCGCGCCCGCACCTGCGACGATCCCACCCTCGACCAGGGCGAATGGGTGGCGGAACTCAAGGAGGCCGACTGGGGCTTCGTCGCCAGCCGCTGCGCCACCATGATCGCTACGCACAGCAAAGACATGCGCCTGGCCGTATGGCTGGCCGAAGCCCACGCCAGGACGCGCGGCCTGCGCGGCCTGGGCGACGGCTATGCCGTGCTCACCGGCCTGTGCGAACATTACTGGGACGGCCTGTACCCGCTGGCCGACGACGGCGATTACGACCAGCGCATCGGCAACCTGTTCTGGCTGCTGAACCGCACGCCGGTGCTGGTGCGCGAGATGGCGTTCGAGGGCGGGCTGGCGCCGCAGGACGACACCGAGTACTGTATCGCCATGCTGGGCGACCTGGAACGCGTGGCCGACCTGCGCCTGGGCGCCGACGGGCCGGGGTTCGCGCCGGCGCGCGAAGCCTTGCAGGCGCTCGTGCGCGGTCGCGCGCGGCTCGGACATCCGGCACTGGCAGCCGGTCCCGCGCAGGGAACGACATCACCAGGTGGGGCAATTAGTGTGGCAATTGCAGTACAGCCGCGCGACCGCGCCCAGGCCTTGCAGCAACTGCGGCTGGTGGCAGACTTCTTCCGCCGCACCGAACCGCACAGCCCGGTGGCCTACCTGGCCGACAAGGCTGCCAGCTGGGGCGAGATGCCGCTGCACCTGTGGTTGCGGGCCGTAATCAAGGATCCCGGCGCCATCGCCGGTGTCGAGGAGTTGCTCGGTTCGTCCTTGTCTGACAACTGATCGTTGCTGCATTGCTGCACTGCACGACCGAATGTTACTTTCTACACTGTAACATTTTGGCGAACGGTGCTAGCATGGACTCGACTGTTTCTCGAAGGAGTCCGCCATGAAAAATCTGAAAATCGGCACGCGCCTGGGGTTTGGTTTTGCACTGATCCTGGTGCTGCTTACGGCAATGACCATCATCGGCATCCTGCGCCTGAGCGCTGCCAGCACCATGACTAACCACATGATCGACGTGAAGATCCGCGACCAGCGCCTGATCGCCGAGTGGACCAAGATCGTCGAAGTCAACGCCGCCCGCACCATGGGCGCGTGGATGGTGGCCGACGCCGCAGATCAGAAGATGATCGAAGGCCTGATGACCAAGTCGTCCGCCCGCGCCACCGAAATCCAGGACCGCATCGGCGCCGAGATCGAAGAAGAGACGCTGCGGCCGCTGTTCCAGAACGTGCTCGATACCCGCAAGGCCTACACCGCTTCGCGCAAGTCGGTGTTTGCCGCCAAGGCGGCCGGCGACCTGGCGCTGGGCAAACAGATTTTCGACGGCAAGATGGCGCAGGACCGCGTGGCCTACCTGGGCGCGCTGGACGCGTTCTCGCAAAAGCAGGGCGCGCTGCTTGACGCCACGGCTGTCACCATCCAGCAGCAGTACTCCAGCGGGCGCACGCTGCTGGTATTGCTCGGACTGGCCGCCATCGTGCTGGGCGTGACCGCCGCGTGGTGGATTACCCGCACCATCACGCAGCCGATCAACGCCGCGCTCAAGGTGGCGGAAACCGTGTCGTCGGGCGATCTGACCAGCGACATCCAGGTCACCAGCAGCGACGAAACCGGGCAGCTGATGAACGCCTTGAAGGTGATGAATTCCAACCTGGTGGGCATTGTCGCCCAGGTACGCACGGGCACCGAGTTGATGGCCACCGCATCTACCGAGATCGCTGCCGGTAACCAGGACTTGTCGTCGCGCACCGAGCAGCAAGCCAGCTCGCTTGAGGAAACCGCGTCGTCGATGGAGGAACTCACTTCAACCGTCAAGTTCAACGCCGAGAATGCGCGCCAGGCCAACGAGCTGGCGATCAATGCCTCGCACATCGCCAGCCGTGGCGGCTCGGTGGTCGGGGAGGTGGTCAACACCATGGGCTCGATCAATGACTCGTCGCGCAAGATCGTCGAGATCATTTCCGTGATCGACAGCATTGCGTTCCAGACCAACATCCTGGCGTTGAACGCGGCAGTGGAAGCGGCGCGCGCCGGCGAGCAGGGACGCGGATTCGCGGTGGTCGCTTCCGAGGTGCGCAGCCTGGCGCAGCGTTCTGCTGCGGCGGCCAAGGACATCAAGGGCCTGATCGACGACTCGGTGCAAAAAGTGGCGCTGGGCTCGGAGCTGGTGGACAAGGCCGGCCAGACCATGTCCGAAATCGTCACCAGCATCGGCCGCGTCACGCAGATCATGACGCAAATTAGCAACGCCAGCGACGAGCAAAGCCAGGGCATCGCGCAAGTGAACGACGCCATCACGCAAATGGACCAGGTGACGCAGCAGAACGCCGCGCTGGTCGAGCAAGCGGCGGCGGCGGCCGAATCGATGCAGGAGCAGTCGGCCAAGCTGGCCGACGTGGTGAGCGTGTTCAAGCTCGCCGGCGCGGGGGTGCCGGCGCTTCGGTAGAATACCGGTCCATGACCACCCGTACCGACCACGCTGCCCCAACCGCCCCTTCAAAAATACCCGCACGCCGGCAATGCCCGGCGTGCCTGCGCCCGCAGCGCACCTGTATCTGCCGCTGGGTGACGGTCATGTCGCCGCAGGTGGAAGTGCTGGTGCTCCAGCATCCGCTGGAGGTGGCCAATGCCAAGGGCAGTGCGCGCTTGCTGCATCTGTGCCTGGCCGGCAGCCGGCTGGAAGTGGGCGAGACCTTTGCGCCTGACCGCCTGGGCGCATTGCTGTCGGATGACCGCCACAACGTGTTGCTGTACCCGGAGACGGCGGAAGAAAAATCGCTCGGTGTCGCCACGCCGCCGGCGTTCGATCCGGCCTGGTTGGCAGCACCGCAGCGCCTGCGGCTGGTTGTGCTGGACGGCACCTGGCGCAAGAGCCGCAAGATGCTGTACCTGAACCCGCTGTTGCAGGCGCTGCCCCGGCTGCCGCTGACCGATACGCCGCCATCGCACTACCTGATCCGCAAGGCGCATTTGCCGGACCAGCTTTCGACGCTGGAGGCGACTGCGTACGCGCTCTCGCAACTCGAGCATGCGCCCGAACGCTATAAACCCTTGATCGATGCCTTTGATGGTTTCGTGGCGCAGCAGGCCGGTTACGCGGCCGAACGCCGCAACTGAATCCCTCTCGGTCAAGTGCACTGTGTGCGTATTGCAGGATGGTTAGCGGTGTAGTGTGGCTGGTGCTCAGCTGAGCAGCTTGAGCCCCGGCGGCAGCGCCTCGCCCAGCATGCGCTTTTCGTCGGCCTGATCGAGTTGCACCACCTCGCGCACCATCGCGCTCCAGTTGGCAGGCGCGCCCACGGCCGACAGCCTGCGCAGGATGTCGGCGCGCAAGGTGTCGTCGATGTCGCGCGTGCGGTCGCCCGTCATACGCGCCAGGTGAGCGGCGGCAAAGCCGGCCGGTTCCACTTTTTTCCAGTCCAGCGCGAGGATCGCCGCCAGCCATTGCGCCACCGTGGTGGCATCGACCACGTCGTGCGCACTGCCGTGGAATGGCTGGCGTGCGCCCACTCGGGACAGGCCCCACAGGAAGCGCGCCTGCGTGGCTTCGGCCTTGCCGGCATTGGCCGCACCGGCACGCGTCTTGTTCAGCGCTGCCTTGGTCGCAGCCTTGGTGGCTGCGTCGAGACGGCCCAGCATCCATGCGCCGATCTCCGCCTTGTAGCTGCCGGGGATGCGTTCGAGCGAGGCGCCCAGGCGCAGCATGTCTTCCTCGCTGCCGTTCACCAGCGTGTGCGGACGGCGGCCGCGTTCCTGGGCGTCGGCCTGCACGTTGAAGGCGAAATCGTCGAGCACGCGCAGTTGCGCTTCCACCGACAGGCCGCCCGCCACGCGGCGCCACAGGGTCCACCATTCGGCGCATACCTGGCCGTCGCCGTGGTGCTGCACGCCGGTTTCGTACAAGGCCCACAATTGCTCGATGCGCCAGTCGTCGAGCGGATGACCGAAGCCGGGGCGCAGGCTGTAGCCGGCCAGGTTGAGCCACGCGCGTTCGTGCTCGGACGAGCGGCGCCGGCCCCGTGCGCGCTCGATCAGCGCATCGCACAGGCGCCGCAGTACGGGTGTAGTCCAGCTTTCGCGGCTGCCCAGCAAATGTTCGAGCTGGCCACGCAACTGTTTGACTTCTCTCAGCTCGACTTGCAGCGCGCGGCTACCGAAGATGCGGTCGATTTTTTCCAGCGCGGCCGGCAGGCCGGCGGGCATGGCTGCATCAGGGGATGGTGTGCCGTCGATGGTAGTGATGTCGTCATCTTCGGCAATGGCGGTATCGCCGCGTAGCTGAAACTCCAGCTGCCAGCGCTGGGCGCCGTCGGTGGCCACGCAGTGCACCTCCAGCGTGCCCACTTCGCTCAGGGTGGCGGCCAGCCGCACCGGCAGTTCCTTGCGGCTGCTGGCGGCGTGGCTGTCGCGCAGCACGGTGGCAATCGGCGGCAACTGCACGTAGTCGTCCGGTTGCAGGTCCACCAGCGCACCGGCCTGCGGGGTGACCGCGTCGGACGTGGAGGACGCAATATGAAAGCGCACCGGGCGCCCCAGGCGCAAGGCAAACGTGCGGTCGGCCAGCAGCAGCTCGCGGTTCTCGGCGCTGCCGCGCGGCAGCAGGCAGATGGCGCGGCGCGGCTTGTCAGGGCGCTCATCGTCGAGCAGCAGGAAATAGCTGCGCGGCGAACCGCCGCCGATCACCGGCGCCTGGCCGGACTGGCCCAGCGCGTACGCCACGCCGCCGCGCGCCACGGCCACGTCGGGGTTATCGTTTTCCAGCACGCGCAGTGGCGCACCGCGCCATTGCGCCAGCACCTGTTCCAGGCGCTGGCCCAGTGCGTCGGCGCGGAATACGCCGCCGTTGAGCAGCAGCGTGTCCGGCACCGGGATGATGGAATCGTCGGGCGCCAGGCCCAGTGCTGCCCGCGCGGCCGGCGCATGCTGGCGCAGGAAGCCTGCCAGGTGCCGCGTGATGGCGGCGTCGCTGGCGTAGGGCAGGCCGAACTCGATGATCGCGCCCCGGCCGCGCCGCGCCGGCTCACGCTCTTCGTTCAACGGGAAAAAGCCATCGACCACCAGTTGCGCCACTTCGGCGCGGGTGAGGTCGGCCGAGCGCGAGCCGCCGATCAGCCTGGAGCCGGCGCCCAGCAGGGTGACGGTGGTCTTGTCGGGGGAGTTGGTGGCCAGCAGTTGTTCCTTGGCGGCGCGGCAGCGCTCCGTCAACTGCGCCAGGCGGCCGGCCGACAGCCGCGCCGGCGCCGCACCGCCGGATACTGGCAGGCGCGACTCCACCAGGTGCGCCAGCGCCAGGTCCATATTGTCGCCGCCGAGGATCAGGTGGTTGCCAACGCCGATGCGGCTGATCTGCGGCGCGCCGTTCACCAGCGCGACTTCGATCAATGAAAAGTCGGTGGTGCCGCCACCCACATCGCAGACCAGCGCCAGGCGTGTATCGGACAGGTCGGCGGCCAGCGTGGCGCGTTGGCGATACAGCCAGTCGTAGAAAGCCGCCTGCGGCTCTTCCAGCAGGCGCAGCGCCGGCAGACCGGCTTGCCGCGCCGCTTGCAGGGTGAGAGCGCGCGCGCCTTCGTCGAACGACGCGGGTATGGTCAGCACCAGTTGCTGCTGTTCGAGCGGGTGATCGGGGAAGCGGGTGTTCCAGGCGGCGCGCAGGTGCGCCAGGTACGACGCGCTGGCCGCCACCGGCGACACCTTGGCGACGTCCGCCTCCGCACCCCACGGCAGGATGGGCGCGGTGCGATCGACGCCCGGATGCGACAGCCAGCTCTTGGCGCTGCTGACCAACCGGCCCGGCACCTGCGCGCCTAGCTTGCGGGCCAGGCGGCCGGTGACCACTTGCGCCAGGCCGGCGACGTCGGCATCGCGCCTCGGCAGTTGCAGTTCTCCGGGGGCGAATTCGCCCTCGGCCGGGTGGTAACGCACCGATGGCAGCAAGGTAGCGGCGCCGATTTCGCCCGGCGCCACCAGCTGCTCGATGTCGAACAGTTCGATGGTGGAACTGCCCGGCGCCGCGTAGGCCAGCACCGTGTTGGTGGTGCCAAGGTCGATGCTGACGAGGTATTGGCCCATGCTGGTTCTTCGCGAAAGTTAAGCGCCGCTGCGCACGTCGAACTCCACCTTCCAGCGCTGGCCGTCGCTGGCCACGGCCAGCAGTTCGAGCGTGCCCGATTCGGTGGCCATCGCGTGCAGGCGTACCTGCACCACGTCGCCGGACTGGCGGCCTTCGGGCGACAGGTTGGCCTGGATCTCGTTCATCTCGAGCAGTTCGTCCGGGCCCCAGAAGTCGAGCAGGTCGCCGATCTGGTCTTGCCGGCGCACCGAGGAGCCGAAGAAGCGGAACTGCACCGGCTCGCCGACCACCAGGCCGAACTCCTGGTTCGGCAGTTCGATCTCGCTGCCTTCTTCCATGCCGAACGGCGCCACGCACAGCGCCTGGATTGGCGGCTCCATGCCGGGAATGGCCGGCATCGACGATTCGATCGCCACATAGTACGAGCGCGCCGTGCCGCCGCGGATGCGCACACCGGTACCGCGCCGCACGTAGCTGTAATAGGCCGCGCCGCGCGCCACCGCCAGATCGAGGTCGGCGCCGCCGAGCATGCGCGCAGGTTCCGCGCCTTCCAGGTACAGCCAGTCGTTGAGAGTGGCCATGATGCGCTGGGCCAGCAGCTCGGACTTGAACACGCCGCCGTTGAACAGCACTGCGGTCGGGTGCAGGAAGGTGGCGTCGGCGTTGTGCGCGCCGGCATAGCCTTCCAGTTCGCTGGTGGCGCCCACCTGGCGTGCCAGGAACGCGGCCAGGTGGCGGGTGACGCCGGCATCCTGCGCATACGGCAGGCCCAGTTGCGTCAGGCCCGCGCGCTGGCGCACGGCCGGACGGCTTGATGCTTCCACGGTCGGGAAGAAGCCGTCGAGGATGAAGGTGGTCACTTCGGCGCGTGTGAGTTCGGTGCGGATCGAGCCGCCGATCAATTTCGAACCACGGCTTGGCACCACGATCGGCCAGGTCTCGATGCTGGCGTCGGCCAGCAGCTTTTCCTTGGCGGTGCGGCTGCCGTAGGTCAGTGCGCGCATTTGCCAGGCGTCGAGCTGGGTGCCAGTGGCCGCCAGCTTGCGGGCCACCAGGTGCGCCAGCGCCAGGTCCATATTGTCGCCGCCCAGCAGGATATGGTCGCCGACCGCGATGCGGTGCGGTTCGAGCACGCCGTCCCGTTCCAGCACGGCGATCAGCGAAAAGTCGCTGGTGCCGCCGCCCACGTCAACTACCAGGATGATGTCGCCCGGCTTGACTTCTTTTCTCCAACGGCCTTCGCTGCCGTGGATCCAGCTGTACAGGGCTGCTTGCGGTTCTTCCAGCAGGGTGAGGTTTTCGTAGCCGGCAGCGCGCGCCGCTTCAGCCGTCAGTTCGCGCGCACCGGGGTCGAACGATGCGGGAATCGTGACGGTAATCGCCTGTTCGTTGAACGGCGCTTCCGGGTGCGCCTGTTCCCACGCCTGGCGCAAGTGGGCCAGGTAGCGGGTGGAGGCGGCCAAGGGCGAGACGCGCGTGACTTCTTCCGGTGCGTCGGCCGGCAGCAGCGCCGAGCGGCGGTCCACGCCGGGATGGCTCAACCAGCTCTTGGCGCTCGAAACCAGGCGGATCGGCGTGGTGGCGCCACGGCTGCGCGCCATTTCACCGGCCACACCGGTCAGTTCGGCGTCGCTCCGCTGCCAGGGCAGCTTGTTTTCGCCGGGCGCCAGTTCGTCGGCGTGCGGCAGGTACAGGAACGACGGCAGTAGCGGCAAGTCTTCCACCGTGCCCGGTGCGGTCAGCTGGGGAATGGCCAGCACGCCGTGGTCGGTTTTCTCGCCGTCGCTCGCTTGCAGGTTCACATAGGACAGGGCGCTGTGGGTGGTGCCGAGGTCGATGCCGATGGCGTAACGTGGATCGTTCACAGTTCCACCTCCGCCGGGGCCAGGATGGCGGCATCGTGCGCTTCGGCCAGTTTCGGCAGGCGCACGTCGGTCGAACGCCAGCCGCGATGGCTGAGCGTGCCACGGAACGGCGCCTGGCCGACCACGTTGCCGGTCAGGCGCACGGCGGCGGCGTCAAAGCCTTGCTCCAGCACCACCCGGCTGCCTTCGGCTTCACTGCGCACGGCTTCGATGGTGAAGTGTTCGCGCAGCACCTTGCTGCAACCCTCGTGCACCACGCGCGCGGCGGCGCCGATGTCGGCGTCGGAGTAGGCGGACAGGTTTTCCTGGGTGAAATCGATCAGGCGCGCTTCGCGCTGGAACAGGCTCAGCAATTGCAGGGCGGCGTCGGGCGTGGCCACGCGCAGGGTGACCGGCGCCGGGGCCGGCGCGGTGACGGGCACCGGCGTTGGTACCGGGACAGGCGTAGGGACTGGCACCGGGGTCGGTACTGGCAGCGGCGTCGGCACGGGCACGGGCACTGGGGTTGGTACTGGAACCGGCACCGGCGTGGGCGCGGCAACGGGAACGGGGGCGTCGTCCATGCGGGTCAGGCGGGCGGCGTATTCAGCATCGGAGATGGCGCGAAAAAAGGCGCCGATGGCAATCGAGATGCGGCTGAAAAAAGACGGCAGCGGTTGGTTTGGTTTGTTCATCAATTGCTCGCGGTGAGTATGCCGGCGCGCCGCGTTTGGCGGCGTTCCGGCGTGTAATTGGTTGGAGTCGCGCAAGGCGCGCGGAGGCCTGGCCCCCGGAAGCCCTGCATGATACCAGTTCGTGCCGGGGCGCCAAAGCAGGGCGGGGTGCACGGATGATTTAGAACTTGATATGGTCCGGGCGAGCGCCTAGAATACTGTTTATATATACAGTATTCAGGTCAGCCATGTCCCACGACGAAAATAACCAATCGCATGTAATGTTGCCGCCGCCGTCGCTCAAGGCGCACAAGGGACGTGGCGCCGTGTCCAATCTGCAGGGCCGGTTCGAGGTCCACGCGCGCGAGTCATACGACGACGGCTGGCAATGCGAAGAAGAGGAGTCCACACCATGGAAAACCCAGGTCATCGACGAGGTCTGCAAGTCCATCCTCAGCCGCAATGCTTCGCCGGACTTGCCGTTCGGTGTCTCGCTCAATCCGTATCGTGGTTGCGAACATGGCTGCATTTACTGCTTTGCCCGCCCCACCCACAGCTATCTTGGCCTGTCGCCGGGCATGGACTTCGAGAGCAAGATTTTCGCCAAGGTCAACGCGCCCGACATGCTGCGCCGCGAGCTGGCCAAGTCCGGCTACGTGCCGGAATCGATAGCGCTGGGCGTCAACACCGACGCCTACCAGCCGTGCGAGCGCGACCGCAAGCTCACGCGCCGCGTGCTCGAAGTGCTGCAAGAGTGCCACCACCCGGTGGGGCTGATCACCAAGTCGTCACTGATCGAACGCGACATCGACATCCTGGCGCCCATGGCCGCGCAGCGCCTGGCTGGCGTGGCGATCACGCTCACCACGCTCGATCCGGCCATCGCCCGCACGCTGGAGCCGCGCGCCGCCGCGCCGGCCCGGCGCCTGCGCACCATCCGCACGCTTACCGACGCCGGCATACCCGTGGCCGTGAGCGTCGCACCCATCATCCCGTTCGTGACGGAACCGGAAATCGAGCGCCTGCTGGCGGCGGTCAAGGACGCCGGCGCCGTCTCGGCGCACTACACGGTGCTGCGCCTGCCGTGGGAGGTCGCGCCGCTGTTCCACCAATGGCTGGAAGCGCACTTTCCCGACCGCGCCCAGCGCGTGATGAACCGCGTACGCGACATGCGCGGCGGCAAGGACTACGACAGCAACTTCGCCACGCGCATGAAGGGCGAGGGCGTGTGGGCCGACCTGATCAAGCAGCGCTTCAAGATTGCTGCCGAGCGGCTGGGGCTGACGGGGCAGGGCAGCCGCTTCCACACCATGGACGCCTCGCAGTTCGTGCGACCACTGGTGGTGCCGCCGCTGGGGGCGCGGGCCAGGGTGGTCAATAGCGGTCAGCTGGATTTGTTCTGAGACGCGCGGATGTGGCCACGGTGCGCGGACTGCGCCAGCGTGCCGGCCGGTTACAAGGATGCCGCATGCGCTAGCCGCTCAGGTGCGCGCCATGCGGCTGGCCAGTTCCACCAAGTGCCGCTCGATTTCGAATACGTGCGGATCATCGCGGCCCAGTTCGCGCAGCGCGTGGGCCAGGTGGTTCAGGTAGTCGCTATTGGGCCCGCTGGGGCCGGCCGAGCGGGCAATATGTTCGGCGATGTCGCGCTCGGACGCTTCGCCGATGAAGGCGAGATTGTCCGGCGTGGCGATGTAGACGAGTCCCAGGACGCTTTCGGGTGCATTGTCAGCCTCTTCATCCTCGAAACTGATCGGCGTAGCCAATCGTAAATAGCCGTCCTTCTCGCGATGGTCGAGATGGGCGAATACCTCGGGGGTGATCAGGTAGGCCATGCCGTGGCAGATGACGCCCGGCGCTTCGATCAGGGTCACTACGCGGCCCGGCGCGTCGGGCGTGCCTCGGTGGTCGTGCGAGCCTTGCCAGAAGCGCCGGGTCCAGTTGGCGATGCTGGCGGGGCGCCGTTGCAGGTAGGGGAAGTCGGCCTTGTAGATCAGCGAACCGTAGCCGAACAGCCATACGCTGTGGTGGCCGTCGAACTGGTCCATTTTCTGGTTGATGGCGATGGTGTCTGCTGTCATGTCGGTCTTGCTGTACTGTGGTGTATCTGCCTGCGGCACTGCCAGCAGGTCAGGCACGGTCTGCCTGCGCGGCAAAATCGCTGCTGCGCGCGATCTGCAATTGTCGCACACCGATCGACGCGAAGGCGGCCTCCAACTGCTCTTCGTAGTGCCGCATCAGCGTGGCGCTGGCCGTGTCGTCCGCGCCGGACGTCACCAGCACCACCTGTATTTCGGCCATGCAATCGTTTTCACTCGGATCGTGCAAAGGCAGCAAGCGGTCGAGCCACACCTTCAGCGACGACGGCGCGAAATAATTGTGCATGGGTGCACCGACCACCACGATGTCGGCATCGATGAACTCTTGCAGCAGCGCGGCGCTGAGCAGCACTTCGGCACGCAGGTCGGGATGCATCGGGATGGCGACATTCCATTGCCGGCTCATCGCTTGCAGCAGCGGCCCGCTCACGTGCGACAGCGGCGCGGCTGCCAGGTCGCGGTAGATGGTGTGGGTGCCCGGGTGGGCGGCAGTCAGTTCGGCCACGGTAGCGGCCGTATGTTGGCGTGAGCGCGACTGGTCGCCGCGCACGCAGGAGTCGATATGCAGGATGTTCATCGGCTCAGGATAAACAGGCGCTTGTCAGTGTGTCATTGGATTAAATGTAAATATTCTTTACAGCAACGACACTTGCCATGGATGGGCGGCGACGAATTGGTTGAGAAACGCAACAAAACTGTCGGCGGCCGGCGACAGCGCGCGGGCGTTGCGGGTGTACACGAAAAAGCGCCGGGTCAGTGCTGGCGCCTGTAGTTGACGCATGTGCAGGCCGTACAGCGCGACCATTTTCTCGGCGTACGGCAGGCAGACCGTGATGCCGAGATTGGCGTGGACCATCGCCAGCGCGGTGGTCATGAAGGTCACTTCGTTGGCTGGCCGCAGCGATAAATCCCGGAATGAAGTGTGCATATCGCGCAACAGCCGTTCGGTGAACTGGCCTTGCAATGCAATAAAAGGATAGCGGTCGACGTCGGCCCAGGTCACGTGCTGCGCCTGTTGCAAGGGGTGGCCTTCGGGAAATACCACCACGAACGGCATCTCGAACAGCGGTTCGGCGACGATGTCGGCCGTGGTGTCGCGGTCGGGGCCGATGCCGAAGTCCACCTCGCCGCTGAACACGCGCGCCGATACTTGCTCCACCGGGCTGTCGGCCAGCCGCACCTGCACGTCGGGATGCAGGTCGCGGTAGGCGGCAATCGCCTCTGGCAGCAAAGTGCACGACAACATCTGCGGCGCCGCCACCCGCACTACGCCCTGCTTGAGCGCCTTGCGGCTGGCAATGTCGGCCATGGTGCGGTCGAGGTCTTGCAGCATTTTCTCGAACAGCGGCGTCAGTTCTCGTCCCAGCTCCGATAATTGCGCCTTGCGCGTGGTGCGCTCGACTACGCGCAAGCCCAAGATCTGTTCGAGCTCCTTGATCTGGCCGCTCAGGGCCGACTGGGTCAGGTGCAGGTGCTCGGCGGCCAGCGTAAAACTGCCGGTCTTGGCCAGCGCCACCAGGGCGCGCATGTGGCGCAAACTTGGATTCATAAGGAAATGTGATAAATAGTGATAAAAAACTCGTTTGCATGATATCTGGGATTGGCGTCTAATCCCAGGGAAACCATCGCGCACATTACGGAGACCTGTCATGCACCAAAGCACCATCGCCACCGCGGAAAAAACAGCCCAACCGGGAGCCCGCGCATGAAACTCGCCACCCTCAAGGATGGCAGCCGCGATGGCCGACTGGTTGTCGTCAGCCGCGAACTGTCGCACTATCAAGCGGTGCCCAAGATTTCCGCGACCCTGCAACACGCGCTCGACAACTGGGATCTGGTGTCGCCGCGCCTGCAGGCGGTGTACGACATCCTCAATACCGGCGAAGCGGTCGATGCCCGGCCATTCGACCAGCACGCCTGCCACTCGCCGCTGCCGCGCGCCTACCAGTGGGCCGACGGTTCTGCCTATATCAACCACGTGGAACTGGTGCGCAAGGCGCGCAATGCCGAGGTGCCGGCGTCGTTTTACACCGATCCGCTGATGTACCAGGGCGGCTCCGACAGTTTTATCGGGCCCAACGACCCGATTTATGCGCTCAGCACTGACTGGGGCATCGACCTGGAAGCGGAAGTGGCCGTGATCACCGCCGACGTGCCGATGGGCGTGGCTGTCGAGGATGCCCTCGCCGCAATCCGCCTGGTGATGCTGGTCAACGACGTCTCGCTGCGCAACCTGATCCCCAACGAACTGGCCAAGGGCTTCGGCTTCTTCCAGTCGAAGGCGGCCAGCGCCTTTTCGCCGGTGGCGGTCACGCCCGACGAACTGGGCCAGCACTGGCAGGACAGCAAGCTGCACCTGCCGCTGCTGGTGGAGCTGAACGGCCAGCCGTTCGGCAAGCCCAACGCTGGCGAGGACATGACCTTCAATTTCGCCCGGCTGGTGGCGCACGCGGCCGCCACGCGCGAGCTGGCGGCCGGGACCATCATCGGCTCCGGCACTGTGTCCAACAAGCAGGGCAACCTGCACGGGTCGAGCATCGCCAACGGCGGCGTCGGCTATTGCTGCCTGGCCGAAGTGCGCATGTACGAAACCATCGAAACGGGCAAGCCGCAAACGGCATACCTGCAGTTCGGCGACCGTGTGCGCATCGAGATGAAGGATGCCAACGGCGCCAGCATCTTCGGCGCCATCGACCAGGCCGTCGTTCACTATGGCGAAAAGAGCTGATGAAGCTCTACACCTATTTCCGCAGCTCGGCTGCCTACCGGGTGCGCATCGCGCTTGAACTGAAAGGGCTGGATTACCAGGCGCTGCCCGTGCACCTGCTGCGCGGTGGCGGCGAGCAGTTGCAGGCGGCGTACCGCGCCATCAACCCGGCCGGGCTGGTGCCTGCGCTCGACGATGGCGGCGCCATCCTGACCCAGTCGCTGGCCATTCTTGAGTACCTCGACGAGACCCGGCCGCAAGCCCCCTTGCTGCCGCCAGACCACGCTGGCCGGGCCCGCGTGCGTGCGCTGGCGCTGACCATCGCGGCCGATACCCATCCGCTGGGCAATCTGCGCGTGCTGAAATACCTGACCGGCCAGCTGGAGCAAACCGACGAGACCAAGCTGGCGTGGCAGCAGCACTGGCTGCGTACCGGCATGGCGGCGCTCGAAGCCATGCTGGCCGGTAACCCGCGCACCGGGACCTTTTGCCACGGCGACCAGCCCGGCCTGGCCGATTGCTGCCTGGCGCCGCAGGTGTTTTCCGCCCAGCGTTTCAGTGTCGATCTGGCGCCGTATCCCACCATCACGCGCATCCACGATCACTGCGCGGCGTTGCCCGCATTCCAGCGCGCGCACCCGGCAGCGCAGCCGGATGCCGAATAGCGTCACTCGGGCAAGCTGGTCCGTTAGTTCAGGCACATACCACCGGCCACAGGTATGACACGATGCAGTTTTACAACAACTGCCCGGGCCTGACATGACGACTATGCCGCGTATCGAGCGCCCGCCGCTCGCAGTCGATGACGCGACCGTGGCGCTGCTGGGCCAATTGCAGAGGGAGTCGTTCGACTACTTTGTCACCGAAGCCAATCCCGCCAACGGCCTGGTGCGTGACAAGACCGCCGGCGCCGGCTGGCCCGCCAGCATCGCTGCGGTTGGCATGGCGCTGACCTGCTACCCGATCGCCGTCGAGCGCGGTTTCATGCCGCATTCCGATGCCGTCGCCCGCGCCTTGGCCACCTTGCGCTTTTTCGCCAACTGCGAGCAGAGCGAATCGCCGAGCGCCAGCGGCTACAAGGGTTTTTATTATCACTTTCTCGACATGGACACCGGCGCACGGGCGCGCGACAGCGAACTGTCGAGCATCGACACCGCGCTGCTGATCGCTGGCGTGCTGGCTGTAGTCGAATACTTCACCGGCGCCGATGACGATGAACGCGAAATCCGCGACCTCGGCGACCTGCTGTACCGCCGCGTGGACTGGCAATGGATGCGCCGCCGCAAGCGCCTGCTGTGCCACGGCTGGAAGCCCGGAAAAGGTTTCCTGCGCTGGCATTGGGAAGGTTACGACGAGGCGCTGATCCTGTACGTGCTGGCGCTGGGCTCGCCCACGCACCCGATCGAACGCGACAGCTATGATGCATGGGCCGCCAGCTACGAATGGAAAACCGTCTACGACATCGAGTACCTGTACGCGGGGCCGCTGTTCATTCACCAGATGTCGCACGTGTGGCTCGATATGCGCGGCATCCGCGATCATCCCATGCGCGCTCACGACCTCGACTATTTTGAGAACAGCCGCCGCGCCACGCTGGTCCAGCAGCGCTATGCGATCGAAAACCCGCTCGGCTTTCCGGAGTACGACGCGCTGCACTGGGGCATTTCGGCCTGCGACGGCCCGGGCCCGGGCACCCGCAAGATCGGCGGCGTACAGCGAAAATTTTACGATTACATCGCCCGCAGCGTACCGTACGGCCCGGACGACGGCACGCTGGCGCCGTGGGCAGTCGCAGCTTCATTGCCGTTCGCGCCCGAGATCGTGCTGCCGACCATCCGCCACTACCAGACCCTGGACTTGCACGAGGAGCGCCAGTGCGGCTTCAAACCCTCGTTTTCCACCGTGTTCCACCACGCGCGCGGCGGCTGCATGCGCTGGGTGTCGCCGTACCACTTCGGCATTGACAAGGGGCCGGCCATCATCATGGCCGACAACTACCTGCACGACTTTATCTGGCGCCTGATGCGTGGCAACGAATACATCTGCACCGGCTTGCAGCGGGCCGGCTTCGAAGGTGGCTGGTTAAGCAACAATGGCTAGGTAGCTGCAAGCAGGCAAGTTACAATCTCGCCTTTGTCCGATTGCCTTGCAGCCATGACCATCCCCGATTCTATCCTTGCCGCGCTCGATGGCGCCGACGCTTCCTGGCGCCCGTTGTTAATCGAGGGCCTGCAGGCGGTGATGAAGGCCACGCCCGATTACCTGCCGCAACTGGCAGTTGACCAGTACCTGCCTACCGAAGGCCGTTTGTTTGCCGCGTTTGCCTTGCCGCTGGACCAGGTGCGCTATGTCCTGGTGGGCGAGGGGCCGTACCCGCGTGCGCTGAGTGCCACCGGCGTATGTTTCATGGATGGCGCCGTCGGCAGCCTGTGGTCGAGCGAGGAGGGCGGCGGCTTGTCGAAGGCGGTCAACAAGGCCACGTCGCTGCGCAACTTCATGAAGATGCTGCTGGTGGCCGATGGCCAACTGCAGCTGGACAATACCGCCGGCGACGCCATGGCGGCTGTCTCGACCCGCGCGCGCAGCGGCGCCGGCACCCATATCCAGACCCTGGACGACATGCAGCGCAAGTTGACTGGCCAGGGTTTTTTGTTGCTGAACGCGTCGCTGGTGTTCCGCAGCCACGTCGCGCCCGTTAAAGATGCCAAGGCCTGGCTGCCGTTTTTCGAAACCGTGATGGCCGGTCTGGCCGCGCAGTCGGCCACCACGCCCACCATGATCCTGTGGGGCAAGATCGCCGAACTGCTGAAGAAATTGCCGGTAATGAACGAGTTTCCGCAGATCGTGGCGGAGCATCCATACAACCTGAGTTTTATTGCCAACCAGGACATGCACGCACTGTTTAGCCCGATGCAACTATTGAAAGCTTAGCCACAGGTCAAAACCGAGGTGCCACCGGCAAGCTTCGCCAAAGTTTGGTATACTTGACTAATTCGATCAACTACTCAGGCTTAAACATACACTGAGCGGGGCAGGCAGGGTCGATATTTTAACCGAACCGAGGTAGTGATGCGTCTGACCACTAAAGGCCGTTTTGCTGTGACTGCGATGATTGACCTGGCTTTGCGCCAAGGCAAGGGCCCGGTCACGCTATCGGGCATCAGCCAGCGCCAGGCCATTTCGCTGTCGTACCTGGAGCAATTGTTCGGCAAGTTGCGCCGCCACGAAATTGTCGAATCGATCCGTGGTCCGGGCGGTGGTTACAGCCTGGCCCGCCGCGCGGACAAGGTCACGGTGGCCGACATCATCATCGCCGTCGATGAGCCGCTGGACGCCACCCAGTGTGGCGGCAAGGAAAATTGCCACGGGGCGGACGCAGCCAGTGGCGTGCGTTGCATGACCCACGAGTTGTGGGCCACGCTGAACGAAAAAATGGTTGATTACCTCGATTCCGTGTCGTTGCAGGATCTGGTCGATCAACAGAAGCAAAAGCATGCCGACCAAAGCGTGGTGGTTATGCACCGCAATGAAAACCAGGCCGCGTTGGGTTGAGCGCATTGCTTGCCAGGCTAAAAACAAAAGATGAACGGAGTTACCAGATGAACGCCCCAGAAAAAAATCTCGCCGCCGTAAAGTTCCAGACCGCGCCGCATTTCCCCATTTATATGGACTATTCGGCCACCACGCCGATCGACCCGCGCGTGGCCGATGCCATGATTCCTTACCTGCGCGAGCAGTTCGGCAATCCCGCATCGCGCAGCCATATGTACGGCTGGACTGCTGAAAAAGCGGTGGAAGAGGCGCGCGCCCACGTCGCCGCCCTGGTCAATGCCGACCCGCGCGAAATCATCTGGACCTCCGGCGCCACCGAGTCGAACAACCTCGCCATCAAGGGCGCAGCGCAGTTCTACAAGACCCGCGGCAAGCACATCATCACGGTAAAAACCGAGCATAAAGCTGTGCTCGACACCGTGCGCGAACTGGAACGCCAGGGCTTCGAAGCGACGTACTTGGAACCGCAGGACAACGGCCTGATCACCATCGAGCAGCTGACCGCCGCCATCCGTCCCGACACCATCCTGATTTCGGTCATGCTGGTGAATAACGAAATTGGCGTGATCCAGCCGATCGACGAAATCGGCGCGCTGTGCCGCTCGAAAGGTATCATCTTCCACTGCGACGCCGCGCAAGCGACCGGCAAGATCGTGATCGACCTGCAAAAAACCAAGGTTGACCTGATGACCTTTACCGCGCACAAAACCTACGGCCCGAAAGGCGTGGGCGCGCTGTACGTCTGCCGCAAGCCGCGCGTGCGCATCGAAGCGCAAATGCACGGTGGCGGCCACGAGCGCGGCCTGCGTTCGGGCACCTTGCCTACCCACCAGATCGTGGGCATGGGCGAAGCGTTCCGCCTGGCCAAAGTGGAAATGGATACCGAAATTTCGCGCATCAAGGCGCTGCGTGACCGCCTGGCCACCGGCCTGCAGGAAATCGAAGAAACCTATATCAACGGCGACATGGACCACCGCGTGCCGCACAATCTCAACGTCAGCTTCAACTACGTCGAGGGTGAGTCGCTGATCATGGCCGTGAAAGACCTGGCCGTGTCGTCCGGTTCGGCCTGCACCTCGGCCAGCCTGGAGCCATCGTACGTATTGCGCGCCCTGGGCCGCAGCGACGAACTGGCGCACAGCTCGATCCGCTTTACCATCGGCCGTTTCACGACCGAAGAAGACATCGACTTCGCCATCGAACTGATGAAGTCGAAAGTGGGCAAATTGCGTGAACTGTCGCCGCTGTGGGACATGTTCAAGGAAGGGATCGACATCAGCTCGATCCAGTGGGCCGCGCACTAATCACGCTGCGCGCTACGTACGAATCACCTAAAAGATACAGGAGCAACAAAATGGCTTACTCGGAAAAAGTACTGGACCACTACGAAAACCCACGCAACGTCGGAGCTTTCGACAAGGGCGATGACAGCATCGGTACCGGCATGGTCGGCGCGCCAGCGTGCGGCGACGTGATGAAACTGCAAATCAAGGTTGGCGCCGATGGCCTGATCGAAGATGCGAAATTCAAGACGTACGGCTGCGGTTCGGCCATCGCCTCGAGCTCGCTGGTGACTGAATGGGTCAAGGGCAAAACCCTCGACCAGGCGCTGGCCATCAAGAACACGCAAATCGCCGAAGAACTGGCACTGCCACCGGTCAAGATTCACTGCTCGATCCTGGCAGAAGACGCGATCAAGGCGGCTGTTCAGGATTACCAGGCCAAGCATCCCGTTACGGCCTAACGTCAAGTAATAAGCGTCCCTTCGGGGACGCCACGGAGAATTAGATGGCAATTACCCTGACCGAAAAAGCAGCCAAGCACATCAATCGCTACATCGAACGTCGCGGCAAGGGCGTCGGTTTGCGTTTTGGCGTGCGTACCACCGGCTGCTCGGGCCTGGCGTACAAGCTCGAGTATGTCGATGAAGTGGCGGACGAGGACAGCGTGTTCGAGTCGCACGGCGTGAAGGTTTTCGTCGATCCGAAAAGCCTGCCGTACATCGACGGAACCGAGCTGGACTTCGCACGCGAAGGCTTGAACGAAGGCTTCAAGTTCCACAACCCGAACGAAAAAGACGCTTGCGGTTGCGGCGAGAGTTTCCGTATTTAAACCGCCTATGCAAAATCACTTCGAGCTGTTCCAGCTGCCGCAGCGGTACGCGGTCGATGCCCATGCGCTCGACAACGCCTACCGCGATGTGCAAAGCCGGGTCCACCCGGACAAATTCGTCAACGCGACCGACGCTGAAAAGCGCGTCGCCATGCAGTGGGCCACGCGCGCCAACGAGGCGTATCAAACGCTGAAGAACCCGCAAAAGCGCGCCCAATACCTGTGCGAGCTGCACGGCGTCGATCTGCAGACCGAATCGAATACCGCGATGCCGGTAGCGTTTTTGATGCAGCAGATGGAATGGCGCGAAGCGCTGGGCGACGCCCGCGCCGCGAAAAACAGCGATGCCCTCGACGCGCTCGACCGCGACCTGCGCGCTGCCCGCAAGGCGCAACTGGCCGACATCGAACAGCAGCTCGACGCCGCCGATTACACCGGCGCCGCCCAGGGCGTGCGCGCGCTGATGTTCCTCGAAAAATTCGGCGAAGAAGTCCGCTTCGCCTTCGAAGCAATCGAAGCCTGAGGCCTGCGGGGCCGCTACAGGTTCCCCATGCCGCCCAGGCAAACCAACAAGAATACAGGTTCCACCCATGGCACTTCTGCAAATCTCCGAACCAGGCATGTCCACCGCACCGCACCAGCATCGGCTGGCGGTGGGGATCGACCTTGGCACCACCAATTCACTGGTTGCCACCGTGCGCAACAGCATCCCGGAAGTGCTCAATGACGAAGACGGCCGGCCGCTGCTGCCGTCCGTGGTGCGCTACCTGCCCAACGGCCATGCCAACATCGGCTACAAGGCCCAGCAGGCGCAGGCGACGGATCCGAAAAACACCATCGTCTCCGTCAAGCGCTTCATGGGACGCGGCCTGGCCGATATCGCCTACGTGGAAAACATGCCGTACGATTTCCAGGATACGCCCGGCATGGTGCAACTGAAAACCGTGGCCGGCATCAAGAGCCCGGTGGAGATCTCGGCGCAAATCCTGGCCACCCTGCGCCAGCGCGCGGAAGATTCGCTTGGCGACGACCTGGTGGGCGCGGTAATCACCGTGCCCGCATATTTTGATGACGCCCAGCGCCAGGCCACCAAGGATGCCGCGCAACTGGCCGGCATCAACGTGCTGCGCCTGCTGTCGGAGCCGACCGCTGCGGCGATTGCCTATGGCCTCGATAACGGCTCCGAAGGCGTGTACGCCGTGTACGACCTCGGTGGCGGCACCTTCGACATTTCGATCCTGCGCCTGTCGAAGGGCGTGTTCGAAGTACTGTCCACCGGCGGCGATTCGGCGCTGGGCGGCGACGACTTCGACCACCGCCTGTTCTGCTACATCCATCAACAGGAAAAACTGGCGCCGCTGTCCGACGAAGACACCGCCACCCTGATGATCAAGGCGCGCGAGGCGAAGGAACTGCTGTCGAACAAGACCGAAGTGACGGTTGACGCCATCCTCAACTCGGGCGAGGAAGTCCACCTGCGCATCACCGCCGAGACCTTCCACGAGATCACCAAACACCTGGTCGCCAAGACCATGAATGCGATCAAGAAGGCGCTGCGCGACGCGAGCATCGATCCAGACGACGTCGATGGCGTGGTCATGGTCGGCGGCGCCACGCGCATGCCGCACGTGCAGCGCGCGGTGGGCGAGTACTTCCACACCACGCCGCACGCGAACATCGATCCCGACAAGGTGGTGGCGCTCGGCGCTGCCGTGCAGGCCAATCTGCTGGCCGGCAACCGCGCCGCAGGCGACGACTGGCTGCTGCTCGACGTGATTCCGCTGTCGCTCGGTATCGAGACCATGGGCGGGCTGGTGGAAAAAATCATCCCGCGCAATTCGACCATTCCATGCGCGCGCGCACAGGAGTTCACCACCTTCAAGGACGGCCAGACCGCGCTGGCCGTGCACGTGCTGCAAGGCGAGCGCGAACTGGTCACCGACTGCCGTTCGCTGGCACGCTTCGAGCTGCGCGGCATTCCGCCGATGGCCGCTGGCGCGGCGCGCATCCGCATCACGTACCAGGTCGATGCCGATGGCCTGCTGTCGGTGTCGGCGCGCGAACTGCGCTCGGGCGTGGAAGCGTCGATCAGCGTCAAGCCGGCCTATGGGTTAGGAGACGACGACGTCGCGCGCATGCTGCAAGAGTCCTATAAATCGGCCGACGTGGACATGATCGCCCGCGCCCTGCGTGAAGAGCAGGTGGAGGCGGAACGCATCCTGTTGGCCACGCAAGCGGCGCTGGACGAAGACGCCGCCTTGCTGTCCGACGAAGAGCGCATGGCAGTCGATGCGCTGCTGGCCGCCACCCGCGACGTGCTGGCCAGGTCGCAAAGCGGCGCGGCCGACCACGGCGCCGTGAAAGCGGCGGTAGAAGCGCTGGCGCACGGCACCGAGGAATTCGCGTCGCGCCGGATGGACCGCAGCGTGCGCAGCGCGCTGGCGGGCAAGGCGCTCGACCAGGTCGTCTGAAAAAACAACTAAAACTACTGAGGTATCAAGTGCCACAAATCGTATTCCTGCCCCACGCCAAACTGTGCCCGGACGGCGCCGTCGTTGAAGCCAAGCCGGGCCAGACCCTGTGCGACATCATGCTCGAGAACGACATCAACATCGAGCACGCGTGCGAAAAATCGTGCGCCTGCACCACCTGCCACGTGCTGGTGCGCGAGGGGATCGAGTCGCTGAACGAAGCGAGCGAAACCGAAGAAGACATGCTGGACAAGGCCTGGGGCCTGGAAGCCGTGTCGCGCCTGTCGTGCCAGGCCGTGGTGGCCGACGAAGACATGGTGATCGAGATCCCGAAATACACGATCAACCACGCCAGCGAAGGTAGCCACTGATATGGCGTCTGCCAAGACTGGCGCACAGAAGCTGGCAAACAAACCGGCCGCCAGGCCGGTCGCGCCGAAGACCGGCGCAGGCAAAATCGGTACCACGGTGACCGGCGCCGACAATATGCCCGAAATCCGCGAAGGCCAGACCGTGGCGCTGCTGCAGGAACTGCACATCCTCACGCGCGACGGCAAGATGAACCAGGACAGCCGCCGCAAGCTGAAACAGGTCTATCACCTGTACCAGTTCATCGAGCCGCTGTTGAAGGACGTGCTGGCAGCCAAGGGCAATGTGTCGCTGGTCGATCACGGCGCCGGTAAGTCGTACCTCGGCTTCATCATCTACGACCTGTTCTTCAAGGCGCTGGCAGCCGGTTCGCACATCTACGGCATCGAGACGCGCGAAGAACTGGTCGCGCGCTCGCAGCAGCTGGCCGCGCAGTTCGACTTCCCCGGCATGTCGTTCCTGCCGCTGTCGGTGGCCGAGTCCACCGAATCGACATTGCTGCCACCGCAGATCGACATCGTCACCGCGCTGCATGCGTGTAACACCGCCACCGACGACGCCATCGATTTCGCGCTGAAGAAGAAATCGAAGCACATCGTGCTGGTGCCTTGCTGCCAGGCCGAAGTCGCGTCGGTGCTGAAGAAGAACAAGGGGCAGTCGATGGGCAAGTCGGCGCTGTCGGAAATCTGGCGCCACCCGATCCACACCCGCGAATTCGGCAGCCAGATCACCAACGTGCTGCGCTGTCTGCAACTGGAAGCCCATGGCTACCAGGTGACGGTGACGGAACTGGTGGGCTGGGAGCACTCGATGAAAAACGAGCTGATTATCGCCACCTATAAAAACCTGCCGCGCCAGCGGCCCGCCGAGCGCCTCAAGGAGGTACTCGATACGGTGGGTTTGCAGGAAATGGACAAGCGATTCTTTACAGAGCAGGTATAACTTAAAGGGGCAGGGCACGATGGCTGAGCATAATGAAAAGTGGCTGGACCTGCGCAGCGACACCGTCACCCGCCCCAGCGCGGCCATGCGCGCCGCCATGAACGCGGCCGATGTCGGCGACGATGTCTATGGCGACGACCCCACCGTCAACCGGCTGCAGGAATACGCGGCCGACCTGTTCGGCTACGAAGATGCGCTGTTCGCGCCATCGGGCACGCAAAGCAACCTGCTGGCGCTGCTGGTCCATTGCGGCCGCGGCGACGAATACCTGGTCGGCCAGGAAGCGCACACCTACAAGTACGAAGGCGGCGGCGCGGCCGTATTGGGCAGCATCCAGCCGCAGCCGATCATCAACCAGCCCGATGGCGGCATTGCACTGGACGACATTGCCGCCTACATCAAGCCTGACGATTTTCATTTTGCGCGCACGCGCCTGCTGGCGCTGGAAAACACCATCGGTGGCCGGGTGCTCAGCCTCGACTACACGCGCCAGGCGACCACGCTGGCGCATGACAAGGGCCTGGCCACCCACCTCGACGGCGCGCGCCTGTGCAATGCCGCCGTCAAGCTGGGCGTGAGTCCGCGCGAGGCGCTGGCCGGTTTCGACAGCGCGTCGATCTGCCTGTCGAAGGGCCTGGGCGCGCAGGTGGGTTCGATCCTGTGCGGCACCCGACCGCTGATCAAGGAAGCGAAACGCTGGCGCAAGATGCTCGGTGGCGGCATGCGCCAGGCCGGCATGATTGCTGCCGGTGGCCTGTATGCGCTCGAGCACAATATCGGCCGCCTGGCCGACGACCACGCCAATGCCGCGTACTTCGCGGGCGAACTGGCCAAGATGAAGAAGATCAAGGTCAGCACGCCGCAAACCAATATTTTTTACGTCGACATTCCCTCGTTCGTGTGCCAGGGTTTGAACGACGTGCTGCAACTGACCCGCATCCGCGTGTCGATGGCGCCCCGGCTGCGCATCGTCACGCACATGGATGCCACGCGCGACGATATCGATCGGGCGATTACCGTATTTGGAGATTTTTTCGGATGAACACCCCTGACAAGGACAACGACAACACCGTCCGCCTGGCCAAGCGCCTGGCCGAGGAACGCCCCTGCTCGCGCCGCGAGGCCGAGGTCTATATCGAGGGCGGTTACGTCAGCGTCGATGGCGTGGTGGTGGAAGACGCCGGCGCGCGCGTGACGGCGGAGCAGCAGATCACGGTGGCCGACGACGCCACCTTGCTGGAAATCGTGCCGGTCACGCTGCTGCTGCATAAACCGGCAGGCGTGAATGGCGGCATCGGCAAGGATGGCCAGCAGGCGCTGCACCTGCTCCAGCCCGCGTCGCTCACGCGCACCGCGCCGGCCCAGCGCGTGTTAAAACGCCACTTCGCCAACCTGACCCTGACCACGCCGCTGGAAACCAAGGCCAGCGGCTTGCTGATCTTCACCCAGGACTTCCGCGTCACGCGCAAGCTGGTCGATGACTCGAGCAAGATCGAAGAGGAAATCATCGTGGAAGTGGGCGGCCAGATCAAAGACAACGGCCTGGCGCTGCTCAATCACGGCCTGCCGTTCAACGGCAAGCCGCTGGCGCCGATCAAGGTCAGCTGGCAGAACGAGAATCGCCTGCGTTTTGCGGTCAAGGGACCGAAGCCCGGCCAGATCGAGCACATGTGCAAGATGGTGGGCCTGGAAGTGATATCGATGAAGCGCATCCGCGTCGGCCGCATCGCGATGGCTAGCCTGCCGTCAGGCGAGTGGCGCTATGTGCAGGAGCACGAGCGGTTCTAGTCACTTGGCCGCGACAGCGGCCTTTTGTTTTTTGGGCGGCGCCGGCAGTTGTACCAGCCGCGTGCCCGCCAGCCGGTCATGCAGGAACTGACGCTCCTTGTCGAACAGCGCCGTCAAAGACCACAGCAACACACCTGCCAGCACCGCGCCCAGCGCCTGCCAGTGCTGCAAGCCTAACACGCCGCAGACTATCACCGCCGGCAGCACCCACAACCAGCACAACAGGTAACGCAGCATCGCCACGCGCGGCGCCACGCGGTCGTGGCCCGGGTGAACCAGCTTGAGGCGCCAGGTGCGCATGGCCAGGGTCTGGCCTTCGCGCGTCCACTGGTGGACGAAATAGACCCCGAGCACCACGAAGCACAACACCTGGCGCAGGTGTTCGATCAGCGGCGCATGGCTGGCGCCGGTGATCATTTCGAAAATCAGGAAGGGCAGGAACAATACGGCAAATGCCAGCAGGAATTCATACACCATCGATACCAGGCGGCGTTTGACGGTAGGGAAGGTCGTGACGTTATTTGGTGGCATCGGGGATGGTCGGCGCGACGGGCGCCGGCGGGACGGGAGGCTGGGGAACCGTCGCTGGCGCAGCAGCTGGGGCCGGCGCCGGTGGCGTAATGACCGGCGCGATATTGGACGCATCGGGCCACGGCTGGCCGGTGGCCGGATCGAGCCACGGCGCTGGTGCGGGCAATGGTGTGGCCGGCGGCGCCAGGTGCGGCTTGATCGGCGTCGGCAACTGCTGCTTGCTTTGCGACGGCGTGGGCAGGTTGGCCAGCTGCTTCTTGCTGGCGGAGTTGGCTGCCTTGGCGGCCAGTTGCTGCTTCTGCGCGTCGGACAGTTGCTGGTAATTTTCCCACTGCGTGGATTTTTTCGACGGATCGACCTTTTGCGCGCGTGCAAAGTTTTCGCGCACCTGGCGCCGCTCCTCGGGCGTCATGCGCACCCACTCGCGCATGCGCTCCTGTACCCGCAACTGCTCGTCGGGTTTCATGGCGGTGTAGCGCTTGGCGATCGCCAGCCACTTCTGCTTGCGGATCGGTTCGACCTTGTCCCACTCGGCGGCCAGCGGCTCGAGCGCGATTTTTTGCGCTGGCGTCAGGTCTTTCCACAGGGTTTTTTCAGGGACGCCGGGCGCGCCGGGCACAACCGCCGTGAGCGCCGAAGGCGCGTTCGCGCTCGGACCGACCCATGCCGCACCACCTGCTGCTACCGCTAACACCGCCAGTGCGGCAATGCCCATGCCGGCCGAACCACTGACCGCCATTATTGCTCGCTCTGCGCCAGGTAGGCGTTGAAGCCGTGGTCGAGGTAGGCCGTGGGCGGCAGCTCGTCGGACAGCACGGCGGCGTCCATCTCGGCCAGGTCGGCAATGCGTTGCTGCTCTTCGAAGTGGTAGATGCCGGTGAGGCCGCCAACGAGCAGCAGCAGCGGCAGCGCCACGCCCATGCGGCCGAGCCAGCCGAAGCTTTGCGACAGCACGCCGCCGTTATCACCATGGCCAGCGGTGGCGAACCGGGCCTGGCGCACGGTGAGCGGCGCAGCCACGTGAGCTTTCTTGCGGGCCATGGCCAGCTTGCGCGCCTGCGCCAGCCGGTCGGTGGTGGAGGCGGGCAGGTCGTCGAGCCGCTCGTTGAGCGCGTGGCGTACCTTGTACGCGAAGTTCAGATCGTCGGTGTTCATAATTTAATTCCCAAGGCTTTGAGCGAGGCGGCCAGTGCGTGAGTTGCGCGTGAGCAATGCGTCTTCACGCTCCCTTCGGAACATCCCATTGCTTCGGCTGTTTCAGCCACATCCATGTCCTGCCAATAACGCATCAGGAACGCTTCTCGTTGACGTGCCGGAAGCTTTTGAACCTCGTTATCGATCAATTCCAGCATTTGCTGGCGTTCGACCTTGTCGGCGGACGATTCGGCGGCTTCAGAACCTTCCTCGGAGAAAGATTCGAGTATATCAAAGTCCTCGTCGCCGTCCTTGGACGAAACCATGCCGGAAAACAGCGTGACCCAGGTATTGCGGACCTTTTCGCGGCGGAAGTAATCGAGGATGGTGGTTTGCAGGATGCGCTGGAACAGCATGGGCAGCTCGGCGGCCGGCTTGTCGCCGTATTTTTCGGCGAGCTTGATCATCGCGTCCTGCACGATGTCCAGGGCCGATTCGTCCTTGCGCACCGCGTACACCGCTTGCTTGAAGGCGCGCCGTTCGACGTTCTCGAGGAAGTCGGAGAGTTCTTTGTCTGTGGCCATGCTGGAGGTTGTGGAAAACTGACCGCATCCTAGCAAAAATCCCACGCATTTGCATGGTTTTACGTCATTCCACCCACTTTTTGCACCGGTAACAGGCCTTTTTCTACTTTGTTCTTGCTCAACATGGTGCATCGGGTGTACCGTATGGGACGCTTTGAACACCCCGAAGCTGTATGGTCATCTCGCAGCAGGCACACAACGCCGCCATCGACATGACGCGCTTTCATATGTAGGCAGTTTGTTCTGACCCGCGCCACAAGCGCGAGAGGTAGGCACAACCGCTACAGAATTCCAGCGAAACGACTATATGCGTTTTAGCGCCATTTTGCCCGTCACTACGGTTGGCGGAAGAGGTGGACGTGACCGCATGACAAAGGGACGTTGGGCAAGCTGTAGGGGTAGGCATATTTCGCGAGGGAAGAACATCCGATCAATCTCCAATGGACCTTGAAAGGAATGTTTCATGAACACCGAAGCATCTTCGCAACAACTTAGTGGTCAACTCACTGGCGCCGAAATACTGGTGCGCTGCCTCGCGGAAGAGGGCGTTGAACACGTCTTCGGCTATCCCGGCGGCGCCGTCCTGTACATCTACGACGCCATCTTCAAGCAAGACAAATTCCAACACGTCCTGGTACGCCATGAGCAGGCTGCGGTCCACGCTGCCGATGCCTATTCGCGCAGCTCGAACAAGGTTGGTGTCGCGCTGGTCACGTCCGGTCCGGGTGTCACCAATGCCGTCACAGGTCTTTCCACCGCTTACATGGATTCCATCCCCATGGTCGTGATCTCGGGACAGGTGCCCAGCCACGCCATCGGCCAGGATGCCTTCCAGGAATGCGACACGGTCGGCATTACCCGTCCCGTGGTCAAGCACAATTTCCTCGTCAAAGACGTCAAGGATTTGGCGGAAACCGTCAAGAAAGCCTTCTTTATCGCCCGCACCGGCCGTCCCGGCCCCGTGCTGGTCGACATCCCGAAGGATATCTCGATGCACAAGACGACGTTCTCGTACCCGAAAGAGGTCGAGATGCGTTCGTACAAACCGGTAGACAAGGGCCACGCGGGCCAGATCCGCAAGGCCGTCCAGCTGCTGCTGCAAGCCGAACGCCCGATGATCTACACCGGCGGTGGCGTGATCCTGGCCGGCGCATCCGACGAGCTCAACAAGCTGGTGGACAAGCTGGGCTTCCCGGTCACCAACACGCTGATGGGCCTGGGCGCCTACCGCGCCTCGAGCGAGAACTTCGTCGGCATGCCCGGCATGCACGGCACGTATGAAGCAAACATGGCGATGCAGCACTGCGACGTCCTGATCGCCATCGGCGCCCGCTTCGACGATCGCGTGATCGGCAACCCGAAACACTTCGCCTCGCACCCGCGCAAGATCATCCACGTCGATATCGACCCGTCGTCGATTTCGAAACGCGTCAAGGTCGATATTCCGATCGTCGGCAACGTCAAGGACGTGCTGATCGAATTCCTGGCCCAGCTCGACGCCAGCGAAGCCAAGCCGAATGTTCCTGCAGTCAAGGACTGGTGGAAGCAGATCGCCGAATGGCGCGGCAAGGACTGCCTGAAATTTGCCGATTCGGATCTCGTGATCAAGCCGCAATCGGTCGTGCAAAAACTGTGGGAAGTGACCAAGGGCGATGCCTTCATCACGTCCGACGTCGGCCAGCACCAGATGTGGGCGGCACAGTACTACCCGTTCGACAAGCCCAAGCGCTGGGTCAACTCGGGCGGCCTGGGCACCATGGGTGTGGGCTTGCCGTACGCCATGGGCGTGCAGATGGCCAACCCGGACGCGACCGTTGCATGCATCACCGGCGAAGGCTCGATCCAGATGTGCATCCAGGAGCTCGCTACCTGCAAGCAATACCACCTGACGCCGAAGATCATCATGCTCAACAACCGCTTCCTGGGCATGGTCCGGCAGTGGCAGCAGATCGACTACGGTTCGCGCTACTCCGAGTCGTACATGGATTCGTTGCCGAATTTCGAAAAGCTGGCCGAGGCCTATGGCCACGTCGGCATGCGCATCGAAAAACCGGGCGACGTCGATGGCGCGCTGCGCGATGCCTTCGGCATGAAAGACAAGCTGGTGTTCATGAACTTCATCACCGACCAGTCGGAAAACGTGTGGCCGATGGTCAAGGCAGGCAAGGGCCTCTCTGAAATGCTGCTCGGTTCGGAGGACTTATAACATGCGACACATTATCTCTGTCTTGCTGGAAAACGAAGCCGGTGCGCTGTCGCGCGTGGTCGGCCTGTTCTCGGCCCGTGGCTACAACATCGAAACGCTGACGGTAGCGCCGACCGAAGACGCCACCCTGTCGCGCATGACCATCGTCACCAGCGGCTCGGACGACATCATCGAGCAAATCACCAAGCACCTGAACCGCCTGATCGAGGTGGTGAAAGTGGTGGACCTGACCGAAGGCCAGCACATCGAACGCGAGCTCATGCTCATCAAGGTGCGCGCCGTGGGCAAGGAACGTGAAGAAATGAAGCGCACGGCCGATATCTTCCGTGGCCGCATCATCGACGTCACCGAAAAGTCCTACACGATCGAACTGACCGGCGCCAAGAGCAAGCTCGACGCGTTCATCGATTCGATCGACCGCGCCTCGATTCTTGAGACGGTACGCACCGGCGGTTCCGGCATCGGACGCGGCGAACGCATCCTCAAAGTTTAATCCCGGTACCGCATACAGCAAGTACCTGTTTACCATACAAAATACCAAGGAATTATCATGAAAGTTTTCTACGACAAAGACGCCGACCTCTCCCTGATCAAGGGTAAAAACGTTGCCATCATCGGCTACGGTTCGCAAGGTCATGCACACGCACAAAACCTGTCCGAGTCGGGCGTCAACGTGACCGTTGGCCTGCGCAAGGGCGGCGCTTCGTGGAACAAGGTTGAACAAGCCGGCCTGAAAGTGGCGGAAGTGAACGACGCCGTCAAAGCTGCCGACGTCATCATGATCCTGCTGCCGGACGAGAACATCGCCCAGGTCTATAACGAAAACATCGCCCCGAACGCCAAGCAAGGCGCGGTACTGGCCTTCGCCCACGGCTTCAACGTGCACTACGGCCAGGTCGTGCCACGCGCCGACCTCGACGTGATCATGGTTGCTCCGAAAGCCCCAGGCCACACCGTGCGCGCTACCTACACCCAGGGCGGCGGCGTGCCTCACCTGATCGCCGTGTACCAGGACAAGTCTGGCACCGCCCGTGACATCGCCCTGTCGTACGCATCGGCCAACGGCGGTGGCCGTGCCGGCATCATCGAAACCAACTTCCGCGAAGAAACCGAAACTGACCTGTTCGGCGAACAAGCCGTGCTGTGCGGTGGTGCTGTCGAGCTGATCAAAGCTGGTTTCGAAACCCTGACCGAAGCTGGTTACGCTCCGGAAATGGCGTACTTCGAATGCCTGCACGAACTGAAACTGATCGTTGACCTGATCTACGAAGGCGGCATCGCCAACATGAACTACTCGATCTCGAACAACGCCGAATACGGCGAGTACGTGACCGGTCCTAAAGTTGTTACCTCGGCCACCAAGGACGCAATGCGTCAGTGCCTGAAAGACATCCAGACCGGCGAATACGCCAAGTCGTTCATCCTGGAAAACAAGGCCGGTGCTCCAACCCTGATCTCGCGTCGTCGCCTGAACTCGGAACACCAGATCGAAGAAGTCGGCGCCAAGCTGCGCGCCATGATGCCTTGGATCGCCAAGAACAAGATGGTTGACCAGTCGAAAAACTAAGCGTTTTTCTGCTCATGAAAAGCCGGCGCGAGCCGGCTTTTTTTCGTTCGTCATTGTGCGCTTTGTTACAAACACTCACCATGTCTTACAGTTGCGTCATGTAAATTCAGTTAAAGTTTGTTTTGTCTTAAACTTAACTGGAGTATGCAATGACCGTCATCAAACACCTCGCCGCCGCCGCAGCAGTTTCATTCGCACTGACGGGCGCCGCCCATGCCGCCGAAGCGCTGCCGACCACCGGCGCGCTGGTCGTCGTGCCGGCCTTCGGTGAAGTCAAGCATGCCAATGACCAGGCCGTTGCTACCTTTGCCATCGAAGAGCAGGATAAGGACAAGGCTGCTGCCGCGTCGCGCGTGAACCAGAAAATGAAGCAGGGCGTCGATATCCTGAAAAAGGCCGACCCGCAAGCGAGCCTGAAAACCCAGGGCTATTACACCTATCCGGTGTACCCGGAAGACCGCCCATTGCCGACTGGGCAGGTGGCCAAGCCGCGCGTGCCCACTTCGTGGCGCGTGGGCCAGTACGTGGAAGTGACCACCACCAACCTGGAAGCGCTGCCGAAAACCGCCGCCGCCGCCCAGAAGGTGCTGACCCTGAATAACCTCAATTTCGGCCTGGCGCCGGAAACCACCAAAAAGCTCGACGATCAGCGCATCGCCGCCACGTATAAAAATCTGAACGAGCGCATCAACTCGATCGCTACCGCCATGGGCCGCAAGGTGGGCGACGCCGTGCTCGAAACGGTCGATTTTGAAGGGTCGGGCAACTACGCCCAGGAAGGCGCCCGCGCCGCGCCGATGATGATGCGCGCCAAGGCCGCCGACAGCATGGAAGTCGCCGAGCCGAGCTTCGAGCCGGGCGAGACCACGCTGGAAATGCGCCTGGTGGGTAAGGTGCGCTTCAAATAGAATGTCGATATAGAAAGAGGGGGCCGGATGCGGCCCCTTTTTCACGTTCGGCCTCTATAATGATGACGCAACAAGAATATTAACCGAACTGGAACCCTATGCCGAACTTCCCGCGTCGCCGCGCCAAGAACGCCGCTGCCAAAGCCAAACTGCCCAAGACGTCGCGTTTCAGCCGTTTTGCGCGCAGGGCCAGGGGGGAAGACCTCGACCGTCCCCGCCCACGCGGCATCTACCTGCTGCCCAACGCCTTTACCACCGCTGCGCTGTTCTGCGGCTTCTACGCCATCGTCATGGCGATGAACCAGAAATTCGAATACTCGGCCTGGGCGATTTTTATTGCCATGGTGCTCGACGGTCTCGACGGCCGGGTTGCGCGCCTGACCAACACCCAGAGCGAATTCGGCGCCCAGTACGACAGCCTGGCCGACATGGTGTCGTTCGGCGCCGCACCGGCGCTGGTGATTTACGAATGGTCGCTGCGCGGCCTGGGCAAGCTGGGCTGGATCGCCGCCTTTGTCTATTGCGCCGGCGCCGCGCTGCGCCTGGCCCGCTTCAACACCAATATCGCCGTCGTGGACAAGCGCTTCTTCCAGGGCTTGCCATCACCGTCGGCCGCCGCGCTGGTGGCCGGCTTCGTGCTGCTGATGGTGGACCAGGAAGTTTCCGGCCTCGAGCTGGCCTGGGTATCGTGGGGCATCGCCGTATTTGCCGGCCTGACCATGGTCACCAATGTGCCGTTCTACAGCTTCAAGGACGTCAACTTCCGCAAGTCGGTACCGTTCATCACGGTGTTCCTGATCGCACTGTTCTTCGCCCTGATCTCGATCGACCCACCCAAGGTGATGTTCCCGCTGTTTGTCGCATACGGCCTGTCAGGCTACGCAGTGCTGGTCTGGCGCCTGGCCAAGGGCAAGCCGGTCAGCGTGATTCAGACCGAGATCGAGGACGACGACAGCCATCGCTGACCCTTGCGCCTGGCAGCGGACTGCACCAGCGGCCCGCTGCCAGGCCGCGCCGCTGGCACATGCCGCCTGTTACCCGCATCATCCTGCATACTTCGTTCCACGCCGAAGCATTCGATTCCGCCCAAGGCTATCTTGTCGGTACTTTCAACGACCAGAGGCCAGCATGATCATCACCTGCTTTATCCACTACCAGATCGACCCGTTCCAGCGCGATACCTTCCGCGTGTATGCCGAAAACTGGGGCCGCATCATTCCGCGCCTGGGCGGCCACTTGCTTGGCTACTTTTTGCCGCATGAAGGCACCAACGACGAGGCGTGGGGACTGGTGGCTTTCGAGTCGCTGGCGGCTTACGAGGCCTATCGCGCCAGGCTGCGCGCCGACGACGAGGCGCGGGCCAATTTCGAGCTGGCCCGCAGTCAGCGTTTCATCCTGCGCGAGCGGCGTACTTTTGTGGAGGCGGTCGAGGGCGCGTTTTGCCTGCCGCCGCTGGCGCTGGTGGCACGGTGAAGCAGGCGCCGCTGGCCTACAATGGCGCCACCATATTCTTGCCGGAGGGCGCGCAATGATTGCCGTCATATTTGAAGTTGTGCCGAGCGCGGCTGGCCGCGCCGAGTACCTGGCGCGCGCTGCGCAGCTGGGGCCGCTCCTGGCGCAGGTCGATGGGTTCATCTCGGTCGAGCGCTATACCAGCATCGGCGATCCGGACCAGCTGCTGTCGTTGTCTTTCTGGCGCGACGAGGCGGCGGTGCGCGCCTGGCGCGAACGCGAGGCGCACCGCGCCGCCCAGTCGGCCGGCCGCGCCGGCGTGTTCGAGCATTACCGCCTGCGCGTGGCCGAGGTCGTGCGTGACTACGGCCTGATGGAGCGCGAGCAGGCGCCGCCGTGTCACCCGCCGCAGGTGCGCCCCACATCGGCTCCCTCGGCCACGCCGACCACGCCAGTCATGCCGATCAAGCCGGTCATGCCGACTATGCCTCCTGCGCCGGACCGGGCATGAACACCGCCGCGCAAACACGCTTTGCCCGCGTGGCCGCCGCCATCGGCGACCCCACGCGGGCGCTGATGCTGTCGCGCCTGCTCGACGGCCGCTACTACACCGCCACCGACCTCGCCGCTCACGCCGGCGTCGCCGCGCCCACGGCTTCGCAGCATTTGAAGCTGCTGGTGGACGAAGGCCTGGCCCGCGTGCGCGCCCAGGGGCGGCATCGCTATTACATGCTGGCCGACGCCAATGTCGCGCACGCGCTGGAAGCGTTGCTGCGCGTAGCCGACGGCGCGCTGCCCGAAACCACGCGCTGGCAGGCGCCGGCCATGACCGGGCTGCGTCACGCGCGCACGTGCTACGGCCACCTGGCCGGCGTGCTGGGCGTGGACTTGTGCCGGTGTTTCATCGCGCGCGGTTGGGTTACGCCGGGCGCCCATGATTTTCCGCTGACACCGGAAGGCAAAAAGCGCGTGCTGGCGCTGGGTGTGGCGCTGCCGGTCGAGGGCGTGCCGGCAAGGCGGCAACTGTACGGCTGCGTGGACTGGTCCGAGCGGCGCGATCACTTCGCCGGTCCGCTGGCAGTGGCGCTGCTCGACAATTTTATCGAGCGCGGATGGTTGCGGCGCAGCACCGACAGCCGCGCGCTGGAGGTGCCGGCCAGCGGCAAGCTGGCGCTGGCCGAGTTGTTTGGCGCTGCCGGTTCCTAGTTGACCTTGGCCTGTGCCTCGGCCTCCGCCCTGGCCTTGCGCTTGTCGGTCTCATCAGCGGCGTCGCGCCAGAGTTTGGCCAGTGCCGCATCCTGCTTGATGCCTTTGCCGTTGGCATAAGCCAATCCGAGTTCGCGCTGGGCCGGGCCGATGCCGGCGATTGCGGCTGGCCGGAAGTGTTCCACCGCCAGCTCGTTACTTTGCGGCAGGCCCCGGCCAATCGCGTAGCTTTCGGCCAGCATCCAGTGGGCGTTGTTGTCACCCTTGGCGGCCGCTTGTTGCAGTAGGGCGGTCGCGCGTGGCAAGTCTTCGCTGCGTCCGCTGTCGAGCAACTGCACGCCCACCAGCGACATCGCCTCGGGATGCTGTTGCGCCACCGCACGGTCCATCAGGGGCTGGGCTTCTGCCATTTTTCCTTGGGCCATCAATACCCGCGCCAGCAGGTACAGGCCAGCCGGATGGTCTTGCGCTGCGGCCTTGCGCAGCCAGTCCACGGTCTCTTCCGAGGCATTGTTGAAGCGGCTGGAACTGATTTGCGTGAGCGCCATGGCCACCTGTGCACCAGCCAGGCCCTGGTCCGCGGCGCGCCGTATCCACTGCGTACCGGCTTCCACATTGCGTTTGCCCGCACGGCCGCTCAGGTAAATCTTGCCCAGTTCGAACTGGCTGGCAGCGGTACCCTGGCGCGCGCTGCGTTCCAGTGTCGACAGTTCCGACGAGCTCAGTCCCTGGTTTTCGAACGTCCAGACGTAGGCGATGCGTGCCCATGCGGCGATGGGCTTGTCGTCTTCGATGGCGGGCTTGAACTGGCACAGCGCCAGGCCCTCGACGGAAGCGCGGTCGAGGCGCGCAAAACCGCTCGAGCGCAGCACGGTCGTCTCGTGCAGCTTGCCGTCTTCACCGACCAGAAACGCCAGGATTACGCGGCCCTTTTCCAGCGCGCGCAGCGACTCGCGCGGCCATGCCGGCTTTTCGCAACTGCCGGGCTGGATATGAGCCATGGAAGTGGCCGCCATGGCCGGTAACACAAACAGGGACCACGCCAGCACTGCGAGAGCTTTTTTCATGGGAATGAAATAGGTTTATGAATGACAACAATTCTACATGTTGCCAAAACCGCAAACGCTGGGAGGTGTAAAAATAATCAATCGAATGACTGAAAGGCGAGGAGGGGAGTGTGGCACGCGCGGACAAGTCCACGCGTTACCACAGCAAGCGTAAAGCGGGGAAAGATCAGAAGCGCACTTTGAGGTAAGCAGCAGGGCCGTTCAGGCGCACATTGACGGCGGTGTCGTCGCGGTCGCGGCGCAGGCTGATCTTGGAGGCCGTATATTCCGCCACCACGCCCACCATCGGCGTCACATACCATTCCATGCCGACCGAGCCGCCGTAAATATGGCCATTGACGTTGCCGCCGTTTTTCTTGATGCCGTTGGCATTGGCATAAAAACGTGCTTCCGGCGAGAACTGGTGGCGATAACCGAGTTCCAGCAGCGGCGCCCAGGCGCTTTCGCTTTCGTCGTAGCGGGCGTTACCGGAAACGCCGTTGATCGAGCCATTGGCCGTGCCCTCGATACCGGCGCGGTAGTAGGCGCCACCGATGCCGATGCCGAATACGTCATTGCCCTGGCCCAGCCACCATTTGTAGGCGATGCTGGCCAGGTCCAGGCGCAGCTTGGCGTTCAGGCGGCCGTTGCCGGTCAGCGGCTGGCCGTTGAAGTTGGTGCTGCCGGACAGGCCGGGGTTGTAGTCTTTGTCGTAGCGGTAGTAGTCGAAGTCGAAGCCGTGCGAATCGCCGATCAGTACCGACGCCTTGACGCGTGGCAGAGTGGTTTTATCGCCCTTGTAGGTGCCGGTGTCGATGCGGCCGTACTCGGTGTCGCCCTCGACCTTGATGCGCGGCTCGGTGTAGAACGCACCCACCGACAGGCTGGCGCGGTCCAGTGCCGGCGACGGCTGGGCAAATGCCAGCGCGGAGACGGTGGACAGCGCCAGCAGGGAGGCGGTATAGATGGCGGTACGGGCGGACGGGGTGCGGAAAGACATGACTACTCCATAAAAAAAGTTGCGTGACGGTATGGGGCGGATCATATCAATCACATAGCTGATTTAACGTCGGCGCACTACCACGCTGCACGTGGGACTGCTCCTACTCACGGGAGGGCAGAATATTCAGCAATTGTCGTACTCAATGAGTACATGCAGGCCATTTTCCGCTATACTTGCGGGTCTGGTCTTTTCGGACCAGTTTTTTTGAAATCACGGTGGGCAGGGTTCAGACTCCGCGCACCGCATGTTAAAGGTAAATATCATGACCGTAGAAAACATCAACAAAGCCGCGATCATCGCGGACAACGCCCGTGGCCAAAAAGACACCGGCTCGCCAGAAGTGCAAGTTGCACTGCTGACCGCCCGCATCAACGAACTGAACGGCCACTTCAAGGCCCACAGCAAGGATCACCACTCGCGTCGCGGTCTGATCATGATGGTTAACCGTCGTAAAAGCCTGCTGTCGTACCTGAAGAACAAGGACGCTACCCGTTACCGCGATCTGATCGCCAAACTGGGTCTGCGTAAGTAATTTTATTGCGCCCTTAGCTTCAAAAGAAATGCCTGCGCCAGTTTACTGTCGCAGGCATTTTGTCATTGGTGCAGACGAAAAAATTGCTAGCTGGAATAGTCATTTGACAAGCTGGCATGGTGGTAAAGAGCAAGTGTAGCAAAGGCGGCAGCCACAGATGCCGCCCGTGGTGAGGTGAACGACAGCGCCTGAAAATCTGTCGGCAAATAGAAAGGGATTTACCCATGTTTAATAAAGTTACGAAAACCTTCCAGTACGGCCAGCACACGGTCACGCTGGAAACCGGCGAAATCGCTCGCCAAGCCTCTGGCGCAGTGCTGGTGTCGATTGAAGACACCGTCGTACTGGCTACCGTGGTGGCGCGCAAGGATGCCAAGCCGGGCCAGGACTTCTTCCCGCTGACCGTCGATTACCTTGAAAAGACCTATGCAGCCGGCAAGATTCCCGGTGGTTTCTTCAAACGTGAAGGCCGCCCTTCGGAAAAAGAAACCCTGACGTCGCGTCTGATCGATCGTCCTATCCGCCCTCTGTTCCCAGAAGGCTATATGAACGAAGTGCAAGTGATCATTCACGTGCTGTCGGTCAACCCGGAAATCGATCCCGACATCGCTTCGATGATCGGCGCCTCGGCCGCATTGTGCGTGTCGGGCGTACCGTTCAACGGCCCGATCGGCGCTGCCCGCGTGGGTTACGCCAATGGCCAGTACATTCTCAACCCGACGGTTGAACAGCTGAAAACCTCGCAGATGGACCTGGTGGTTGCCGGTACCGAAGCGGCCGTGCTGATGGTGGAATCGGAAGCCAAGCAGCTGTCCGAAGAAATCATGCTCGGCGCCGTGGTCTTTGGCCACACCCAGATGAAAGCTGTCATCGACGCCATCCACGACCTGGTACGCGACGGCGGCAAGCCTGAGCAAGTGTGGACCGCGCCAGCCAAAAACGAAGCGCTGATCGGCCGCGTGACCCATTTCGCCGAAGCGAAAATCCGCGAAGCGTATCAAACCCGCGACAAGCAGGCCCGTACCGACAAGCTGCGTTCGATGCACTCGGAAGTCGTCGCTGAACTGGGCGCCGAAGCGGCTGCCGCTGGCGCCGCGGCGCCGGATGGCGTCGAAGTTGGCAACATCCTGTTCGACATGGAAGCCAAGGTCGTGCGTTCGCAGATTCTCGAAGGCGAGCCACGCATCGACGGCCGCGACACCCGCACCGTGCGTCCGATCTCGATCCGCACCTCGGTCCTGCCGCGTACCCACGGTTCGGCACTGTTCACCCGTGGCGAAACCCAGGCCCTGGTCGTTGCAACCCTGGGCACCGCCCGCGATTCGCAAAAGATCGATGCGCTGATGGGCGAGTTCACCGACTCCTTCATGCTGCATTACAACATGCCACCGTTCGCCACCGGCGAAACCGGCCGCGTCGGTACGCCGAAGCGCCGCGAAGTCGGCCACGGCCGCCTGGCCAAGCGCGCGCTGATCGCCGCGCTGCCGGAAGCTGACGAGTTCAGCTACGCTGTGCGCCTGGTGTCGGAAATCACCGAATCGAACGGTTCGTCGTCGATGGCTTCGGTCTGCGGCGGCTGCCTGGCGCTGATGGATGCGGGCGTACCGATGAAAGAGCACGTGGCCGGTATCGCCATGGGCCTGATCAAGGACGGCGGCAAGTTTGCCGTGCTGTCGGACATCCTGGGCGACGAAGATCACCTGGGCGACATGGACTTCAAGGTAGCCGGTACCCGCAACGGTATCACCGCGCTGCAGATGGACATCAAAATCCAGGGCATCACCAAGGAAATCATGCAAGTGGCACTGGCGCAAGCCAAGGAAGGCCGCGAGCACATCCTGGGCGAAATGCAAAAAGCCATGCCAACCGTGAAAACGGAACTGTCCGATTTCGCTCCGCGCCTGATCACCATCAAGATCAATCCGGAAAAAATCCGTGACGTGATCGGCAAGGGCGGCGCCGTGATCCGCGCGCTGACCGAAGAGACCGGCACCCAGATCGACATCAGCGACGAAGGCGTGGTCACCATCGCTTCCGTCGATGCTGCTGCCGGCCAGGAAGCCAAGCGCCGCATCGAAGAACTGACCGCGTCGGTCGAAGTGGGCAAAACCTACGACGGTACCGTGCTGAAACTGCTGGACTTCGGCGCCATCGTGCAAGTAATGCCAGGCAAAGACGGCCTGCTGCATATCTCGCAGATCGCCAACGAGCGTGTGAACGCCGTGGCCGACTACCTGAAAGAAGGCCAGCAAGTGCGCGTCAAGGTTCTGGAAACCGACGACCGCGGCCGCCTGAAGCTGTCGATGAAAGCTGCTGCTGAAGAAGCGGCTGCTGCTGCGCAGTAATCTGAGTTAGCTCAGCAAAAAGCCACCTGGTGTCACCCGGGTGGCTTTTTTTTCGTCCTGTTTTTCCTCGTTATCGCGTTCGCGCGACGGCGTGTTGCGCACGCCGCGCGGGCGGCAATGACGCAGAGAAGGATGGTGGTTCGAACCAGTTGCGCCGAATCAGCTGCCCAGCGCCAGGCGGCGACTGGCCGCTGCCGGGGCGGCACTGCGTTTGGCAGCAGGACGCACCGCTGCCGCCGGCGCGAAACCAGCATTGTCCAGCTTGAACACGCTGACCAGCTGCGCCAGGTGCGTCGATTGGCCTTGCAGCGATTCGGCCGCCGCAGCCGCCTGTTCCACCAGCGCCGCATTCTGCTGCGTCACGCCGTCCATCTCGCCGATGGCCTGATTGATCTGGTCGATGCCGGATTCCTGTTCCAGGCTGGCGGTGGCGATCTGCTCCATGATGTCGCTCACGCTGCGCACGCTGTTGACGATCTCGGTCATGGTGTTGCCGGCCTGGTCCACCAGCATCGCGCCGGTCGAGATTTTTTCCACCGAGTCGCTGATCAGTTCCTTGATGTCCTTGGCGGCGCTGGCCGAGCGCTGCGCCAGGTTGCGCACTTCGGTTGCCACCACGGCGAAGCCACGGCCCTGTTCACCGGCGCGCGCCGCTTCCACGGCCGCGTTCAGCGCCAGGATATTGGTCTGGAAGGCGATGCCGTCGATCACGCCGATGATATCTACCACGCGCTTGGACGAGGTGCTGATCGATTCCATCGTGGTCACCACTTCGGCCACCACGTCGCCGCCGCGCACGGCCACGTCGGAAGCGCTGGCGGCCAGCTGGTTGGCCTGGCGCGCGTACTCGGTGTTCTGCTTGACGGTGGAGGTCAGCTCTTCCATCGACGACGCGGTTTCTTCGAGCGAGCTCGCTTGCTGCTCGGTACGCGAGGACAGGTCCATATTGCCGCTGGCGATCTCGTCGGAGGCCGTGGCCACCGCCTCGGTGGTGCCGCGCACTTCGCCCACGATGGCGGCCAGGCGGTCGCGCATGGCGGCGATGCTGAAGAGCAGGCTGCTGGTGTCGTTGGCGGCCAGGTCCACCCGCACGGTCAGGTCGCCGGCGGCGATGCGGTCGGTAATGCCGGCAGCATAGGCCGGCTCGCCGCCGAGCTGCCTGAGCACCGAGCGCGCAATCAGCCAGCCGAGCAGCAGCGCCACGCCGATCGAGATCGCGGTCAGTATGGCGGTAATGGTAATGGCCTGCACGCTGCGGTCGTGCACAGCCTTGCCGATTTCGTCGATGGCGGCGCGCTGGCGGTCGGCCACGGCACCGATGCTGGCCAGGTAGGTTTCGCTGGCCGGCACGAATTTCTGGTTGATCAGTTGCTTGGTCAGCGCGACGTCGCCGGCATCGCGTGCTTGCATGACGCTTTTGCGCGCGGCCTGGTAGATGTCGCGGTCGGCCATGGCCTTGGCATACAGTTCCTTGGCGCGTGCATCAACCAGCCGCTCGACGATCAGTTTCTGCACTTCGCCGTTGCGCTTGATGGCGCGCGCCAGGCCGTCTTCGAAGTATTTCTGTTCCTCGGGGTCGGTCAGGCGGGCGGCCGCCTGTGCACGCTGCACATTGTTCTCGATGCTGCCTTTCCATTCGGTGACCAGGCGCTCGGTCTGCAGCTGTTGCTCGACCAGGTTGTCGGTGTCGTTGGTGACCGTGTTGAGTGCGGTGGAACTGCCGATCGCCACGACCAGCAGCAGCGCCAGCGTGGAGCCGAAGCCCAGTGCCAGGCGCGCCCCCACTTTCATATTAGCCAGTTTCATAGAAGTCCTCGATGTAAAGTTATCTCTAATGCAAAAAATATTGCGAATGAGAAATTGTAGCACCGATCAGGAAAAAATGTTCCTTGTGGAAACTGCTGACGCACCGCCAGCCTGTTGACAGGAAATGGATGTAAAAAGATGTAAATAGACGGGAAAATGGCGGAAAGCAGTAGGAGTCGAACCTACAGAGGAACGGCTGACGCCCCTCACCGGGTTTGAAGCCCGGCCCCATCACCGGATGAGATTGCCTTCCTTGGGAGTGCTAGGACCACGTTGTATCGGGTCGCACCATGTGAATATTTCCAACGCGCCGAGTATAGCCGACGCGGTTGAAGAACTCCAATATCTGAATACCGCGTTTGCGTCCCAGGCCGGTGGCGTCGCGGAACGATGCCGCCTGCACCTGCGGCAGCGTGACCAGCAACTGCGCCAGCTCGGCCAGCGGCTGCGGATGGTAAAACAGGTCGGGCACTATCTGGCTGATTTCGCCGCTGCGCGCCAGCTTGCGCAGCAGGCGCCGTACTTCGGCCTCGGGCATTGCGTGTTCGCGCACCAGGTCGCGCACCCACGGCGGATCGTAGCGGCCCGCCAGCAGCGACGCCAGCAACGGCGCCACCAGCGCCTGTTCTTCCGCGCCCAGTTCCACGCTGTGCTGCGGCAGGTGCAGACTGCGTCCGCGCCGGGCGATGCGGCCAGCGGCCAGCAGGGTGTCCACCAGCCGGCTCCACAGCCGCTCTTCCATCTCCGGCGAGACGATGCGCTTGAGCCGCCATAACTCCGGCCCGGCGTCGTCCGGCGAACGTTCGTGGAACTGCGCCAGCGCGGCCAGGATGCGTTCTTCGAGCGCCTGCACGTCGGCGGCGCCGATCAGCAGCGCGTCGCCACCGGTCAGCGCCACGTTGACGGCGCCCGGCGGCGTGGCGATCAGCGCGGCCGGCAGTTGCGACAGCCGCACCAGCGCCGACACCCGCAAGCCCAAGGCGCTGCGCGCCAGCAGGGCGGCCGTGTCGCCATGGTCGATGAAATCCGCCAGCGCATCGAGCCAGTCCACCCGCGCGCCGCTGCGGCGCTTGCGCGCGGGGCCGAACGGATCGAGCACCACGCCGCCGCCCACGGTGGCCGTGGCTTGCGCATTCCGGATCACGAAGCGGTCGCCCGGCACCGCGTGCACCGGCGCGTCGAGCACCAGCTGCACGCGGCCCGTTTGGCCCGGCGCCAGCGCCTCGCCGTCGAGCAGCACCATGTTGGCCGTGTGGTGGGCGGCGCCCAGGTGCACGTGCAGCGGCGACCACGGTTTCAGTGTGACGCCGCAATCGGGCGTGAGCGTGAGTTCGACATCGATCCGCTGCGAGCATTCGGCCAATGCCGGAGCGACGATCCAGGTGCCGCGCGCAATGTCTTCCCTGGCCACGCCGCCCAGGTTGAGCGCCAGCCGCTGGCCGGCGCGCCCGGTTTCCGCCGCCTGGTTCTGCGCATGGATGCTGCGCACGCGCGCCTGCTGGCCGCCCGGCGCCAGCGTCACCGTGTCGCCCACGCGCACCGTGCCCGCCAGCGCGGTGCCGGTGACGATGGTGCCCTGGCCGGACAAGGTGAATACCCGGTCCACGCCAAGGCGGAACAGGCGCCGCTCGTCGCTGGCCGGCAGCGTGGCCGCCAGTTGCGCCAGGTAGGCACGCAGGGCTTGCACGCCGGCGTCGTCGGCCTCGGTGGCATTGGTGTGAAAAACGGGAGCGCCAGCGAAGTCGGTCGGCGCCAGCAGGGCAGTGATGTCGGCTTCGATGCGGGCGATCTGCGCGGCGTCGGCGCGGTCGATCTTGGTCAGCGCCACCGCGCCGCGTTTGACGCCGAGCAGGCGCAGGATGGCCAGGTGTTCCAGCGTTTGCGGCATGATGCCGTCGTCGGCAGCCACTACCAGCAGGGCGGCGTCGATGCCGGTGACGCCGGCGGCCATGGTGCGGATGAATTTTTCGTGGCCCGGTACGTCGATCACGCCCAGCGTGTCGTGTTCGGTCAGTGCCGTGTAGGCGTAACCGAGTTCGATCGAGATGCCGCGCGCTTTTTCCTCCTTCAGGCGGTCGGTATCGACGCCGGTGAGCGCGCGCGTGAGGGTGGTCTTGCCATGGTCGATATGGCCTGCGGTACCGATGATCATGCGCCGATCTGCTCCAGCAGCGCCAGCTGGGCGATGAACTTTTCCTGCTGTTCGTCGTTCAGGCAGCGCAGGTCGAGCCACAGCGCATCGTGCGCCACGCGGCCGATCACCGGCAGCGGCAAGGCGCGCAGGCGCTGTTCCAGCCTGCCCAGTGCATTGCTGGCTTTGGTTGCCGGCCGGATCACCAAACCAAAACTCGGCAACTGGTCCACCGGCAGCGCGCCGCTGCCGATCTGGCTGGTCATCGCCTCGGCGGTCACCGCGTAGCTGGCGCCCAGCGCCGCCTGCAACGGCGCCAGGATCGCTGCCGCCTGCGCGCGCATGGCAGCCGCAGGGCGGGTGAGCAGCTTGAGCGTGGTGAGGCGCTCTGGCAGCAGGTCGGGCGCGCGGTACAGGGCCAGCACCGGCTCCAGTGCCGCCAGCGTGAGCTTACCGACGCGCAGCGCGCGCTTGAGCGGGTTCTTCTTGATCTGCGCGATCAAGTCCTTGCGGCCGACGATGATGCCGCATTGCGGGCCACCCAGCAGCTTGTCGCCGCTGAAGGTCACCAGGTCGGCACCGGCGGCTATCGTTTCGCGCACCGTGGTTTCGTGCGGCAGACCGTACTGCTCCAGGTCCACCAGCGTGCCGCTGCCCAGGTCCACGGCAACGTCGATATGGTGCGATTTGGCCAGCGGCGCCAATTCCGGCAGCTCCACGCTTTTCGTAAAACCGGTAATTTCGTAATTGCTGCAATGGACCTTCATCATCAGCGCTGTCTGTGGACCGGCGGCTTCCGCGTAGTCCTTCAAATGGGTGCGGTTGGTGCTGCCCACTTCGCGCAGTACGGCGCCAGCGCGCGTCATCACGTCCGGGATGCGGAAGGCGCCGCCGATCTCCACCAGTTCGCCGCGCGAGACGATCACTTCGCGGCCCAGCGCCAGGGTGTTCAGCATCAGCAGCACGGCGGCGGCGTTGTTGTTGACGATGGTGGCCGCTTCCGCCCCTGTCAGTTCCAGCAGCAGCTCTTCCACCAGGTTGTCGCGGTCGCCGCGCTTGCCGGTGTCGATATCCCACTCCAGGTTCATCGGCCAGCGCAGCGCTTCGGCCACCGCCTGCACCGCGCTGTCGGGCAGCAGCGCGCGGCCCAGGTTCGTGTGCAGCACGGTGCCGGTGAGGTTGAAGACGGCGCGCAGGTTGGAACGGTTGCTGCGTTGCAGGCGTTCGGCCAGCATGGCCAGCAGGGCGGGGATGTCGGTGGCTGCACTGGTACCGGCAGCCGTGCTGGCGCCGGTATCGATGCCGGCGCCGGCGGCTGCGTGCGTGGCATTGTTGCCGGCATCGCCGCCATCGTGGCGCGCGGCCAGCAGCCGGGCGCGCAGGTCGGCCAGCAGCGCGCGCGCCATGTCCGTGGTCTGGGTGCGGCCATACTGTTCGATCAGCGGCTGGCAGCCGGCATCGGACAGGATCAGGTGCACGGCAGGCAAGCGGATCGCCGGCGCGCTGGACGTCACCGGCGCGGCGGCTGCGGTAGTGGCAGTCGTGCTGCTGGCCGGCGCGGTCATGCTGCGTTAAACCACAGCAGCGGATTACCGCTGGCGCGCGCATAACCGGCTTCGCTTACCAGCACGTCCAGCGTGAGGCTGGCCAGGTCGTCGGCCAAAGGCTCCACGTTGAAGTCGTGCTCCTGGTTGAAGATCTTGCGATAGGTTTTGCAGTCTTCGCAGGTTTCGGCGCGGGCGACCTTGCTCGGGTCGTTGGCCTTGTTCGCCTTGGAGTCCGTGGCGTCTTCCACCGGCAGCTTGTCTTCGTTGGTTTCCAGGCTCTGGTAGGCGATCTTGCCGGTGTGCTCGCAGCACGAGCACTTTACGCGCACCATGTGCCATTCGCTGGCGCAGCAGCTGCACTGCAGGTAGCGGTACCCTTGCGACTGCCCGCCGATGCGGATCACGCTCGCCACCGGGTGCGAGCCGCACACGGGGCACAGGGTATTGGTGACCAAGGGCTGCACGCGCGGCGAATCGAGTTGGCCGGCGCGCCTGGTCCACATCACTTGCAGCGCGGCGGCCACGAACGGTGCATGCAGCGGGTGCACGCCTTCGGTCAGTTCGGCCAGGACGGCGTCGGCGCAACCTTCCAGTTGGGCGACGTCGAGCGCGCGCAGTTCGGCCAGCACGGCGTCGATCTGCGGCTGGTCCTTGACCGATGCCGCCAGGTGGTCGAGCAGGGCCGCGAACACGGTGCGCCACTCGGGGGTGCGCACGCCGTTGACGGGCAGCGGCGGCATGTTGTGATCGATGGAAAGCTTGATGTCGGCCGCCGGTGGCAGGCTGAAAGTCTCGGGGGGCAGCGCGGCGGCAACCGCGCCTTGCGCGTCCACCACGGCCGCCATCAGTCGCAGATAACCCTGCATGGCTTCGCCGACCGGAATGCCCTTGATATCGTTGTTGGCCAGCTGGCGCAGGCGCGCGGCGCGCGCGGCAAACAGGCTGCGTGCTTCAGGCAGCAGCAGGCGCGGAATGGCGGTGTGATCGAGCGCCTCGATCTGGCCTGGTTCGAGCAAGCGTTGTACCACTAGATTCTCCAGTAGCCGGCGGCAAAAGGGGCGGCCGGGCAAAAATGTATTTTAATCCGAAATTGGAACGGGGGAGCGGGTTGGCTCGGGCGGGAGAGTCCGGGCGCGGCGTGGCGCCCGGACGTGCTGCGGGTGTTACGTCATGCGACCATCAGTCGCGCTGCTTCTTGATCACCGACTCGAACCAGCGCGGATGGTGCTTGCGCGCCCAGCCATAGGTGACCGTGCCGCGCACCATGGCGCCGATCGAACCCTTGACCCAGAACGCCGCGTAGATATGCACGATGATCGAGCAAATCAGCACGAACGCGCTGAACGCGTGCAGCAGCGCCGCAAAGCGCACCACGTCGATCGGGAAGTAGAACGCGAAGTACGCGCGCCAGATCACGATGCCCGACAACAGCAGCCCGACCATGCTGGCGATCAGCACGAAGAACAGGATCTTCTGGCCGGCGTTGTACATGCCGATTTTCGGCAGGCGGTCTTCGCGGTTGGTGAGCACATCGCCGATCTGCTTCATCCACTGCTTGTCCGCCTGGTCGATCTTGTTGTGGTGCCAGAAGCGCACCACCAGCACCGCGAACGACACGAACATCACCACACCGAGAAACGGGTGCAGGATGCGCGTCCACTGGCCGCCACCGAGGAACACGGCCATCCACGACGTGGCCGGATGGAACATGGCCAGGCCGGAGACCGCCAGCAGCACGAAGCAGATTGCCGTGATCCAGTGATTGCTGCGGTCATTGGCAGTGTAACGCTGGATCAAGGGATTGCCGTCCTTGTCCTTCAGCGGATCATGTGCGCTCATTGTGGTCCTCCCGGATGCGTTGTGCTTCGTGCAGCGCCTCGGCTTCTTCTTCCTTGCTCACTTCGTTCGGACCGATGCGCGAATAGTGGAAGAAGCCTGCCAGCGCGGTGGCCGCAATACCGGCCAGCGCCAGCGGCTTGGTCAGGCCCTTCCACAGTCCCACCATCGGGCTGATGGACGGATTCTGCTTGAGGCCATGGTACAGCGGCGCCTTGTCGGCATGGTGCAGCACATACATCACGTGCGTGCCGCCAACACCGGCCGGGTCGTACAGGCCCGCCTGCGCAAAGCCGCGCGACTTGAGGTCTTCGATCCGCTCTTCGGCATGGTGCTTCATGTCTTCCTTGGTGCCGAAGACGATCGCGCCGGTAGGGCAGGTCTTGACGCAGGCCGGTTCCTGGCCGACGGCTACGCGGTCCGAGCACAGCGTGCACTTGTAGGCGCGGCTGTCGGCCTTGGAAATGCGCGGCACGTCGAACGGGCAGCCGGCAACGCAGTAGCCACAGCCGATGCAGTTCTCCTGGTGGAAATCCACGATGCCGTTGGTGTACTGGACGATGGCGCCCGGCGCCGGGCAGGCTTTTAAACAGCCCGGATCTTCGCAGTGCATGCAGCCGTCCTTGCGGATCAGCCATTCGAGGTTGCCGTCGGTATTCTCGTATTCCGAGAACCGCATGACGGTCCACGATTGCGGCGTCAGGTCGGTCGGATTGTCGTACACGCCGGTGGTTTCACCCACTTCGTCGCGTAAATCGTTCCATTCCATGCAGGCCGTCTGGCAGGCCTTGCAGCCGATGCACTTGGAGACGTCGATCAGTTTGGCGACAGTGCCGGTGACCGGGGTGCGGGCCACCGGCGGCTGCACCGTGGTGGCCGACAGGCGTTTGATATCTAGCGATTGTAATGACATGTTTTAATCTCCCTCGGGCCGTCAGGCTTTTTCCACTTTCACCAGGAACGACTTGAATTCCGGTGTCTGTGAATTGGCGTCGCCTACCGTCGGCGTCAGTGTGTTGATCAGGTAGCCCGGTTTGGTGAGCCCCTTGAACCCGAAGTGGATCGGCAGTCCGACCTGGTGGGTCTTTTTGCCATCGATAATCAATGCCTTGATACGCTTGGTCACCACGGCTTTCGCCACGATGTAGCCACGCTTGGACGACACCCGTACCCGGTCGCCGTGCACCACGCCGATTTCCTTGCCCAGCTCTTCGCCGATTTCGACGAACTGCTCCGGCTGGATGATCGCGTTCAACCGCGCATGCTTGGTCCAGTAGTGGAAGTGCTCCGTGAGGCGATAGCTCGTGGCTACATGCGGATACTCTTCCTTCCTGCCCAGCTTTTTGCGGTCGTTGGCGAACATGCGCGCGGCCGGATTGTTGAACGCACGTGGATTATTCGGGTGCATCGGGTTGTGCCCGATGGGCGACTCGAACGGCTCGTAGTGCTCGGGGAACGGCCCTTCGGCCATGGCGTCGCGCGCAAAGAAGCGCGCCACACCCTCGGCCAGCATGATGAACGGACCCATGCCGTTTTCCGGCGGTTCGTCCGCCTTGAAGTCCGGCACGTCGGCGCCGGACCAGGTGGTGCCGTTCCAGGCCACCAGCTTGCGGGTCGGGTCGAACGGCTTGCCCTTGGTATCGCACGAAGCGCGGTTGTACAGGATGCGGCGGTTGGCCGGCCAGGCCCACGCCCAGTTGAGCGTATTGCCGATGCCGGTCGGGTCGCTGTTGTCGCGGCGGCCCATCTGGTTGCCCTGCGCGGTCCATGAACCGGCAAAGATCCAGCAACCGGACGCCGTGCTGCCGTCATCGCGCAGCTGCGCGAAGCCGGCCAGCTGCTCGTTCTTCTTGAGCAGCAGCTTGGTCGGGTCCTTGGTATCGTAGATGTCCTTCAACGCCTTGCCATTGAATTCCATGGCGATTTCTTCGGGCTGAGGGCTCATCGGCTGGGCGTAGTTCCAGGTCAGGTTGACGATCGGATCGGGGAACTTGCCGCCGTCTTTCTGGTACGCCTTGCGGATGCGCTGGAACAGGCCCGACATGATTTCCAGGTCGCTCCGGGCCTGGCCCGGCGGCTCCGCGCCTTGCCAGTGCCATTGCAGCACGCGCGAGGAGCTCACCAGCGAACCGCGTTCCTCGGCAAAGCACGACGTGGGCAGGCTGAATACCTCGGTCTGGATCTTGGTCGGATCGACCTTGTGGAAGTCGCCGTGCGGTTTCCAGAACTCCGACGTTTCCGTCTGCAGCGGATCCATGATGACCAGCCATTTGAGCTTGGACAGGCCGTCGGTGATCTTCTGCTTGTCCGGCGCCGAGGCCAGGATGTTGAAGCCCTGGCAGATGTAGCCGGTCATTTTGCCCTGGTTCATCAGCTCGAACGCCTGCATCATGTCGTACGGCTTGTCGAGCTTGGGCAGGTAGTCGAACGCGTAGTTGTTCTCCTCGGTGGCGGCATCGCCCCACCAGGTCTTCATGAACGAGACCAGGAATTTTTTCGCATTGCTGTAGTAGCTGAGCTGATTGGGACGCAGCGGTTGCAGCGCGCGCTTGGCCACGTACGCGTTCCAGTCCTGTTCCGCCTCGCCCGGCAGAGTGATATAGCCAGGCAGCATATTGGTGAGCAGCCCCAGGTCGGTCAGCCCCTGGATGTTGGAGTGGCCGCGCAGCGCGTTCATGCCGCCGCCGGAGATGCCCATGTTACCGAGCAGCAGCTGCACCATGGCGCCCGTGCGCAGGGTTTCCGCGCCGGTCGAGTGCTGGGTCCAGCCCAGGGCGTACAGGATGGTCGCAGCCTTGCCTGGCACTGCCGTCGATGCCAGCAGTTCGGCCACCTTGTGGAATTTTTCCGGCGGCACGCCGCAGGCTTTTCCCACCATCTCGGGCGTGTAGCGCGAATAATGCTTCTTCATCAGCTGGTACACGCAGCGCGGGTGTTCGAGCGTGGGATCGATCTTGGCATAGCCGTCGTCGCCCATCTCGTAGTTCCAGCTGCTCTTGTCGGTGTACTTGCCCGCCGCCTCGTCATAGCCCGAATACAGGCCGTCGTTGAAGGCGAAGTCCTCGCGGACGATGAACGGCATGTCTGTGTAGTTACGGACGTATTCGTGCTGGATTTTGTCGTTGGTGAGCAGGTAGTTGATGATACCGCCCAGGAAAACGATGTCCGCACCGGTACGGGTAGGGACGTAATAGTCCGCCACCGAAGCGGTTCGGGTAAAGCGCGGATCGACCACGACCAGCTTGGCGCCGCGATGCGCCTTGGCTTCCGTGACCCATTTAAACCCGCAAGGGTGTGCTTCTGCTGCGTTGCCGCCCATGACCAGGATGACATCTGCGTTCTTGATGTCTACCCAGTGATTCGTCATCGCACCACGTCCAAATGTCGAGGCAAGACCTGCCACCGTCGGACCGTGTCATACACGTGCTTGATTGTCGAATACCAGCATGCCGAGACTGCGCATGGTTTTATGGGTTAAATAACCGACTTCGTTCGATGCCGCCGACGCGCACAGCATGCCGGTGGTGGTCCAGCGGTTGACGGTTTTGCCGTCGGCCGATTTTTCGATGAAGTTGGCATCGCGGTCGGCTTTCATCAGCTTCGCAATGCGGTTCAGCGCGTCGTCCCACGACATCGGCGACCATTCGGTCGCACCCGGGGCGCGGTACTGCGGCGCCATCAGGCGATTCGGCGAGTGGATGAAGTCGATCAGGCTGGCGCCTTTCGGGCACAGCGTGCCGCGATTGACCGGGTGGTCGGCATCGCCTTCGATATGGATGATGGAAGCGGTGGCGTTTTTGGCGCCGTCGCCCAGCCCATACATCAAAATCCCGCAGCCTACGGAGCAGTAGGGGCAGGTGTTGCGGGTTTCGGTACTGCGCGCCAGCTTGTATTGCCGGACTTCGGCCATGGCCGTTGCCGGCGCAAAGCCGAGGAGCGCGATGCTCGAACCCGCGATGGTAGCGCCAGTTACCCGAAGGAACTGTCGCCTGGACATCTGGTTCATAGGAAGCCTCTTGGTTATGGAAAAGGACAACCCAAGTTTACCACCTGCAAATCATTTATGTCCGCAATGACGCATATCAATCGCACGCATTACAGACATTTAATTTTTGGGTTCTTGATGAAAACGATAATTTTTCTCGGTAAAAAGGGAGAGTTGCCAGATTTTATTAAGAATGAGAATCGTTTCCCTTTAGCATTGACTGTAACTAAAAAATCAATCTTCCCGCGTTGCCAACGCTTCGATCGCGGCCAGCGTGGGCGGCGATGCACCCTCGGTCATGCAGGCTGCCGCGCCAGCGCACACGGCAAAGCGCAGGTGGCGGTCGGGCGCGCGGTCCGGGTAATGCAGCAGGCTGTAGGCGAGGGCGGCGATGCTGGCGTCGCCGGCGCCCACGGTGTCGGCCACGGTGATCTGCGGCGTGGCTTGTGTCCACGACTGCTCGCCGCAGTGCAGCGACGCGCCGTGTTCGCCCTTGGTGTACAAATACGTCGCTTGCGGATTCCAGTTGCGCAGGGTGGCAAATGCCGCGTCGATGTCATCGGTGCGGAACAGGCCCGCCAGATCTTCCTCCGACACCTTGATGACGTCGGCCAGTTCGGTCATGCGGCGCAACGTGGCGTCGTAGCGCTCATCCATCAGCAGCCGGTAGTTGGGGTCAAAGCTGATGCGTACGCCGTCGGCCCTCAGTTGTTCGGCCAGCGCCACCAGCTTGCCGGCCAGCGGCTGGCGCGCAAGGCTGATGCCGCCGAAATGCACCCACTTGCAGTGTGCGCGCCAGTCCTGCGGCAGCGCGCTGGCGTCGAAATGCAGGTCGGCGCTGTCGTCGCCCACGAAAAAATACGCGGGCGGATCGGTGCGGTGGACGATGGCCAGCAATGGCGATTTGGCATGGCGCTGCAGGAAGCGCAGGTCGAGTTTGGCGGCCGCGCTGGCCTGCCACAGGGCGTCGCCGAAGACGTCGTCGCTGATCGCGCCTGCAAACGCGGTGGGTACGTCCAGCGCGGCCATGGTGCGCGCCACGTTCCAGGTGGAGCCGCCTACCTTGCTGTGCCACTGTTGTTGGGCCGCGTCCTGCACGATCATGTCGGTCAGCGCTTCGCCGGCGGCGACGAAAATGGGAAAATCGGACATCTTTTAATCCTTGATTACATTGAGTACTTCGTAGCAGGCGCCCATGGTGTGGTAATCGACCTTGCCCGCCGGGCTTTTCTCGTCGGTGAGCTTGCCGTTGTCGGCGCCCAGGATGCGGTACCACGCGCCGTACTGGTGATCGACGAAATGGGTCCAGCTATAGTCCCAGATTTTGTCGTACCAGGTCCAGTAGCGGGCGTCTCCGGTGCGCGCGCCCAGGAGGGCGGCGGTGGCGATGCTTTCGGCCTGCACCCAGAAATATTTGAGGTCGTCGCAAATGCTGTCGTCCGGCGCGAAGCCGTAATAGATGCCGCCGTGCTGCGCATCCCACGCCTTGTCCACCGCCGCGTCGAACAGCACAATCGCGCGCGGCAGCAGCCAGTCTTCGCCGTGCGCCAGGTGGGCGCCGTGGCGCTCGAGCAGCAACAGCAGCTTGGCCCACTCGGCCAGGTGGCCGGGCTGGTAGCCCCAGGGGCGGAAGATATTGCTCTTGTCGTCGCGGTTGTAGTCCCAGTCCACCGACCAATCGGCGTGGTAGTGCTCCCAGATCAGGTTGCCGGCCAGCGCGGCCTGGCGCAGCGTGATGTTGCGCGCCAGCGTTTCGGCGCGCAGCAAGTAGGCGCGCTCGCCGGTCGCCTCGAACGCGGCGATCAGCGCTTCGCACGCGTGCATATTGGCGTTCTGGCCGCGGTAGCCATCGAGGTGCGACCAGTCGGGCGCGGCTTCGTCGGCGTACAGGCCGTGCTGCGCATCCCAGAAACGGTGCTCCATCAAATCGAACGTTTCGGCGATCCATTCGCCCGCCCGGGTTTCGCCGGCCATCAGCGCGTGGCTGTAGGCCAGCAGCACGAAGGCCAGGCCGTAGCAGTGGTTGGTGCCGTCGGTGACGTGCGCCACGCCGGCTTTCCAGTCGAGCGTCCAGGCGTAGCCGCCGGTGTGCACGTTGCGGTGGGCGTCGCGCAAAAAGGCCAGGGCGTGGCGCAGGCGCTGCTGGTCGGCGGCATCGCCGAACTGGCGCCAGGCCATGGCGTAATTGAAGACGAAGCGGGTGCTGCTCACCAGGTGGCGCGTGCGCTCGTCGTAGATGCTGCCGTCGTCCTTGTAAAAATGGTACAAGCCGCCGCTGGGGTCCACGCAGCGCCCATCGTAAAAATGCTTGGTGTGGCGGATATGGTCGAGCAGCGTGGCGCGGGAGTGGAAGTTCGGTGCCGTCATGGGGTCCGTGAAAAGGTTGGTGGACGATCGGTGGAGGAAGGTTGCGGCGCGCGCCAGCCGTCGAACACGGTGCTGGCGCGCACGATCAGCTCCACCGGTGCGATGTGCTGCACGGGCGGATGCTGGGGATGTCCCGGCTGGGCCGGATTTTGCGTCAGGTGCTGGTTATTGAGCAGCAGCTCCACGCCCATTGCGCCGAGCGCCTTTTTGTCGATGCGCAGGGTGGTGAGCGGGCGGTGGCCCAGTACGGCCGTAGAGATGTCGTCGAAGCCGACGATGGCGATATCGTGCGGCACCTTGAGTCCCTTGGCCAGGCAGCAGCGCATGGCCACCAGGGCGGCGCTGTCGTTGTAGCAGAACACGGCGTCGGGCGGGTGAGGCAGCGACAGCAGCTGCTCCATCGCCTCCCAGGCGCCGGTTTCCAGGTCCACGCCATCGGGCAGGTTGGCTTCCAGGCGCGGGTCGGCCAGGATGCCTTCCTCGAACAGGGCCTGGCGATAGCCGCGCGCGCGTTCTCGGATGCTGTAGTGCGCCAGCGGGCCGGAAATAAAACCCACGCGGGTGCGGCCGGTGTCGATCAGGTGCTTGGTGGCCAGGTAGCCGCCCATCATATTGTCCGGGTTGACCGAGTTGTAGCCGCGCAGCTGCATGTCGATCAGCACCAGCTGCTTGCCGGTGGAGCGCAGCGCGGCCAGCGTTTCGGGCTCGAAGAAGCCGGCGCACACGATGCCGTCCGGTGCGTGCATGCGGATCTGGTCGATCAGGCCGTCGGCCGGGCCCACGGCCATGAACGACAGCACGATCCCCTGCTTGCGGCATGCTTCTTCGGCGCCGTGCAGCACGGGGGAATAGAACGGGCTGCTGGCGGCGGTATTGTGCTGGCGGTGCAGCAGGAAAGTGAGGCGGCGCAGGCGCTTGGGGCGCAGCTTGCAGAAGTCGTAGCCGAGCGAGCGCGCCGCTTCCAGCACCATCTGGCGCGTGACTTCGGTCAGTCCCGGTTCGTTCTTGAGGGCGCGCGAGACCGTGCCTGCGGACACGCCCGCAACTTGCGCGATGTCGCGGATCGTTACGCCCGGCGTCGCTGTTGCGGTGTTAGCGGTAGTGGCCATCTGGTCTCCGTTGTCTCGGTGAAGCGGCTCGCGACTGCGTCGTCGGCCGGTTCTGTGTGAAGAAAGTCTTGCATGAGCGCCTATCCATGGTCAAACGACCAACAGGATTCAGTGAAAAGTTTAGCGTTCTTTACTAAACATCGAGTTTGCCACTGCTGCGGGTGTTGCAGCGCGCCATTTGAGTGTGTGCGTGCGTGTTTAGTGAAGATGGCTAAACTGCGCCCCGATTTTGGCCTTGGTTTGACCGGTGGAGTGCGTCCATGCAAAATATTTTCATAATATAAAAACCATCCATACGGGAGACACGTTCATGGAACAAGTTGCATCCGCCCGGTCCGCTGCCGGACCGTACCACCTTCACGCCCGTCCCATTGCCATCGCCTTGGCGCTGGCGTTCGGGATAGCTGCTGCGGCCCCGGCCAGCGCCGCCGGCCAGGCGTTAGCCGGGCAAGCCGGGCAAGCTGCACTAGCCGAACAGGCAGAACAAGCGAAACAGGCCGAACGAGCCAAACAAGCCGCACCTGCTGCCAGGCCGTGGCTCGATGCGGCGCTGCCGGCCGACCGTCGCGCCGCACTGGCGCTGGCCGCCATGACGCAGGAAGAAAAGCTGTCGTGGGTACTGGGCCACTTCGGCTCCGACTTTGCCAACAAGACCAAGCGCCATCCGGCCGCGCTGCCTTATTCGGCCGGCTACATCGCCGGCGTACCGCGCCTGGGATTGCCCGCGCTGTTCGAAACCGACGCCGGCCTCGGGGTGGCCACGCAAGCCGGACCCACCCCGCGCGGGCGCACCTCGCTGCCATCGGGCCTGGCCACTACCGCTACCTGGAACCCGGCCCTTGCCTACGAGGGCGGCGCCATGATCGGCAGCGAGGCGCGCGCGTCGGGCTTCAACGTGATGCTGGCCGGCGGCGTCAACCTGCAGCGCGAACCGCGCAATGGCCGCAACTTCGAATACGCCGGCGAAGACCCGCTGCTGGCAGGCAGCATGGTCGCGGCGCAGATCAAGGGCATCCAGTCGAACCACCTGATCGCAACCATGAAGCACTTTGCCGTCAATGCCCAGGAAACCGGCCGCTTCGTGCTCGATGCCCGCATCGACGATACCAGCAACCGCATGTCCGACCTGCTGGCGTTCCAGTTTGTGCTCGAACAGGCCAACCCCGGCTCGGTCATGTGCTCGTACAACCGCTTGAACGGCGTGTACGCGTGCGAGAACGACTACCTGCTCAACGGTGTGCTGAAAAAAGACTGGGGCTTCAAGGGGTACGTGATGTCGGACTGGGGCGCGGTGCACAGCACGGTGGAAGCGGCCAAGGCCGGCCTCGATCAGCAGTCGGGCTGGGAGTTCGACAAGTCGCAGTACTTCGGCGGCGCGCTCGAGGAGGCGGTGGCCAACGGCCATGTGCCGCAAGCGCGCCTGGACGACATGGTTTATCGCATCCTGTGGGCCATGTTCGACAAGGGCGTGGTCGAGCACCCGGTGGCCGAAGGCGGCGCGATCGACTTCGCAGCCAACCGCCTGGTCAGCCAGGCCGATGCCGAAGAAGGCATGGTCCTGCTCAAGAACGCCAACAGCACGCTGCCGCTCAAACCCGGCGCGCGCAAGATCGTGGTCATCGGCGCCCATGCGGACGTGGGCGTGCTGGCCGGCGGCGGCTCGTCGCTGGTGTACCCGGTGGAGGGCAACCCGGTGCCCGGCATCGAGCCCCTGACCTGGCCCGGCCCGGTGGTGTACCACCCGTCGTCGCCGCTGAAGGCGATCCAGGCGCGCGCGCCCGGTGCGCAGGTGATCTACCACGACGGCCTCGATCCGGTCGCCGCCGCCAAAGCTGCCGAAGGCGCCGACGCGGTGATCGTGTTTGCCCAGCAGTGGGTGGGCGAGGCGCTCGATGCGGTTTCGCTGGCGCTGCCCGATAACCAGGATGCGCTGGTGGCGGCGGTGGCAAAAGCCAATCCGAAAACCGTGGTGGTGCTTGAAACCTCGGGCCCGGTGCTGATGCCGTGGCTGGACCAGAGCGCGGCCGTGCTGCAGGCGTGGTACGCCGGCTCGGGCGGTGGCGAGGCGATTGCCCGCATCCTGTTCGGCGAAGTCAATCCGTCGGGCCACTTGCCGACGACGTTCCCGGCGTCTGCCAGCCAGTTGCCGCGTCCCGTGCTCGATGGCGATCCGAAGAACGAAAAAGTACGCTTCGCGGTCGATTACCATGAAGGCGCGGCGGTCGGCTACAAGTGGTTCGACCTGAAAGGCCACAAGCCGCTGTTCCCGTTCGGCCATGGTCTGTCGTACACCACGTTCGCGTATTCCGACCTGAAGTCGGGCCAGCAGGACGGCAAGCTGCAACTGCGCTTCAAGGTAACCAATACCGGCGCAGTGGCGGGCAAGGATGTGCCGCAAGTATACGTGGCGCCGCTGGGCGTGAAGTGGGAAGCACCCAAGCGCCTGGCCGCTTTCGAGAAAGTGGACCTGGCGCCGGGCGCGAGCCGGGAAGTCACCGTGACCGTCGATCCGCGCCTGCTGGCGCTGTACGACAGCCGCTCGAAGACCTGGCGCATCGCCGCCGGCAGCTACAAGGTGCTGCTGGCGCACGATGCCGCCGATGCCGGCGCCCGAACCATTACCGTCAAACTGCCGAAGCAAGTCCTGAACGTCAACGGCAAACCCCTGAAGTAGCAGCAATCATAACCATAAAGGACGAGACATGAAACAGCTGTTCAAATTCTGCGCCGCCGCCATGATGGTGGGCGCGGTCGGCATCGTGGCCGCTGCCGATGGCGCGCCGGTGACCAACGCCGCCAAGTCGGAGTTCGTCACGGCCAAGAAAACGCATTTCAGCCGCAAGGGCCAGGCGTATTACATCGTGGGCGCCAACTTCTGGTACGGCGGCTACCTCGGTGCGCCGAGCGGCGTGGGCGAGCGTGCCCGCCTGCTCAAGGAGCTCGATACCATGAAGGCGACCGGCATCAACAACCTGCGCGTGCTGGCCGTCTCCGAGAAGACCGACATGAAAAGCGCGGTCAGCCCCGCCACCACGGCCAAGCCGGGCGAGTACGACGAGAACCTGCTGGTGGGCCTGGACTTCCTGATGGCCGAAGCGGCCAAGCGCGACATGACCGTGGTGCTTTACCTGAACAACTTCTGGCAGTGGTCGGGCGGCATGACCCAGTACCTGAACTGGTTCGAAGGCACGCCGGCGCTCGACCCGAACGTGACCAAGGACTATGACGATTACATGAAGAAGAATGCACGCTTCTATGTGAACGCTGCCGCGCAAAAAGAGTACCGCCAGGTGATCGCGAAAATCGTCAGGCGCGTCAACACCATCACCGGCAAGCCGTACTCGGAAGATCCGCACCTGATGTCGTGGCAGCTGGCCAACGAGCCGCGCCCCGGCAACGGCAAGGCGACGAAAGAAGAGAAGGCTGCTTACGTCAAGTGGATCGACGAGACGGCCGGCTACATCCACAGCCTCGATCGCAACCACATGGTGAGCACCGGCAGCGAAGGCCTGGCCGGCTCCGCCCACGATGCGCAGCTGTTTCTCGACGCCCACCGCAGCAAGCATGTCGATTACCTGACCTACCATTTGTGGCCGAAAAACTGGGAATGGTTCGACTCGCGCAATCCCGAAGGCACCTGGGACAATGCGATTACCAAGAGCCGCGACTACCTGAACTCGCACATCGAGCTGGCCAAAAAACTCGGCAAGCCGATCGTGCTCGAAGAATTCGGCCTCGATCGCGACGGCCCGTCGTTCAGCATCAAGGCCACGACCAAGATCCGCGACCGCTTCTACAAGGAGGTGTTTGACGTGGTCTATACCCGCGCCGCCAAGGGCGACCCGATCGCCGGCTTCAATTTCTGGGCCTGGGGCGGCGCCGGCCGCGCGGCCAATGCCGATTACTGGTGGAAGCCGGGCAACGACTTCATGGGCGACCCGCCGCAGGAAGAGCAGGGCCTGTACTCGGTGTTCGACACCGATACCAGCTCGCTCAAGCTGATCAAGGAGTATGGCGACAAGCTCAAGTCGCTCAAAGCACCTGCTCGGTAAGGAGTCGCGCATGAAAAAATCGATGCCCGTGTGGCTTGCTGCCTGTGCAGTGGCCGGGTTGTTCAGTACCTCCGCCAGCGCCCAGAAGTTCGACGGCCTGGCGGCCACGCCGCAAATGGGCTGGAACAGCTGGAATACCTTTGCCTGCGATATCAACGAGCAGCTGATCCGCGATACCGCCGACGCGATGGTGAAAAACGGCTTGAAGGACGCCGGCTACACCTACGTCAACATCGACGACTGCTGGCATGGCAAGCGTGACGACAAGGGCGTGATCCACCCCGACCCCGCGCGTTTCCCGTCCGGCATGAAGGCGCTGGCCGACTATGTGCATGGCCGTGGCCTGAAGCTCGGCATCTACTCCGACGCCGGCGCCACCACCTGCGGCGGCAAGCCGGGCAGCCGTGGCCACGAGTACCAGGACGCGATTACTTATGCGGAATGGGGCATCGACTACATCAAGTACGACTGGTGCGACACCAAGGGCCTCAACTCCGCCGGCGCCTACACGACCATGCGCGACGCGATCCGCAGCGCCGGCCGGCCCATGTTGTTCAGCATCTGCGAATGGGGCGACACCAGGCCATGGGAGTGGGCGAAAGACGTGGGCCACTCGTGGCGCACCACGGGCGACATCTACCCGTGCTGGAACTGCGAATTCAGCCAGGGTTCGTTCTCGGCCTGGGGCGTGCTGCGCATCCTCGACAAGCAGGCCGGCTTGCGCCAGCACGCCGGTCCCGGTCACTGGAACGACATGGACATGCTGGTCGTGGGCAAGGGCCTGAGCGAGGATGAGGACAAGTCGCATTTTTCGGCGTGGGCCATGCTGGCGTCGCCGCTCATCCTCGGCAACGACGTGCGGTCGATGCCGGCCGCCACCCACCGCATTCTCACCAATGCCGGGGCGATCGCCATCAACCAGGACAAGCTCGGTGTATCGGCGTGGCGCTTCCTGCAGGCCGGCGATATCGAGTACTGGGCCAAGCCGCTGGCCGGAGACGAGTGGGCGCTGATGGTGATGAATCGCGGCGCGCAGGCCGTGCCGGTGAGCTTCGACTGGGGCGCGTACTACATCAACGATGACCTCAGCAAGCGCACGGCGGACTTCAAGAAGAAGCCTTATGCGTGGACCGACGTCTGGACCGGCAAGACCGGCGACACCACGCGCAAGCTCGAAGCCAAGGTGCCGTCGCACGGCACGCTACTGCTGCGCCTGAAGTTGAAGACTTAAGCTACACTGAAATCCCGTTCAATCCGAGGTCAAAAATATGAAGAATAGCCTTATTGTTTCGCTCATCACCAGTGCCGTGCTGGCGCTGTCCGGCGCTGCCGCGCAGGCCGCCGACGCCAAGCCGGCCGTCATCGACGGCAAGGCGTGCAGCATCACCCCCGCGCCGCGCAACGTCGAATACCCGTGGATGTCGATCGCCCGCTGGCAGGCCATGTTCCAGGAAGATATCGAGGTCGCGGAGACCGGCAAGGTGGACCTGCTGTTCGTGGGCGACTCCATCACCGAGGGCTGGAACAAGCAGATATGGGATAAATCGTTTGGCAAGTGGAAGACGGCCAACTTCGGCATCGGCGGCGACCACACTGGCAATGTGCTCTGGCGGCTCGACAACGGCCAGGCTGGCAAACTGTCGCCCAAGCTGGTGGTGCTCACCATCGGCGTCAATAACTTCTTCCACTGCCAGGCCAATCCGGAACAGGTGTTCGACGGCGTCAAGGCGGTGGTGACCAAGCTGCGCACGCTGTATCCGAACGCGCGCATCCTGCTCAACGCCGTGCTGCCGTACGAGCAATCGGCGGCCAGTCCCAAGCGCGCGCAGATCATCGAACTCAATCGCCTGATCGCCACGCTCGATGACGGCAAATCCATCGTCTTCAAGGACTACGGCAAGAAGTTCCTGCAAGCGAACGGCGACATGTCGCCGACCATCATGGCCGATTACCTGCACCCCACGCCCAAGGGCTACCAGGTGTGGTCCGACGCCATGCTGCCCGATATTAAAAAGCTGATGAAATAACATGGCATCGATCCCCCGCCTGGCTGCGCTGGCAGTCCCCGCTACGGCATTCGCGTTGGCGTTCGCCTGTGCCGCTGTGGTCACCGCTGCGGTACTAACAGCGGCGCCAGCCAGCGCCGCCACGACAGCCACGGCAGGCACCAGCATCACGGCCGCCGATCCGCACGTGGCCCGCACCGGCCGCAGCCAGGTCCAACCCGACGGCGCCGTGTACTTCGCCTACCCCGGCGTGGGCTTTGCCGTGGCCTTCGACGGCACGCGCGTGGCGATGGCGGTCGATGCCAGCAGTGACAACAGCTACGTTGACGTGATGGTCGATGGCGGCGCTGCGCGCAAGGTGCACCTGGCCAAAGGCACGCAAATGCTGGTGCTGGCCGAAGGACTGGCCGCCGGTCCGCACCGGGTGGAGGTCGTCAACCGTTCCGAGGCCTGGCTGGGCAAGGCCACGGTGCAGCGCTTCGACACCGATGGCGCCTGGCTGCCGGCGCCCGCGCTGCCGCAGCGCAAACTGCTGGTGATGGGCGATTCGGTCACGTGCGGCGAAGCGATCGACCGCGTGCCGGGCGCGAAGAAGGAAGCGTCGTGGTGGGATGCGCGCGCCACGTACGGCATGCTGCTGGCGCGCGACCTGCAAGCGCAGGTGCAACTGGTGTGCGCCGGGGGCAGGGGACTGGTGCGCACGTGGGACAACCATACCGACCAGCTCAATCTGCCCGACTACTACCAGCTGGCCATCGCCGACCAGCAGCAGCCGGTCAAGTGGGACCAGCGCCAGTACCATCCGGATTTGATCATCAGCGCCATCGGCACCAACGATTTCAACGTCGGCATTCCCGATCGCGAACTGTATGTCGGCACCTACGTGCGGCTGTTGCGCACGCTGCTGGCCGACCATCCGCAAGCGAAGATCGTGCTGACCGAAGGGGCGATGCTGAAGAACGAACGCAAGGCGGCGCTGGTGGAATACCTCGCCGAGACGGTGCGCCGCGTGGGCGATCCGCGCGTGCAGGCGGTGCCTTCGACGACCTACCCCGGCGACCCGCAGGACGCCCACCCCACGCGCGAACAGCACGCCGCCATGGCGCGCGACCTGGCGCCGCAGATGCGCAAGGTGATGGGCTGGTAATACGCCAACCGGCAATGCATAAGCTGGTGATGCTCAAGCAGCGCTGCATGGGCTGCTCAAGCGGTGGGGCCCGCCGCGACGGCGGCTAACGCGGCTCAGGCCAGCAAACGCCCCAGCAACGGCGCCAGCAGCACCATCAAGATCCCGCTGAAAATCATCGTCAGGCTGGCCACGGCGCCTTCCTGCGGGCCGATCTTGCGCGCCACGCTCATGCCGAAGCCGTGGGCTGCCGCACCGAAAGGCGCGCTGCGGGCCACCCGCATCCGCAGCGGCAGCAGGCCAAGCAGCACCTGTCCCAGCAAGATCCCGAACAGGCCGGTGATCATCACGAACACGCCGGTCAACTGCGATTCGCCGCCGAGGTGGCGCGTGGCTTCCAGCGCGAACGGCGTGGACACCGACCGCGCCAGCAGGCTGTGGGCGGCATTGGCGTCGAGGCCGAGCAGACGGCTCAGCAGCAGCGTGCTGCCCAGCGAGACCACGATGCCGGCACAACTGCCCAGGCCCAGCGCCAGCCAGTGCCGCCTGATCAGATCGCGCTGCTGGTAGATCGGCAGCGCAAAGGCGACGGTGGCAGGGCCCAGCAGCCAGGGCAGCCAACGGGTATCGCCAAAATATTGCGAGAACGGGGTCGAGGTCAGTTCGATCAGGGCAATCAGGATCGCCGACGTAGTGATCGCGGGGGTGAGCCAGAAGTACTGGTAGCGGCGGTGCAGCGCCTGGTTGGCGTAGAACAGCACCACGGTGAGCACCAGGTAAAGAAACGGTTTCATGCCGGCTGCTCCTGGCGGATTTGACGAACACCGCGCAGCTTGCGCAACCGCACCCGCCGCTCGAACTTGCACACCCATTCCACCGTGAACGCGGTGGCCAGCAGCACCGAAATGAAACCGATGCCGATCGCCGCGAACAGCCGCACCCCTTCGCGCTCGAGCAAGGCGGTGAACTGCACCACCGAGACGATCAGCGGGATGAAGAACAACAGCATGTTCGACAGCAGCCACTCGGCGCCATGGTCCACCACCGACGGCCGCACCACGCCGGCCAGCAGCAGCGCCACCATGACCAGCAGCCCCACCACGCCGCCGGAAAACGGCAGGTGCAGCCAGGCAGCGATGCGGTCGCAGGCGTACCAGATGGCGATCAGGAGCGCGATCTGCAATACGGTATGCACGAATCGGGAGACGGAAGATGTTTTCATGCAGCCATTCTAGGCGTGGTCAATCAAAAGATAAAATGAATTAAAATTATGAAAATCATTCTGTATTGGAATAGATAATGGATTTACGTTCCTTGCGGTATTTCGTCGCGGTCGTGGACCACCAGGGTTTCAGCCGCGCTGCCGAGCAGTTGCACGTGACCCAGCCCACGGTCAGCAAGATGATCGCCCAGCTGGAGCAGTCGCTGGACCTGGTGCTGCTCGAGCGCACCGGCAAGCGCTTCACCCTGACCGACGCGGGCCAGGTGGTGCTGGCACGGGGCAGGGCGCTGCTGGCCATGCACGCGGAGCTGAACGTGGAGCTGGCCGATTTGCAGCAACTGCGGCGCGGCGAGTTGCGCCTGGGCGTAACGCAACAAGCGCACCAGCCGCTGGCGCCGCTGCTGGCGGCGTACCACCGCCAGTATCCGGACGTGGAACTCAAACTGTTCGAGGACGGCACCCAGGCGATCGAAGCCAACCTGCGCAACGGCACGCTGGAAATGGGCTCGCTGCTCGACTACGCCGGCAACGCCCACATCTGGACCGAATTCGATTCGCTGCCGCTGGTCACATCGCCGTTGTGCGTGCTGGCGCCGCTGGCGTCGGCCTGGCGCGGCCGATCGTCCATCGCGCTGCGCGAACTGGCCGCCAGCCCGTTCATCTTTTACGGCGCGTCGTTCGCGCTCAACGACATCGTTACCGACGCCTGCGCTGCCGCCGGCTTCCAGCCCAGAATCAGCGGGCGCAGCGGCCAATGGGACTTCGTCGCCTCGCTGGTGCGGCTGGGTGTGGGCGTCGCCATCCTGCCCAAGCTGTTCTGCGACACTCTACCGCAGGGCCAGTTCTCGATCGCCACGCTGACCGAACCTGCGCTCGACTGGAAACTGCGGCTGGCCTGGCGTCGCAACAGCCACCTGTCGTTTGCCGCCCGCGCCTGGCTCAACCTCGCCCGCACCACGTGATTTTGTTGTTCATGCCTTGATTTGTGCAGTTCGTCGCAATTTCGCGGGTGGGCGTGCGCGCGGCGTTATGATTGTGGAATCATCAGCCAGGGATAGATCATGAAGAGGATTTTTCAGTTCGGTTTGCTATTTGCTGCGGCGTGCGCGCTGTTCGGGCGCGCCTCGGCTGCCGACGACAACAGCGAAACCCGCACCGTCAGCATCGATGCGCGCGTGGTGCGGGTCAAGATCGATGGCATGGTCGATGTCCGGCTGCGGCAGGGCGACACGCCGTCGCTCAAGATCACCGGCGACAAGCGCTACATGGACCGGCTGACCTACGCACAGAGCGGCGACACGCTGCACCTGGAAACCGATGGCGGGCGCGGCATCAAGATCAATACCAGCAACGGCGCCCGCGCCGAGATGGTGCTGCCCAACCTGCGGCAGGTGGTGGTGGAGGGGCTGGGCGCCACCGATATCAGCGGCTTCTCCGGCCAGGACCTGGAACTGGTGCTCGATGGCGCCGGCAGCATGAAGGCCACGGTCGATTACAAGACCGTGCGCGCCAAGCTCGGCGGCGTGGGCAAGATGAATTTGTGGATCAGCGAAAACGAACGCATCGACCTCGACCTGGGCGGCGCCGGCAACATCGCCCTCGGCGGACGCGGCAAGCTGCTCAAGGCCGACCTTGGCGGCCTCGGCGGCTTGAATGCGCAGAAGTTCACGGCCGACAGCGTCCAGCTCAATCTGAGCGGCCTCGGCAACGCTACCGTCACCGCCACCACTAACGCCAAGCTCGACCTGAGCGGTCTCGGTTCCGTCACCGTGTACGGCAAGCCGCTCAACCGAGAAGTGTCGGTTGACGGCCTCGGCAAGGTCAACTGGAAGTGAGCCCGCATCAACGCACCATAGCTAAAACGATATGAAAAAATTCATACTGGCGATCTGTCTCGCCCTGGGCCTGCACCAAGCCGCGCTGGCCGGCTTCCTGGAAGGCGCCACCGCCTACAACAACAAGAACTACGGCACCGCGCTGAAGGAAATCACGCCGCTGGCAAAGGCCGGCAATGCCGATGCCCAGCACCTGCTGGGCCTGATGTATTACATGGGGCGCGGTGTGCCGCAGGACTATCCGCAGGCGTTCCAGTGGCACCGCAAGGCCGCGCTGCAAGGCAAGGCCGACGCCCAGTACGTGGTCGGCGCCATGTACTACACCGGCAACGCGGTGATCCAGGACCACAAGCAGGCAGTGAGCTGGTTCCGCAAGGCGGCCCAGCAAGGCCACGGCGAAGCGCTGCAAACCATGGGCCTGATGTACCGCTATCACATTGGCGGCGTGCCGCAGGATAACGTGATCGCCTACATGCTGTGGAACCTGGCTGCCGCCCGCAGCGCCCCCAACGCGGCGGAACAGCGCGCAGCCGTGGTCAAGCACATGACGCCGGAGCAGATCGAAGAGGGGCAGGCGCTGTCGGCGCGCTGGAAGCCGAATTCACCGCTGCCCACCAAATCAAGGACCGGGGGCGATGGAAACTGAAGTCACAGCTTCATCGTTAATCCCACCTGGAACCCCCGTCCTGGCAGCGGCGCAATGTATTTCAACGGCGAGTTGTGCGGCCGCGCATCTTCATCGAGCAGGTTGGAGCCGCTGATGAATACTTCCAGCCCGGTCACGCGCGCGTACGGCAACGCGATTGCGCGGCTGACCTGGAAGTTCACCATGTTGTAGGCGTCGAGCGGCACTTCGTTGCTCACGCTTTTGCCCAGGTATTTCTGCTTGTCGTAATACGTGCTCGACAGGCGGGCCTTCCAGCCCTGGTTTTCCCACAGCACATTGGCGCCGTAGCGGTTGGTTGGCATATTGGGCAGGTATTCGCCATCGTTCTGGGCGCGCAGCCGGTCCGGGTGGTCGGCCTTGTTCTTGACCAGGTCGGCAAACGCCGAGACATTCAGCTTGCCGTAGCCGCCCAGGCTGAGCTCCTGCGATGCATCGAGTTCGAAGCCTTTGACGGTCGTATCGGTCTGCTTCCAGTACTTGAGCGGCAGGCGGTTGCCGGTTTGCAGGCCGGAATGGCCGAGGTACAGGTAATTGTCGTACTTCATCTGGTAGAAGGTACCGCTCAATTTGAAGCCGCCGACGCCGAACAGCGCGGTCAGCTCGGTGTTGCGGGAGCGCTCAGCCTTGAGGTCCTGGTTGCCTTCTTCCTGCGTCATGATCGAGTAGTGGCGGTTGCTCGCGTACAGCTCGTTGATGTCGGGCGCGCGCTCCGACGAGCCGTAACGCATCTTGGCGCCCCACAATTTACCGAGCTCGAACGCGGCGCCGACGTTGTAGCTGTTCAGGCTGAACTCGCGGTCGGCCAATTTGGTATTGGCGGCGTTGCGCGACGTCTTGAACGCGCTGTTCTCGATCTCGTGTTCCACTTTCTCGTGGCGGAAACCGGCGTCGAACGATGCCCAGTCGAAGTCGAGATTTTGCTTGATGAACAGCGCGCGGCTGGCAGTGCCCACGTTGGGCAGGTACAGCTGCGGACCGCTGCCGGTCACATCGCGCGACCGGTACGACAGGCCCACCAGGCCATGCAAGGCTCCGGTGCGGCGCTGCGTCAGCAGCAGCTCGGCCTGGGTGGTATCGAACGCGTACTCGTTGGCGTTGGCCGGGCCAATGTATTCGCCCGACGTGTTGTTCAGGCGCGAGACGCGCAGCTCGGCGCTTTCCACGTACGGCACCGGCTCGCGCAGCTTGCTTTCCAGCGCATACTTGTCCTGGCGGATTTTCACGCCGACCGGCAGCCCCTCATCGTAGTTGGCGCCGAACGACTTGTTCTCCATCGAAAAGCCCGGCACGCCGTACTTGCTTTCCTTCGAGTCCAGGCTTACGCCCAGGTAGCCGTGGTCGAAGAAATAGGTGGTGCCCACGCCGAAGTGCGAGTTGTTCGAATAGCTGTTGCCGAGCGTGCCGTGGTAGTCGGGCGTGACATCCTTGTTGATCTTGTTGGCGACCGTGCGCGGCGTACCGGGCACATACGCCGGGTTGGCGGGGTTGACGTACGTTTTGCGCTGCCACACCGAGGTCGGGTTGTTGGTGTAGAAGGAAAAATCGCCATCGGCCCAGTCGGGATTTTCCGTGATGAATTGCTCGATGAACGGCTGCGACGCCTTGTTGTACACCTGCTGGATGCGGGCTTCTTTCTGGCAGCTGTCGGCAAGAAACGTATTGACGCCGCCATTGGCCGGGAACAGCCCGGTATTGCACACGACCGCCTTGCTGTTGCCGGGAATGTCGTAGTGGCCGATGCTCTGGAACGACAGCTGGAGATTGGTCGAGAAATTCTTGCCGTTGTTGACATTCAGGCGCAGGCCCTGGGCGTCGGCATCGTTGTGGCCCTTGCGCAGCACCAGTTCCAGTTCGTGGTCCTGCTCCTCCATCGTGCGCGACAGCAGGCCGGAATCGACATTGACGCTGCCGCCGATCGCGTTGCCGCCGTAGCGCACGCTGTCCGACGATTTGCTGACGGTGGCGCTGCGCGCAAACAGCGGGTCGAACGGAATGTTGATGTCGCCGCTGATGGCGTTCATGCCCAGGATCGACTGGCCATCTTCGAGGATTTGCACGCGGCTGCCGGACAGGCTGCGGATCACCGGCGCGCCGGCATTGGGGCCGAAGGCGCTGCTCTGCACGCCCGAGACGTGGTCGAGCATGTCGCCGAGGGTGCGGTTCTGGGCGCGGTCGTTCTGCACCGTGACGCTGGTGTCGCTGCCGGCCGGCTTGTCGGCGCGGACTTCAACGGTCTGGAGGGTGGCGTCGTCGGCCGCGTAGGCACTTGAAAATGTGGACAGAATGGCGGCTGCAAGTACGTGATGGCGCATGATTCCTGGCAATGGTATTGGAGGGTTGGTGCGGGCGCGGTCCGGCGAAATGGGGCAGGGCAGCAGCACAAGATGTGTTAATGCAAAACTGTTGCAATAATAACGGTCAAGCATCATTGTTGCAAGTCAATTGCATTTATGGCGGTGCCGAGGGTCCGTCGTGCAGCGGTGCGCCTGCCTGCGTGGCGCTGTCGCCTCGCGTACAATCTTTTCTTTAAAATTTGCAGAGGTCCACCATGCGCGCGATTGAAATCACCCAACCCGGTTCGCCCGAAGTGCTGAAGCTGTGCGAGCGTCCCATGCCGGTCGTGAAAACCGGCGAAGTGCTGATCAAGGTGCACGTGGCCGGCATCAACCGGCCCGACGTGTTCCAGCGCAAGGGCGCTTACGCGCCGCCGCCGGGCGCGTCGGATTTGCCAGGCCTGGAAGTGGCCGGCGAGATCGTCGACGGCGACCTCGACTACTCTACCTTCGACATCGGCGACCACGTGTGCGCGCTGGTGCAGGGCGGTGGTTACGCCGAATACTGCGTGGCGCCCATCGAGCAGGTGCTGCCCGTGCCCAAGGGCTGGAGCATGCTGGAAGCGGCCACGATTCCCGAAAACTATTTCACCGTGTGGAGCAATGTGTTCGACCGCGCCCGCTTGCTTGGGGGCGAAACCCTGCTGGTGCAGGGCGGCACGTCGGGCATCGGCGTGGCGGCAATCCAGCTGGCCAGCGCCATGGGCCACCGCGTGTTTGCCACCGCCGGCAGCGCCGACAAGATCGCTGCATGCCAGGAACTGGGCGCCGAGCGCGGCATCAACTACAAGACCGAGGATTTCGTTGACGTCGTCAAATCGCTGACCAACGACCGTGGCGTCGATGTGATTCTCGACATGGTAGGCGGCGACTACGTGCCGCGCGAAGTGGCGTGCCTGGCCGATGATGGCCGCATCGCACTGATCGCCACGCTGGGCGGCGCCAAGACCACGCTGGACCTGGGGCAGATGCTGTACCGCCGCCTGACCATCACCGGCTCCACGCTGCGACCGCGTTCGGTGGAGTTCAAGGGCGCGATAGCCAAAAACCTGCTCAAGCGCGTGTGGCCGCTAATGGCCGAGCGCAAGATCAAGCCGGTGATCCACACGGTGTTTCCGCTCGAGCAGGCGGCCAAGGCGCATGAACTGATGGAAAGCAGCACCCACGTCGGCAAGATCATGCTGCAAGTGATTTAAGCACGCAGCTCTTGCAACCGAAACAACAAATTCACCGATGCAAGTTTGACCCACCGTCGGCGGGCGCGGTAAAATCATAGGTTATTGAAAATTTAGGCTACTATGCGACGCAAACTCGTTATCGGCAATTGGAAAATGAACGGCAACCGCGCTGCCAACGCGGCCTTGTTGTCCGGCATCGTCTCCGGCCTCAAGGATGTCAACGACCGCGCCGATTGCGCGGTCTGCGTGCCTGCTCCCTACCTCGCCCAGTGCGAACAGGAATTGAACGCTACCCCGGTCGCCTGGGGCGGCCAGGACCTGTCGATCCACGCCAGCGGCGCCTATACTGGTGAAGTGGCAGCATCGATGCTGACCGATTTCGGCGCCAAATACGTGCTGGTCGGCCACTCGGAGCGTCGCGCGTATCACGGCGAGACCAATGAACTGGTTGCGCAAAAAGCCGTGGTGGCGCTGGCTGCCGGCCTCACCCCCGTGATCTGCGTGGGCGAGACCCTGGAAGACCGCGAAGCCGGCAATACCGAAACCGTGATCTGCGCCCAGTTGCAGGCTGCGCTCGACGTCATCCCGGTCGATCAGCTCGATCAAGTCGTACTGGCCTACGAGCCGGTGTGGGCAATCGGCACCGGCAAGACCGCCACCCCGCAGATGGCCCAGGAAGCGCATTTCTTCCTGCGCGGCTGCGTTGCCAAGAAAAGCGAGCAGGTCGCTACCAAGATCCAGATCCTGTACGGCGGCAGCATGAAGCCGGACAACGCAGTCGAACTACTGGCCCAGGCCGACATCGACGGCGGCCTGATCGGCGGCGCAGCACTGAAGGCAGCAGATTTCCTCGCCATCATCCACGCCTGAGCAAGACATTAAGGGTTTTCCCTTAACGAGAAGTACTGTTGTAAAAATGCAGTTAATCCAGCCTGTTGCGCGCTATTGGCAGGTTGGAAACAAAACGATACAAAACTATTTAATTTTGAATGGAATATCATGAGCAGCATGTTCAACCTGGTAGTCATCATCCAAGTCGTCTCGGCCCTGGCCATTATCGGCCTCGTCTTGCTGCAGCACGGTAAGGGCGCCGATATGGGCGCAGCCTTCGGCTCCGGCGCTTCCGGCAGCCTGTTCGGCGCCACCGGCTCGTCGAACTTCATGTCCAAGTCCACCGGCGTGGCAGCGGCGATCTTCTTCAGCGCCACCCTGGCCCTGGCGTACATCTCCACCCAGCACAACAACGGCGCCGTCAGCGGCGGCGTGATGGACAAGGCCCTGCCAACTGCACCGGCAACGGCGCCAACCACCGGTTCGGCCGGCATTCCGAACGCGCCGACGCCAGCGCCTGCGGCACCTGCCGGGCAGCCAACTGCTCCGGCTGCACAAACTCCTGCACCGGCTCCTGCAAATTCCATCCCAAAGTAATATAATAGCGGTCTTGGAATACAACGTTGGGCAACAAAGGCAGTACGTTGCTCAATGTTTTAGCAGTGACAGGCAGTGAAATGGCGCATTGGTGGGCAAAAGTTAAACCAGTGTACCGAGAAGTAAATATTTATCGTTTTTCTTCTTGTTTTTTCGCAATACGGCATTAACAAGCCGGCAGAAACGCAGTAGAATAGCGGCCTTAGAATGCCGACGTGGTGAAATTGGTAGACACGCTATCTTGAGGGGGTAGTGGCGCAAGCTGTACGAGTTCGAGTCTCGTCGTCGGCACCAAAAATTTAGAGGCCAGCAAGGGAGTAGTGCCTGAGCTGGCTTTTTTACGAGGATGTGTCGTTCGATCCTGGTCTAAGTTGTACGATTGGGGCGAACGTAAAGAGCACCGCAAAACATCGCAGTGTGGTCCTTCAAACCAAGCGTTCAATAAAAGCTCATCAATCGTGAACCTCGAAAATTATCTCCCCGTTCTGTTGTTCATCCTCGTCGGTCTCGGCGTAGGTATCCTTCCCCAGGTACTGGGCCACGTGCTCGGACCAAACAAGCCTGACTTCGCCAAACTGTCCCCCTATGAATGCGGCTTCGAAGCTTTCGAAGATGCGCGCATGAAATTCGACGTGCGTTACTACCTCGTCGCTATCCTCTTTATTTTGTTCGATCTGGAAACGGCATTCTTCTTCCCCTGGGGCGTCTCCGTGCGCGAACTGGGCTGGAACGGATTCCTGGTGATGATGAGCTTCATCGCTGAATTCGTGGTCGGTTTTTGGTATATCTGGAAGAAAGGTGCCCTTGATTGGGAATAAGCCATGGCTATTGAAGGCGTATTAAACGAAGGTTTCATCACTACCTCGGCTGACAAGCTGATCAACTGGGCGCGTACGGGTTCGATGTTCCCGATGACGTTCGGTCTGGCCTGCTGTGCGGTTGAAATGATGCACGTGGGCGCGGCCCGTTACGACATGGACCGCTTCGGCGTGGTGTTCCGTCCTTCGCCGCGTCAGTCCGACGTGATGATCGTGGCCGGCACGCTGTGCAACAAGATGGCCCCTGCGCTGCGCAAGGTCTACGACCAGATGCCGGAACCGCGCTGGGTCATTTCGATGGGCACCTGTGCCAACGGCGGCGGCTACTACCACTACTCGTACTCGGTTGTACGCGGCTGCGATCGCATCGTGCCGGTTGACGTGTACGTGCCAGGCTGTCCGCCCACCGCTGAGGCGCTGCTGTACGGCATCATGCAGCTGCAGAACAAGATCAAGCGTACCAACACCATCGCACGATGACTACCAAATTAGAACAACTCCAAACCGCCCTCGGCACTGCCCTGGGCGAACGCGTTAGTACGGTCGTGGCGCTCGGCGAGATCACCATCACCGTCAAGCAAGCCGACTACTATGGCGTGATGCAGACCCTGCGCGACGATGCGTCGCTCGGTTTCGAGCAGGCCATCGACCTGTGCGGCGTCGACTACCTCACCTATGGCGAAGGCGCCTGGGACGGCCAGCGTTTCGCGGTCGTGATCCACCTGCTGTCGCTCAAGTACAACTGGCGCGTGCGCGTGCGCTGCTTCGCCAGCGACGACGAAATGCCGGTGTTCCCGTCACTGACGCCGCTGTGGCGCTGCCTGAACTGGTTCGAGCGCGAAGCGTTCGACATGTTCGGCATCCTGTTCGAGAACCACAACGACTTGCGCCGCATCCTGACCGATTACGGCTTTATCGGCCACCCGTTCCGCAAGGACTTCCCGGTGTCGGGCTATGTCGAAATGCGTTACGACCCCGAGCAGAAGCGCGTGATCTACCAGCCGGTCACCATCGAGCCGCGTGAAAACGTGCCGCGCGTGATCCGCGAAGAAAACTACGGGATTAAATAATGGCTGAGATTAAGAATTACACCCTGAACTTCGGTCCGCAACACCCGGCCGCGCACGGCGTGCTGCGCCTGGTGCTCGAGCTCGACGGTGAGGTGATCCAGCGCGCCGACCCGCACATCGGCCTGCTGCACCGCGGTACCGAAAAGCTGGCGGAGCAAAAGACCTACCTGCAGTCGGTGCCGTACATGGACCGCCTCGATTACGTCTCGATGATGTGCAACGAGCACGCCTACGTGATGGCCATCGAAAAGCTGCTGGGCCTGGAAGTGCCGCTGCGCGCGCAATACATCCGCGTGATGTTCGACGAAATCACCCGTATTTTGAACCACCTGATGTGGCTGGGCGCGCACGCGCTTGACGTTGGTGCGATGGGTCCGTTCCTGTACTGCTTCCGAGACCGCGAAGACCTGTTCGACGTGTACGAAGCCGTATCGGGCGCGCGCATGCACGCGGCCTACTACCGCCCGGGCGGCGTGTACCGCGACCTGCCGGACGCGATGCCGCAGCACAAGCCATCGATCATCCGTTCGGCCAAGGCGATTGCCGACCTGAACGAACACCGCCAGGGTTCGGTGCTCGACTTTATCGAAGCGTTTACGAATCGTTTCCCCGGCTACGTGGACGAGTACGAAACGCTGCTGACCGATAACCGAATCTGGAAACAGCGGACCGTTGGCATCGGCGTGGTGTCGCCGGAAGACGCGCTGGCCATGGGCTTTACCGGCGCCATGCTGCGCGGTTCGGGCATCCAGTGGGACTTGCGCAAGCACCAGCCGTACGAAGTGTACGACCTGATGGACTTCGACGTGGCCATCGGCACCAACGGCGACTGCTACGACCGCTACCTGGTGCGCGTGGAAGAGCTGCGCCAGTCGAACAAGATCATCAAGCAGTGCGTGGAGTGGCTGCGCAACAATCCAGGTCCGGTCATCACCAGCAACCACAAGGTTGCCCCGCCTAGCCGCGTGGACATGAAGACCAACATGGAATCGCTGATCCACCACTTCAAGCTGTTTACCGAAGGCTTCCACGTGCCACCAGGCGAAGCGTATGCCGCCGTGGAACACCCGAAAGGCGAGTTTGGCGTGTACCTGCTGTCGGACGGCGCCAACAAGCCATACCGCATGAAGTTGCGCACGCCCGACTATGTGCACCTGCAAGCGCTGGACGAAATGTCGCGCGGCCACATGATTGCCGACGCCGTGACCATCATCGGTACGCAGGACATCGTGTTCGGCAGTATTGACCGCTAAGAGGCAAAAAGTATGTTGTTATCAGAGCAGTGCTATCAAAAAATCGACCGCGAGCTGGCCAAGTACCCGGACGACCAGCGTCAGTCCGCCGTGATGGCGGCGCTGGCGCACGCCCAGGTGGAACTGGGCTGGATCTCGCCGGAAACCATGCAGGAACTGGCCGACTACATCCGCATGCCGGCAATCGCCGTGCAGGAAGTGGCCACTTTCTACAATATGTACAACTTGAAGCCCATCGGCAAGCACAAGATCACCGTGTGCACCAACCTGCCATGCGCCTTGTCGGGGGGCGAGCGCGCCGCGCAGCACCTCAAGCAAAAGCTGGGCATCGACTACCGTGGCACCACGGACGACGGCGAATTCACGCTGATGGAAGGGGAGTGCATGGGCGCCTGCGGCGACGCACCGGTGCTGCTGGTGAACAATCACCGCATGTGCAGCTTCATGTCCAACGATAAAATCGACACCCTGGTCGGTGAACTGAGCGGGAGCGCCAAATGACGTCACTCCACAATCGTCACATCGACCCTGTCATTCTCGCCGGCCTCGACGGCGAAAACTGGCACCTCGAAGATTACGTCAAGCGCGGCGGCTACAGCGCCTTGCGCCGCATCATCGAAGAAAAGATCACCCCGGAACAGATCATCGCCGACCTGAAAGCGTCGTCGCTGCGCGGCCGTGGCGGTGCGGGCTTCCCGACCGGCCTGAAGTGGAGCTTCATGCCCCGTCAGTTCCCGGGCCAGAAGTACCTGGTATGTAACACAGATGAGGGCGAGCCTGGGACGTTCAAGGACCGCGACATCATTCGTTACAACCCGCATGCGCTGATCGAAGGCATGGCCATCGGCGCCTACGCGATGGGCATCACCGTCGGCTACAACTACATCCACGGCGAAATCTTTGCCGAGTACCAGTTGTTTGAAGAAGCGCTGGAAGAGGCGCGCGCTGCCGGCTTCCTGGGCAACAACATCATGGGCAGCGAGTTCAGCTTCCAGTTGCACGCGCACCACGGCTACGGCGCCTACATCTGCGGCGAAGAAACCGCGCTGCTGGAGTCGCTCGAAGGCAAGAAGGGCCAGCCGCGCTTCAAGCCGCCGTTCCCGGCGTCGTTCGGCCTGTACGGCAAGCCAACCACGATCAACAACACCGAGACCTTTGCTGCCGTCCCGTTCATCCTGAACATGGGCCCGGAAAAGTACCTGGCCATCGGTCGTCCGAACAACGGCGGTTCCAAGATCTTCTCGATCTCGGGCGACGTCGAGCGTCCGGGCAACTACGAAGTCCCCCTGGGCACGCCCTTTGCCAAGCTGCTGGAACTCGCTGGCGGCATGCGCGGCGGCAAAAAGATCAAGGCTGTGATTCCTGGCGGTTCCTCGTCGCCGGTGATTCGTGGCGAGATCATGATGCAAACCGACCTCGACTATGATTCGATCGCCAAGGCGGGCTCGATGCTCGGTTCGGGCGCGGTCATCGTCATGGACGAAACCCGTTGCATGGTCAAGGCCATGGAACGCCTGGCGTACTTCTACTTCGAAGAGTCGTGCGGCCAGTGCACCCCTTGCCGCGAAGGCACGGGCTGGATGTACCGCATGATCCATCGCATCGAAAACGGCCAGGGCCGTGCTTCCGATCTGGACGTGCTGAACTCCATTTGCGACAACATCCAGGGCCGCACGATTTGCGCGCTGGGCGACGCTGCGGCGATGCCGATGCGTGCGTTCATCAAGCAGTTCCGCGAAGAATTTGAACACCATATCGAGCACAAGAATTGCTGTGTGCCCGCATATATCTAAAAGCTGGTAACAATCACCATGGTTGAAATCGAAATAGACGGCAAAAAAGTCGAAGTCCCTGCTGGTAGCATGGTGATGGACGCCGCCAACAAGCTGGGGACGTACATCCCGCACTTCTGCTATCACAAGAAATTGTCGATCGCCGCCAACTGCCGCATGTGCCTGGTCGAAGTGGAAAAAGCACCGAAGCCGCTGCCTGCCTGCGCCACGCCGGTATCGGCCGGCATGATCGTGCGTTCCGCGTCCGACAAGGCCGTGCAGGCGCAAAAGTCGGTGATGGAATTCCTCCTGATTAACCACCCGCTGGACTGCCCGATCTGCGATCAGGGCGGCGAGTGCCAGTTGCAAGACTTGGCAGTTGGTTATGGCAAGAGCGAATCGCGCTACGAAGAAGACAAGCGCGTGGTCGTGCCGAAAGACGCCGGCCCGCTGGTCTCGATGCAAGAGATGGCGCGCTGCATCCAGTGCACCCGTTGCGTACGTTTTGGCCAGGAAGTGGCCGGCGTGATGGAACTGGGCATGATCGGCCGTGGCGAACACTCGGAAATCACCTCGTTCGTCGGCCAGACCGTCAACTCGGAAATGTCCGGCAACATGATCGACCTGTGCCCGGTCGGCGCACTGACGTCGAAGCCATTCCGCTACAGCGCCCGTTCGTGGGAACTGTCGCGCCGCAAATCGGTCTCGCCGCATGACGGCCTGGGCGCCAACCTGATCGTGCAAGTCAAGGGCGGCAAGGTCAAGCGCGTACTGCCGCTGGAAAACGACGCCGTCAACGAGTGCTGGATTTCCGACAAGGACCGCTTCTCGTACGAAGGCCTGGAAGCCGCCGACCGTCTCACCCAGCCTATGCTCAAGCAAGGCGGCGAGTGGAAAGAAGTCGATTGGCAGACCGCGCTCGAATACGTGGCGCACGGCCTGAAAAACATCCGCCACGAGCATGGCGACAACGCGCTGGCCACCCTGGCCACGCCGCACTCCACGCTCGAAGAATTGCACCTGCTGCAAAAGCTCACCCGCGCCATGGGTTCGACCAGCGTTGACACCCGTCTGCGCCAGTCCGACTTCTCGCTGCAAGGTGTGACGCCGTGGCTGGGCATGTCCATCAACGACTTCGGTCAACTGGACCGCGCGTTCGTGATCGGCTCGTTCCTGCGCAAGGACCATCCGCTGCTGGCCACCCGCCTGCGCGCGGCAGTGAAGGGCGGCGCCAAGCTGTCCGTGCTGCACGCCACCGACGACGACCTGCTGATGAACGTGTCGAGCAAAGTCATCGCCGCTCCTAGCGAATGGTTATCAAGCCTGTCGCAAATCGTTTCCGCAGTTGCTGCCGCCAAGTCGGTTGCCGCCCCTACCGGTTTCGACGGCATCGAAGCATCGGACGCTGCCAAGGCAGTGGCTGCTTCGCTGGTGTCGGGCGAGCGCAAAGGTATCTTCCTCGGTAACGCTGCCGTGCAACACCCGCAAGCTGGCGCGCTGCACGCGGCGGCCCAGTGGCTGGCCGAGCAAACTGGCGCAACGCTCGGTTACCTGACCGAAGCGGCCAACACCGTCGGCGCTTACATCGTCAATGCCAACGGCGCCACCGCGCCGGCATTCTCGGAAGCCAAGCAAGCCTACGTGTTGCTGAACGTCGAGCCTGAGCTGGACGCATACAATCCGCAAGCCGCGATTGCCGCGCTGAACAAGGCCGAAATGGTCGTGGTCATGTCCGCCTTCAAGCACGGCATGGACTACGCCGACGTGCTGCTGCCGGTCTCGCCATTCTCCGAAACCTCGGGCACGTTCGTCAACTGCGAAGGCCGTGCACAAAGTTTCAACGGCACCGTCAAGCCGCTGCTGGAAACCCGCCCTGCATGGAAAGTGCTGCGCGTTTTGGGCAACATCCTCGGCCTGTCCGGTTTCGACTACGACACCTCGGAAGCGATCCGCGACGAAGTGCTAGGCGCTGGCAACTTCGACGTTGCTGCCAAGCTCAACAACAAGGCTGCGCAAGCTGCCGTGGCTTCGACCTCGGTGTCGACCGGCGTGGAACGTATCGCCGACGTACCGATCTACTTTGCCGACGCCGTGGTGCGCCGTGCCGAGTCGCTGCAAAAGATGGCCGACGCGGCTGCGCCGAAAGCGCACCTGTCGAGCGCACTGGCGCAGCAGCTGGGCGTGGTGGCCGGCGACACCGTCAAGGTTACGCAAGGTAACGGCAGCGCAGTCCTGGTTGCCACCGTTGACGCCAAGCTGCCAGCGAACGCCGTGCGCGTTGCTGCGGCCCACCGTTCGACCGCTGCGCTGGGCAGCATGTTCGGTGCCATCACCGTTGAAAAAGCAGGAGAGGTGAAATAATGGCGTTGCCTGAATTCGTCACGACGTTGCACGACCTGGGCGCCAACAGCCCGCTGGCCCCGGTCTGGCCTATCGTCTGGAACCTGATCAAGATCGTGGTGGTGCTGCTGCCACTGATGGGCCTGGTTGCTTACCTGACCCTGTGGGAGCGCAAGCTGATCGGCTTCATCCAGATCCGTATCGGCCCGAACCGCGTCGGTCCGGGCGGCTTGCTGCAGCCGATCGCCGATGCACTGAAACTGCTCTTCAAAGAGATCATCACCCCGGCCAAGGCCAACCCTGGCCTGTTCGTGATCGGTCCGGTCATGACCATCATGCCGGCGCTGGCCGCTTGGGCGGTGGTGCCTTTCGGTCCCGAAGCCGTGCTGGCCAATGTGAATGCCGGCCTGCTGCTGCTGATGGCGATCACGTCGATGGAAGTCTACGGCATCATCATCGCCGGCTGGGCGTCGAACTCGAAGTACTCGTTCATGGGTGCGATGCGCGCTTCGGCACAAATGATTTCGTACGAAATCCCGATGGGTTTCGTGCTGGTTGTGGTGCTGATGATTACCGGTTCGCTGAACTTCGGCGATATCGTCGCCAGCCAGCAAGCGGGCACGATGGCATCGCATGGCGTCAACTTCCTGTCGTGGAACTGGCTGCCGTTGCTGCCGCTGTTCGTGGTCTATCTGACCTCGGGCCTGGCCGAATGTAACCGTCACCCGTTCGACGTGGTCGAGGGCGAGTCGGAAATCGTTGCCGGTCACATGGTGGAATACTCGGGTATGGCGTACGCCATGTTCATGCTGGCCGAATACGCCAACATGATCCTGATCGCGGCCCTGGCCTCGATCATGTTCCTCGGCGGCTGGTCGGCACCGTTTGCGTTCCTGGAATTCTGGGGCGGTTTCGGCGGCTTCTTCTGGTTGTTCGCCAAAACGTTCTTCCTGGTGTCCGTCTTCATCTGGGTGCGCGGTACTTTCCCACGCTACCGTTACGACCAGATCATGCGTCTGGGCTGGAAAGTGTTCATTCCGCTGACCCTGGTGTACCTGGTGTTCGTGGCTGGTTGGATGCATTCCCCATGGAATATCTGGAACTAAGGAAGAGACACAAATGGAACGCTTAAAAGACTTCATCGGCAGCTTCATGCTGACCGAACTGATCAAAGGGATGGCGCTGACGGGCAAGTATATGTTCTCGCGCAAGATCACCGTGCAGTACCCGGAAGAGAAGACGCCGATGTCGCCGCGCTTCCGTGGCCTGCACGCACTGCGCCGCTACCCGAACGGGGAAGAGCGCTGCATCGCCTGCAAACTGTGCGAAGCAGTGTGCCCGGCGATGGCGATCACGATTGAATCGGAGCAGCGCGACGACGGTTCGCGCCGCACCACGCGTTACGACATCGACCTGACCAAGTGCATCTTCTGCGGTTTCTGCGAAGAGTCGTGCCCGGTCGATTCGATCGTCGAAACGCACGTGCTGGAATACCACGGCGAAAAACGCGGCGACCTGTACTACACCAAGGAAATGCTGCTGGCCGTGGGCGATCGTTACGAAAACCAGATCGCCGAAGCACGCGCCGCGGACGCTCCTTACCGCTGACGACAGGCGGGGCAGGGCGCAAGCCTGCAGCCCCGCCGCAGTGGTGGTTCAAACAAAAACTGTACGTCTCTTGGGTTAGTTATGGAATTTAAAACTGCTTTGTTCTACGCCTTTGCAGCCATCATGATATTGGCTGCCACGCGCGTTATCACGGCCCGCAATCCGGTCCACGCGGCCCTGTTCCTGGTGCTGGCATTCTTCTCGGCCGCCGGCATCTGGATGCTGCTCGAAGCCGAGTTCCTGGCCATCGTGCTGGTGCTCGTGTACGTGGGCGCGGTCATGGTGCTGTTCCTGTTCGTGGTGATGATGCTCGACATCGACACCGGCAGGCTGCGCGAAAACTTCTGGAGCTACCTGCCGGTAGCGAGCTTCGTCGGCGTGATCATCGTGCTCGAAATGGCTGCCGTGCTGTGGAAGTCGTTCCTGTCGTTCGATACCCAGGCCGTTGCTGCCGGTAACATCGGCGGCACCAAGGAACTGGGCATCCTGATCTTCACCAAATATGTTTATGGCTTCGAGATCGCTGCGGCGATCCTGCTGGTGGCGATCGTTGCCGCCGTGGCCCTGACCCTGCGCAAGCGCAAGGACACCAAACATTTCGACCCGGCCGATGCTGTCCGCGTCAAGCGTAACGACCGCCTGAAGATCGTCAAGATCGCCCCGGTCAGCGCGCGCGCAGCAGGCGCGGCTGACTTGGCTTCGGGTTCGGCAGAGAATAAGGAGACCCCATGACTTTATCGCTTGCTCACTACCTGGTTCTTGGCGCGATACTGTTCGCGATCTCGATCGTTGGTATTTTCCTGAACCGCAAGAACATCATCGTTCTGCTGATGGCCATCGAACTGATGCTGCTGGCAGTGAACATGAATTTCATCGCGTTCTCCCACTACCTGGGCGACGCAGCCGGCCAGATCTTTGTTTTCTTCATCCTGACCGTGGCCGCTGCTGAATCAGCGATCGGCCTCGCGATCCTGGTGGTGCTGTTCCGTAATCTGGACACCATCAATGTGGAAGACCTCGATAGGCTCAAGGGTTAATCCCGCGGCTTGGTTCTCATTTCGAAAAATAACGATTAAGGTTCATCATGGCGGGTACTCTCAACCCTAACCTCCTACTGGCCGTACCTCTGGCGCCGCTGGTCGGCTCCGCGATTGCGGGTTTGTTAGGAACCAAATTCTTTGGCAATGTCGTGGGACGCAAAACTTCCCACACGGCCACCATCCTGGGCGTGCTGATCGCCTTCATCCTGTCGGCGATGACGTTCAACGAGGTGCTTGACGGCGCCACGTACAACGGCACCGTCTACCACTGGATGACGGTGGCCGGCATCAACTTCGAGGTCGGCTTCCAGATCGATACGCTGTCCGCGATGATGATGTGCGTGGTCACGTTCGTGTCGCTGATGGTGCACATCTACACCATCGGCTACATGGCCGAAGACGAAGGCTACAACCGCTTCTTCTCGTACATCTCGCTGTTCACGTTCTCGATGCTGATGCTGGTCATGGCCAACAACTTCCTGCAGCTGTTCTTCGGCTGGGAAGCAGTGGGCCTGGTCTCGTACCTCTTGATCGGTTTCTGGTACAAGCGTCCTACCGCGATCATCGCCAACATGAAGGCATTCCTGGTCAACCGCGTGGGCGACTTTGGCTTCATCCTCGGCATCGGCCTGCTGCTGGCCTACGCCGGCACCATGAACTACCAGGAAGTGTTCGCCAAGAAAGACGAACTGGCGCTGCTGACCCTGCCAGGCACCGACTGGGCGCTGCTGACCGTAGCGTGCATCTGCCTGTTTATCGGCGCCATGGGTAAATCGGCCCAGTTCCCGCTGCACGTGTGGCTGCCGGACTCGATGGAAGGTCCTACCCCGATTTCGGCACTGATCCACGCCGCGACCATGGTTACCGCCGGCATCTTCATGGTGTCGCGCATGTCGCCGCTGTTCGAGCTGTCGGACACCGCGCTGTCGTTCATCCTGGTGATCGGTTCGATTACCGCGCTGTTCATGGGCTTCCTGGGCATCATCCAGAACGACATCAAGCGCGTGGTCGCTTACTCGACGCTGTCGCAGCTCGGCTACATGACCGTGGCACTCGGTTGCTCCGCTTACTCGGTGGCCGTATTCCACCTGATGACCCACGCATTCTTCAAGGCACTGCTGTTCCTGGGCGCCGGTTCGGTCATCATCGGCATGCACCACGACCAGGACATCCGCAACATGGGCGGCCTGCGTAAATACATGCCGATCACCTGGATCACGTCGCTGCTCGGTTCGCTGGCACTGATCGGTACGCCGTTCTTCTCGGGTTTCTACTCGAAAGACTCGATCATCGAAGCCGTGCACGAGACCCACATCTGGGGCGCCGGCTTTGCCAACTTCGCCGTACTGGCCGGTGTGTTCGTGACCGCGTTCTACTCGTTCCGCATGTACTTCCTGGTGTTCCACGGTAAAGAGCGTTTCGGCCAGGCCCATGCTCACGGTCACGATGCCCACCACGATGCGCACGCACCAAAAGCTGCCCACGGTGCACATGATGCCCACGGTCATGACGACCACCACGAGGAAGACGAAGACGACCACGCCCACCATGGCCTGGAACCTGGCCAGAAGCCGCATGAATCGCCATTCGTGGTCTGGTTCCCGCTGGTGATGCTGGCGATTCCTTCGGTCATCATCGGCTACCTGGCCATCGGCCCGATGCTGCACGGCGACTTCTTCAAGAACGTGATCTTTGTCGGTGAAAACCACAAGGCCATGGAAATCCTGGGCGAAGAGTTCCACGGCGCCATGGCGATGGCGATCCACTCGCTGACGACCTTGCCGCTGTGGCTGGCAATTGCCGGTGTGGCCAGCGCGTACTACTGCTACATGATCAATCCACGGGTACCGGCCTGGTTCTTCGCCAAGTTCACCGCAGTGCACACGCTGCTCGAGAACAAGTACTACATGGACAAGTTCAACGAGGTGGTGTTCGCCGGCGGTGCCCGCCTGCTGGGCAACGGCTTGTGGAATGTCGGCGACAAGACCCTGATCGACGGCCTGCTGGTCAACGGCAGCGCCAAGGTCGTGAACTGGTTCTCGAAGCTGGCACGTTTGGGACAGACGGGTTACATCTACCACTACGCCTTCGTGATGATCCTGGGCATCCTGGGGTTCCTGGTCTACTTCCTGCCGTTTTGGCACGCTTAATTAGCTGATACGCATAGAGATAACGAAAACCATGATGCAGTCAACCATATCTACATTACCTCCGTACCTGAGCCTGGCGATCTGGCTCCCGATCGTGTTCGGCGCCCTGATTCTGGCGCTCGGCCGCGACACCAACGCCGGCCTGGTACGTATCGGCTCGCTGATCGGCGCCATCATCAGCTTTGCAGCAACGATTCCGCTGATTACCAACTTCGACAATGCCCATCACGGCATGCAGTTCGTGGAAAGCAGCAAGTGGATCGACACCTTCAACATCTACTACTCGCTGGGCATCGACGGCCTGTCGCTGTGGTTCGTGCCGCTGACCGCCTTCATCACGGTGATCGTGGTGATCTCGGCCTGGCAGGTGATCCAGTCGCGCGTCGCACAATACATGGGCGCGTTCCTGATCCTGTCCGGCCTGATGATCGGCGTGTTCTGCGCCATGGACGGCCTGCTGTTCTACTTCTTCTTCGAAGCGACCCTGATCCCGATGTACATCATTATCGGCGTGTGGGGCGGTGAAAACCGCGTGTACGCCTCGTTCAAGTTCTTCCTGTACACGTTCTTCGGTTCGCTGCTGACCCTGGTCGCAATCATTTACCTGTACCGCACCACCGGCAGCTTCAACATCCTCGACTGGCACCTGGCGCCGTTGACGATGAAGGAACAGATCTTCATCTTTGCCGCGTTCTTCATGGCGTTTGCCGTGAAGGTACCGATGTTCCCGGTCCACACCTGGCTGCCGGACGTCCACGTGGAAGCGCCTACCGGCGGTTCCGCCGTGCTGGCCGCGATCATGCTGAAACTGGGTGCCTATGGTTTCCTGCGCTTCTCGCTGCCGATCACCCCTGACGCGTCGCACTACCTGTCGGGCTTTGTGATCACGCTGTCGCTGATCGCCGTGATCTACATCGGCCTGGTGGCCCTGGTCCAGAAGGACATGAAAAAACTGGTCGCCTATTCGTCGATTGCGCACATGGGCTTTGTCACCCTGGGCTTCTTCATCTTCAATCCGATCGGCGTGCAGGGCGGTATCGTGCAAATGATTTCGCACGGCTTCATCTCGGGCGCCATGTTCCTGTGTATCGGTGTGCTGTACGACCAGGCCCACTCGCGCCAGATCGCCGACTACGGTGGTGTGGTCAACAAGATGCCGAAGTTCGCAGCACTGTTCGTGTTCTTCTCGATGGCCAACTGCGGCCTGCCAGCAACCTCCGGCTTCGTCGGCGAGTTCATGGTGATCCTGGGCGCGGTGCAGTACAACTTCTGGATTGGCCTGCTGGCTGCCACGGCTTTGATCTTCGGCGCGGCTTACTCGCTGTGGATGGCCAAGCGCGTGATCTTCGGCAAAGTGACCAACCACCATGTGGCCGCACTGGTCGACGTGAATGGACGCGAGTTCTTCATGCTGGGCGTGCTGGCGATTGCCGTGTTGTACATGGGTCTGTACCCAGCGCCGTTCACCGACACCATGCAAACGTCGGTGGCCGACCTGCTGGCCCATGTTGCCAAAAGCAAGTTGCCTTAAAATGAAATTGAACACCGGAACATCGAGAAAATCCTAATGATTACACCTATTCCACAAGAGGCGTTCAACATCGCCCCGGCGTATGCCGAGGTCACGATGATCGTCGGCGCTTCGCTATTGCTGCTGGTCGACATGTACCTGTCGGAGTCCAAGCGCTCGATCACGTACCTGCTTTCGCTGGCACTGCTGGCCGTTTGCGCGACCATCAGCTACGGCGACTTCATGGCCGGCACCACCACGTACACGTTTAACGGCATGTACGTGTCCGACCCGATGTCGAACCTGCTCAAGCTGTTCACGTACCTGGCACTGGGACTCACCCTGATTTATTCGCGCCAGTACACCACCCAGCGCGGCATGATGACCGGCAACCTGGGCGGCGAGTTCTACGTCCTGGCGCTGTTCGCCGGCCTGGGCCAGATGATCATGATCTCGGGCTCGCACTTCCTCACCATCTACCTCGGTGTGGAACTGATGTCGCTGTCGCTGTACGCGCTGGTCGCCCTGCGCCGTGACAACCACAAGGCTACCGAAGCGGCGATGAAGTACTTCGTCCTCGGCGCGCTCGCTTCGGGCTTCCTGTTGTACGGTATGTCGATGCTGTACGGCGCCACCGGCACGCTGGAAATCTCGAAAGTGGCTGCTGCCGTTGCTGCCGGCACCATCAAGCCGACCATCCTGGTGTTCGGTATCGTGTTCCTGGTTGCTGGCCTGGCATTCAAACTGGGCGCCGTGCCATTCCACATGTGGGTACCGGACGTGTACGAAGGTTCGCCAACCGCAGTGACCCTGCTGCTGGGCGGCGCACCGAAGATCGCCACCTTTGCCGTCTGCATCCGCCTGCTGGTGGAAGGCCTGCTGCCGCTGGCAGGCGACTGGCAGCAAATGCTGATGGTCCTGGCCGTGATGTCGCTGGTGATCGGTAACCTAACCGCCATCGCTCAGACCAACCTGAAACGTATGCTCGCTTACTCGACCATCGCCCAAATCGGCTTCGTGCTGCTGGGCCTGCTGTCGGGCGTGGGCACCACCGTCGGTACCGGCGGCATGGAAGCGGCCTACAGCGCGTCGATGTTCTACGTGGTTACCTATGTGCTGACCACCGTGGGCACCTTCGGCTTGCTGATGCTGCTGTCGCGCGCCGGTTTCGACGCCGACAACGTCGCCGACTTCAAGGGCCTGGGCAAGCGCAGCGGCTGGTTCGCGCTGATGATGACCATCATGATGTTCTCGATGGCCGGCGTGCCACCGCTGGTCGGCTTTGCCGCCAAGTTCTCGGTACTGAACGCAGTACTGGGCACCGGCCAGGTATGGCTGACCATCATCGCGGTGATGTTCTCGCTGATCGGCGCCTACTACTACCTGCGCATCGTCAAAACCATGTGGTTCGACGAGCCGGTTGACAGCGCACCGCTGGATGCCCCGGCCGACATGAAAGTGGTCCTGAGCCTGAACGGCGTTGCCATCCTGGCGCTGGGCGTGCTGCCAGGCCCGCTGCTGGCCGTGTGCGCCGCCGCCATGAAAGTGACGCTGGCTACCTGATGGACGTCAATGTTGCCAGCTGGTTGGTGATCGCAATTGCTATCGCGGCCGCCAACCTGCCATTCTTTAACGACAAGGTGCTGGCCCTGGTGCCAGCACGGTGGTCGAACGAAGCCAAGCCGCTGTACGTACGGCTGGCCGAGATGATCGGCTTGTACTTCGTGGTGGGCGCCATCGGCATGGCGCTCGAAGCGCAGATCGGCACGCGCTTCCCCCAGACCTGGGAGTTCTACGCGATTTCCGCCTGCCTGTTCCTGGTGCTCGGCTTTCCGGGCTTCATCGTGCGCTACCTGCGCCGCCCCCGCGATTAATGTTCCGCTGATACACTGTTGCTCTTCGAACCCCTGGAGAGCAGCACGTGAATCTGACCGAAACCCGCCTCGATGGCGAACTGGCCTACGATGGCCACTTCCTCAAAGTCCAACGCGATAATATCGAACTGCCCGATGGCCGCCACGCCGTGCGCGAGTACATCAAGCATCCGGGCGCGGTCGTGATCCTGCCCGTGTTCGACGATGGCCAGGTCCTGCTGGAAAACCAGTTCCGCTATCCGCTGCACCGCGCCTTCATCGAATTCCCGGCCGGTAAACTCGATCCCAACGAAGACCCGCTCGATTGCGCCAAGCGCGAACTGGTCGAAGAAACCGGCTATACCGCCACCGACTGGCAGTACGTCTGCACCATCCACAACGCGATTGCCTATGCCGACGAACACCTCGACATCTACCTGGCGCGCGGCCTGGTCGCGGGCGAACAAAAGCTCGACGACGGCGAATTCCTCGAACTGTTTACCGCGCCGCTCGACGACCTGCTGCAATGGGTGCGCGAAGGCAAAGTGACCGACGTGAAAACCGTGATCGGCGCGTTCTGGCTCGACAAGCTGCGCGCCGGCGACTGGAAGCTGGGCTGACCGCATGCGCGTGCTGGCGCTCATGTTGATGCTGGCGGTGCCCGGCGCCGCCGGCGTGCTGGTGCCGGCGCCTGCCGCCGCTGCGGCAGCTGCCCGCACGCCGTTCCAGATCCGCTGCGAAGACACGATCAGCAAGACCATCTCTGTCCTCTCCAGCAAGAACAACGGATTCACCATCAACAACCAGCTGCCATACCGCGCGCTGACCCTGAAGACCGGCAGCATCGACGGCCGCCGCGAAACGCTGGGTTTGACGGTGACGCGCGCGCAGTATTCGGCCACGCTGGGCGGGCCGATGTTGCAGGACCCCGTGAGCGGCTACGAGTGCGTGGCCCCCAAGGTAGAGCTCAAGCTTAATTATGCGCCGGTGCTGATCTACGTCGGCAACGAGTTCGCGCCCGGCACCTGCGCCTATAACGTCATTCTCGAGCACGAGCAGCGCCACTTGAAGGCGTACATGGACAACCTGGTGCGGGTGGAAAAAGTGGTGCGCGCGGCGCTGGAAAAGCGCTTTGACGCCAGGCCGCTGTACGCGCCGTCGGGCACCGCGCAATCGGCGCTGCAGCACGAGATCAACAGCATCTGGTTCCCGTTCATCAAGGCGGAATTCGACAAGGGCAACGTGGAACAGGCTAAAATCGACACCCCGCAGGAATACGCGCGCTTGGCCGAGACCTGCAACGGCGATATCCGCCGCATCATCGAACAGCGCCGCCGCAAACAATAGAACTACATGACCGACACCAATCAATCCCCCCGCTATTTTGCCTTGCTGCCCGCCGCCGGCGTCGGCGCGCGCATGGCCGCCAACGGCCCCAAACAATACCTGCCGGTCGGCGGCAAACCGCTGCTGCGCCACGCGGTGGACGCATTCCGCGCCAGTCCGCTCATCGCCCACACCTACGTGGTGGTCAGTCTTGAGGACGGCCAGATCGACGCCGTGGTGCCGCCGGGCCTCGACGGCGTGACGGTGCTGCGCTGCGGCGGCGCCACCCGCATGGATTCCGTGCTGAATGGCCTGCGCGCGCTGCACGGCCAACTGTCTGATACCGACCTGGTAATGGTGCATGACGCCGCCCGTCCGGGTTTGACGCCGGCGCTGATCGAAAAACTGGTGCAGGGCGTGGGCGACCATCCGGCAGGAGGCTTGCTGGCCTTGCCGGTAGTCGATACCGTCAAGCGCAGCGGCGATCAGGTTGCCACCGTGCCGCGCACCGGCCTGTGGCTGGCGCAAACGCCGCAGATGTTCAGCTACGCGCTGCTGCTGCGGGCACTTGGCAGCGCCCCGGACGCCAACGCCATCACCGACGACGCCAGCGCGGTCGAGATGCTGGGACTGTCGCCGCGGCTGATCGAAGGCCATCCCCGCAATCTCAAAGTCACGCTGCCGGCAGACATCCGCATTGCCGAGATGTACCTGGCTGCCACCGAATAAACCATTGAAAGAATCTATGAGCAAATTACCATTCCGCATCGGCCAGGGCTACGATTGCCACGCACTGGTCGAAGGCCGCAAGCTGATCATCGGCGGCGTCGACATCCCGCACCATCTTGGTCTGCTGGGCCACTCGGACGCCGACGTGCTGCTGCACGCGATCACCGACGCCATCCTGGGCGCCGCCGCGCTGGGCGACATCGGCAAGCATTTCCCGGACACCGACGCGCAGTTCAAGGGCGCCGACTCGCGCACCCTGCTCAAGGAAGCCGCGCGCCGCGTGGCCGCCACCGGCTACCGCATCGGCAATATCGACGCGACCATCATCGCCCAGAAGCCGAAGATGGCGCCGCACATCGCCGCCATGTGCGCCAACGTCGCCGAGGACCTGGGCGTGGACATCGGCCAGGTGAACATCAAGGCCAAGACCAATGAAAAGCTCGGCTACCTGGGCCGCGAAGAAGGCATCGCCGCCGAAGCGGTGGCCTTGCTGCTGGCAGACTGATGGCGCGCGACATTTACGCCTACCGCCAGGTGGCGGTGCACTCGGTGCAGCGCGGAGCGGCGGTGGAAATCCACCCGGTGCCGGGCCAGGCGTTTTCGCCGGAGCTGCTGGTGCAATGTTCGCATCGGTTGAAAGACCTGGAGACATACCCGCTGGGTACGTGCTTCCTGCTTGACGCCAAGCTGACGGACCGGCGCGGCCACCAATACATGTATGCGTGGCATGGCGACGCGGTGCAGGTGTTGTCGCCGAAACAGACCAAGGCGTTCCTGGCCGAGTTCCGGCGCGGGCGCATTTAAAATGAGATAAAATTAAATGTTTTATCGGAACTTATATTCTTTTAAAATAAATCTCTCGAATGGCCGAGCATTTTTTTGCATTTTTAAATAAAACCGCAAGATAGCAATCTTTGTAATTTTCCTCAATGATATTTTTTAATTCAGAGTGAATTTTTCCAACTTCAATCGAGTTAATTTTTTTTGTTCCGGAACGCAACATCAAATGTTCAATAAATCTGTTGCCATGTACAGCAAGTTGTTCATCTCGGCCAGTTTTATCTTTCATAAAGTTTGAAATTGCTTCAGATGCGAGACGATGCTTCTGGACATCTGCCCACATGTCCTTTGCGACTATATTTCGGTCGAAGAGTTTTTGATAGTGACCGTTAGGGTCGGTAAGCGAGCCTGCATTTCTCTTTGCGACTACTACACTAGCCACATTTTCGCCGCATATTGCGATTGTCATAGCCAGTTCTTGAACGTCTAATCCTTTTGTTTTGTCTCGCACCTTTTCACCGCGTCGATAGCAATACTGTACTCCCATAGCGCTAAAAGCCTCTGCAATACCATCTTGAACAGCCTCAAGAGCAAGGAAATCCTTGGGTTCCACGCGATTCTGAGTATTCGTTGCAGTTGTGATTTTATTTGCAATATCAATGGGGGCCTTATCAAGCGATATGATTTTAATTTGAACGTAGCCCTTTTTAACTTCTGATGGAGATTTTAAATAGGCACGAGCGATAGAAGAAGTAGTCTGCGCGCCGTTGACAATTTTTATATTTCCAACGCTCCAATACGAACTATCCTTCTGGTCACCCAAACCAATTGGTTTTCTCGAAATAGAGTCAGCAATGGCCGTAATGCCATTGTTTAGATACCAAAATTCGGTTGGTGAATTAATTAGTGTTTCTTCTATGTGAGCGTTGATCTCACTATCAGATAAAGCAGAACGGATATTTTCGGTAAAAAGGAGGTCCTCATGCTCTTTATGCCATTCAGCAATATCTGCGCAAGATACTTTGCCATAGACTGAATAGTAAGGATCTTTTTGGTCACCCCATTGAAGTAAATTGACGTCAATGTCAGTTTTTGCACCGGACTTTGCGCTTTTTATTGTTCGAATAAGGTTGCGAAGATTAAAGGATTTGAAGGTGACAACCTCCTGTGCATCGCCATTGTTTTCGTTCAGAAAGTCATCAATGATGGATTGACATTCTCCGCTAATAGGGTTCTCGCTGTTAAATGCGGCTACCAAAACAATTTGCGGGTCACTCCTAATTCCAACGGCTATTTGAGGGCTGATTGAGCCCATGCGTGAATTAAATTTTTTCCAATCCTCATTTAATAAATCATATACGCCAGCGATGAATTTTCTTATCTCGCCGGTGTCGATAGTTCCGGTCCCTTTGGCAGACCATTTTGCTTGGACCAGGTATAATTTATTGCGTGCAGGGTCGTAGAACGCTCCATCAATTCCATTATCTTTAGAGCCATCAATAATGAAATCAACTATATTTTTGTAAGGTTGTCCGCTTAGTCCAGAGAGGCAAATTGCTACTAATCCTCTTGAATACATTTTACTTAAATCACCGGCAGTATCTTTAAGGAAGAGAAGGTCTTGCAACGACGATTCGATATGATTTTTAATTCGCGTGGTGAGGATTACACTCATAGTTATCCAATAAGAATTTATGTTAATTTAATTGTCTCATGGAACTACTTGGTTGTGCAATTTTTTGGATTGGCAGTCAATGTACCGCCGCCAACTTCACCGACGGCCCGCCATCCTCATCCCCGAACCGCCAGATCACCAGCGCCATCGCCAGCGCAAAAGCACCGCCGGCAATCATCACGCCCGACACCCCCAGGTGATCGGCCACGATGCCGCCGACCAGCGCGCCGCCCGCCAGCGCCACCTGCGCCGTCGAGACGAACACCGCGCCGCCACTCTCCATCGCATGCGGCGCCGCCTTGAACATCCAGCTCTGCACCGAAATCGGCATCATGCCAAAACCCAGTCCCCAGGTCACGATCAGCAGCACCACGCCCGCCAGCGACGTGCCCACCAGCGGCAGCGCCAGGGTCGAGAGCCCGATCACCAGTCCCACGGTCATAAACGACCGCCGCACGCTGCGCGCCACCAGCCAGCCGCCGAGCAGGTTGCCGATAAAGCCCGCCACGCCATACGCCAGGAACAGCGCGCTGATCACCCCCGCACCGAGCTGCGCCACCTGCACCAGGAATGGCGTCACATACGTGTAGGCCGAGAACTGGCCGATAAATACCAGCAAGGTCACCGCCATGCCCAGGCGCGCCTTCTTGATACGCAATAGTTCCGGCACCTGGCGGAATGTCAGCGAGCCGGCAGCCGGCAGGCTGGGCATCAGCGCCAGTTGCAGCACCAGCACCACCATGCCGACCGCGCCGGTGGCGAGAAAGGCCGCGCGCCAGCCGGCGATCTCGCCCAGCAGCGCGCCGGCCGGCACCCCGGCCACCGTGCCCACCGAGACGCCGGCAAAGATAATCGACGTCGCCCGCGCTGCATAGGGCGCCGACACCAGCCGCGTGCCGATGGCGCCGCCGATGGCCCAGAAACCGCCGACGCCTACGCCGAGCAGCGCACGCGCCAGCAGGATCAGGGTGAACGAATCGCTGAAGGCCACGATCAGGTTGGAGATGATCAGCGTGGTAGTGAGACCGGCAATCACATAGCGGCGGTCGGTCTTGCCGATGGCGATGGTAACCAGGATGGCCGCAAACGCAGCAATGATGCCGGGCAGGGTGACCATCATGCCTGCCGTGCCCTCCGAGATGCGCAGCTCGGCCGCAATCGATGGCAGCAGGCCGACCGTAAGAAACTCGGTGGTCACCAGCGCGAACGAACCGATGCCGACCGACAGCACGGCCAGCCAGGCGGCGCGGGTGGGCGGGATGAATGCGGGATCGGGTGCAGGATCAGTTACAGGATCGGGCAAGGCGTCCGCAGGCAAAGCCTGGGCAGTGGAAGTCTGTTGCATAATATGGGATTCCGGGTGGGTTGAGCAGGTCCGTAAAAACGCTTGAGTTTTTTACTGGTCGGTTCATAATGAATCCACTGCTGCTTGCTGTCAACGAGTTTTTAACCGAATGGTATGAAAGAATCCGCATCCACCACCCGCAAGACCGGACGCCCGCGCACCTTCGACGCCGATACGGCGCTCGACAAGGCGATGAAGGTATTCTGGGAAAAAGGCTACGAAGGCAGTTCCTTGCCGGAGCTGACCGAGGCGATGGGCATGAACCGGCCCAGCCTGTACGCCGTGTTCGGCAACAAGGAAAACCTGTTCCGCCTAGCGCTGGAACGTTACGGCGCCACCCACGACCCACTGTTCAACGCCGCCTTGCAGCTGCCGACCGCGCGCGCCGTGGTCGAGCATTTTTTGCGCGGCAACGCCGACGCCCAGACCGAAGCCGACAACCCGCAAGGCTGCCTGGTTATCAACGGCGCGCTAGCGTGCAGCGACGACGCGCTACCGATCCGCGCGTCGCTGATCGAGCGCCGGGCCCTGAGCGAAGCGCGGTTGAAGCAGCGCCTGGAGCAGGCGCGCGACGAGGGCGACCTACCGGCCGACTGCTGTCCGGGCCAGATGGCGCGCTACGTGATGACGGTATCGAACGGCATGGCCGTGCAATCAGCTGCCGGCGCCTCGCGCCGGCAGCTGCAGGAGGTGGTCGATCATGTGTTGCGCGGTTGGCCGGGCTAGTGCCGGCTTGCCTTCACGCCATTGCCGTAAACGCCCGGAAAGTCGATGAACCGGGCCGGCCGGCACCTATCGTGGCGCTGCGGTGCGGGTGCGCAGTGCGTCGATAAATTGGCCCGGCTGGTCGAGACTGAGATAAATGGCCGATACCGGCGTCAGGCGCCCCCAGAGGTTGGGCAACACGCTGCCTTCGCGCAGTTGCACCCGCACATTGAGCAGGCCCATCTGACGGAATCGCAGGATGCCCGGCTGGCGGCGCACGTCGTCGGTGCAGGTATCGACCAACGCTACCATGGCATAGGGCACCACGCGGTCGGCGGCCAGCACGCCGCTGCGTACGATCAGCGCATTGCCGTCGAGCGAGATCGGGCGCCAGCGGGTGGCCCGGTACTCGGCGACAAAATACAACAGCCCCCACAAGGTCAGCAAGGTGACGGTCCAGGCCACCCATGACTCCTCTACCGTGAAATACAGCAGCACGTGCGACAGCGGCATTTCGAACAGCATCATCATGATCATGCCGAACTGGTTCGATGCATTACCGTTATTGGTGTCGTAGCGGAAGTGCTGCTCGCCACGGAATTGCAGGCGGCTGCCATCGCGCATGAACAGCGCGTAGTACCAGATCCGCACCTCGAACAGGGCGATCTTGCTGCGCACTGCTGATTCCATCACCGCGTCGATATTGCTGCTGGTGCGCAGCATCTGCCGCACGCGCGGCACCAACAGCGCCAGCAGATACAGCTCCAACGCCACCTCCGCCGCAATCAATATCAGCGAATACTTCGCCAGGCCCGTGTCCTGCCCGTAAGAGAGCAGACGGCCGATCAGCAAACCGCCCGCCGCGATCGCGGCCGAGGCCGTCAGCAGCTGTTTGGGCGCGGGGCGGAAAATAATGTAATACACCAGCGGCACGAACACCAGTACGTCCAGCAGCAACGGCCACACGGGGCGATAGCTGCCGTAGTCGTTGGCGACAAACGCCGTGTTGAAATAACAGTAATAGGCCGCGATGACCAGCGCCACGAATCCTGCAAATACATTTCTCTTGCGCGCTGCGCTGTGCATTTTTTTATGAGGGTATTCCATAATTTCGCCAAAACAGATAAAAAACCACGCCGCAAGAAAAACCGTGGATGCCGAAGTTCAACGCGGACTCGGCATAGTTCAACCAGGCCATGACCATCGGTTCGCCATTCGCAAAAAGTTTCGCCGTGTCCCCATGCCATGTTCCATTTGCCGTGTAGCCGTCGATAGATCGAGGGAAGCCAAGCACAAGGTAGGGCAGTGCGGCAATCAAGGCGCCGGAGCCGCTCAGGCTCAGAAACCCGAGCTTTTCGGTTCTGTACAACATGCCGAAGCAGGGCACACCAAACAACATGACCGCCAGGCCTGCTACCAGCAGAACCGCCATCAAGTAAAAAAGGAACACCTCAAGCGGCGGCAGCTCGAGTTTCCAGAACGGGAACAGCGTAAACAGGCCGATCAATGGTTGCAGAAGAATGGCGACGAGCGCTGCGAGATAGAGATGAACGGACTTCATGGAATCGGTGAGGAGGCGCTACCCTGATTTGCGGGAGCCGCTGCCTCGAATTCGTCGATCAGGTCTTGTAGCTCGGACCATGCTTCGTCCCGATAAAAATTGATCGCGATCGGATAGCGCGGATCTTCCGCAACGCAGCGATTGAATTCGTGCATGAACTGGTCACGATCATGGATATAAAGCACGAACTCCCTGAGACCGGCGCCGATCCGGCGATAGACTTCCATGCAAAATCCGCCAAGCTCGACTTTCGCCAGCGCGGCCTCGAGCTTTAACATATGCTGGTTTTCTTCCGTGCCGGGCATGCCTTGTCCGGCCGCGCCGTCGTATTCCCATCCAACCACTGTCAGCCAGGGCATGGCGGTCCGAGTATCGACATCCGGCATCTCCGGAACATACGTCCAGAGAATCGGCAGGCCGTCCTTTAAGGTGCGAACAATACGTCCAGGCGTTTCAATTTTGCTTTTCATCGTTCAGGCGTCATCAAATCAAGGTGGGCTTAGTCAAATAATAAGCGATTTCGGTGTCGCTAACGGGCTACGCGCCCACCCCTGAGCCGCGTAAAATCGGTCTGCCCTGGTGTTGGCGCCAGTGCTCAAATGAACGCGCTCATGGCCGCTGTCGAATAACCAATTGACGGCTAGGCCGAGCAAGGATTTGGCCAGTCCTTGCCCCTCGTGGCCCGGTCGCACGAACAATGCCCAAATGGAGCCATCCGCCTTGGCAGCGTAGCAGAATGCGATAATTTTTCCGTCTCTCTCGGCAACCCAGCCGCGCCCAGCCGCTTCCAGGAAGTCTTCGTACATCGCCCTTGTAATACGATTCGGGTCGGACAGGACATTTTCCGTAACGGACAGGCGGATATGCGACATTGCGGCAATATCGTTGGTGTTGGCTTGCCGGAACATGGTGCGAAAGCCGTAGCCGACGGTGTTGAATGCAATAGGCTGTCGCTTGTAATGTCCACATCGCCCCCACGAATTTTTAATCGAAGCCATAAGAATACTGGCTAACCCCGCCACGGCGCTCTAATTATTTCCAAACACCAATGAAACATCTACCGTGTTAATGTCAACGTTACAATGATCATCCGCACCAGACCGGTGATGCATGATCAACCTGACCCACGCCATGACAGCTACCGCTGCCCCGCACGACGCCACTTTTTTCATCGCCCTTAACGCCGGCTCCGGCCATTCGGAGACCGACGAACGCCGCTCCACCATCGAGACCGTTCTGCGCCAGGCCGGCCGGCATTTCGAACTGACCATGATCGACGAGCCCGGCACCATTGACGAGATCGCCGCCAGGCTGGCCAAGCAGGCGGCCGACAGCGGCGGCGTGCTGGTGGCCGCCGGCGGAGATGGGACGATCAACGCGGTGGCGCGGCAGGCGGTGGCGCATGGTTGCCAGTTCGGTGTGCTGCCGCAGGGAACCTTCAATTATTTCGGCCGCACCCATGGCATCCCCGAAGACTTGAGCGAGGCGGTGCACGCGCTGCTGGCTGCGCGCGTGCATCCGGTGCAGGTCGGGGTGATCAATGACCGGGTATTCCTGGTCAACGCCAGCATCGGCCTGTATCCGAAAATGCTGGAAGAACGCGAAGCGGACAAGAAGCAGTTCGGCCGCAGCCGACTGGTGGCGGCGCTCTCGGCCCTGAAGACGCTGCTCAGTCCTCATCAACGATTGCGCCTGGTGCTGCAGATCGACGGCAAGCCGCAACGCCTGCGTACCGCCACTTTTTTCGTCGGTAATAACCGCCTGCAAATGGAGCAGATCGGTATTCCCCCGCTGAGCGATGCGCTCGAAGATGGCCGCCTGGCGGCTGTGGCGCCGCGTACCAAGGGCAAGCTGGGCATGTTGTGGCTGATGCTGCACGGCGCGCTGGGCCGGATGGGGCGGCTGAACCAGGCGGACGAGCTGACCACCTTCAGTTTCAAACAGATGGAAGTGCAAGTGCGCAGCCTGTCGCGGCGGCGCCAGGTCAAGGTCGCCACCGACGGCGAGATCACCATGATGGACAACCCTCTGGAAATCCACGTGATGGATGAGCAGTTGCTGTTGTTAAAGCCCGAGCCCAAGTCGGCCGTCGCCCATTAAGCGTCTCAGGCGATCCCTGCCAAGTCGTTGCCGGTCCGCCAACCGTCACTTTGACGCAGTCCATGGATTAAAAACGTTCACCCCCGTGGGTTTGAAATCGCTGGCGTTTCGGGTAACCACTGTCATGCCATGTACAAGGGCGGTTGCGGCGATGAGCGCGTCGCGTTCGCTTCGTTTGTCGGGAACATGAAGTCGGGCGCAGCGTAGTGCTACGGCGGTATCGACCGGCAGTGTACGTCCCGAGAACTCGGGCAGTACGTACTCCTCCAGCCAGCGGCGCAACAGTGTTCCTTGAATGGCATCCTTACGTTCTATCGACAGTACGCCAAATTCCAGTTCCAGTACGGTGATGGCCGACACAAAGAGGTCGCCCGCATCAACGCTTTCTATCCAAGCCGTCACATTGGTATCGGCTTTGCCATGACTCACTTTACGCAATTCGGACACCACATTGGTGTCGAGAATAAACATCATGAGAAATCAGCCGGCAGCGTATCGATGGTTGCAGGGGGCGGATCAAATTCGATGTCGGCGATACCGGGCATCGCCAACGCATCGGCAATGTTGCGTCGCTGCTTGGTGAGCCTTTGGTAATCTTCAAAACTCAGCAGCACGTGGGCCGGCCGGCCACGATCAGTGATGAATACCGGGCCGCCATTCGCGGCGCGTTTTGCTTCGCTCACTCCTTGGTTGAAGTCGCGACTGGATATGGTGGTGATATTCATGGCAATACCTCGTACCGTGCTAATGTAGTCATGTTACTACATGGCCGGCAGATTGCTAGCGTAGATTACGACGAAATTGCCATGCGCTTGCCGGAATGGCAATGCATCGCAGCAAACCGGCAGGCACCAGCGCCCGCCGCTCCTGTTATTCCTTGTTGGAACTCGTCGCCAGCGCCACGATCGCAATTCCCGCTGCGACAATCAGCGCATCTTCGATCAGGCCGCTGCGGGTCTGGCCGATGCGGGCCATGCCTTGCTTGCGGCCGGCAAGCGTCAGGTAGGCCATCGGCACGGCGGTGGCGACGGCCACTGCGGCGCCCGCGCCTTCGCGGCCCTTGGGAGCGAGGGCGGCGCCGGCGATGCCGGCACTGGCGACGCGGGCGATCAGGCCCAGGGCGACGGTGCGGTCGGGGGCGGTCTTCATTTTGTCGCCGTACAGTTCGCCAGCGCCCATGGCCAGCGCGCCGAATTTGAAGATCGGGCGGTCAAGCAGGAACAGCTCGCCCGGGGTACGGCGGCCAGCCAGGCGGGCGGCGGCGATGGTAGCCATCGGGGTCATCGAACGGGCGCTGGCGACAGCGCCGATCAGGACGGAGGAGAGCAGGCTGCGGATAGTCATGTGGTTTCCCGGTGAGTTAAATGATGGTCGAATCGACATCAATATAGCCCACCGCTCACACAAGCGCCGTCTCCTTGCCTTGCCGACACTGATTAGTCGGTCACCTCGCCATCGCTGTCGTCATCGCCGTCGCCAAAACCGTCCCTGACCGAACGCGCCCGCGCTGCATCCGCGCCTTCCTTGAGCTTGGCAGCATTGGTGAGGAATTGCTCGAGGTTGCGATCCGGGCTTTGCCGTAGTTCGGGCGGCAGCAGCACCGACATGTACAGCTCGTCGGACGTGCGGCCCGTCGATTGCGCATTGTTGAGCAGCGACAGCGCCGAACCGACCACCAGCATCACCCACGCCGTGATGGCGAAGCGGCGCGGGTGGTGCGGCTTGATGGTAATGAGGTGGAAGAACAGCATCGCGCACACGATGGCCAGCGTGACCAGGCTGCCGTAACGGGTGAACACTTCGGCCGACCAGGCGTAGGCGATGACGTTGCTGAGCGCGCGCCAGATGAACACGGCTGCCATGCTGCTGCCGAGGATGAACAGGTGGCGGCCCATGCGCGCATGGCTGCCGAACAGGCGGTTGGCCAGGCCCCAGGCGCCGGCCCACAGCAGGCCCAGGCCCAGGCTAGACGCCAGCACCAGCAGGTAGCGGATCAGGGCGAATGGTTCGATGTCGGAAATCCACGTACCGATGCAGCTGAACACGGCGATCAGCGCCAGGCCGATGGACGCCGGCACCGTGCCTTCCCAGCCGTGCATGGTGGTGTCGGCCACTTCGGCCGGCACCGGGAAGTCGGCCGAACGGATGCGCAGGCGCGTGTGGCCCAGGCGCACCACGGTATTGCCCTCGACGACGACGCCAGCACCATCGGCGCGCTTGCCGTGGGCGAAGGTGCCGTTCTTGCTGCCGAGGTCGCACAGCAGCAGCTTGCCGTTCTCGTCCAGGTCCACGATCGCGTGCGATGCGGCGCTGTGGGCGTCGTCGAGGATGACGTCGTTGTCGTAGCCACGGCCGATGCGGATCGGTAGCGATGCCACCTTGTGCCGGTGCAGCACGTCGCCGTTGCGCGCCAGGATTTCGATGAAGTACGGGGCGGTCATCGTGCATCTCCGGCTGCCGGCTTGGCCGGCACGGTTTTCTTGGGCGCCACAGGTGGGGAAGCCGAGAAGGAATTGAGGAATACTTGCGTGAGGCGCATGCCGTTGTCGTAGGAAACGCCGCGTGCGTCGAGCCGGCTTTGCAGGCTCATCGCGCCCTGGTCGGTGGCGGCGGTGAGCAGGGCGAAGTCGTACAGGCCGGCGAACTTGCGGTAGGCGCGCACGCACAGCACCGCGCGCAGCGGCACGTCCTTGCTCTTGACGAAGTCTTCCGTGCAGTTGGGGCCGGTCAGGCGGCTGTCCTTGAAGCTGCCGAAGTGCTCGTTCTTGAACGACGCGGAAGCGAGCTGCGAAAAGCGCAACTGGTCGAGGCCGTTACTGCGCATGAACTGGTGGCGGATGTTGATCTGGCCGGTCTGCAGGGAGCCGCTGATGAAAATCGCCGACTCCATCGCGCAACTGGCGTCATCCACCGTGAACGGCTTGTCGGCCTTCACGCTCGAACGGCCCCAGCAACGCATCTGCTCGGACTCGCGCACCGGCACCATGTACGGGCCCATCGGTTTCAGGCTCAGAGGAGTGGCCAGCAATTGATCGACCATGGCGCGCTGGTGGCTGAGCAACTGGCTTGCCACCACGGCGTTGAAGTCGGCCGGCGGCTTCGGTTGCTGCTCGACTTTCCGCAGCAAGTCCTGGGCAAAGCGGGCCGGCACCAGGAAGCTGACCAGCTCGCCGTCGAGGCGCTTGGACACGTTGATGCCGGCCACCGAGCCATCCACCGTCACGCTGGGACCGCCGCTCATGCCGGAGTTGATCGGACCGGTAAACATCAGCTGGTCATAAAAGCTGCGGGCGATCACGCCGTTGTAGGCGCCTTCCGAAATCGCAAAGCCGAGGTCGAGCGGATTGCCCATCGAATACAGGTACTGGCCCTGGGTCAGGCCGGCCAGTTTTTCCGGCATCTTGAAGAAGCCGGTGCCGTTGCGGCTCACGCGCAGCACGGCCAGGTCGTGCAGCACATCGACCGCCAGCAGTTCCACGTTGCCGCGCTTGCCGCTGGTATCGACCCATTCGCCGACATAGGTGTCCGGGTCGAGCGCGAATTGCGAGACCACGTGGTAGTTGGTCACCACCAGGTTGCTGGTGCCGATCAGAAAGCCGGAGCCCACCGACGACTGCGTGCGGCCGCTTTTAAGCAGCGAGCGCACTTGCAGGATGTCGTTCTTGGCGGAGGCGTACAGGTGCTGGGCGGCGGACGAGGGCGGTGGAAGTGGCGCGGAGTCGGCAGTGGCGGCGACCTCGCCGGGGGCACCCGGTGCAGCGGTCGGCTTGCCAGCAGCACCCGCCGTGAGCGGCGCCGCCGGGGCGGCTTTCGCCGCAGGGGCAGCCGGCACAGCGGCTGGCGCATTCGCGGGAGCTGCCGCTGGCGTATTGGCTGGCGCTGCCAGCGCGCCGGCGCTGGCCCAGGTCATGGCAAGTGAAGCAACAATTACGGTGAATTTCATGCAGTTCCTGGACGGTTGATACTTGATGCTACAGCGCGCCGTCTTCCACCGGCGCCGGTGTGAGCGGCTTCATCATGTGTCCGAGCTTGGCGGCCTTGGTGTCCAGGTAATGCTGGTTGAAGGCATTGCGGTTCACCAGCAGCGGCACGCGTTCGGCCACTTCGATGCCGAGCTTGGTCATGGCGTCGATCTTACGCGGATTATTGGTCATCAGGCGCAGGCTTTTCACGTCGAACTGGTCCAGCATCGGCTTGACCAGGCCATAGGTGCGCTGGTCGGGCTTGAAGCCCAGTTGCTCGTTCGCCTGCACGGTGTCGGCGCCGGCTTCTTGCAGGCGGTAGGCGCGGATCTTGTTGACCAGGCCGATGCCACGGCCTTCCTGGCGCAGGTACAGCAACACGCCACGGCCTTCGTCGGCGATACGCTTGAGCGCGCCTTCGAGCTGGGCGCCGCAATCGCAGCGCTGCGAATACAGCACGTCGCCGGTCAGGCATTCGGAATGCACGCGCGCCAGCACCGGCGCGCCGTTGCTGATGTCGCCCAGTACCATGGCCAGGTGTTCCTTGCCCGTTGCCTTCTCCACAAAAGCGTGCAAGGTGAACTGCGCCCACGGGGTAGGGAGCGCGCACGAGGTCATGTAGTCCAGTTCATCCTGGACCGGGATTTCTGCGCTCTGCGACATAGCTATGCTCAATTCTTATTCAAATAACGTAAAAAAGGCGCGCCGGGCTGTTCTGACAGACCCGGCGCGCCCTTCATCATACCAAAACTGGCGGAAAAATATTTCTGCCCCTCGGTATCCCTTAGTTAGGCAAATCGAAGACCAGCACTTCGGCATCGGTGGCGTTACCGAGCGTGACCAGTTCCTCTGCCGTGAGCTTGAGCGCATCGCCGCCTTTGAGCGCGGTGCCGTTCACCGTCACGTCGCCCCGGATCACGTGGACATACGCAATGCGACCGGCTGCCAGCTTGTGCTCCACGGCGTCGCCGCTGCGCAGGATGGTGGCGAAGATCGAGGCATCCTGGTGGATCAGCACCGAGCCTTCGCGGCCATCGCTGGAAGCGATCAGGCGCAGGGTGCCCAGTTTGCTCTCAACGGTGAAGTTCTTTTCCTCGTAGCTCGGTGGAATGCCGACCTGGTTGGGCTGGATCCAGATTTGCAGGAAATGCACTTTCTCGTCGGCGTTGTGGTTGAACTCGCTGTGGCGCACCCCGGTGCCGGCGCTCATGCGCTGGACATCGCCGTAGTGCAGGACCGAACCGGTGCCCATGCTGTCCTTATGCTCGAGCGCGCCGCTCAGTACGTACGAGATGATTTCCATGTCGCGGTGACCGTGGGTACCGAAGCCCTGGCTGCCTTGCACGCGGTCTTCGTTGATCACCAGCAGGGGACCGAAGCCGACGTGGTCGGGATCATGGTAGCTGCCGAACGAGAAGCTGTGTTTGGAATCGAGCCAACCATGGTTGGCGGCACCGCGGGCTTCACTTTTACGAATTTGCAACATGATAGGGCTCCATTTCTTGTGTAGTTACTCATTTAATTGAGTGATGTGCGATAATTTTGAACGCTGTTTTGCTGGTTCGTTTCGTTATCGCCGCATCCATGAATCAAAGTATAGACCTCGGAAGCCGATTTAAAAAACGGAAAAATTACCCCTCTATTATCGAAAAAATCGAATGCTCAGATTAAGCCTGGAAGCCCTGCAAATCGTCGATGCCATCGACCGCCGTGGTTCGTTTTCCGCCGCCGGCAAGGAACTGCACCGCGTACCATCGACCATCTCGTACACGGTCGGCAAGCTCGAGGATGACCTGGGCGTGCAGGTGTTCGAGCGCAACGGCCCGCGCGTGGTGCTCACCGCCGCCGGCGCCGAGCTGCTCAAGGAAGGGCGCTACCTGCTCAAGGCCGCGCAAGACCTCGAACACCGGGTGCGGCGGGTGGCGTCGGGGTGGGAGACCGAGCTGGCCATTGGCAGCGATTCGATGTTCTCGGCCTGCATGTTCTTCGAGGATGTGAAGGCGTTCTACCAGGTGGCCCAGCAGACCCGCCTGCGCGTGGTGCAGGAAGCGTTATCGGGTACCTGGGAAGCGCTGCTCGACCGCCGCGCCGACTTGCTGGTCGGCGTAGCCGGCGACGGGCCGGCCGGCGGCGGTTATGTGTCCGAGCCGATCTGCAAGATCGGTTTCGTGTTCGCGGTGGCGCCCTCGCACCCGCTGGCCGCCATCGACGAAAAGCTCGACCGCTCGCACTTGCAGCAGTACCGCGCCGTGAGCGTGGCCGATTCGGCCCGGCGCATGGCGGCGCGCACCGTCGGCCTGCTGCTGGGGCAGGACACCCTGAGCGTGCCGGACATGAAAACCAAGCTGCAATACCAGTTGTCGGGCGTGGGTTTCGGCTTCCTGCCCGAGCCGTGCGCCCGCGCGGCGATTGCTGCCGGTTTGCTGGTGGAAAAACAGGTAGCCGAACCGAAGCCGGACGAAACGTTCTACCTAGCCTGGCGCACCGGCGAGAACGGCGCCGCCCTCAACTGGTGGATCGCGCGCATGCGCGCCGCCAGGCTGGCCGAGCGCCTGGTGCAACATCTGCCCCACCACGCCTTGTCTGTCTGACAGGGCATGGCCCGCAAGCCGTCGCGTCATTGGTACGCACCGCTGCGGCACAGTTTGTGTGCTTCTGGCGTGGGCGCGGCAAAGGTGACAGAATCGGCAGGCACTGTTGCAGTATTGCCTACCCGAGGAGACTACCATGCAAAAATCGAGCTTTCTGAGACGCGCGACCGCTACCGCCACGCTGGCGCTGGCCGGCCTGGCGCTGAGCGGTTGCACCACCACCACGCAAACGGGCGGCGCCGTCCGCACCGAGCCGGCGGCCGTCAAGACCGATATCGAACGCGGCGCCTACGACACGCTCGAGCGCCTGTACAAGGAGGTCAAGGGTTCGCGCGAGCTGGTGCGCAAGGCCAACGGCGTGCTGGTCTTCCCCAACGTGCTGGCGGCCGGGCTGGTGGTGGGCGGCGAATACGGCCGCGGCGTGCTGCGCACGGGCGGCCAGACCGTCAACTACTACAGCCTGACGACCTTGTCGGTCGGCTTCCAGGCCGGGGCCCAGTCGAAGGCGGTGGTGATCCTGTTCATGAGCCGCGATGCGCTCGACAAGTTCCGCAACAGCAAAGGCTGGACCGCCGGTGTCGATGGCTCGGTGGCAGTGATCAACGTGGGCGCCAATGGCGAGGTGGCCACCAACAGCATTAACAGCCCGGTACAGGCGCTGGTGCTGACCAATGCGGGATTGATGGCCAATTTGAGCCTGGAAGGCACCAAGATCAGCAAGCTCGATCTATAACACTTGGCGAGACTGCGTGTTGCGGCTACCCTGTGGTCCCGAACCACTAACGAGGTAGCCGCAATGAGCCGTCACATCCTGGACCAAGCCCGCATCCATCCCGCCATCCGTGGCACGGTGGACAATTATCACCGCGAACTGGTCGCCGAAGTAGAGGCTGCCGTGGCCGCCCACAGGATCGTGGTGGTCGGCATGGGCTTCAATCCGTTTCCGCGCAAGGCGCGCAAGATCCTCGATGGCCTCGGTGTGCCGTACCAGTATCTGAGCTACGGCAATTATTTTTCGCAGTGGCGGCCGCGCCTGGCGCTCAAGCTGTGGAGCGGCTGGACCACGTTTCCGCTGGTGTTCATCAACGGCGTGCTGATCGGCGGGGCCAGCGAGCTGCAAGCGCTGGTCGCCAGCGGCGAGTTCGCGCGGCTGACTGCCTGATCAGCTAGCGCGGGCGCAGGGGATCAAGCAGGCTGCGCAAGTCGTTGTGATCAAGCTCGTACATCAGGGCAAGCAACGCTCCCAATTCCCCGGCAGGAAATCCTTCGCGCGCAAACCAGCCCAGATAATGCCCAGGCAAATCCGCCAGCTTGCGCCCCTTGTATTTCCCATACGGCATTTCACGCGTGACCAGCAAAGCAAGTTTTTCAGAGTTCATGCCGCATGATACAGGGGTAACAGCGAGGGTCAGAAGTTGGTGACGACGCGCAGCATCACGGTGCGGGGATCGCCCAGCGGCAGCACGTTGTTGTTCAGTACGCCCGCATAGTAGTCGCGGTCGAACAGGTTCTTGATGCTGAGGCTGACCCGGTAGGCCTTGGCTTCATAGCTGAGGTTGGCGTCCACGGCGGTGTAGCCGGGGATCGTGTACGACACGGCCGGTCCCGTCTTCTGCGCTTCGTAGCGCACGCCCAAGCCGCCGCCCAGACCGGTCAGGGCGCCGTCGCGCACGCGGTAATTGGCCAGCACGCTGGCGCTCTGGCGCGGCACGTTGAGCAGGCGCTTGCCGACGTTGCCGCCGTTATCTTGCGTGATCACGCCGTTGATCAGCGACAGCGCGGTTTGCACGTTCCAGCCGTTGCGCAGGTCGGCGTTCAGTTCGGCTTCGAAACCCTTGGTGCGTTCCTCGCCGGTCTGCACCTGTGCGCCGGGCAGGATGGCGATGTGGTCCGGGTCCGGATCGGCCGTGGTGACGTTGCGGCGTTTCAGGTCGTACAGCGCCAGTGCGCCGGTGATGCGGCCGTTCAGGTACTCGAACTTGGCGCCCACCTCCGCCTGCTTGCCTTCCTCCGGCTTGAACTGCACGCCGAAGAAATCGGTGCCGCTCAGCGGCAGGAACGACGTCGCGTAGCTGACGTACGGCGAGATGTTGGGCGTGGCGCGGTAGAGCAGGGCGGCGCTGCCGGTGGCCTTGTTGTTCTTGAGTTTGGTCGTGATATCGCGCAGTTCGTTGTACGACTTGTTGCTGCTGCGGTCGTGGCGGGCGGCCAGGCTCAGGTTCAACTGGTCGGTCAGCGCGACCTGGTCGCGCAGGTACAGGGCGGCGTATTCGACGGTGGCAGTGGTCAGGCTGCCCGGCGTGGCGTTGCAGCTGTAGGGCTGGTGGTACACGGGATTGAAGATGTCGAGCGGGGCGATGCGGCAGGCGGTGGAGCCGTTGCGGATCTTGTCGCTATTGAGGTCGATACCGGCCATGATGGTGTGGCGCTGGCCGCCCAGGTCGAACGCGCGTTCGGCATAGGTGTCGAGTGCGCGGTTGTTGCCTTGCACGTCCTGGATCGAACCGCTGCGCGCCTGCAGGCGGTCATTGGTCAGTGCGCCCAGCGAAACGAAACGCCCGTCCATGTCCAGCTTCTGGTAACGGAAATTCTGCGCCAGCTTCCAGCCGTTGTCGAAGCGGTGCGTGAGGCTGTAGCCCACCGCCGCCTGGCGCGAGTGGTACGGGCCGAAGCCGGGCTCGCCGGTGAATTCGTCGCGGTTGAAGGTCCCGTTGCGGTTGGGCAGGATGGTGCCCCGGGTGGGCGCGCCCTGGCTGCGCAGGTATTCGCGCTCCATGTACGACGACAGGAGGGTGAAGTCGGTGCGCCGGCCGAAGTCCAGCGTGACCGACGGCGCGATATAGCGCCTCTTGAAATACACGAAATCGATCGGATCGTCCTGGTCCGACCACATGCCGTTGATGCGGAACGCGGCTTTGCCATTGTCCGAGATCGGCCGTCCCAGGTCGAAGTCCAGCTGCTTGAAATCGTTGCTGCCATAGGTGGCGCCGATGGTGTTGAAGGCCTGCGCGCGCGGACGCTTGGAGACCATGTTGACCAGCCCGCCCGGCTGCACCATGCCGAAGTTGATCGATGCCGGCCCTTTCAATACCTCGATGCGTTCCACGCCGGACACGTCCTGGCTCACGTACTGGTTCTGGCCGCGTTTCAGGCCGTCGATGTAGAGCGATTCGGACGCGCGCTGGCCGCGAATGATGAAGTCGTCCCAGCCGCGCCGGCCCCAGCTGCCCGAGGCGACACCGGCGGTGGTTTGCAGTGCTTCGTTGAGATTGGTGACGGCGCGTGCATCGAGCAGGTCGCGGGTCAGCACGGAGACCGATTGCGGCGTTTCCAGCAGCGACAGGTCCGACTTGGTGCTGCTGCCGGCGCGACGGGCGGCAAAGCCCGCATCGTCGCTGCGGGCGCCGGTGATTTCCACCACCTGCGGCGCAGCTTCTGCAACGGCGGCCTCGGCAGCGGCGGGCGTGTCGGCATGCGCAGACGGCAGCAGGGCGCCGGAACAGACGATGAGCGAGCACAGGCTGGCAATCAGCGTGCGGCGGGGAAGGGCAAAGGCGGACTCGGTCATTGATCAATCTTTTGATTGTTGATAATGATTCTCATTATACTTGTCGGACAACTGGCCTGCCCACCCTGAAGGTCCAGTATCTGCTGCGTAAAAACACGTAAATTTTGCGTATATTTGCTTGTGCGGCAAATATGTTGTGCCGATTCATGTCTTTTTCTCAGCAAGCGCAGCCGCGATACTGCATGCCATCAACCTTCATGGAGTTATGTCATGCCTATTGCCCTGCTTGCGCTGACCATCAGCGCGTTTGCCATCGGTACTACCGAATTCGTCATCGTCGGACTGTTGCCCACCATTGCCGCCGACCTCGGCGTGAACCTGCCTTCGGCCGGGCTGCTGGTGAGCCTGTACGCGCTGGGCGTGGCGATCGGCGCGCCGGTCCTCACCGCCTTGACCGGCAAGCTGCCGCGCAAGGCGCTGCTGCTGTCGCTGATGGTGTTGTTCACGCTGGGTAACCTGCTGGCCTGGCAGGCACCCGGCTACACGTCGCTGGTGGTAGCGCGCATTCTGACCGGCCTGGCGCACGGCGTGTTCTTCTCGATCGGTTCCACCATCGCCACCTCGCTGGTGCCGCGCGAAAAAGCGGCCAGCGCGATCGCCATCATGTTCACCGGCCTGACCGTGGCGCTGGTGACCGGTGTGCCGCTGGGAACGTTCATCGGCCAGCACTTTGGCTGGCGCGAAACCTTCCTGGCCGTCTCCGCGCTGGGCCTGGTGGCCTTCATCGGCAGCCTGTTGTACGTGCCGAAAAATATCGCTCACAGCGCGCCGGCCTCGCTGCTGCAACAGGTCAAGGTGCTGGGCGAGCCGCGCTTGCTGCTGGTCTATGCGATGACGGCGGTCGGCTACGGCGGCAGCTTTATCGCCTTTACGTTCCTGGCGCCGCTGCTGCAACAGGTGTCGGGCTTTACGGCCGGGGCGGTGGGGCTGGTGATGCTGGTGTATGGCGTGTCAGTCGCGGTGGGCAATATCTGGGGCGGCAAGCTGGCCGACCGTCGCGGCCCGGTCGGCGCGCTCAAGATCATTTTTATGGGACTGGCCGTGGTGCTGCTGGCGGTGACGTTCGCGGCGCCGTTCAGGTGGCTGATGCTGGCGGTGGTGCTGGCGTGGGGCGCGTTTGCTTTTGGTAACGTGGCCGGCTTGCAGGTGTACGTCGTGCAGCAGGCCGAGCACTACACGCCGCGCGCGGTCGATGTGGCCTCGGGCCTGAACATTGCCGCCTTCAACCTCGGCATTGCCGGCGGCGCGTGGGGCGGCGGTTTGATCGTCGAAAACCTGGGCCTGGTGCACACGGGCTGGATCGGTGCGCTGGTGGTGCTCGGTGCGTTCGCCTTGACCGTGCTCAGCGGCCGGCTCGACGCCCGCAATCCGCGCCCGGTGGCAGCAGGCGCCGAGAAGCGGACGCGTGTGGCAGCGCACTGATAGCGCGGATTTTTTGCAGGGGAGCGGGCCGTTGCCAGCCACAGGCTGGCATACAATAAGTTTTTCCCTACACCGCTCCCACCATGGCCCATATCCACCCGACCGGCTGGCAGGAAATGTCCGTCACCGGCACCGCCGCGCGCGAAATCGAAACCCTCACTTATCTCGAAGCCACGCTGGCCGACTTGCCGTACCGGGTCTATCACGGCGTGCACTGGACCAACGTGGAGCAGGGCTTTTCGGTGTACGGCGAGATCGACTTCATCCTGGTGGCGCCCAATGGCCGGCTGCTGCTGATCGAACAGAAGTCGGGCTTCCTCAGCGAAACCCCGGACGGCCTGATCCGCAATTACGAAGGCAAGCCGCGCAAGGTGGCCAACCACATCATGCGCTCGATCAAGGGCCTGTCCGAGCGCTTCGGCAGCGAGCTGTCGATCGATTACCTGCTGTACTGCCCCGACTACACGGTACGCAACCCTAACCAGGCCGGCATCGACCCGCGCCACATCATCGATGCCGGCAACAAGGGCAAGCTGGCGCAGGTGATCCGCGAAACCTTGCCGGTCGATGGCGCGCCGCCCGGCGACAAGTTCGACAAGGTCACACGCTTCCTCTCCAACATGCTCAGCCTGCGGCCCGACCCCAGTTCGATGATCGGCAACGCCGCCGGACTGGTGGCGCGCCTGTCGGGCGGCCTGTCCACCTGGGCGCGGCGGCTCGACTTCTCGCCGTTCCGCCTGCATGTGAAAGGTACGGCCGGCAGCGGCAAAACCCAGCTGGCGCTGGCCGAATACAGCGACGCCATCGACGCCGGCTTGAAACCCCTGTACGTCTGCTACAACCGGCCGCTGTCGGACCACATCGAAAAACTGGTGCCGGCCGGCGGGCGGGTCACGTCGTTCCACATGATGAGCGACGCGTTCGCGCGGGCGCAAGGCCAGATTCCCGACTACACCGCGCCCGACGTCTGGGACAAGATCGAAGCGCGCATGACCACGTCCGAGCTGCCGCCCGAGTGGCAGTACGATGTGCTGATCGTGGACGAAGGCCAGGATTTCTCGCCGGCCTGGCGCGACATCCTGCTGCGCATGCTCAAACCCGAGGGCCGCGCCATCTGGCTGGAAGACCCCAACCAGAACCTGTACGGCCGCGAACCGGTGCCGCTACCGGGCTGGGTGACACTGCATTCGGACACCAACTACCGCAGCCCGCGCCAGATCATCGACATGCTGACGTCGATCGGCGCCGTGCGCGAGCCGGTGGAGGCGGGCAGCCCGTTCCGTGGCGCCGACATCGAGGAACTGATCTACCCGGACGGCGACACCGACGCCATGCTGGCGCAAACCCGGCGCGCGGTGACCAGCTGCCTGGCGGCCGGCTTCGCCCGCCACGATATCGCGATTGCCTCGTTCCGGGGCCGCGACAACTCGGTGATCCTGCACATGGACCAGTTGAGCGATGCGCATACCTTGAAGTCTTTTACCGGCGAATACGACCTGTTCGGGACACCCGAGTACCGGCCTGGCGGCCTGCTGGCCGAGACCGTGTACCGCTTCAAGGGCCAGTCGGCGCCAGCCATCATTTTTACGGAAATCGATTTCGAGCGCATCGACGAACGCGTGCTGCGCAAGCTGTTCGTGGGCATGACGCGGGCACGGCTGAAGCTGGTGCTGGTGCTCAGTGAGCGGGCCGAGCAGCAGTTGCTGGACCGGATGTAGAGGCTGACCCGCTCAGCCCCGGCTGCGTGGGTCAGCGGATCGTGGTTTCCTGCTGCATCATTTGCCGTTCGCGGTCGCGGATCTGGCGCCCTACGGTGTCCAGGCGCGGGCTGTTCGGGTCCATGCGGCGGGCGCTGTCGAGGTAGGTGCGGGCAGCGTCGAAGCGGCTCTGCGACAGCGCCGTCTCCGCATCCTGGATGAAACTTACCGCCATTTCGGCCTTGGCGTTATGGACTTCCTGGCGGACGGCTGGCGCTGGTTGCGACCGGGCCAGGGTGCTTGCCGCTGGCGTGGCTATCTGCGGTGTGGTACTGGTCACCTGGGGGGCTGGCGTTGCTGCGCGGGTGAGCGCTGGCGTTGTCGCCCGCGTTGCCGCTGACGTTTGTAGCGGCGCAGAGACTTGCGCCGATGCCGGAGTTTGTGCCTGGGCCTGTCCGGGGGACTGAACCTGTGCTGGTGCTTTGACCTGTGCGGCTACACGTGCAGGTTCAGGTGGCAGAGCGGCCACTGCAGCAGCCTGCTCGGCCTGCAACGACGCCAGCATCGCGCGCAAGCCGGGCAGGTCGGCCGAGTCGCGGTTCAGGCCGTTCAGGCGATCGAGGGCCTTGGCGGCGGCGCCGGCATCGCGCTGGTTCAGCGCGCGCCGCACCGCGTCGGTGGCGCTGTTGGCGGCGCTTTGCGCGGTGGACAGACGCTGGCGCAGTTTTTTGGCGCTGGCATCGGCGGCGCACTTCTTGTCGAGCTTGTCGAGGCGGTTACGGGCGCTGTCGAGTTGATGGTTGTCGAGCAGCCCGTCGATGGTCTTGAGCGAGCGCGAGCAGGCTGTGCCGGAGTTTTCCGCCTTGGCCACTGCCGTTTGCAACTCTTCCGCTTTGGCCCGCGTGTCGCCACGGCAGTAGGCGTTGGCATTGGCGCTCTGGATGCCGGCACCAGCCACGTCGCCCCTGGCCAGCAACTTGTTGCCCTGGCCGAGCGCGGTCAGGCACGCCTTTTTATCCTCGGGCGAACCGCCGCCGCAGCGCGACAGGATGACCAGCAGTCCGATCAAGATCAGCAGCACCTTGAACCAGCCCAATTTGAATTTGGGCTTGCCCCGGCCTCGCGGCGCACCTGCGCCTGGCGGCGGGCTACCGGTATTGCCAGCACGCGGGTTGGCGGGGGCGGACACCGGCGCCGGCCGCGCAGCAGCTTTCGCAGCCGGAGCTTGCGTGGAAGAGGCTGCACTGCCGCCAGCTGTATAGCCAGCCGCAGCCGCGTTGCTGCCGGTACCGGCACCAGCACCAGCCGCCGCAACGCCAGCCCCAGCCGCGTTGCCGCCAGCACTGGCACCAGCTGCCGCAGCGCCGGCCCCCGCCACGTTTCCGTGAGCGGCATTGCCGACAGCGCCAACACCGGCAGTGGACGACGCCGAAGAATCAGCGCGGTAAGCACTGGCAGCCGCCGGTGCCGGAGCCGAATTTTTAACCAACACTGGCCCGGCGCCCGGCGTCGCCGCGGAAGCGACCGCAGCTGACGGCGATACTTGCGCAGCACCAGCACCAGCACCATGAGCACTACCCGGCGCACCGACAGCAGCCGCACCCGCAACTATCGCTGGACCAGCACCTGCCGCTGGCCCAGGCACAACACCACCGGCCACCGCCACGCCACAAAACGGGCAGTGCGGCACCAGCGTAAATAACGGCTTCTGACAACTCTTGCAATTCATTGCTGCATGTCCTTAATCGGGTGGCATGGCCGACGACTGTTGCGCCGGTGGCGCCAGCACGTGCGCCAGTTCCAGCATCAAGGGCATCGCTACCCAGTCTGTCATGCCGGCGCGCCAGACTTGCGTGTGGGCCGGCTGCAGTTGCTGCGCCTGCGCCATCTGGCCTACTTGCAGCGCGGTGAAAGGACCGAATTTCTGACCGTTCACTTTCAGGTGATACTCGTGGACGACCGGCGCTTCCGCCTTGGACAGACCTACACCGCCGATCGGCGCGCCGCCGAGCATGGTGCCCGGAGCGGGCATCGCTGCCGACGCTGGCGTACCCATGGCACCCTGCACGCCATGCGCCCCCGGCGCGGCAAATCCGCCGCCAGCCGTGCTTGCCGACGCCGCAGCGCCAGTGCCCAGCAAGGTATCGATACGGCCAGCAACCAGCATCTCCGGCTTGAGGGCATACTTCAAACGCGGCAGGCCTTCTCCCGGTTCGCGCACTTCCCAGTCGTAGGCGTCTTCGTCGGAATCGGGCACCACGTTGGTCCAGGTCTTGTGCTGGGCCAGCAGCTGGGTGGTGAATTTGTCGATCTCGTTGTCGGTCAGGCCCTTGCGGCGCGCTTTTTCGATCAGTTCGCGCTTCGCTTCGCCGGCCAGCGCGCTGGCAAAGCCTTTCCGCTCGTGCTGGTTGCCGGTGGCGTCGTCGACCAGCTTGGACGTATACACAGCGCTCTCGTAGTAGCTGGCCAGGGCGGCCAGCGCGACGGTCTGCGTGCCGTCCAGTTCAGCCAGGCGCTCCTGCACCCGCGCCACGATGGCGTCGCGGTAATTCGCCGGCAAGCCGTTCTGGCGCATCGCCCGTTCGTTGCCGATGCGGCGCAAGTCGCCTGCCGCCACCGCGAACTGGTACTGGCCCGGCGGCACGATACGCTGGCTCGAGCGCGTCAGCACGCCCAGCATTACCGCCAGCAGGAATTGCTTGAAGTCTTCGGCCAAGCGATTGAGTTCATCGGTGGTGGGCACCATCGGGTGGCTGAACTGGGTGGAATCGATGTGGGTGTGGGTAGGACTTTTTTCCGCTTCCTTGCGGTAGCTGGTGCGCCAGCCTTCGAGCCCGCGCAGCACGGTCATCGGCACGCCCGACAGCTCGCAGTAGCACACCGCGCGCCCCGGGATGCCGGTCTCCACGATCGACAATTGGCCAGCCGTGATGCCGGCCTGGGTGGGCACGCACGATTCAAGCTCGGCGCGGAACTTGCGGCTGAACAGTTCGGCATTGGCCACGCCGATAAAGCACTTGAACTGGTCGGCGCGCACCGTGAAGTCGCCCGACAGGTTGGCGTCGATCCACGGCATGGCGCAGGCCAGCAGCTTGCGGAAGCGGTCGAGCCGCTCGGTGATCGACATTTGCTCGAGCGACTCGATCAGCGGGTCGGTGCGCACGGCTTCGCCCTCGACGGCGGTAGCGAGCGACAGCTGGCGCTCGGCCATGCGCTTGACCTTGACCAGGATGACGGTGCGCTCGCCGGCATCGGACAGCATCGGGAACAGGGTCTTGGAGCCGCCCAGGTCGCGGAACGCCTCGTCGGCCCACTCGCGCAGTTGCAGCGCACCGGGCAGCGGTTGGTTGGGCGTATTGCTGGGGATGGCGATCAGGGTGGCATGGTCGCTATTGAGATCCTGCTGCAGGATGGTATTGGCCAGTTGCAGTTGCGACAGCATGTCGAGCACCGCCTCGCGGCCGGCCTGCAGCTCACCGACCAGTCCGCTCCAGACGGCGCGGCCCTGGGCATCGACGCCGGTCTTGCGGCCCAGCCAGTGTGACAGGTCCTGCATCAGGATCACGGCTTCCTCGGCCGCCTTGGCGCGCAGGTGGAATTTGAGGGCGTTGGCGATTTCCACGCGCAGGTGGTCCATCACGGCCACCGCCTGCTTTTCGCCGCCGCCGAACAGGCCGCCACGGGTCTGTTCGAGGTTGTTGAGCAGGCGCTCGTATTCGCGGGTGCGCACGGCTTCCTTGATTTCGCGGTAGCGTTCGCCATTGACGGCCAGCGCCGGCATCAGGCCCGAGCCTGGCGCCTCCAGCCGGTCCTTGATCTGCTCCACCAGCGACAGCACGTATTCGAGACCGCCGAATTCCTTGTTGTCGAGGTAGGCGTACAACTGGTCGCGCACGCTTTGCTTGATTTTTTCGAGCAGCTCGCGGCGGCGCTTGGCCACGCGGTCTTCGGTGGTGTCGGCGGTGGAGTCCTGGTCGCGCACGGCATCGCGCTCCATCAGTTTGACCGCGTCGCGTACCTGCTGCGGCCATTCCTTGCGGTCGAAACCGCTGCGGATGGCGTCGATGCGGGCGTTGACGCGCTGCTCCACGCCGGCCAGCAGCAGGCCGCTCTTGTCTTGCAGCAGGTCTTCCACGACCTGGTAGTCGAGGAAGTCGCCGTTCGAGCGGCGCAGTTCCACGCCGCGGTCGGAAAACTGCGGGAAATCGCTGAACGTGAACGGGCGCAGCGCCATGTGTGCGCCCATGAATTCATCACGCTGGCGGTCGGTGGCGCGGTTCACGCCCAGGTCGTTGCCGCCCACGCCGAAAAAGGCCTTGAGCATGGCGCCGGCCCAGCGGTGGGCCTGCTCGTCGTGGCGCGCTTCCTGGCGCGTATCGAGCGTGGCCTGGCCGAAGGCGGAATAGCGCCGCGCGTACGACAGGCGCATGTCGGCAAAGCGGGCCTTGGGCACCAGCGCGTCGAACAGGTAATTCTTGTGTTGGGCCTGGTTGACGGCCACCGAGCGCTTGCGGCGGGCAAAGTCGCCGGACGCGAAGTCTTCGAACAGGGCGTCGGCCACCATGTGGTAGACGTCCTTGATGTCCTTGGTGTGCTGCTGCGCCAGGTTGCCCGAGTCGATCAGGTACACCTCGTTGTACGGCTCGCGCGGCAGTTCGGGCTGGTCGTGGGTATCCCAGCGGCCCACGTAGCCCTTGTTGCCGAGCATGGCCGATTCCAGTTCCATCAGCGCGGCGTAGCCGTTGGCCTCAGTGCGGTCCTTGTTGGCGCCCGAGTAGCCGGTCGGCAGGAACAGCATCAGTTCGACGTCGGCATTACCTACCTCGTTCTTGGCCAGCCAGCGCGCCAGCAAGCCCATGTCGAGGAAGGCGCCGGAACCGGTGCCGCCCGCCACCGAGCCGACCACCACGATGCGGAATTTGCTGGTTTCCATTTTCAGACCCAGCTGGCTCAGTTGCTGCTCGTGCGACAGGCTGGCCTTGAGGGTCTTGAGTTTCAGGCGGATCTTGTCGCGCACCTTGGCATACTTGTCGAACAGGTACAGGCGCGAGACGGCGCGGATCTGGCCGGCGCCCTTGGACGGATCGATGCCAAGCTCACGGATTTTCTTGGGCGTGAGCGACAGCCATTCCTTGATGTGCGGATAGCGTTCCAGCGCATCGTCGTCACGGCTGTACTTGTCCATGTCGAACGGTTCGACGATCTTGTCTTCGTCGGTGAACCTGACCTGCTCGAATTGCAGGTCTTCGGCCTGGGCACGGCCGCTGTCGATCACGGCGCCGGTGTCGAGGTCGAACTGGATGAACTGCGCCACCGGAAAATCGACCAGGCTGTCCACCCGCGTGCGCGCGCCATTGCCGCCCCACATGGTGTTGAGGATGCGGCGGCGCACGCGCATCAGCACTTCCATGCCGGTGCCGCCGATGCCGATGAACAGCGTGGGACGCAGCTCGATGGTCTGTTCCTGCTTGCGCTCGCCGGCGCCCGGTGCCTGGTGAATATTTTCCATGATCGACTCTCGTTGTGTGCGTCTGTACCTGTTTTACCTGCGGCCCGACACGAACGTCAGCACCAGCGCCAGCAGCGCAACGGCCAGGATCGGGCCGATGATCAGCGGCGCCATGAACTTGGCGGCGTTGACGGCAGCCAGCACCACGCCGGTGGAAATACTGGCCAGGAACACGAACAGCCACCAGCCGGCGGCGTTGGCCTTGTTGGGCGGCACGCGCTTGACCACCAGCGCGTTGGCATAAGCGCCCCGGGCGAAGAAGAAGGCGATGAACAGCACCAGCAGGATGCCGCCGCCCACCAGCAGGTCGCGCGACGAGGTGTCGGCAGCGCCGGCCAGCACCGGCATCTCGGTGGTGGTGGTGTCAGTGGTGGTGGCCGGGGTTGCCGGCTGTTCCGTTGCGGCTGGCGGCGTCTTGCCGGCGTCCGGCGCGGGCAGTGCGAAACCGGTGTCTTTGTTATCCTGGGCCATCTGGTGTGCCTCCTTGGCGGGTAAAAGTAAAAGTAAAAATCAGGCCAGGCGCAAGCTGTGGCCTTCGGCCACGCGCGCCACGACCGGCTTGCCGAGGCCGCGCCGCAGCGTGCCCACCACGTTGCCGTCGAGGTCGCGCACCTCGGTAGTCTGGTACGGCTTGATGACCACGTGGCGCAGCGCGCCATCGACCTGCACCGCGTACCGCTTGCTGCGCGTGGCCAGCACGGCAAAGGCCGCGCCGCCGCCGAGCAGCGCCAGCACCGAGCCCATGATCACCAGCACCGGCAGCAGCGGATATTGCACGCGCACCAGCAGCGGCACTTCGGCGCGCGAGCTGTTCACGCTCTCGGGCGGCAGCAGCACTTCGGAAATCGGGTCGCCCGGGAACAGCGCCTGCATGTCGGCGTTGAACGAGTCCGGCAAGGTCAGCTTCTGGCGCTCGAGGCCGAGCGTGACGCGCATCGGCAGCAGCACCTGCTTGCCCATGGCGGCAATGGCCTGGCTCGACCACGGCGATGGCACTTGCTCGACCGGCAGGCGGAACTGCACGTCCACCGCCTGGCGCGCACCGGGCGCCAGGTTGGCAATCGCGGCCGGCGCCACCTGCACCGGCACGCTGTGCTTGCCGGCGGACAGCGTGGCGTCCACATCGGCGCGGGCGATCACGTACGGGTAAAACAGGTTTTGCAGCGACGCCTTCAGGTGCACGGTGGGCGCCAGCGCGGCGGCATCGACGTCGAGCACCAGGGTGCGGCCATCGCTGCCCAGGCTGGCGCGCATATTGGGCGCGTCAAGCAGGCGCTCGGGCACGATGCGCAGCGCATCCTGGTCCACCGGTTTCAAACGCAGCGGCGGGCGGGTGAGCACTTTCTGCAGGCGGTCGTTGGCGAGGATGCGGGTGAGGGCGTCGGCAGCCGGCTGGCCGTAGGCCAGCGCATACACCATCAAGCCCTTGGCCGCATAGAGTTTGCCCTGCACCGGCATCTTGAGCGGGAACACCACGGTCTTGGTGATCGACGGTTCCAGGTGCAGCAGGCGATAAAAATCGCGGTTGCGGGCGGCGGTGGCCGGGTCGTTGCCGGGGCTGTTCTTGTTGTTGGTGAAAATCCAGACGATGCCGGGCGCGGCCTTGAACGAACCAGTGATGGTTTTCGTGACCGCTTCCTGGAAGTCGGTATCGGCCAGTGCCGCGCCCGGCGCCGTGGTCTTGCGCGCCAGCGTCAGTGGGGCGAGCAACTGCGCGACGTTGGCCGCGCCACGCGAGGTGCCCAATACGCGCGGCGAGACGTTGCCCACCGTGCCCTGGCTGAATGCCAGCAAGTGGACCGTATCGTCGGATTCGGCCGCCGCCTGCGCCACGGCTGCGACCAAGGGTTTGAGTTGCGAGGCGGGATCGAGGTAAAACGGTTCCATCCAGCCCGAGTTTTGCACCAGGAAAGCTTGCTGGATGGCGGCATGGGCTGGCGCCGCCAACAACGCAGCAAGCAACAGCGCCATGGCGGCCAGGAGTCGGGTGGAATTCATGCTGCCAGGTTCCAGCCGAGGATGTCTTTGAGCTCGGGGTGGTAGGCCCACACCTTGCCGTCGTGGGTAAACAGGCGCAAGGTCCACGGTTGCGGCAGCACGCTGGTGTTGAACGTGGTTTCGCCGTCGTGGTCGTCCCACACCAGCTGGAAGCGCAGGCGGTCGGCGGAGGCCAGCGTTTGCGCCACTGCCACCGTGCTGGCCAGCTTGATGCCGATGGTGCTGCGCGGGCCCACCTCGAGCAGCGGAATCACGACCGCGTTGGTGGCGCCGTCGTCGCCGTGCTCGGGTTCGGTCCACGGCGCCTGGTGGTGCTTGGTGGCGAAGCGGTAGTTCATGGCGCCGGACGACAGGCGCGGGCCCAGCGCCGGTTCGATCTCGGGCAGGGGTTTGCCCAGCGCCACGTAGGCGTAACTATGGTTGTTGCTGTCAAAGCACAACTGCCACAGGTTGCCGTCCTTGGCCAGGTACGGACTGCCGAACGCGAACTGCGGCGCCAGACCGGCCGGCCACGGGAAAAATTGCACAGCAAAACCGCCATCGGGCTTGCGCTGCAAGACCAGCTGGCCGGTCATGCACGGCCAGATTGCCGTGCGGCCATAGCCGACCGGCGCGCCCATGCCGAACAGCGGTGGTGCGTCATTGAGCAGCACGGGCGCACCGGGCTGGCCGTTGGCGTCCAGGCTCACCAGCGCCACCTGACCGGGGCCCTGTTGCACCGGCGCCCACACCAGGCCCTGGAAGGTCAGCGGGGCGCCGACGGCCGGGCCGTCGCCGGCATAACGCACCTCGTATTGCAGTGCCGCCAGGTCCGGCGTGACGCAGGCCAGGCCCGCATCGGTGGCGACAAACACGCGGCTGTTGAAGTTGTAGTGCAGCTCGGCGCGCCAGGCGGCGTAGGGCAGGTTCGATTCCGCCAAGAACACGCCACCGACGCCATGCAGCGGCGCCCAGCGCGCGCTGGCCGGCAGCCACGCGAACAGGCCGCCTTTTTCGGGATTCAGCGCCAGCAGCGCGTTGGCGTGCGTGCCGAACGGGGCGGAGATGAACTGGTAGTCGCCGCTGGGCGGCAGCTTGATGCGCGCGGCCGGCTCGCTCTCGGCGTGGAAACCGGCCTTGTCCTGCAAGTGCAGGGGGACCGAGGTCTGGCGCAGACCCACCACGTGGCCTTGCGTCACCTGGCGCACCGGGTAGGCGCCGGCCGGCGGCACCCACGGCGCGCCGGACGCGGGCGGCGCCGCCAGCCTGGTGCCGTTGACGGGCGAGTAGTGGAACTCCGGCGGATAGAGCGCAGCCGCGCCATCGGCGGCGCGCGCCTGCATCAGGCTGGCGATATCGGCAGGCTGCAGGTCGGGCGCGATGTCGTGGCCCAGGCGCGTGCGCACCAGTTGTGGACCGTGGTTGCGGTCGGCAAGATCCTGGACCTGCCAGGTGCCCGACCCCAGATGCCATTCCCCAGTCTTTTCTAAAGTCATTGTATTTCCAACGCGTTGCTGCGGATTGCTACTGTTGATGGCATGTTTGATGCAAATTATCGCGGCTATATTAGCGATTTTTTAGCCTTGTGGAAACACCACCATTGCAAGCACTGCCGCGCAATACCATTAGGGCGAAGGATTGCACCAGCAATCTATCGAATTGTCACGATGTTTATCTTATTAACTTGTCACAGATGCGGACAGAATAACACCAAAGCCCGGGCGCGACCGGCGCGTTTCATGTTGCATGCTCCCAACGTGCAGCTTTCCAAAAAGTCATGTCGATGACTGTTTGCAAGGTTTAGGATTTTTAGAAAGTTTCTTCTCCTAAGATGATCAGGCAGGTCAAATATCCAAAACAACAACGATTTTGGGAGACATCATGCCTTTGCCCCGTTCCACCGTCATTTCCGCCGCAGTCGCCGGCGCGCTTGCCCTCCTGGCCACTCCGACCGTATTGGCCCAAACCAAACCCGCCAACACCGAACCCGACAACGTGGTGGTGGTGTCCGGCACCCGCCAATCGGTGGCCGGCGCCATCGACCGCAAGAAGAATGCGTCCACGGTGGTCGATTCCATCGTCGCCGAGGATATCGGCGAATTCCCCGACAAGAACGTGGGCGAGGCGCTGTCGCGCGTGACCGGCGTCCAGCTCTCGCGCGATTTCGGCGAGGGGTCGCAAGTCAATATCCGTGGTGTGGAGGCCAACCTCAACCGCATCGAGATCAACGGCCTGTCAGTGCTCAGCACCAATGGCACGGCCGGGCGCGGCGCCGAGTTGCGCGAGCTGCCGGCCGAGCTGATCAAATCGATCGACGTGTACAAGGGCGTGACCGCCGACCAGACCGAGGGCGGCATCGGCGGCACCGTCAGCATCAAGACCAACCTGCCGCTCGACTTCAAGACCCGCACGGTGGTGGTCAAGCTCGAAGGTGAACAGAGCAGCAGCCGGGGCGGCGCCCAGCCGCGCGGCAGCCTGCTGCTGGCCGACAAATTCCTCGATGGCCGGCTGGGCCTGATGGCCAACCTGGTCTATGACAAGGTGTACACGCAAAACGATTACGTGCGCAACAGTAACTGGCGCTATTTCCGCGACTGGGACCAGTCGCCCGAGAAGACCAATACCAGCCTCAACCCGCGCGCGGCGGCCGTCACCGCCAAGGGCGGTTGCGCGGCCCTGTCCGGTGCCGACAAGACCGCCTGCGACAGCCAGTGGTTCGACTATTCTCCCGGCGTGCCACGCTATGGCATCTGGACCCGCGACCACAACCGTTCCAGCGCCGAGCTCACTGCCCAGTACAAGATCGACAATAATCTCAATGTCTGGGGCCGCTACAACAAGAATAACCAGAAGCAGATGCTCAACGACCGTAATTATGTGACCGATTTCGGTTCCATCAAGCGGTTCTCGACCTCGGGCGTGGCGCCAGTCTATGGTGCCAACGGCGCACCGCTGGCCACCCCGGCGGCATCGTGCGCGGAACCAACCGCCGGCGTGACCCCGGCCGGCATGAGTTTCACCAACCACGTGATGACGTCGTTCACGTCCGGCACTTGCCAGAACGTGCCGGGGGAGGGCGCCTCGTACAACTTCAGCACGGCCGCGCGCGACTTCGCGCTCAACATCAAGTCCGACTACCGCTCGGGCGGTTTCAACTGGAAAAGCGGCGACTGGTCGGCCGAAGGCCTGGTGGCCAAGACCAGCTCGTACTACGAGCTCAATACCAACAACATCGTCATGGAGGCCAATGTTCCCGGCTTGAAGGTCAATTTCGACCAGCAGGGCTTGCCCAAGTTCACCTTCCCGGCCGGCTTCGATCCGAACAACAGCAACGTTTACACCCGCATCATCTCGCAGTACCAGCCATCGTTTACCGACAACGGCGAGGACCAGGTCAAGCTCGACCTCAAATACCGGCCCGACATGCCGTTTTTGACCACCTTGCACTTCGGCGGCCAGGGCCGCAAGTCCACGTCCGAGCAATACCGCTGGACTGGCTACCTGGCCGGCGGCGACCCTAGTACCACGGCCGACGATGTCACCGTGCGCAGCCCCGAAGTGCGCCACGAAATCATTTTCGATCCGCTCAACACGTCCGGCGTGCTGCGCAACGGCGGCAACACGGTCTATGGCACCGGCCTGACCGCCAACAACACCACGCGTTATGTCAGCGGCACCCAGATGCAGCAACTGGTCGATGCGATCCGCACCAGCACGCCGGGCTCGTTCCTGAGCGGCTACGACGGCCTGTCCGGCTACCCGAACGCCTGGACCGCGCCCAGCTTTGCCAACTCGGCCCAGTATTTCGACCTGACCCGCTACAACCACGACCTGCTGCGCAACTCGATCGGCAGCGACGGCAAGTCCTACCCGATGCCGCCGCAGTTTGCGGTCGAAGAGAAAATCAAGGCATTCTATGTACGCGCCGATTTCGAGCACGAGCTGTACGGCGTGGCGCTGGACGGCAATATCGGCCTGCGCTACGCCGGCACCGAAACCCGCGCCACCGGCTTGCGTTCATACCGCGCCTATTCGGCCAATCCCGCCACCAATGCCCGCGTGGAAACCGTGCTGGCCAACGACATTGTCACCGTGCGCAACAAGTACAGCGACACGCTGCCAAGCTTCAACCTGGCCGCCTGGTTCGTGCCCAACACGCTGGTCGCCCGCCTGGGCTGGGGCAAGGTCATGGCGCGGCCGTTCATCGACCGCCTGACGCCCACCGTCAACTGCATCGCCAACAGCGGCCAGTCGCAGTTTGGTGGCGACGGCAGCGCTGATGATTGCGTTGGCGGCAACGTCAACCTGAAACCATTCCGCGCCACCAACAAGGACGTCAGCGTGGAATGGTATCCGTCGCGCGATTCGCAGTTGTCGCTGGCGTTCTTCCGCAAGGACATCAGCAGCTATATCCAGAACGACGTCATCCTGCCCGGCGTGGACGTGTTCAACAACGGCCAGCGCTGGGACTTGAAAACCTCGATCAACAGCGAGGGCGCAGTGACCAAGGGCTGGGAACTGGCCGGACGCACCGCGCTGACCATGCTGCCGGGCGCCTTCGGCGGCCTGGGCCTGGACGCCAACTACACCCGCATGACATTCTCCTACGCCACCGGCAAGGAACTGCTCAACCCGCTCGATAACACGGTACTGCCTTATCCCGGCATGTCGCGCAACAGCTACAACGTGGGCGTGTGGTACGACCTGGGCAAATGGAACGCCCGCCTGGCCTACAACTACCGCGACAGCTACTACACCGGCACCGTGGACGCCAACGCCTCGCTGCCCGTGTACGCGGAAGCGGTCGGTTACCTGGACGCCAAGCTGCAATTGCGCGTGACCGAGAATCTGACCTTGTCGGTGGAAGGCAAGAACCTGACGGACGAAGCGCAGTACCTGAACTCGGGCTCGAAGGAGCGGAGGAATGAGCTGGCCTGGTCGGGGCGGCGGTATTTTGTGGGGGCGACGTATAAATTCTGATGCGTGAGGGTGGGGAGCGTTAGCGGGCAACGGCAGGCCGACAGCAGTGTATATTGTCGCCCTGTCGAATTTTGCTGGATCTTTCCATGTCTGCCGTATCCCTGTTCTGCCTGGTGTTTGCGTATTTCGCCCTGCTGCTGGCCGTGGCGTGGCGCACCTCGCGTCATGCGAACAATGCCAGTTTCTTCATCGGTAACAAGCGCAGCAACTGGATGGTGGTGGCGTTTGGCATGGTGGGGACCACGCTGTCGGGTGTGACCTTCATCAGCGTGCCGGGGGCGGTGGGGGCCGGTGGGTTTGGCTATTTGCAGGTGATTCTCGGCTATGTGCTTGGCTATGTCGCCGTGGCCTTCATCCTGCTGCCGCTGTACTATCGCCTGAGACTGACCTCGATCTACCATTACCTCGACGTGCGGCTCGGTAGCGGCGCCTATCGTAGCGGGGCGGCGTTCTTCATTCTTTCGCGCCTGCTCAGCGCTTCGGCGCGGCTGTACCTGGTCGTCAATATCCTGCAAATCACCATTCTCGACAGCCTCGGTGTGCCGTTCTGGCTTACCACCGTCGTGATCCTGGCGATGATCCTGCTGTACACCTACGAAGGGGGCGTGAAAACCATCGTCTGGACCGACACCCTGCAAACGGCCGGCATGGTCATTGGCCTGCTGGCGTGCGTGGGCTGGCTGCTGCATGAAATGGAGATCGGGCCGCTCGAGAGCCTGGCGCGCCTGCACGACGCGGGTCTGACGCGCTGGATCACCAGCGATATCGACAGCCCGGCCAACTTCTGGAAGCAGGTGCTGGCCGGCTTCTTCATCGTGCTGGCCATGACCGGCATGGACCAGGAGACCATGCAAAAGAATATCTCGATCAAGACCCTGCGCGACTCGCAAAAGAACATGCTGGTGCTGACCGTGATCCTCACGGCGGTGCTGGTGCTGTTCATGTTCCTGGGCGGCTTGCTGTCGCTGTATGCGCCGACCGTGGGCGTTGCCGCCACCGGCGACAAGCTGTTCCCGGCGGTGGTGATGGGCCACATGCCCGCCGCGCTGCAACTGCTGTTCTTCATCGGCCTGGTATCGGCACTGTTCCCCAGCGCGGACGGCGCCATGACCGCGCTCACGGCCACGTTCAGCCTTGACATCCTCGGCATCGAGCGCCGCGCGGACCTGGTCGAGGCGGACCGGGTGCGCATCCGCCACCGCGTGCACCTCGGTTTTTGTGCGCTGTTCCTGGTGCTGGTGCTGCTGTTCAAATGGATCGACAACGCCAGCATGGTGGGCCTGGTGCTCAAGCTCACTGGTTATACCTATGGGCCGCTGCTGGGTCTTTTCGCCTTCGGGCTGCTGACGCAGCGTGCGGTGCGCAACCGCTGGGTGCCGTGGGTGGCGCTGGCCGGCCCCGCGCTTTGCTACGCTGTCGATGTCAACCAGGCGGCGTTGTTCGAACATTATCGTTTGGGGCTCGAACTGCTGGTATTGAACGGCGTCCTGGTATTTATCGGGCTGCTGATGATTTCCACCCCTCGGCAAGCGCCCGAACTTGCAGTATCATCCTTGTAAATTTCGCAATCACATGGAGTCTTGATGGCCCGTTCACCGCTTTCCTATATTCGTAGTGGCTTCGGCTTTTTCTGGCGCGCGCTCGACGCCGGCCGCCGCACGATCCTCAACCTGCTGTTCCTGGCGCTGCTGATCGTGCTGGCGATTGCCATCTTCGGCGGCGGCGCCAAGCCGCTCGCAGCCAAGACCACGCTGGTGCTGGACCTCAAGGGCCAGTTGGTCGAGCAGACCAGTCTCAACCCGCGCGACGCGCTGCTCACCAGCGCGCAAGGCGGCGAAACGCTGCGCATGCTGCAGCTGCGCGACGTGCTCAAGGTGCTCGACGCTGCCGCCAAGGATGCCAACATCAGCGGCGCCGTGCTGCTCACCGACGAAATGCAGGGTGGCGGACCCGCGATGCTGCGCGAAGTGGCGTCCGCCATCGACCGCTTCAAGGCGTCCGGCAAAACCGTGGTTGCCTGGGGCACCAACTATGACCAGAACCAGTACCTGGTCGCCGCCCACGCCAACGAGGTGTACGTGCACCCGATGGGCGTGGTGATGATTGAAGGTTACGGCCGCTATCGCAATTACTACCGCGACGCGCTCGACAAACTGGGCGTCACCGTCAACCTGATGCGCGTGGGTACCTACAAGAGCTTTGCGGAACCGTACATCGCCAACGGCCCGTCGCCAGCGGCAGCCGAGGCGGATGCCTACCTGAACAATGCCCTGTGGACGTCCTACACCGACAACGTGGAAAAGGCGCGCAAGCTGCCCAAGGGCCAGATCATGAAATCGATCGACGAATTGCCGGCCAAGGTGGTCGAGTTCAACGGCGACCTGGCAAAAATCACGCTGGCGGCCAAGCTGGTGGACGGTCTGAAAACCCGCGATGAAATCCGCGACCTGATGATCAAGCGCGGCGCCGTCGACGACGAAGGCAAGAGCTTCCGCCAGGTCGGCTTCGACGATTACCTGGCGCGCCAGTCCGAGCCGATGACCGGCGACGCCATCGGCGTGGTCATCGCCCAGGGTTCGATCAGCGACGGCACGGCCGGTCCGGGCAGCATCGGCGGTGATTCCACCTCCAAGCTGATCCGCGCTGCGCGCGAAGACAAGAACATCAAGGCCGTGGTGCTGCGCGTCGATTCGCCGGGCGGCAGCGCTTTTGCCTCCGAGTTGATCCGCCGCGAACTGGAACTCACGCGCGCTGCCGGCAAGCCGGTGGTGGTCTCGATGGGCAACGTGGCTGCGTCGGGCGGTTACTGGATTTCGATGTCGGCCGATGAAGTGATCGCCGAACCGAACACGATCACCGGTTCGATCGGCGTGTTCGCCATCCTGCCTACCGCCGAAAAAGTGGCTGACAAGCTGGGCATCCATTCCGCCGGCCAGCCTACCACGTGGCTTGGCGACGCCTACAATCCACTGCGCCCGCTCGATCCGCGCTTCGTGCAGGTAATGCAGGGCAGCGTCAACCATATCTACGCCGACTTTACCGCGCGCGCGGCAAAGGCCCGCAAAACCACGCCCGAGAAAATCGACGCCGTGGCGCAAGGCCGCGTCTGGACCGGCGCCCAGGCCAAGGAGCGCGGCCTGGTCGATACCCTGGGCAGCTACGGCGACGCCCTGGCGTCGGCCGCCAAGCGCGCCAAGCTGACCGGTTATCGCACCGTGTACATCGAACGCGAAATCAGCAAGTTCGAGCGGGTGCTGGGCATGGTCGGTGGCACGGCGGCGCAGGCAGTCGGTCAGTCGATCGCCAACGCGGTGTCGGCCAAGTTGAACCTCGGAGTGACGGCGGCGACCGGTCTGCCGCCTGGCGCGGCCAACGGCGTGGCGCAGGATATGGCGTGGCTGGCCGATATCAAGGCATCACGCAAGCCATTTACCGTGATTACGCACTGCTTGTGCGAAGTTCCGTGAGTTTTACGCGGGCAGCGGCAACGTAATCTCGAAGCAGCTGCCCCCGTCTCCGCGCAGCACACAGCGCGCCTCGCCGCCATGGCGGCGCGCGATTTGCCTGATCAACGCCAGGCCCAATCCCGCGCCACTGTTGTCGCGGGTGTTGCGGCGGCGGTAAAACGGCTCGAACACGCGTTCAAATTCCTCTTCCGGTATGCCCGGCCCCTGGTCCCACACCAACAAGCGCGCCATGCCTGTTTCGGCAGCGATGGTCACGTGCACCGGCGGCACACCGTGGCGGTAGGCGTTTTCCAGCAGGTTGCGCAGCAGGCGGCGCAGCAGGCGCGGGTCGCCTTGCAGCACGGCTGATTGGCCGTCGAGCAGCGCCTCGTCGTAGCGCGCGCATTCTTCGGCCGCCAGCGCCAGCAGGTCGATCTCTTCGTACTGGGTGGTGTCGGTGAGCGCACCGAGGCGGCTGGCCAGCAGGATTTCGTCGAGCAGGTCGTTCAGCTCCGCGATGTCCTGTTCCAGTCCGGCGCGCCGTTTGGGTTCCACGTTGTCCTTCACCAGTTCCAGCGCCAGGCGGATGCGCGCCAGTGGCGTGCGCAGTTCGTGCGAGGCGTTGGCCAGCAGGGTTTTATGGGCGCCCACCAACTGCTCGATCTTGTCGGCGGCGCTGTTAAAACTTTGCGCCAGGCGCGCCACTTCGTCATTGCCTTCCACTTTGACGCGCGCCGTCAGGTCGCCGGCGCCCAGCGATTCCACGCCCTGTTGCAGGCGCTCGAGGCGCTTGGTCAGTCGCCGTACCAGCGGAAACGCCGCCACGCCGATCACCAGCGCCAGCATCAGCATGGTGTTTTGCAGCGCCGCCTTGGGCCGGATGAAGCCGAGCGGCTCGCTCGACAGCAGCCGCCGGCCGTCGGGCAGGCGCACGTACGATTCGGGCGGCGGGCCGGTGATGCCGCGCTGGCGCCAGTGGCGCGCCGGGATCAGGTCGCCGACCACGGCCAGCGGCCGCCAGTCGCGCGTGTAGAGCGTCATGTGGGCGTTCAGGCCGGCCGCCACCTTTTCCAGCGCGGCCTGCTGCTGGGCGTGCGGGGCATCTAGCGGCGCCAGCACGTTCATCATCACCCGCGACAGGGTGGCGTTGGAGCGCTCCAGCGGCCCGCCCGAGCGGCCCCACGATTGCAGCACCGCCATGGCGAACAGCAGCAGCACGACCAGCAGCGCCACGTAAAAGCTGAAGTACAGGCGCGGCAAGCCGCGCGAAAAGCGCTGGAACAGTCCAGCTTTGGGCGCCGCAGGCGCAGGCCGTATTGCGCTCAATCCTGCACCTTGGCGAACAGGTAGCCCGCGCCGCGCACGGTGATGATGCGGCGCGGCTTTTTCGGGTCGTCCTCGACGGCGGCGCGGATGCGCGACATGTGGACGTCGATCGAGCGGTCGAACGCTTCGATCGGTTCGCCCTTGAGCAGTTCCATCAGGCTGTCGCGCGAGAGTACGCGGCCGGCGTGGCGGGCCAGCACCAGCAGCAGGTCGAACTGGTAGGCAGTCAGTTCGCACGGTACGCCGTCAAGCTTTGCCGAATGCGAGGCTGAATCGATTTCCAGCCGGCCGAAGCGCAGGAAGTCGTGGGAACCGGACGGGCCACCGCGCTGGTCGGCGCGGCCAAGGCCGACGTCCACGCGGCGGCGCAGGATGGCGCGCAGGCGGGCCAGCAGCTCGCGCGGTTCGAACGGCTTGGGCAGGTAGTCGTCGGCGCCCATTTCCAGGCCGACGATACGGTCGATGGCGTCGCCGCGCGCGGTGAGCATCAGCACCGGCACGTCGGAGACGGCGCGCGCCTGGCGGCATACGTCGAGGCCGTCCATGTCGGGCAGCATCAGGTCGAGGATCACGGCGTCGGCCTGGCCGGCGGCGATGTGCACGACGGCCTCGCGGCCGTTGGGGGCGTGGGTGACGCGAAAGCCTGCCTGGGTCAGGTATTCGGTGAGCATGTCTGCCAGGCGGGGATCGTCTTCCACCAGCAGGATGCGGTTGGCGGGTTCGGGTGGGGTGGTCATCATCAGATCATTTTACAGCGTTGCCGCCGCAGTTTAAGCGATGGGGGAGATTGTCGCGGGCGGCGGTATCGGGCCGATGTCACGCCGGTAAAGAAATGTAAAGCTAGTTGAAGGAAGTGTGGCTGAAGTCCTTGATTGTCCACGACTTTGTAGCGAGTTTGTATCGGCTGTGCATGGGCAACTGACAGGGCAGGGGCCTTGTGCTAGAGTCCACGCATTCTGATTCGCCAGCATACAAACAGGGACAATAATGGAAACACCAGCCAAGCCAAATTCGAATCTCAACCGCCCCAAAAGCCGCCGTTCAAAAATCATCGGTGGCGTGATCGCCGTCGCGGCGATGGCAGGGCTGGGAGGGCTGGCCTGGTATCTGACGCACCAGCCGGCGGCGCCCGTGCCTGGTGCTCCGGGCGCTGCCGGTCCCGGTGGTCCTGGCCCCGGCGGCCCCGGTGGCGGCAACCGGCGCGGCATGCCCGCCACCACGGTGGGCGTGGCCACAGCGGAAAAGGCCGACATCCCGGTCACGCTCGAAGCGCTTGGCACGGTCACCGCTGCAGCCACCACCACGGTGCGCCCGCAAGTGACCGGCATCCTGCAAAAAGTGCTGTTCAAGGAAGGCCAGATGGTCAAGGCCGGCCAGGTGCTGGCGCAGATCGATCCGCGCCAGTTCGAAATGTCGCTGCTGCAGGCCAGCGGCCAGCGCCAGCGCGACGAGGCGCAGCTGGAAAACGCCAAGCTCACACTCGAACGCTATAACACCCTGTTGAAACAGGACTCGATCGCGCGCCAGGACGTCGATACCCAGGCCGCGCTGGTCAAGCAGCTCGAAGGCACCGTCATGACCGACCGCGCAGCCGAAGGCACGGCCAAGCTCAATCTCGGCTACACCAAGGTCATCGCGCCGATCACCGGCCGCGTGGGCTTGCGCGTGGTCGATATCGGTAACCTGGTCAGTTCCGGCGACTCCACCGGCATTGCCGTGATCACGCAGATGTCGCCGATCGACGTCGAGTTCTCGATCCCGCAGGACAGCGTGCCGAACCTGATGCAGCGCATTAACGAGAATGCCGCGCTGCCGGCGCTGGCGCTCGACCGCACCCGCACCAACACGCTCGACAGCGGCAAGTTCGCGGCGCTGGACAACCAGGTCGATACCCAGACCGGCACCGTCAAGGCCAAGGCCCGCTTTGCCAACGACAAATCGACGCTGTTCCCGAGCCAGTTCGTCAACGTGCGGCTGGAACTGCGCACTATCAAGGACGCCATCATGGTGCCGGTGAACGCCGTGCGCCACGGCGCCAAGGGCGATTTTGTCTGGGTGCTCAAGGAAGACAAGACCGTCACCATGCGCAGCATTACGCGCGGCGAAGCGACGGTAGACAAGGTGCAAATCTCCAGCGGCCTGCAGGTCGGCGAAAAAGTCATCACCGAAGGCGCCGACCGCCTGAAAGAGGGCGCCAAGGTCACGCTGCCTGGTTCCGGCAACCACCAGGGCGCTGCCGGCGCCAAGGCCGCCGACGGCGCCGCGCCGGCCGGCGAGCATCGCCGCCGCAAAGATCAGGCCGCGGCGCAGTGAGGGACCATTCATGAGTCCATCCGCTCCCTTTATCCAGCGGCCGGTAGCGACCTCGCTGCTGATGCTGGCGATCGTGCTGGCCGGCCTGGTAGGCTTCAAGTTCCTGCCGCTGTCGGCGCTGCCGCAAGTCGATTTTCCCACCATCCAGGTGCAAACGCTGTACCCGGGCGGCAGCCCGGAGGTAATGGGCCAGACCGTGACCGCGCCGCTGGAACGCCAGTTCGGCCAGATGTCGGGCTTGCAGCGCATGAGTTCCACCAGCGCCGCCGGCGTGTCCATCATCACCCTGCAGTTCGGCCTGGGCCAGACGCTGGAAGTGGCCGAGCAGGAAGTGCAGGCCGCCATCAACGCCGGCACGTCGCTGCTGCCTACCGATTTGCCGGCGCCGCCCGTGTACGCCAAGGTCAACCCGGCCGACGCGCCGGTACTCACCTTGGCGATCACGTCCGACACCATGCCGCTGACGGAAGTGCAGAACATCGTCAACACCCGCCTGGCGCTGAAAATCTCGCAGGTCTCGGGCGTGGGCCTGGTGACCCTGTCCGGCGGCCAGCGCCCGGCCGTGCGCATCCAGGCCGATACGAACCTGCTGGCATCGTACGGGCTGGGGCTCGATACGCTGCGCACGGTGATCACGTCGTCCAACTCCAACGGCGCCAAGGGCAGTTTCGACGGCCCCACGCGCGCCTACACCATCAACGCCAACGACCAGCTGGTCACCGCCAAGGACTACCGCGACCTGGTGCTGACTTATAAGAACGGCGCCCCGGTGCGCCTGTCCGACGTGGCGCAGGTGGTCGATAGCGCCGAGAACGTGGAACTGGGCGCCTGGGCCGGCTCGCAGAACGACCTCAAACAGGCCATCATCCTCAACGTCCAGCGCCAGCCCGGCGCCAACGTGATCGCCACCGTGGACGCCATCAAGGCACGCCTGCCGGAACTGGAAGCGGGCCTGCCGGGCGCGATCAAGGTCGAGGTGCTGAGCGACCGCACCACCGGCATCCGCGCCTCGGTCAAGCACGTGGGCATGGAGCTGCTGCTGGCCGTGGTGCTGGTGGTGCTGGTGATCTTCGCCTTCCTGCACAGCATGCGCGCGACCATCATCGCCAGCCTGTCGGTGCCGATCTCGCTGATCGGCACCTGCGGCGTGATGTATTTGCTCGGCTACAGCCTGAACAACCTGTCGCTGATGGCGCTCACCATTGCCACCGGCTTCGTGGTCGATGACGCCATCGTCATGATCGAAAACATCGCCCGCTACATCGAAGAGGGCGACGCACCGATGCCGGCCGCGCTGCGCGGCGCCAAGCAGATCGGCTTTACCATCATCTCGCTGACGGTTTCGCTGATCGCGGTGCTGATTCCGCTGCTGTTCATGGGCGACGTGGTGGGCCGGCTGTTCCGCGAGTTCGCGATGGCGCTGGCAATCACCATTTTGATTTCAGCCGTGGTGTCTCTGACCCTGGTGCCGATGATGTCGGCGCGCTGGCTGAAACCGCACGGCGAGGAAAAGCCGAGCCGTTTCGCCATCAAGTTCCAGCATTTCTTCGACTGGGTGGTGGGCCACTACGACCGTTCGCTCACCTGGGTGATCGCGCGCAGCGGCCTGACCTTGCTGGTCGCCTTGGGCACCATGCTGCTCACCGTGCTGCTGTACATCGCCATCCCGAAAGGCCTGTTCCCGACGCAGGACACGGGCCAGTTGCAGGCGCGCCTGGAAACCGGCAAGGCCGTCTCGTATGCGCGCATGGCGGAACTGCAGCAGCAGGCTGCGCGCGCCATCCTCGACGATCCGGCCGTGGGCACGCTCAGCTCCGTGGTCGGCGTGGACGCGGCCAACAACAGCATGCTCCACACCGGCAGCATGCTGATCAACCTGAAACACGACCGCTCCGGCAACCAGCAGGACATCATGGACCGCCTGCGTTCACGCGTGGCGCAGATTCCGGGCATGACCTTGTACCTGCAACCGACCCAGGATCTGACCATTGACGCCGAATCGGGACCCACCCAGTTCCGCGTGTCGATCGAGGGGGCCGATAACGCCACCGTCAACGAGTGGGCCACCAAGCTGGCCGACCAGATGCGGACCAAGAAGGAGCTGCGCAACGTGGTGTCCGACGTGGGCGCCAGCGCCAATGCCGCGTACATCTCGATCGACCGCGATACGGCGTCGCGCCTGTCGGTCACCGCTGCATCGATCGACGATGCGCTGTACAGCGCCTTCGGCCAGCGCATCGTTTCCACCATCTTCACCGAGACCAACCAGTACCGCGTGATCCTGGAAGCGAAGAATGATTCCATCACGTCGCCGCAGGACCTGATCAACCTGCAATTGCGTACCGGCTCGGGCAAGGCTACGCCGCTGTCGGCGGTGGCCACCATCAGCGAGCGGCCGGCGCCGTTGCAGGTCACGCACGTGGCGCAGTATCCGGCCACCACGCTCGGTTTCGACACCGCCAGCGGCGTCTCGCTCGGTACCGCCGTGGATGCGATTCGCCAGGCCGCCGTGGAAATCAAGTTCCCGCAGTCGGTCACGCTGACCTTCCTCGGCGCTTCGGGCGCGTACCAGAATTCGCTGTCCAACCAGCTGTGGCTGATCCTGGCGGCGGTGGTGTGCGTGTACATCGTGCTCGGCGTGCTGTACGAGAGCTATGTGCATCCGCTGACCATCCTGTCCACCTTGCCGTCGGCCGGCGTGGGCGCGCTGCTGGCGCTGATGATCACGGGCCAGGACCTGGGGGTGATCGGCATTATCGGCATCATCCTGCTGATCGGCATCGTCAAGAAGAACGCCATCATGATGATCGACTTTGCCATCGAGGCCGAGCGCGAAGGCGGCAAGTCGCCGCGCGACGCGATCCATCAGGCCGCGCTGCTGCGCTTCCGCCCCATCATCATGACCACGCTGGCGGCGCTGTTTGCAGCCGTGCCGCTGATGCTGGGCTGGGGCGAGGGCGCCGAGCTGCGCCGGCCACTGGGCCTGGCCATCTTCGGTGGCCTGATCGTCAGCCAGCTGCTCACGCTGTTTACCACGCCGGTGATCTATCTTGCCTTCGACAGCCTGGGACGCCGCTTTGGTGGTCAGCCGGCCCGCAAGCACGATGATGCGTATCCGGTCGAAGGCGGTGCGCTGTGAACCTGTCGTCGCCCTTCGTCAAGCGGCCGATCGCCACCGTCCTGCTGACGATCGGCCTGGCGCTGGCCGGCATCGGCGCGTTCTTCGTGCTGCCGGTGGCGCCGCTGCCGCAGGTGGATTTCCCGGTCATTTCGGTGTCGGCCAGCCTGCCGGGCGCCAGCCCCTCGACCATGGCGTCGAGCGTGGCCACGCCGCTCGAACGGCACCTGGGCGTCATCGCCGGGGTCAACGAAATGACCTCGAGCTCGAACACGGGCAGCGCCAACGTCACCTTGCAGTTCGATCTCAATCGTAACGTCGATGCGGTGGCGCGCGAAGTGCAGGCGGCAATCAACGCCAGCCGGGTCGATCTGCCGGCCACGCTGCGCAGCAACCCCACCTACCGCAAGGCCAATACGTCCGGCTCGCCGGTAATGATCCTGGCGCTGACGTCCAAGACGCGCACGCCGGGCCAGATCTACGATGCCGTCTCCAACGTGGTGGTGCAGCGCCTGTCGCAGGTGGACGGCATCGGCGACGTGGAGCTGGGCGGCGGTTCGCTGCCGGCGGTGCGGGTGGAACTGAACCCGTACACGCTCAACAAGGTGGGCCTGTCGATGGAGGACGTACGCGCCGCCATCCAGGCCACCAACGCCAACCGCCCGCGCGGCGCCCTGCAGGGCGACGGCCGCCGGCTGCAAATCTATACCGAATCGGTGAACGGGGAGGGCGGCCGCAGCGCCGCCAACTACCGCAACCTGGTGGTGGGCTGGCGCGACGGCACCGCCATCCGCCTGCAGGATGTGGCCGAAGTGGTCGATGGCGTGGAAGACCAGAACAACCTGGGCCTATTCAACGGCCAGCCGGCCATCGTCGTGCTGCTGCGGCCCCAGGCCGGCGCCAACGTGATCGAGACCGTGGACAGCGTGCGTGCGCAACTGCCTGCCTTGCAGGCGCAGTTGCCGCCCGATGTGACGGTGTCGGTTGCCAGCGACAGCACCAATTCCATCCGCTCCTCGCTGCACGAAATCGAAATCACGCTGATCATCTCGATCCTGCTGGTGGTGCTGGTGGTGAGCGCCTTCCTGCGCAACCTGCGCGCCACCATCATTCCGGCCGTGGCCACCATCGTCTCGCTGCTCGGCACTTTCGGTGTGATGTATTTGCTCGGCTTTTCACTCAACAACCTGTCGCTGATGGCGCTGACGGTGGCCACCGGCTTCGTGGTCGATGACGCCATCGTGGTGCTGGAAAATACCACGCGTCATATCGAGGCCGGCATGGACCGCATGACAGCGGCATTGCTCGGTGCGCGCGAGGTGGGTTTTACCGTGCTGTCCATCAGCCTGTCCCTGATCGCGGTGTTCATTCCGCTCTTGTTCATGGGCGGCCAGTTCGGCGCGCTGTTCAAGGAGTTTGCCGTCACCCTGTCGGCGGCGGTGATGATTTCGCTGGTGGTGTCGCTCACCACCACACCGATGATGTGCGCCTGGCTGCTCAAGGCCGACCAGCACACCGCCAAGCCGGGCCGCATTGCGCGCGTGTTCGAGCGCGGTTTCGACCGCATCCTGAAAGGCTACGAGCATGGCCTGGATTGGGCCTTGTCGAGCGTGTGGCTGGTGATGCTGGGATTGCTGTTCGTGGTGGGCCTGAACTTTTACCTGTTCGCGGCCATTCCCAAGGGCGGCTTCCCGCAGCAGGATACTGGCCAGATCAACGGCGGCATCCGCGCCGACCAGAGCATCTCGTTCCAGGCCATGCAGGGCAAGCTGCGCCAACTGGTGAACATCATCAAGGACGATCCCGATGTCGCTACCGTGGTGGGCTTTACCGGCGGGCGGCGTGCCGGCGGCGGCTTCATGTTCATCAACCTCAAACCCGCCAACGAGCGCACCGTGGCCGGCAACGCCGTACTGGCGCGCCTGCGGCCGAAACTGGCCAAGGTGACCGGCGTGAGCCTGTTCCTGAGCCCCGTGCAGGACTTGCGTTCGGGCGGTCGCTCGGCCAACGCCAACTACCAGTATACGCTCAAGAGCGACAACGAGGCCGATCTGAAAAAATGGGCCACGCGCCTGGCCGAGGCCATGAGAGGCCAGCCCGGCATGATCGACGTCGATAGCGACCAGGCCGAGAATGGCGTGGAAACCTATGTCACGGTGGACAAGGACAGTGCATCACGCCTGGGTATCACGTCCAGGGACATCGACAATGCGCTGTACAACAGCTTTGGCCAGCGCCAGGTAGCCACCATATACGATGAGGTCAACCAGTACCACGTGATCATGGAAGTGGCGCGCGAGTACAGCCGCAGTCCCGAGTCGCTCAAGGATGTGTATGTGCCGTCGAAGGGGCTGCCGTCGCCCACGGCGTCCAATCCCAGCGGCGCTCCCGCTGCGACCACCACCACGACCACCGCCAGCGGCACCACCACCACGGCCAGCAGCACCGGCCTGGCGGCCAACGTGTCGGCGCCGGCGGTGCGCGACGCTTCGTCCGGGTCCGCGCTGAGCACCTCTGCCACCACCATGGTGCCGCTGTCGGCGGTGGCCACATTTGCCGAGAGTTCCACGGCCACCTCGATCAACCACCAGGACGGCGAACTGGCCACCACCATCGCCTTCAACCTGGTGGAGGGCGTGAGCCTGTCCGACGCAACGGTGCAGATTGCCGCCGCCGAGGCGGCGATCGGCCTGCCGAACAATGTGCGCGGCAGCTTCCAGGGCTCGGCCAAGAACGCCCAGGACAGCAACAAGGCGCTGCCGCTGCTGATCCTGGCCGCCATCGTGGTGATCTACATCGTGCTGGGCATCCTGTACGAAAGCCTGGTACACCCGGTGACCGTGCTGACTACCTTGCCGTCGGCAGGCGTGGGCGCCGTGCTGGCGCTGTTGCTGTTCAAGATGGAGTTCTCGACCATCGCCCTGATCGGGATTTTCCTGTTGATCGGCATCGTCAAGAAGAACGCCATTCTGATCATCGACTTTGCGCTGGAGGCCGAGCGTTCGCGTGGGCTGTCACCGCTGGAGGCAGTGCGCGAGGCATGCCTGCTGCGCTTCCGCCCGATTCTGATGACCACCGTGGCTGCCGCGCTGGGCGCGCTGCCGCTGGCGATCGGCTTTGGCGAAGGCTCCGAATTGCGCCGTCCGCTGGGCGTGACCATCGTCGGCGGCCTGATCGCCAGCCAGCTGCTGACCCTTTTCACCACGCCGGTGGTGTACATCCTGATGGACAAGCTGCGTCGCCGCAGCCCGTCCGAACAACAACTGAGCAGAATCCACGGCGAGCAGGCAACTGCGGCGCCGACCACACCATGAGCACACAAGTACCTGTTTTCCGTCCTGCGACCATTGTCCTGACCTTGGCGTCTGCGCTGCTGGCGAGCGGCTGCGCGGTCGGTCCCGCCTACCAGGTGCCCGCCACCCCAAGCCCTGCGGCCTTCAAGGAAACCGCGCCCGCCGCCGAGAAAGTGGCCGCCGGCTGGACCGAGGCCACGCCGGCCGACATGCTCGAGCGCGGCCCGTGGTGGCAGCTGTTCGGCGACGAGCAGCTGAACCAGATGGCCGCCAGCCTGGAAGTGACCAACCAGAACGTGGCGGTGGCCGCAGCCAATTACGCGCAGGCCCGGGCGCTGGTGGCCGAGCAGCGCGCGGCGCTGTTCCCGGTGGTCGATTTGTCCGCCACCGCCAACCGCACCGGCGGTGGCGGCGACACCCGCGCCACCAATGCCTACCGCACCAGCATCGGCGCCAGCTGGGAGCCGGACGTGTGGGGCAAGCTGCGCGCCGGCGCCAACAGCGCCGAGGCCAGCTTGCAGGCCAGCGCTGCCGACCTGGCCGCCGCGCGCCTGTCCGCGCAAGGTGAATTGGCCACCAATTACCTGTCGCTGCGCATGACCGACGCCCAGAAGGAGCTGCTCGACGCCACTACCGAGGGCTACGAGCGGGTGCTGCAAATTACCCAGAACCGTTTTGATGCCGGCGTCACCGCCAAGTCGGACCTGCTGCAGGCGCAAACCCAGCTGGCCAATGCCCGCATCGACCAGGTGAGCCTGGTGCGCCAGCGCGCCGTGCTCGAACATGCGATCGCGGTCCTGCTGGGCCGCGCCGCCAGCGACTTTGCCATTGCTCCCGCCAAGTGGGCCGTGGTGGTGCCCGATGTGCCGACCGGCGTGCCCTCGACCTTGCTGCAACGCCGGCCCGACATTGCTACCGCCGAGCGCCGGGTGGCCGTGGCCAATGCGCAGATCGGCATTGCGCGCGCCGCCTACTTCCCGAGCCTGACCCTGAGCGGCTCGTACGGCTTCGGCTCCAGCGCCACCGGCGGCCTGTTCAACGCATCGAACAACCTGTGGTCGCTGGGCCTGTCGGCGGCGCAAACGCTGTTCGACGCCGGCGCCATCAAGGCCCGCGTGGCCGGCGCGGAGGCCTCGCGCGACGCCGCCATTGCCAGCTACCGCCAGACCGTGCTGACCGCGTTTGCGGACGTGGAAAACCAGCTGTCGGCCACGCGCGCGCTGGCGTTGCAGCTCGAATTGCGTCGCGCCGCATCGGAAGCGGCCGACCAGGTGGAGGCGCAAATGCTCAACCGCTACCGCGCCGGCCAGGTCAACTACACCGAGGTGGTGACCGCCCAGACCACCGCGCTCAACGCGCGCCGCGCTTTGATCCAGGCCCAGGGCGACCGCCAGACCACGGCGGTGGCGCTGATTCAGTCGCTCGGCGGCGGCTGGCACGTGGCGGCGCAGTAGCGGCCGGCCAGCGTTGCGGGCGCGGCGACTGCCATAGGGCAGGGGTGGAAAAGCAAGACGCTTTGCTATAATAATCTGGCAAGCTATCCTTTTTCGCCACGCCACCGCGCCCGGACGCCACCATGAATACCTCCAGCGCTTCCCCCGAAGTCCCGGCTGTACCAGACAGCGGGCAGGGGTGCGTTCAAGCCGGACAGGTGCCGGTCGTGGGCATCGGCGCTTCTGCCGGCGGTTTCGATCCCATCTGCGAATTCCTGGCCAGCGTGGCGCCGGCCAGCGGCTTTGCCTACGTAGTGGTGCAGCACCGCGATCCGTCGCAGCAGTCGATCCTGCCGCAGTTGCTGCAACGCGTGACGCGCATGCCGGTAGTCGAGCTGGCGCATGGTGCGGCGGTGCAAGCCGACCATGTGTACGTGGCGCCGGCCAGCGGCGTTTGCGGCTTCGACAGCGGTTGCTTTACCGTCCGGCCGGCCGACGGGCGCCATCCGATCGACAGTTTTTTCCGCGCGCTCGCCGCTTGCTGCGGTGAGCATGCCGTGGGCATTACGCTGTCTGGCGCCGGCGCCGACGGCACCATCGGCCTGGCAGCGATCCGCGATGCCGGCGGCCTGACCATGGCGCAATTGCCGGCATCGGCGCGCTTCGACCCCATGCCGGCCAGCGCGATTGCCGCGCACGCGGTGGACATCGTGGCGCTGCCGGCCGAGATGGCGGCGCAGGTGGCCAACTGGCGCCGCCGCCGCGCGAACGACCAGACAGGCACGCTGCTGATGCAGGCCGACGACCAGCGCGCGGCCTTGCAGCAGATGTACCAGCTGCTGCTCCAGCACACTGGCGCCAACTTTGCCGATTACAAGCTCAGTACCGTAATGCGCCGCATCGACCGCCGCATGAAGCTGCGCCAGTGCGCCACCTTGCCCGACTACGTGCGCTGGATGGCCGACAACCCGGCGGAAATCGAGTTACTGTTCAAGGAGCTGCTGATCGGCGTGACCAGCTTTTTTCGCGATGCGGCCGTGTGGGATTACCTCGGTAGTCAGGCGCTGCCGCGCTTGCTGGCCTCGCACCCGGACGGCGCTGCGTTCAAGGCCTGGGTGCCGGCCTGCTCCACCGGCGAGGAGGCGTATTCGCTGGCCATCTCCTTCGACGAAGTGCTCGAACGGTTACGCCCGGCCGCGCGCTTCACGCTGCAAATCTTCGCCACCGACCTCGATGGCGACGCCATCGACCGCGCGCGCCAGGGGCAGTTCCATGCCGCTATTGCCGACAACATCGCGCCCGAACGGCTGCGCCGTTATTTCACGCCGGCCGACAACGGCGGCTACCGTATCCGCAAGGACTTGCGCAGTTCCATCATCTTCGCGCGCCAGAACCTGATTTCCGATCCGCCGTTTACCAAGCTCGATATCCTGTGCTGCCGCAACCTGCTGATCTATTTCACGCCGCGTCTGCAGGCGCAACTGATTCCGCTATTTCATTACGCGCTCAAGCGCAACGCCCTGCTGGTGCTGGGCAGTGCCGATACGCCGGGCCGCTTCCACGAGCTGTTCGCACCGCTGCCCGGCACCAGCCGCGTGTACCGCCGGCTCGATGCGGAACCCGGGCGCGTTTCCAGCTACTTCCCTACGCGGGCCACCAATGCGGCACTGCCCGCCACACCTCAGATCGGCCAGGCCATCATGAAAGAAAACCTGCAAACCCAGGTCGAGCAACAGCTGTTGCGCAAGCACTCGCCGGCAGCCGTGCTGCTTAATGCAGACGGCGATATTCTTTATATCCACGGGCGTACCGGCGAGTTCCTGGAGCCGGCGGCCGGCAAGGCCAACTGGAATATTCACGCCATGGCGCGCGATGGCCTGCGCCACGAATTGGCGGCGCTGGTGCAAAACGCGGCGCAGGCCGAGCAGATGGTGGAAACGCGCGGCCTGATCCAGCAGGATGCCCACGGCCGCCCTGCGCGTTCGCTCGACATCACGGCGGAAGCGATGCCGCGCAGCGGCCCGCTGGCCGGTACCGTCATGGTCACTTTTACCAGTTGCGCGCTGCCGCCGCAAAAACGCCGTCCGCGTCCAGTCCAGCCGCTGGTGCTGGAACTGGAGCAGAAACTGGCACAGGCGCGGCTGGAAATCCAGGCCGTGCGCGACGAAATGCAGGCCTCGCGGGAGGAGCTCAAGTCCGCCAACGAGGAACTGCAATCGACCAACGAGGAGCTGCAATCGACCAACGAGGAACTGACCACCTCGAAGGAGGAAATGCAGTCGCTGAACGAGGAGCTGTACACGGTCAACGCCGAACTGCAGTCGAAGGTAGACGACCTGTCGCTGATCAACGGCGACATGAAGAACCTGCTCAACAGCACCGACATCGCCACCATCTTCCTCGATAACGCCTTGCGTATCCGCCGCTACACCGACCAGGCCACGCGCATCTACAAATTGATTCCCGGCGATGTGCAGCGCCTGCTCAGCGACATTGCCAGCGACCTCGATTACCCGGGCCTGGAAGCGGATGCCGAAGGCGTGTTGCGCACGCTGGTGGTGTGCGAGAAGCACGTGCCTACCCGCAGCGGCGGCTGGTACACGGTGCGCATCATGCCTTACCGGACGGTGGACAACGTGATCGACGGCGTGGTGGTCACCTTCATCAACATCACCGAGGCGAAGCAACTGGAGGCGCAGTTGCGGTCGATGCAAAATGGCGCGGCGTGACCTGAAAAGATCGCCGCGCCAGCCGCTGGCGGCCGACCAGTTGCGCGAAGCTGCCGAGCAGGCGGTGGCGGCGATGGCATCGAGCGGCGTGCAGGCGCCGCCGGGCGCCGACAGCGACGCACTGCGCCACTGGCACGAGCTGCAGGTGAGCCAGATCGAGCTGGACATGCAAACCCTTGCCCTGGCCGAGCTGCAGTCGGAACGCGACGAGGCCGAAGAAGGGCGCGAGCGCTATGCCGTGCTGTACGACCAGGCCCCGGTGGGCTACCTGTCGCTCGATGCCGAAGGCGGCATCACGCGCGCCAATGTCGCGGCCGGCGAGCTGCTCGGACTGCCGCGCGATGCGCTGCCGGGCCGGCGCTTCGAGCAGTTCGTGGCGGCATCGGCGCAGGCCGTCCTGCGGCGGTTCCTGGCCGGGGTGCTCGAACACGGCCAGCGCGGCACCCTGGAGCTGCCGCTGTTCGATCCGCGCAAGCCCGGTAACGGCGGCGGGGAGGGCCGTCAGGTCCACCTGGACGTCAACCTCGATCCCGGCGCCCGCAAGTTCCGCGTGATCCTCACTGACATCGGCAGCGACCGCGCGCGCGAGGCAGCGCGCCAGCGCGCGTTCCAGGTGCTTGACCACATGGGCGAGGGCGTCCTGGTGTGCGATGCCAATTGCGATATCGTCGCCGTCAACCGCGCCTTTACCGCAATTACCGGCTATGCGGTGGAAGAAGCGCTGGGGCGCAATCCGCGTTTCCTCGGCCACCCCGGCGCCCATGCTCCCGGCTATCACGCGGACGCGATGCAGCGCTTGCGCACGGAAGGCAAGTGGGAAGGCGACGTGCACAACCGCCGGCGCGACGGCACGCCGTGGGTGGCCAGCATGTCGCTCACCGTGATCCACGACGAGCAGGGCGCCATCAGCCGCTACATCGGCGTGTTTTCCGATGTGACGGCGCGGCGGCGCGCCGATGCCGACTTGCTGGCGCTGTCGCGCGACCTCGATGCGCGGGTGGCGGCGCGCACTGCCGAGCTGACCGCCGCCAACCGCCTGCTGACCATGGAAATCGCCGAGCGCAAGCGCACCGAGGCCGCGCTGTTCCAGTCGCGTGAACAGCTGCGCAAGCTCGCCGCGCACCTGGAGTCGGTCAAGGAGGAGGAGCGCAAGCGCATTGCGCGCGACGTTCACGACGAGCTGGGACAGAACCTGCTGGCGCTGCGCATCGACATCTCGCTGCTGGCCGTGCGTACCGGCAGCCGCCATCCGCGCCTGCACCGGCGCACCCAGTGCGCGCTCGACCATGTGGATGCCACCATCCGCAGCGTGCGCGGCATCATGAACGACCTGCGCCCGGCCGTGCTGGACCTGGGCTTGCAGGCAGCGCTCGAATGGCAGGCGGCCGAGTTCCGCAAGCGCAGCGGCATTGCCTGCGACCTGTCGTTGCCGCCCGAAGCCGAATTTGCGGCCATCGGTCCGGAAGTGGAGATCGTGCTGTTCCGCAGCCTGCAGGAGGCGCTGACCAACGTGCGGCGCCACGCCAAGGCTACCCATGTGGCGATTGCGCTCACGGTGCGCGAAGGGCGGCTCACTTTCACCGTGGCCGACAACGGCATCGGCCTGGCGCCGGAAGGACGCGCCAAGAGCGACTCGTTCGGCCTGATCGGCATGGCGCAGCGGGTGCAGGCGCTGGGCGGCCACCTCGAGGTGGCGCCATACCTGGCCGGCGGCGGTTGCCGGCTCACGTTGTGCATCGACCTGGTATGGAGCTGACGCGGGAAAAGGAATATACTGCCGCTGACTTTCAACCAGGGGCTCAATCTTGTTAAAAAAACTCGCAATGTCTGTCGCCATGATCTGCGCGGCAGCCACGTCGGCGCGGGCCGACGAAGGCCAATGGCAGCCATACCAGCTGCCGCAGCTGAAATCCGAACTCAAAAAGATCGGTATCGCCATCCCCGCCGAAAAACTGGCCGACCTGTCGAAGCACCCGATGAGCGCCATCGTTTCGCTGGGCGGCTGCTCGGCATCGTTCGTCTCCAGCGCCGGCCTGGTGGTCACCAACCACCACTGCGCGTATGGCGCCATCCAGCGCAACTCGAGTCCCGAACACAATTACATCGAAAACGGCTTCCTGGCCAAGACCCGCGCGGAAGAGTTGCCGGGCGGTCCGAACACGCTCGTTTACGTCACCGACAAGGTGGAAAACGTCACAGCCCGTGTACTGAAAAACGTCACGCCGGCCATGACCGGCAAGCAGCGCCACGATGCCGTCGAAAAAGCCATCAAGGTATTGATCGCCGAATGCGAAAGCGATAAAGCCTATCGCTGCTCGGTGCCGGCCTTCCATCGCGGCCTCGAATACTATCGCATCCGCCAGATGATGATCCGCGACGTGCGCCTGGTGTACGCGCCGGCCGACATGATCGGCAATTTCGGCGGCGACATCGACAACTACGAATGGCCGCGCCAGGGCGGCGACTACTCGTTCCTGCGCGCCTACGTGGGCAAGGATGGCCGCCCGGCCGATCCGTCGCCGGACAACGTGCCTTACCAGTCGAAGGACTTCCTGGTGGTGTCGGCCGCCGGCCTGAAAAACGGCGACCCGGTGCTGCTGGCCGGCTACCCGGGCCGCACCAGCCGCTACAAGCTGCCGTCCGAAGTGCGCGCCGCGCGCGACGTGACGTTCCCGCAGCGCGTGGCCGAAATCCAGGCCGACCTCGACGTGATTGCCGCATCGACCAAAGGCAGCCCGGCCAACGAAGTGCGCTACGCCAGCGTGGCCAAGAGCCTCAACAACGTGATGAAGAAGGCGCAGGGCCTGTCCGACGGTTTCGCGCGCAAGGACATCGCTGCCATCAAGGATGCGCAGGATGCCGAGTTCCGCGCCTGGTACGCCAAACAGCCGGGCAAGTCGCCGCAACTGCTGGCCGAACTCGATAGCGTGATCGCTGCCGACATCGCCTTGTCCGACGAAGAATTCGGCCACGGCGTGGCGTTCACCAGCGACCTGCTGAAAAGCGCCACCACCCTGGTACGCCTGGCCAACGAAGGCGCCAAGCCCGATGCCGAGCGCGAAGTGGGTTACCAGCAGCGCGACCAGAACATGATCCGCGCGCGCCTGAACCGCCTCGAGCAATCGTACGTGGCCGGCGTGGACCAGGCGCGCTTCACCGCCGCCCTGCAACGCTACGCCAAGCTGCCGAAGGCCCTGCACGTGCAGGGCCTGGACGCCTTGCTGCCGGCGCCGGACGCCGTGGCCGCGCTGTACGCCAACACCGAACTGGGCGACACCGCCAAGCGGGTGGGCTGGATGGGCAAGGACGCCGCTGCCGTAAAGGCCTCGAACGACGCCTTCCTGCAACTGGCGTTAAAGCTCGACGGCGTGACGCAGTCGCTCAAGGATCGCCGCGCTGAACTGGACGGCAACCTCGAACGCGTGATCCCGCAATACATGGCGGCCGTGATCGCGTGGAAGAAATCGCAGGGCAAGCCGGTGTACCCGGACGCCAACTCCACGCTGCGCGTGACCTACGGTACCGTGGCGCCATACTCGCCGGCCGACGGCATCACCAAGGGGCCGTTTACCACGGTGGAAGGCATCGTCCAGAAGCACACGGGCAAGGATCCGTTCAATGCGCCGCAAAAGCTGCTCGACGCGATCAAGGCCAAGCGCTACGGCCAGTTCAAGGATCCGGTGCTGGGCACGGTGCCGGTGGACTTCCTCACCAGCGCCGACACCACGGGTGGCAATTCCGGCTCGGCGGTGATGAACCGCAACGGTGAGCTGATCGGTCTGAATTTCGACTCCACCTACGAGTCGATCACCAAGGACTGGTACTTCGATACGGAGATCACCCGCGCCATCCACATGGATATCCGGTATATGCTGTGGATCATGACGGAAGTGGACCATGCCGACAACCTGCTGCAGGAAATGACCATCAAGTATCCAACCAAGGCCGCGAAGTAAACCATGCACGCACTGACAGACCTGCTCGGGTATATGAACCTGCCATTGCACCTGGCGGTGTTCGTCACGACGCCGCTCGAGCTGCTGTCGTTCGTGCTGGCGGTGGTCACGGTGTGGCTCAATATCCGCCAGAGTCACTGGGCCTGGCTGTTCGCGATCGTCTCGTCGGCCACCTACGCGATGGTGTTCTTCGGTTCGCGCCTGTACGGCGACATGGGCTTGCAGTTCGTGTTCATCGCGGTATCGATCTACGGCTGGCGCCAGTGGCTGCGCGGCGATGGCAATCATGCGGCTTTGCCGGTCACCGCGCTCGATGCGCGCGGGCGCTGGCTGGCGGTGGGCGGCTGGTTTGCCGGCTTCGTGGTGCTGGCCATGTTCCTCAAGACCTGGACCGATACCGACGTGCCGCACTCGGACGGTTTTCTCACCGCCGGCAGCCTGGTCGGGCAGTTGCTGCTGTCGCGCAAAAAGGTGGAGAACTGGCACGTGTGGATCATTGTCGATGTGCTGTACGTGGGTCTGTACCTGCACAAGAACCTGATGCTTACCGCCATCCTGTACGCGATCTTCGTGGGCATGGCAATCGTGGGCCTGCGCACCTGGCAGCAGTCGGCCGGCATGCCCACCGGCGGCGGTGGCAATGACGGCGGCGGACGCCGGCTGGTGCTGGAGTGACTGTCGGCGTGGGGGAGCAAGCGTTGCCGGTGAAAGTGGCCATCCTGGGCACGGCATCGTCGGGCAAGAGCACGCTGGCGGCGGCCCTGGCGCGCGACTACGGCACCGTGTGGGTGCCGGAATACCTGCGGGAGTTTGTCGATACCGAGCAGCGCATTCCGGTCGCGCAGGACCAGATCCATATCGCCCGCACCCAGCTGGCGCGCGAAGACATCGCGGCGCCGCTGGCGCACCGCTACCTGTTCTGCGACACCACGCCGTTGATGACGGCCGTGTACAGCCGCCATTATTTTCAAGGGATCGACGCCGAACTGGCGCAACTGGCCGACCGCCACCAGCGCGACTACGCCGTCACGCTGGTGACTGCGCCCGATATACCGTGGGAAGCGGACGGCCTGCAACGCGAATCGGAGCAGGTGAGCGTGACCATCAACACCATGTTGATGGAAGAGTTGAAAAGGCGCGCCATTCCCTACCTGCTGGTCACAGGCACGCCCGAAGCGCGCCTGGCACAGGCCAGGCGCTACTTGCCTTAGAAGTCGAACTGCGCCGACACGCGGCCGGTGCGCGACGCGCCCGGGATCAGGTAGCCGCCCAGGTCCGGGGTGACATCGCGCCAGTAGAACTTGTCGAAGGCGTTGTCGATGCCGGCGCGCACGGTAGTGGCCACGCCGCCGATGCGGGTGGAGTAGGCCGCCGCAAAATTCATCAAGTGGTACTTGGGCACGAACACCGTGTTCTCGGCATCGAAGGCCTTCTTGCCCGAATACTGCCAGTTGGCGCTCACATTGAGTCCCTGTACCTGCGGCACCGCGTAGTCGGCATACACCGACGACTTGAACGCCGCCACGTTGGTCACGCGCTTTCCGTCCAGGCTGGCCGAGCCGGTGCCGCTTTGCCTGGTGCTCAGCCCTGTGGCGGTGATGCCGACGGTGAGTTCGCGCGAGGCGCGGCCGTTGAGCCCCATTTCCAGGCCACGGTTTTCTGCCTCGCCGTTACGCACGAACATATTGGAAGCGTTGTCGACGTATTCCAGGCCCTTGCGGATCTGGAACAGCGCCAGCGTGGCACTGAGTTCGGTGCGGATGTCGGCCTTGACACCGAGCTCCACCTGTTTCGACTTTGCCGGTTCCAGCGCCTGCCGTTCGTTCAATGATCCCTTGGGCGCCACGCCGCCATGCTCGAGGCCTTGCGCGTACGAGGTGTAGAGCGAGACGTTCGGACGCAGGCTGTACACCAGCGCCACGCTGGGCAGCCAGAAGCCGGCATCGGTCAGAGCGTTGGGCTGGATCACGCCGGCCTCGTTTTCACCGACGTACTGGTTGCGGCGCACCTGCACGTAGCGCGCACCGGCATGCAGCTTCAGTTGTTCGGCGAGGCTGACGATATCCTGGGCGAACAGCGAGCGCTCGTTGGTGTAGCGGCGCTCGGACACCGGGCCGCTGGTGCCCGGTGCTGGCGGCACGATCACCGGGTGGTAGATATTGCTGGTACCCGAGTAATCGTACAGGTCGTCGCCCCATTTTTCGCGGTTGCGCATCAGCGAGCTGCCGAACGTCACCTCGTGTTCGATCGCGCCGGCGGCAAAGCGGCCCTGCAACAGCGCCTGCACCGTCAATGGCGATTTCTTTTCGCCTTCGCTGATGTAGTTATATACGTCGTAGTCGCCGTTGCCGCAGAAGCCAGGGTACAGGTCCTGCGCACCGCAGCCGTAAGGGAAGGCCGTGTAGTCGTCGCGCTTGAAGGTGTTCTGATTGGCGCTGACGGTGGCTTTCCACTCGGGCGAGAAGGTGTACTCGAAGCGGGCGCCGATATTGCTGCTGATGGTTTCGACCGGGCGCGCCCACGGCTGGTCGTTGAGCATGGTGTCGGCATCGATTGCCGGCAGCGTGGTGTTGTTGAGCAGCTGGAAGCCGGGGGCGGTCAGCTGCGACTTGCGCTGGTAGTCGGCGTCGATTTGCAGCAGCGCCTGCGGCGAGATGCGCCAGTCGAATGCGCCCGAGATGAACTTGCGGTTGCCGTCGGCGCCCTTGACGATCGAGCGCAGGCGCTCGGCAGCGACGTTGACGCGATAGCCGAAGCGGGTGTCCTCGAAGCGGCCGCCAACGTCGGCAGCGCCGTACAGCGTGCCACGCTCGCGCGTTTCCAGCACCACCATGCGGATCGGGTTGTCGGTGGGGCGCTTGGTCACGTAGTTGAGCACACCGCCGGGCGCGGACACGCCGGCCTGCAGGCCGGACAGGCCTTTCAGTACTTCCAGCCGTTCCTTGTTTTCCAGCGCGATCTGGGTATCGCCGGCAATCGTCATGCCGTCCTTGCGGTAGCTGGTGCCGTTATCGAGCTTGAAGCCGCGGATCGAGAATTGCTCGGCATAGCCGACCGCGTTGTAGGCGTCGGACAGGCTGGCGTCGTAGCGGGCGGCGTCGGTGGTGGAGCGGATCTGCAGGTCCAGCATCTGCTGCGACGTGATCACGTTGAGCGAGGCCGGGGTGCTCAGCAGCGGCGCATTGGAAAAGCCGCCGATCGAGGCGGTGCTGGCGCGGGCCTTGGTCGCGCTGACGACGACTTCGGGCAGCGCCTGGTCGGCTTCCTCGGCCATGGCGGCGCCGGCAAAGGAGTTGAACACCGCTACGGCGATGACGGATACGGCAAGGTTGGGTTTGTACATGTCTGCTCTCTACTTGTTCGGCCGGAAGCCGCGAAGAGAGCCATCAAAGGAGGGGAGGAGACCGACTTTTGCGCTTTCCTTCGCTGGCATTATCCAGATCAGGTACGAAGGGTATCTCTCACCCGGAAACAATTCCAGGACCCCTAGCGAACCGCGAGTGTAACACAAACGTCATCATTGAAAGGCCGCATCGTGGGACCGCCAGCGCGATTGTGACGCCTGCGTCACGCGTGCGCCACAATCGGCGCCGCCTCGCTACACTGCCACTTTTGCGCCGCAAGGCGCCAGCGAGGCGGGCCCGGCAATGCAAGCAAGACCGTCCGCAACGTGCAGTGAAAGGATGGGAATGAGGCAGTCGTATCAAGAAGGTAGTTTTTTCGCCGTGCCATTGCTCGATGGTGGTTACGGCGCCGGCCTGGTGGCGCGTTTGTCGCCGGGCAGCAAGATCATGCTGGCCTATTTGTTCGGTCCCCGGCAAGATGGTTTGCCCGACCTGGCGCAGCTTGCCTCGTTGACCGCGCAAGACGCGGTCAAGGTACTGCGGGTTGGCGACATGGCGCTGGTCAGTGGCCACTGGCGCGTGCTGGGCGAGCTCGAGGCTTTCGATCCCGCCCAGTGGCCGATGCCGCAGTTCCTGCGCCGGGCCGACGCCCTCAAGCGCGCCTGGCGCGTTACCTACTCCAGCAACGATCCTGCCCGCTCCGAGCGCGAGGAGTCGGTGCCTTACGAAACCGTCGGCTTCGAGGCCGATTCGCTGTACGGCTACGGTTCGGCCGAGCTGCTGCTGACCAAGCTGCTGGTTGGCGCCGACCACCCGCTCAACCGCAAATCAGTCTGATCCGGTCGTTCACTCAGCTGCAGCCGACATTCCACGCCGTGTACTCGCCACGGCTTTTGCGCACCGCCACCCGCGCCACGGTATTGCGGTCGCTCTCGAACACCATGCCCAGCATCAGCGGCGCGCCGGCGACGGGCGCCGCCGGCTCGAGCGCGGCCAGCCGGTACGTCAGCGCGCGATACGGCGCGCATTGCGAGTTGCCGGCAAACAGCAGACGTGCACGTCCCAGCAAATCGCGGTGCTGGCGCAGCAGCGCCACGGCGTCCACGTCCGCCACCTTCGGGTCCTGCAAGGTGGTGTAGCGCGCTGCCGCACAGGGCACGGTGGGCGTGGCCAGCCATATGTACCAGCGCGGCGGCTCGGCCGCATCCTGCCAGCGCTCGCCCACGGGGGCCCTGGCGTCATAAATAAAACTCGAACGGATTTGCCGGCACAGGTCCGGGTGCGAGCGGCGCGGTGACGAGTCCACGCGCGCGATCACGCGCCAGGGCTGTTTGTTGCCATGGCGTTCGACCTCGAAGGCGGGGGCGAACAACGGCGGCGTGGCCCACGGCCCTTGCGGCACAGCCGCCTGGCGCGCGCTGAAAAATGCGTCGAACGACGTGCGCTCTTCGGTGGTCGGCTCGCGTTGCTGCAGCGGCATGGCGGGTTTTGCTGCCCAGGCGGGCATGGCGAGTGCGCAGGCAAGCAGCGCGGCGGTCATCAAGGTCGAATGTCTCATGCTGCTTTCATCAGGATCTGGATCGCCAGGCCGCCGCCGTCGCGATTGCGTACCCTCAGTTCGGCGCCATGGCGCTGCAATACACGGTCCACGATGGCCAGCCCCAGGCCGGCGCCATTGGCCTGGCCGCGCGCCGTATCGAGCCGGGTGAAGGGCTTGAGCAACTGGCCGATCTGGTCGTCGGGCACGCCGGCGCCGTGGTCCTGCACCTCGATCACCACCCGGCTGGCTGCACCCACGCCCTTGATGCTGCAGCCGATATCGATCTCGGTGACGTCCTGGTCGGGCGTCTTGCCGTAGCGGCGCGCGTTTTCCACCAGGTTGTTGATCACGCGTTTAAGGTCGGTGGCGTTGCCCATCGCGTGCAAGCCAGGTGCGATGTCGGTCTTGACGCGCACATCGGGAATGCGCGCGGCGTCGTGCGCGACATCGGCCAGCAGTTCGCTGATATCGACGTTGATGAAGCTCGACGCTTCGGTGGGCCTGGCGTAATCGAGGAACTGGCCGATGATGGCGTCCATCTGGCCGATGTCGGACTGGATGCCTTCGCGCGCTTCGTCCGACAGATGGGCCATTTCCACTTCGAGCTGCATGCGCGCCAGCGGGGTGCGCAGGTCGTGCGAAATACCGGCCAGGATCACCGCGCGGTCCGACTCCACCTGCTGCAACTGCAGCACCATCTGGTTGAACGAGCGGTTCGCTTCGAGGATTTCGTTCGGGCCTTTTTCAGGCAGCGGATCGGGGCGCATGCCTTGGGCAAAAGCGCGCGTAGCCTTGGTCAGGCGCCGCAGCGGCAGGTTGACCAGGCTGGAAATGAAGGCTGCGCCCAGCAGCGAAATGAGCGACACCACGCTGGCCCAGCCCAGCCACTGGATGCCGGTCAGGCCGCGAATGCGCTCGCGTTCGAGCATCAGCCAGTACTGGTCGTCGTCGATCTTGAACGACACCCAGAAGCCGGAGACGCCGTTGACCTTGGACGAAAATCGCGTGTCCTGTCCAAGCTTGGCGCGCACCAGCTTCTGGATGTCGGGCATGAGCGCGTTGTCGGGCGGGGGATCGACCTGGTCGTCGGCTTCCAGCGTGAACACCCGGATGCCTTCGTTGGATACCAGGTCGAACAGCAGTTCGCGCCGCAGTTCGGGCGCCGAGTGGGTGAGGGCGGCATGGGTGATGGTGACCACCGACACCACCTGCGCCGAGATCTGCTGCACCTGCGGATCGTGCTGGACCACGCTGATCATGCCCACCCAGGCTGTCATGCTGGTGGTGGTAAGGGCGCCCAGCAGGATGAAGGTACGCCAGAACAAACCGCTTTTCAGGCTGGCGAGACGGAGCGTGAACAACCATTTGAGCGGTGACTTCGACTTGGACTTCATGCGCTAGCCCGCGCTTAGCGCGGCTGACCCTCCGGAATGAACACATAGCCCAGGCCCCAGACGGTCTGGATGTACAGCGGGCTCGATGGATCGGGTTCGATCAGCTTGCGCAGGCGCGAAATTTGCACGTCGAGGCTGCGGTCGAACACTTCGTATTCGCGCCCGCGCGCCAGTTCCATCAGTTTTTCGCGCGACAGCGGCTGGCGTGCATGGCGGGCGAATACTTTCAGTACCGAGAATTCGCCGGTGGTGAGCGGCACGGTTTCGCCGGCTTTTTTCAGGGTGCGGGTGCCCAGGTCGAGCACGAACTGGCCGAACTCGAAGGTTTGCGGGGTTTCGGACGGTGCGCCCGGAATTTCGTCGGGGCCCCGGCGGCGCAGCACGGCGCCGATGCGCGCCACCAGCTCGCGCGGATTGAACGGCTTGGGCAGGTAGTCGTCGGCGCCCATCTCGAGGCCGACGATGCGGTCCACGTCTTCGCCCTTGGCGGTGAGCATGATGATGGGGGTCTGGTCGCCGGCGCCGCGCAGGCGGCGGCAGATCGACAGGCCATCTTCGCCGGGCAGCATCAGGTCAAGCACGAGCAGGTCGTAGCGCTCGCGCAGCCACAGCTTGTTCATGGCGGTGGCGCTTTCGGCGGTGAAGACGTTGAAGCCTTGTTCGGTGAGATAACGGCGCAACAGATCGCGCAGGCGCACGTCGTCGTCCACTACCATAATCTTGGCCTGATGGCCATGCTGATTGACGGTATTACTGCCGCCAGTGTTGTTGGAATCAAGCGTAGTCGTCGTCATTTCTCTGCCAAGTTGTCTTATTGATGTTGCTATGGTAACGTCATATTCGCGTCACGAAAACGTCTGTTTTTACCCATTACAAAGTGTTACAAACTTTACCCGATTGGTCTTACTCCCTCGTGCAAACCATCATACACTGCGGGCATGGAATCACCTCTTAGGAACGCCATGTTCATCGACCTCAAAAAAATACACGCGGCAGCAAGCGCATCTTTTTGCGTTCGATCCACCCTGGCTTCCGTCGTGGTGTGCTGCGGTGTGCTGTCGGCACTGCCCGCGCATTCCGCCGGCCAGGATCGCCGTGACGACAATCGTGACAATCGCAGCCAGCAAAGCGCCCCGCGCCAGCAGGACATGCGGCAAGACCTGCGCCAGGACCAGTCGCGCCAGCTCGATCCGCGCAGCTACGAGTCGCGTGCCGAGGAACAGCGTCGCGCCATGCAGGAGAACAACCGCAATGCCGAGATGAGCCGCCGCGTGGGCCGCATGACCGCCGACGAACGGCGCGACCTGCGGCGCCAGATCAACGAAGCCGGCGCCGAGGTGTATGCGCTGCCGCCGCGCCGCTGACATCCGCCTGCATCGCTACCGACAGTTACCGTTATCCCGACGCCCGCCGTGTTCTGCACGGCGGGCGTTTTTGCATGGATGACATTAATGTGTGGCAATTGCATCACATTGGCGATTGCTCAACATGATAATCATTCTCTTTTGGTTAATCATGTGTAATATTAGTTTATTACACGCAATGCCTTCCGGCCGCGTGTTCCGCTTGGAGGAAGATCGTGGTCCCAGACGTTGCACCCGCAGCGCTATCGGTCGTGTCCGCGCTACCCGCGCCTGACGCGAGCCTGCCCATCGGTTTGATCCTGCGCCCGGACGGCATATATATCGATCTTGGCCTGCCGCCACCGGCGCGTGCCGCCGCCATCAACCAGGTGTTCGGCGCCGGTTTTTGCCTGGCCGGTTTGTCCTACCCGGTGCTGATCAAGGCGCTGTACGACGTGGGGCCCGACCTGGGAGCCGCGCAGGCGGTGCGCCTGGCCGCTGCCGTACGGCTGATCGGCGCCAGCCGCCTGCCGCTTTACAAGACGCCCAAGCCGGGCCGCGGCTACGCCGAGTACTACTTCGAGCCGCTGTACCTCGACGCGGAAGTGCTGGCCGACGGCACCGAGTTGCCCGAGCGCGTGGCGCGGCTCGACATCGACGAATTTGTCGCCGCCATGTGGGGTCACGGCATCCGCTTCGGCATCGACGTGGCGGCGGTGGCCAATGCCATCAAGGCGCCCAAGGCCGAGCGCATCACCTTTGCCACCGACCTCGAACCGGAGCCGGGGTGTAACGCCACGGTGCTCGAGGTGTCGCATGCAATGCACCGCAGCGACGCACCGAAGGAACGCGCCGACGGCCGCATCGACCTGCACAGTTTCGAGAACCGCTTCCCGCAAATCAAGGCCGGTGTGCGGCTGTTGAAAAAAGTGCCGGCCACGCCTGGCTTGCCCGGCTTCGACCTGGCCGGGCGCATGACCGCGCCGGCGCCGCCCGCCGACCTGGCGCTGCGGCACCTGGCCGGCGACGGCACCGAGGTGCAGGAACTCGATGACGGTGAATACATCGTCTCCATCCGCGAAGGTTTTCTTGCCGTCGATCCCAAGTCCAACCGTGTATCCGTCACCGACAAGATCGTCAGCCTCGACGGCGTGAGCGGGCGCACCACCGGCAACCTGGAACTGACCGGCGCCTACGAAGAGTATGGCGACGTGCAGGAACAGCGCGACGTCACCGGTGGCGACATCACGGTGCACGGCAACGTGTATGGCAACATCCATTCGCGCGGTGGCGCCGTGGTGCTGGACCGCAACTTGGTGGGCGGCAGCATCCGCAATGCCAATGGGCCGATCACCATCGCCGGCGTCGCCTCCAACGCGGTAATCCACACCGGCAGCGGTGCGGTCACCGTGGCGCGCGCCGAGAACTGCATCATCTCCGGCAGCAGCGTGACCATCGGCGAGGCCTCCAACTGCGAGATCGTCGCCGACCTGCTGCGCATCACCGTGGCCGAAGGCTGCGCCGTCGCCGGGCGCGACGTGGAAATCGAATCGGCCGGCCCGCGCCGCCGCACCGAGATGGTGATCTATGTGCTGCTGCGCGACGTGACCCGCTTCGACCAGGAAATCGGCGAGCTTGATGTGCGCCTGGCCGACCTGGCGCGGGTGCTGGCGGGCCACGAGGAAGAGGCGGCACGCCTGTCGGCGCTGCCCGACGTGCGGCGCTACCTGGCGTTGGCGCTCAAGTTGCGCAACCAGGAGTTGACGGTGTCGCCCGAGCAGGCGCACATCCTGCGCAAGATCGCCGCCGGCGTGGCCGAACCGATGCAGGCGCTCGATCGTCTCAAGAAGGACGGGCAGATTGCGCTGACCCAGCAAAAGCTGCTGCGCGACCGGCGCGACGCCGTGATAGCCGAGCAGGTGGCGGCGGCAGGCACCGCGCGCTGCGGCCTGCACATGGTAAGCGGCGAAACCGTGGTGCGCACCATGCCCTATGGCGGCGCGGGCGACAGCGCCGCGCCGCTGCTGGCCCGGCAGCCGGCCAGGGACATCAAGCAGCGCCTGCGCGGCACCCCGGCCGGCGGCGCGGTGCTGTTCTGGGAAAGCGAGGGGGCGCTGAACTGGCACCTCGACCCTCGGCAAGTACACAATAATGGCGGTTCATGCTAGGCTATAGGGCATATTAAAAAAAGTGAAGGGGCGCTCCGCTCCGACGTACATCTTCGTGGGGATTACCGTGTCAAACGCAACGACGTTGAATTCAGGCGCCGGGGGCGAACTGCCCGCAGCGCTCGTCAAGCGTGATGATGGCATTTACTTCGACGTTGCCGCCACGCCCGTGGCGCGCCTGGCCGCCGTCGGCCAGATCTTCCTTGGCGGCGCCTGTTTCGTGGGCCTGCATTACGCCATCTTTGCCAAGATGGTCTATAACGCCGGTCCCGACCTGCCGCCCGCGCTGGCCGAACGCCCGCTGCTGCGCTTTGCCGACCGCATCGAACCGTTTCATCCCGCGCGTCGCCAGCTGTACAAGAACGTCAAGGTCATCGGCGGCGAGGCCGAATACTATTTCGAGCAGGTGTATTTCGACGTGCCCGGCCTGCCGCCGCAACCCGCGCGGCTGACCTTCGACGAATTTGTCGCGGACATGTGGGCCAAGGGCATCCGCTTCGGCATCGATGCGCCGGCAGTGCGCGACGTGATCGCCACCGGTCGCGTGGCGCGCATCACGGTCGCGCGGCGCCTGAACGCCATGCCGGGACGCGATGCCGCCATCGTGGAAGTCTCTCGCGACATCCATCGCAGCGACGCCCCGCGCGAAAAATCGGATGGCCGCCTCGATTTGCAGACTTTCCAGAACCGCTTCCCGCAGGTGAAACCGCACGTCAAGCTGCTGCGCAAGGTGCCGTCCGCACCGGGTGTGCGCGGCTTCGAGATGTCGGGCGCGGTGATCGACCCGCCAGCCCCCAAGGACCTGGAACTGGCGTCGGTGGCCGGCGAAGGCACCATGATCGAAAACTTCCGCGACGGCGAATACCTGGTCTCGTCGGTCGAAGGTTTTCTCAGCGTGGACCCGAAGACCCGCCGCATCTCGATCGGCCCCAAGATCATCAGCCGCGAGGGCGTGAGCGCGCGCACCACGGGCAATTTGCAGCTGACCGGGGAGTACGAGGAGTTCGGCGCGGTACAGGAGCAGCGCCGCGTCGAAGGCGGCAACATCACCATCCACGGCGATGTGTACGGCAGTATCGAATCGCGCGGCGGCGACATTACCCTCAACAGCAACCTGATGGGCGGCTCGGCTGTCAATGCCGACGGCGCCATCCGCGTGCGCGGGGTGGCCGCAGGCGCGGTGCTGCAAACCAAAAAAGGGGAGGTCGCGCTCACCCGCGCCGAAAACTGCATCATCTCCGGCACCCGGGTGGTGATCGGGGAGGCCAGCAACTGCGAGATCATGGCCGACGAGGTGGTGATCAAGGTGGCCGAAGGCTGCGCGATCGCTGCGCGCCGCATCGAGATCGTCCATGCCGGCCCGCGCAAGCAGAACGAAATGCTGCTGTACGTGCTGGTGCCCGACACCGCCGGCTACGACAAGCGCGTGGCCGACCTGCTGCCGAGAGTGGCGGCGGCGCAGCGCGAGGCGGTCCAGTACAAGGAAGAGATGGACGCCATCACCAGCCAGGCCGAGGTACGCAACTACCTGACGCTGGCCACCCGCGTGCGCAAGCGCGAAGTGGTGCTCACGCCCGAGCAGGAGCCACTGTTTCATCGTATGGCGACCGCCGTGGGGCCGGCATTGAAGTCGGTGGGACGCATCTCGCTCGCCCTCAAGGCGGCGCAGGTACAGGAAGAGCAGGCGCGCGCCGAAGTGGCGCAGGTCGAGCGCAAAAAGCGCGAATTGATCCACAAGTCCCAATGCTCGGTCCAGTTGCTGACCGGCGAAGTGCAGTTGCGCCCGATGACCTATGTGCCGGACGGCGTGGCGCCTTACGACTATGCGCCCAAGGAACTCAAGGCCAAGGTGCGTACCTCGGCCGCTGGTCTCCCTACGCTGTTTTTCGGCAGTGTCGGGCCGATATACTGGGCGCCCCCGCAGGACAATTAGTCTCCGCGAGCGCTCTGGGGCGGAGTGGCGCCGCGCAGTACGGCGACCAGTTCGCGCGCAGGGGCGGGCAGGGTGCGCAGGTCGCGCACGCACACCAGCAGCTTGCGCGCAGCCCAGTCGTCGGTCAATTTCACGATTCTCAGCAGACGTTCACCATCGTGGCGGCGCGCCGCCGTCGCCGGCAGCAGCGCTATGCCCGCGCCATTGGCGCACATGCGGCAGACGGCCTCGAAGCTGCGCAGCCGGATCTTGCAGTGCATGCGCCGCCCCAGCCGCGCGGCCTGGCCAGCCGCGTACTGCTGCAGCGCGCTGTCGCCGGCCAGGCCGATGAAATCATGGTCGAGCGCATCGGCAAACGCCATGCCCCGGCGCTGTCCCAGTTGCCGCGCCAGCGGATGGCTGCGCGCCATGGCCAGCACCAGGGTGTCGTCGCAGACCGGGAAGGTGTGCAGCGCGGCGCTGTCCACGGCGTCGGTGATGATGCCGATGTCGGCCGCGCCATCCGCCACCGCCTGCACGATGTCGCGGCTTTGGCGCTCTTCCAGGTCCACGCCCAGGCGCGGGTGCGCCGCCAGGAAGGCGGCCAGCGCATCGGGCAGGAATTCGGTCATGGCCGAGGTATTGCACAGCAGCCGGATTTGACCCTTCAGGCCGGAAGCGAATTGCGCCAGGTCGCCGCGCAGATCGTCCACCTGGCGGCCGATGATGCGCGCGTGGCGCAGCAGTGCCAGTCCGGCTTCGGTCGGCTCCACGCCGCGCCGGCCGCGTTGCAGCAGCGGCACGCCCAGCGTTTCTTCGAGGCCGCGCACGCGGGCGCTGGCCGAGGGCAGCGCCAGGTGCGCCAGCCGGGCGCCAGCGGTGATGCTGCCGCTGTCGGCGATGTGGGCAAATAAACGCAGGTCGGTGAGGTCGAAACGCATGGCAGCCTATGTCAATGACGAAGTCTGGCTCAGTATATTCCACATTTGCAGCGCTGCTCCGGAAGAGGACAATGGCAGTCATGGATACCATGACTCTCTTTATTGCGCTGGTCTTCGTGCTGGCAGGCCTGGTCAAGGGTGTGACCGGCATGGGGCTGCCCACGGTGGCCGTGGCCTTGCTGTCGTTGAAGATGGCGCCACTGGAAGCGGCAGCTTTATTGATCGTGCCTTCGGCGCTGACGAATGTGTGGCAACTGGCCACGGGACCGGCACTGTACCCGCTGTGGCGCCGGTTGCGGCCGATGTTGCTGGCCACCTGCGTGGGCACCGCCATCGGCGGCTGGCTGCTGCTCGCACCAGGCGGTACCGGCACAGGTGCGGAAGCGGCGGTATGGACGCCAGCCGTGCTGGGTGTGCTGCTGGCGGGCTACGGCGTGCTGGGTTTGTCAGGCTGGCGTGGCAAGGTGCCAGCAGCGGCACAGCGCTGGGCGGGGCCGCTGGCCGGCGTGGCGACCGGCGCCATCGCCAGCACCACCGGCGTATTCATCATGCCGTCCGCGCCGTACCTGCAGGCGCTGGACCTGAACCGCGAGGACCTGGTACAGGCGCTGGGCCTGAGTTTTACGGTATCCACGCTGGCGCTGGCAGCCATGCTGGCCTGGCGCGGCGGCTGGCATGCAAATGCTGCCACCGGTTCGCTGCTGGCGCTGCTGCCGGCGGCGCTGGGCATCGTGGCGGGCCAGTGGCTGCGCCAGCGCATGTCGGCCGAGGTATTCCGGCGCTGCTTTTTTGTCGCACTGATCGGGCTGGGCGTGCACCAGTGCGTGCGGGCGGCGATGGCTGGCTGAGGCTAGATTAGAACCTATCCCGGTAGGGAGGAGGCAGCGGATTGCGATGCCTCGGTAGCGGGGGCAAGGCGCGAGGAAGAAGCATGGCGGGCCATGCGATGACGATTGCCGCGCATCTGTTTGCGCTCGCCGTCTTTCGCCTTGCCCTCCAAGCGGCGGCGCTGCGAGCCGCGCGTGGGCTTGGTGGGCCGGCGCACTGTGGGAAGTATGGCCACGCTGTCCACCAGTTCCTGCAGGCGCCGCAGCGCGTCTTCCTTGTTGGCTTCCTGGCTGCGCGATTGCTGGGCCTTGATCACCACCACGCCGTCGCGCGTGATGCGGCTGTCGCGCAAGGCCAGCAGGCGTTCCTTGATATGGTCGGGCAGCGATGACGGCGTAATGGCAAAGCGCAGGTGCACCGCGCTGGAAACCTTGTTGACGTTCTGGCCGCCCGGTCCCTGCGCGCGAATGGCGTTCAACTCCACGTCATTGATGTCGATCTGCTGGTTCATCGGCGCATTGTAGCAAACGCGCTGCACGGTGCCCGGAAAAAGTTGACGCTAGTCAACATATGGCGCGGGGTGGGCGGTTACGATGGTTCATGCCTGTTACCGCACGTCCCAGGACGAAAGGATCATCATGTCTCCCATTTCCCACTCAGCGACGCAAACGTCCACCGCGCGGCAGTACCTGGTGTTCCGGCTCGGCGGCCTCGATTACGCGCTCGATTTCAGCAAGGTGCAGGAACTGCGGCCGCTCAAGGAACTCGAACGCTTTTCGTCGGACGGGGAAATCATCAGCGGGGTTGCGGTGTCGCGCGGCGTGATCATGCCCATCGTCGATATGCGCATCGCGTTCGGCCCACGGCCGCCGAAACACGATCCGCTGACGGACGTGATCATTTTAAAGCTGTCGAGCTGCGTGATGGGGATGGTGGTCGATGGCGTGACCGACATCGTGTCGCTCACGGTGGAGCAGTTGCAGCCGGTACCGGTGGTGGAAACACCGGCGGCGGTTGCGCCACAGGTTGATTACCTGCTCGGCATCGGCGTGGTGGATGACCGCCGCCTGATCGTGGTCGATATCGACAAGCTGATGTCGATCCGCAAGGTGCCTTGCGCGCCACGCCAGGCGGCGTAATACTTCTTTGCTGGCGAGCGTTTAAGCCAGCGCTTCCAGTTCTTCCTGCAACTGCAACCACTGCGCTTCCAGCTCGTCCAGGTCCTTGGTGAAGAAGGTCTGGTCGGCCAGGGCCTGCTTCAACTTGGCCTTGTTGGCGGCTTCGTAGATCGTCGCATCGGCCAGGCGGCCATCGACTTCCGCTTTCTGGGCGCTGCGCTTGGCGATTTGATCGTCGAGGCGCTTGATCTTCTGTTCCAGCGGCTTGCGCAGCGTGGCCAGGCGCTGGCGGTCTTCCGCTTCCTTGCGTTTCTGGTCCTTGGTGTTCACTACCGGCGCCGAAGGCGCGGCCACTGGAGAGGCCACAGGGAAGTCGGTCTTGTTGGCCTTGCCCGCTGCCGGCAGCACGTCGGTGCCTTTACCCAGCTTGGTCTTGAACAGCCAGTCCTTGTAGTCGTCCAGGTCGCCGTCGAACGGTTGCAACTTGCCGTCGGCGACGATGATGAATTCGTCGGTGGTGGCGCGCAGCAGGTGGCGATCGTGGGACACCACGACCAGCGTGCCTTCGAACTGCGCCAGCGCCTCGGTCAGCGCTTCGCGCGTTTCCAGGTCCAGGTGATTGGTCGGTTCATCGAGCAGCAGCAAATTCGGACGCTGCCACACGATCAGCGCCAGTGCCAGCCGTGCTTTTTCGCCGCCGGAGAACGGTGCGATCGAGCTGGTGACCATGGTGCCCGGGAAGTTGAAGCCGCCGAGGAAGTTGCGCAGTTCCTGCTCGCGCACGGTCGGCGCGATTTTGGCCAGATGCCACAGCGGCGATTCGTCGTGACGCAGCATCTCTACCTGGTGCTGGGCGAAGTAGCCGATATTGAGACCCTTGCCGATGGTGGCGTCGCCGGTCAGCGGCGCCAGTTCACCGGCGATGGTCTTGATCAGCGTCGATTTACCGGCGCCGTTCACACCCAGGAGGCCGATGCGTTGGCCGATCTGCAGCGAGAACTTGATGTTGTTGACGATGGTCTTGGTGGTGACTTCGCCGGTTTTTTCGTTCTCGATCTTGTAGCCGGCGTCCACGTCTTCCATCACCAGCAGCGGGTTCGGGGCGCTGAGCGGTTCGCGGAACTCGAACGAGAATTCGGCGGCAGCGCGCAGCGGCGCCAGTTCTTCCATCTTGGCCAGCGCCTTCATGCGGCTTTGCGCCTGGCGGGCCTTGGAGGCTTGCGCCTTGAAGCGGTTGACGAACGATTCCAGGTGGGCGCGCTTGCGCTGCTGCTTTTCCAGCGCGCCGGCGGCCAGGATCATTTGCGCCGCGCGTTGGCGCTCGAACGACGAGTAGTTGCCCGAGTAGCGTTTCAGCTTGCGTTCGTCGATGTGCACGACCACGTTCACCACTTCGTCGAGGAAGTCGCGATCGTGGGAGATGATCAACAGGGTGCCCGGGTAGCGCTTGAGCCAGTCCTCGAGCCAGATGATCGCATCCAGATCCAGGTGATTGGTCGGTTCATCGAGCAGCAGCAGGTCCGATGGGCACATCAGCGCCTGCGCCAGGTTCAGGCGCATGCGCCAGCCGCCCGAAAAACTCGAGACGGGACGCTGCATCTGTTCGATGGTGAAGCCCAGGCCCAGCAGCAGCTGCTCGCCGCGCGACTGCACGGTGTAGGCGTCGGCGTCGGCCAGCGCGCTGTAGATGTTGCCGATGGCGATACCGTTTTCGCTCGACTCGGGCGCCGCTTCCAGGCGTGCCAGTTCGGCTTCGAGCTTGCGCAGGCCGACGTCGCCGTCGATGGCGTAATCGAGCGCAGCGCGTTCGAGCGGCGGGGTTTCCTGGGCCACGTGGGCCACGCGCCACTTGGCCGGGAAGTCGATCTCGCCCTGGTCGGGATGGAGCTCGCCGCGCATCATGGCGAACAGGCTCGATTTGCCGGCGCCATTGGCGCCGATCAGGCCGATCTTGTCGCCCGGATTGAGGGTAACGTCGACTTGTTCCAGCAGCGGCTTGGTGCCGCGCATCAGGCTTACTTGTATGAAGCGGATCATGTTGTTCTTTTACAGTTTGAGCTGGTCGGCGGTCAGCAGGAATACCATGTCGTCGCCGTTGCTTGTGGTGAGCCAGGTCAGGCCCATCTCGCCGAAGGCAGCTTCGGCGAATTCTTTTTCGTTGCCGATTTCGACGATCAGGATACCGTCGTCGGTCAGGCGTTCGGCAGCGCCAGCGACGATGCGGCGCACGATGTCCATGCCATCCTTGCCGCCGTCGAGCGCCAGTTCCGGCTCGGCGCGGTATTCCATCGGCAGCTTGCTCATCGAGGACGAGTTCACGTACGGCGGATTGGTGATGATCAGGTCATATTTTTTGGCCGGCACGTTGGCGTACAGGTCCGACTCGATCAGGGTCAGGCGGTCCTGCAGCTCGTAGGTGGCGACGTTTTTCTTGGCCACTTCCAGTGCGTCGGCCGAGATATCCACGGCGTCCACTCGCGCGTCCGGGAAGGCGTCGGCCATCATGATCGCCAGGCAGCCGGAGCCCGTGCACAGTTCCAGGATGTTTTCGATATTGTCGGGCGAGTTGACCCACGGCGCGAAGTATTCGGGTATCAGCTCGGCGATGAACGAGCGCGGCACGATGGTGCGTTCATCGACGTAGAAGCTGTAGGTGCCGAGCCACGCCTCGTTGGTGATGTAGGCGGCGGGCACGCGTTCGTCCGTGCGGCGGGCGATCACGGCCAGCACCGAGGCCACTTCTTCCGGCAGCAGCTTGGCGTCGAGGAAGGGCTCGAGGCGATCGAGCGGCAGCTTGAGCGTGTGCAGGATCAGGTAAGCGGCTTCGTCGAACGCTTCTGCGCTGCCGTGGCCGAAGAACAGCTTGGCCGTATTGAAGCGGGTGACGGCGTAGCGCAGCAGGTCGCGCGGCGTGGTGAAAGGCGTGGTGTTCATGGCTATCTCGTTCGGTAAAGTGCCGGGCACAGGGCTTCAGGCCAGCAGGTTTTCCAGCGTGCGGCGGTAAATATTCTTGAGCGGATCGACGAAACGCAGCTCGATATGCTCGTCGATCTTGTGGATGCTGGCGTTGGGAGGGCCGAATTCTATCACCTGGGGGCAGATCTGGGCGATAAAGCGCCCGTCCGAGGTGCCGCCGGTGGTCGAGAGTTCGGTGTCCACGCCGGTTTCCGACTTGATCGCCTTTGACAACGCGTCGCTCAGGGTGCCGCGCGGGGTGAGGAACGGCAGGCCGCTCAGCGCCCATTTCAGCTCGTAGTGCAGCCCGTGCTTGTCCAGGATCGCATGCACGCGGCGCTTGAGTTCTTCGTGCGTGCTGGCGGTGGAAAAGCGGAAGTTGAAGTCGATGATCATCTCGCCCGGAATCACGTTGTTGGCGCCCGTGCCGGCGTTGATGTTCGACATTTGCCACGACGTGGGCAGGTAGTACTCGTTACCCTCGTCCCAGACTTCCGCCACCAGTTCGGCCAGCGCGGGCGCGGCCAGGTGAATCGGGTTGCGCGCCAGCTGCGGGTAGGCGATGTGGCCCTGCACGCCCTTGATCGTCAGTTTGCCCGACAGCGAGCCACGGCGGCCGTTCTTGATGATGTCGCCCAGCGTTTCGTCCGAGGTCGGTTCGCCCACGATGCAGTAGTCGATGGTCTCGCCGCGTTCCTTGAGCAGGTTGCACACCACGACGGTGCCGTCGATGGCCGGGCCTTCCTCGTCGCTGGTGATCAGAAAGGCGATCGAGCCCTGGTGGTCTGCGTGTTCGGCGACGAATTCCTCGACAGCCACCACGAACGCCGCGATCGACGTCTTCATGTCGGCGGCGCCCCGGCCATACAGCTTGCCGTCGCGGTGGGTGGGGTTGAAGGGCAGCGACTGCCATTTATCGACCGGGCCAGTGGGCACTACGTCGGTGTGACCGGCGAACACCAGCACCGGCGCGGTCGTGCCACGGCGCGCCCACAGGTTGGTTACGTCGTTGGAGATGATGGTCTCGCACACGAAGCCCAGCGGCGTGAGCAGGTCGATCAGGTGCTGCTGGCAGCCCTTGTCGTCGGGGGTGACGGAGGACAGGGAAATCAGCTTTTCGGTCAGCGCCAGGGTTTTCGAAGGTGTCATGTCAGGTATTGAAAATTTGTTGGTATTGCGCGTCGCTGAAGCCGACGCTGTAGGCGCCATCCTTGTCCAGCACCGGGCGCTTGATGATCGACGGATTTTCCAGCATCAGGGCGATCGCCGCTTCGTCATCGACGATGGCCGCCTTGCGTTCATCGGACAGCGCGCGCCACGTCGTGCCTTTTTTATTCACCAGCACATCGCGCGACAGCTGCGTGAGCCAGCCGGCCACGGTCTCGCGCGCGAGGCCCTGTTTCTTGAAGTCGTGGAACGTAAACTCGTGCTGCTGGTCGGCCAGCCAGGTGCGCGCCTTTTTGACGGTGTCGCAGTTGGGGATGCCGTAGAGGGTGGTGGTCATGTGTGGTCGCAAGCAGGTAAAACGAAAGGGCGACAGGATACCATGCTGTAGCTGGCGCCCGGGTATGGGGGGCAGGATCGCTCAGGCGCGCAGTTCGCGCTCGATCGCATCCTTGAGCAGCGCGTCGTCGGCGGTGGTGTCGGGCGCGAAGCGGCCGACGACTTTGCCTTCTTTGCTGACCAGGAATTTCTCGAAGTTCCACAGCACGTCGGTCGGGTTATCCTGCTTGATGCCGTAGCCGGCCAGCTTGGCGCGGAAGTCGCTGTCCGGCTTGTCCTGGGCGTGCGGCTGTTCTTCGATCAGGCGCTGGTACAGCGGGTGCAGGCCCGGGCCCTTGACCACGATCTTTTCGAACATCGGGAATTTGATGGCGAATTTGCTGGTGCAAAATTCGGCGATTTCTTCGTTGCTGCCCGGTTCCTGGGCGCCGAATTCGTTGGCCGGGAAACCCGCCACCACCAGGCCGTCGGCCTGCTTGTCTTCGTACAGTTTTTCCAGTCCCTCGTATTGCGGCGTCAGGCCGCAGGCCGAGGCGACGTTGACCAGCAGGAGTACCTTGCCGCGATACGCGCCAAGGGTGACATCCTCGCCGTTGATGCGGCGCAGGGGAATATCGTAGATCGATTGTGTCATGGTGTCCTCAGGTGTTCAGGGTGAAGCCGGTGAAGGAAGCCGATGCTGCGGCATTGCCGCTGGCGGCATCGGCAGCGGGTTGCTCTTTGGCGTTATTCAGTTGCCAGAGCAGGTTGGTGGCCGAATCGGCATTGGCCAGTGCCTCGTCGGCGCTGATCGCGCCGTCGCGCACCAGTTTCACCAGGGCCTGCTCGAACGATTGCGAGCCCGGTGACATGCTGTTGTCCATCGCGTCCTTGATCTCGCCGATGCGGCCGGTCTCGATCAACTCGGCCACGGCGCGCGAATTGACCATCACTTCCACGGCTGCCGCGCGGGCGCCGCCAGACAGGGCGGGCACCAGCCGCTGCGAGACGATCGCCTTGACCGCCGACGACAGATCCTGCATCAGCGCCATGCGGCTTTCGATCGGATAAAAACCGATGATGCGATTGAGCGCGTTGTAGCTGTTATTGGCGTGCAGCGTGGCCACCACCAAGTGGCCCGACTGCGCGTACGCGATGGCTGCAGCCATGGCTTCCTTGTCGCGTATTTCGCCGATCAGTATGCAATCCGGCGCCTGGCGCATCGAGTTGCGCAGGGCGGTGGCAAAGCTGGTGGCGTCGCTGCCGATCTCGCGCTGGTTGACGATCGACTGCTTGTTCGTAAACAGGAACTCGATCGGGTCTTCGAGCGTGAGGATGTGGCCCGCCGAATTGGCATTGCGGTGGTCGAGCATTGCCGCGATGGTGGTCGATTTGCCGGAACCGGTGGAGCCGACCACCAGCAGCAGTCCGCGCTTGGCCATGATCAGGTCCGCCAGCACGGGCGGCATCTTCAGATCCTGCAGGGCGGGGATGTTGCCGGGCACATAGCGGAATACGGCGGAAACGCTGCCGCGCTGGCGGAAAGCGGAGAGCCGGAAGCGCCCCACGCCGGTCAGCGAGATGCCCATATTGAGTTCGTTGGTGGTGGCCAGTTCGGCCATTTGCGCCGGGGAGGCGACTTGTGCCAGCAGCGCCTCGATGTTCTCGGGCGTCAGCAATTGCTGGTTGACCGGCAGCAGCTTGCCGCCGATCTTGAAATGCACGGGAGAGTTCGCGGCGAAGAACATATCCGACGCATGCTTTTCCTGCATCAGCTGGAACAGGCGTTCCATGGCCATCGCGATTCTCCCGAAGTGATGACTTCTTAGATACCGCGCAGCAGTTCGTTGATGCCGGTCTTGGCGCGGGTTTTGGCATCCACGCGCTTGACGATCACGGCGCAGTACAGCGAGTATTTGCCGTCTTCCGATGGCAGGCTGCCCGATACCACCACCGAACCCGAAGGTACGCGGCCGTAGGTGACTTCGCCGGTGGCGCGGTCGTAGATCTTGGTCGATTGGCCGATGTACACGCCCATCGAGATCACCGAGTTTTCTTCGACGATCACGCCTTCGACGATTTCCGAACGGGCGCCGATGAAGCAGTTGTCTTCGATGATGGTCGGATTGGCCTGCATAGGTTCCAGCACGCCGCCGATGCCCACGCCACCCGACAGGTGGACGTTCTTGCCGATCTGCGCGCACGAACCGACGGTGGCCCAGGTATCGACCATCGCGCCTTCATCGACGTAAGCGCCGATGTTGACGTACGAAGGCATCAGCACCACGTTCTTGGCGATGAACGAACCGCGACGGGCAACGGCCGGCGGCACCACGCGGAAACCGCCCTTGGCGAAATCGGCTTCGGTGTAGTTGGCGAACTTGGTTGGGACCTTGTCGTAGAACTGCATGGTGCCGTCCGACGGCATGGCCACGTTGTTCTCGAGGCGGAACGACAGCAGCACGGCCTTCTTGACCCACTGGTTCACTACCCAGTCGCCGGTGGTTTTTTCGGCCACCCGGATGGTGCCCGCGTCCAGGCCGGCGATCACGTGCGAGACGGCGTCACGCAGTTCGGCGGCGCCGTTGGCCGGGTTGATGTTGGCGCGGTCTTCCCATGCCTGGTCGATGATTTGCTGGAGTTGTTGGGTCATGATGGTCTATCTTTATTTAACGAGGGTTTTGCAGAATTGGACGATGCGCTGCGCAGCTTCCAGGCCTTCGGACGTTTCCGCCACGAGCGCCATGCGGATGCGGTTGCGGCCCGGATTGACGCCGTGCGCGTCGCGCGCCAGGTAGCTGCCCGGCAGGACCGTGACATTATATTCGGCATACAGGCGCTGGGCGAACTCGGTGTCCGACAGGCCGGTACGGGTGACATCGGCCCACAGGTAGAAGCCGGCGTCGGGCAGTTCCACGTCCAGCACCTCTTGCAGCAGCGGCGTGATGGCGTTGAACTTGGCGCGGTATTGTTCGCGGTTGTCTTCGACATGGGTTTCGTCGTTCCAGGCCGCGATGGACGCAGCCTGCACGACGGAGCTCATGGCGCTGCCGTGGTAGGTGCGGTACAACAGGAATTTTTTCAGGACGTCGGCGTCGCCGGCCACGAAGCCAGAGCGCATGCCGGGCACGTTGGACCGCTTGGACAGGCTGGAAAACACCACTAGCCGCGCATACGGCTTCTCGACCGACGACAGGCCCAGGATGTGGGCTGCCTGCAGCGCGCCGAGGGGCGCTTCTGCACCGTGGTAAATCTCGGAGTAGCACTCGTCGGCAGCGATGACGAAGTTGTAGCGCTCCGACAGCGCGAACAGGTTTTCCCAGTCGGTGAGCGTGAGCACGGCGCCGGTAGGGTTACCCGGAGAGCACAGGAACAGCAGCGATACGCGCTCCCACACCGAGGCGGGAATGCTGTCGTAGTCGCAGCCGAAATTGCGCGCCGGGTCGGAGTTGACGAAATACGGCTCGGCGCCGGCCAGGTAGGCCGCGCCTTCGTAGATCTGGTAAAACGGGTTGGGGCACACCACCAGCGATTTGGCGGCCGGGTCGATCACGGTTTGCGCGAACGCGAACAGCGCCTCGCGCGAGCCGTTCACCGGCAGCACCTGGGTGGCCGGGTTGATCGCGGGCAGGCCGTAGCGGCGCTCGAGCCAGCCGGCAATCGCGCCGCGCAGCGCTTCGGTGCCGATGGTGGTGGGGTAGATGGCCAGGCCTGCGACATTGTCGATCAGCGCCTGGGCGATGAACGGCGGCGTCGGATGCTTGGGTTCTCCCATGCCGAGGCTGATCGCCTTGAACTGGGCATTGGCGGTCACCTGCGCGAACAGCTGGCGCAGTTTTTCAAACGGGTACGGTTGCAGCTGGTCGAGATGTGGATTCACGGGGATGCTAACGTTGTTGACGATGTTGGGAAAAAAGCAGCGTGGACCGAACATTATAGCGCCTCCGTCCGGGCGTGGTACGCCCGCAGTGCTCCATGCGATACTACGCCGATATCAAAGCATCAAGGGAGCAGGGATCGCCATGCAGGTAGAACAATACGATGAAGTGCTCGGCGCGGAAGTCAGCCGCCGTATGATGCTGCTACGCCTGGCCACAGGGCTGGTGCAGGGCGTGCTGCTGTACTTGTTGTACCGCGCAGCGGTCATCAATATGTGGCCTGCCACCCAGCCGTTCCTGTTCATGCCGCTATTCATGCTCGTACTGCTGCTGCCGGTTGTGTTCATTTCCAGTCTCGGTCACATGACGTCCCGCAGCGTGGCGCTGTGGACAACGGCCGCCGGTGCGGCACTGGTAGTGCTGGCACTGCACGAGGCGTGGCGCAACGCGGGGGCGGCGCACCTCAACTACGACTTCATGGGACGGCCGTCGCAGCGCGTGCCCTCGATGCTGCTGATCGTTTTCTCGAGCGTGTTCCTGTACATCGCCCATGCGCTGGTCATGGCCGCCACCACCGACGGCAAGCGCATCGCCAGCTATGGCAGCTACTTCGAAGTCGCATGGAAGCTGGCGGTGCAACTGCTGTTCTCCGCTTTCTTCGTGGGCGCCCTGTGGTCGGTGCTCTGGATGGGCGCCGGTCTGTTCGACATGGTCAAGCTCGATTTCCTCAAGCGCCTGTTGGGCAAGTCGTGGTTCGTGGCGCCGGTGATCTGCTTTGCCTTCTCGTGCGCGCTGCACATCACCGATGTGCGCCCGTCCATCGTGCGTGGTATCCGCTCGCTGCTGCTGGTGCTGGCGTCCTGGATATTGCCGGTGGCCGTGGTGATCATCGGCGGCTTCCTGTGTACGTTGCCGTTCACCGGCCTTGATGGCCTGTGGAAGACGCGCTTTGCGACGTCGCTGCTGCTTACCACCGTCGCCGTGCTGGTCATGCTGATCAATTGCGCCTTCCAGAATGGTCAGACCGCCGCCAGCCTGGCGATCCGCATTGCCGCCCGCATGGCCGCCATCCTGCTGCTGCCGTTGACCGGCATCGCGATCTATGCGCTGGGGTTGCGGGTACACGAATATGGCTGGACGGCCGACCGCGTGGTCGCTGCCGCCTGCCTGCTGGTGGCGTCCTGCTACGCGATCGGCTACCAGTGGGCCGCGCACCGCTACGAAACCTGGCTGGTCGAGATCGCGCCGGTCAATGTCGGCGCGGCGTTCCTGGCGCTGGCAGTGCTGCTGGCGCTATTCACCCCGATCGCCGATCCGGCCCGCATTGCGGTGGCCAACCAGGTTTCGCGCCTGGAACGAGGGCTGGTCAAGGCCGACAAGTTCGACTACCGCTACCTGCGTTTCGAAGGCCAGCGCTATGGCCAGCAAGCTTTGCAACGGCTGGCGCAGCAGGGCGTGGGCGCCGATGCCAAAGTGGTGAGCGAGCGGGCGGCGGCAGCACTGAAACAGACGGAGCGCTGGAATCCGAACGGCGGCAAGGCGACAGCAACCACCATCGCGGCAAATATCACGGTGGTGCCGGCAGGCGAGGCGCTGCCGGCGAGCTTTGTCGCGCAGGAATGGAAAGAGGCGCCCGGCCAGATGTTGCCCCACTGCCTGACGAACGATGTACAGAAATGCACCGCGCTGCTGCTCGACGCGAACGGCGACGGCAAGCGCGACATCCTGTTGGTCAACCAGAGCTACGGCGGCGGCTATCTATACGTGGAGCAGCCGGACGGACAATGGCTGCTGGCGGCACGCCTCGACATCGGCTGCCGGCCGATGCTCGACGCGCTGCGCGCCGGCCGCTATACGCTGGTCGAGCCGAACCTGAAAGCACTGGTAGTCGGCGGCCTGCAACTTCAGTTCGAACCGGTCTACCCTGACGAAAACTGCAAGGCGATCAAGCCGGCAGACTAGGCCTCAACGGGGATTCTTCCATATCCGGCCCGAGGCGCCGCGCCGTGCGCGATCCCGCGTAGGGCTGGAGCGGCGCATGGCGTATACTGTCGGCCAACTTACCTACACTCTCAGGCCAACATGTCATTTTCTTCACTGGGCCTCGCTCCCTCGCTCGTCAACGCTGTCGCCGCCATCGGGTACCAGGAACCCACCGCCATCCAGCGTGAGGCGATTCCTGCCATCCTGCGCGGCGAGGACGTGCTGGGCGCGGCTCAAACCGGCTCGGGCAAGACCGCCGCTTTCGTGCTGCCGCTGCTGCAATCGCTGCTCGACAACCGCGATGGCCCGCGCCAGCTGCACGGCCTGATCCTGGTGCCCACGCGCGAGCTGGCGGCGCAGGTGGGCGAATCGGTGCGCAAGCTGGTCGCGCAATTGACCATGCCGGTCAAGGTGGCTATCGTGTTCGGCGGCGTGTCGATCAATCCGCAGATGATGGCGCTGCGCGGCGGCGCCGACATCGTGGTGGCCACGCCGGGACGCCTGCTCGACCTGATCGACCATAACGCCCTGAAAATTTCGCGCGTGGCAATGCTGGTGCTCGACGAAGCCGACCGCCTGCTGGACCTGGGCTTTGCCGACGAACTGGCGCGCATCCTGGAACTGCTGCCCAGGCAGCGCCAGAACCTGTTCTTTTCCGCGACCTTCCCGCCGGCGGTGCAAACGCTGGCCGACGCCATGCTGCACCTGCCCACGCGGGTCGAAGTGCTGGCCGAGCCGGCGACGAAACCGGATATCGCCCAGCGCGCCATCCTGGTCGATGTGCCGCGTCGTACCATGCTGCTGCGCTACCTGATTTTGCAATACCAGTGGGACCGGGTGCTGGTGTTCGTGGCCACCAAGTACGCGGCCGAACACGTGGCCGACAAGCTCAATCGCAACGGCATCAAGGCCGGCGCCTTCCACGGAGAATTCAGCCAGGGTGCGCGCACCGAGGTGCTGGGCGACTTCAAGGCCGGCCGCCTTCAGGTGCTGGTCGCCACGGACGTGGCCGCGCGCGGCATCGATATCGCCCGTTTGCCGGCCGTGGTCAACTACGATTTGCCGCGATCGGCCGTGGACTACACCCACCGCATCGGCCGCACCGGGCGCGCCGGCGAGAGCGGCGTGGCGATCAGCTTTGTCAGCGCGGAGACCGAGCAGCATTTCCACCTGATCGAAAAACGCCAGGACATCCGCCTGCCGCTGGAAACGGTGGCCGGGTTCGAGGCAGTGGAGACGGCGCCGCCGGTGAGCGCAGCGACCGATACCGTCAATGGCGGCATCAAGGGCAAGCGCAAGAGCAAGAAGGACAAGTTGCGCGAGGCTGCGGCAAAATCTTAGCACTTGGATCCCCGTCTGCGCGGCGGTCCGCCGATGCGGGATGACGAATCAGCTTTCCGCCATGATGAACGCGGGACGCGGTGCCACCATCCGAAGATCCGTCATTCCCGCGAACGCGGGAACCCAGTTTCGTCTAGCCGCCCGTGCGTTTCGGGTTATGCCCGAGTTTTTTCAAATTTTCTATCACCAGGTCGCAATGATCGCCCTGGATTTCGATTACGCCATCCTTGACGGTGCCGCCCGAGCCGCAGGCGCTGCGCAGTTGCTTGCCCAACGCTGCCAGCGCCACGGCATCGAGCGCCAAACCGCGCACCAGCGTGACGGTCTTGCCGCCGCGTCCCTTCGATTCGCGCGCAACCTTGACATTGCCGTCGCCTTGCGGCTTGGACCTGGCCGCTGCCTTGCAGACGCAGGCGGCCAACGGTTTGCCGCAGTCGGGACACAGGCGGCCGGTTTCGGTGGAGTAGACCAGGCGGCTGCTCATGGCTGGTCCGCCAGCAGGCGCCCCATGAAGATATCGAAGAAGCGCGACTGGTTCGATGCCAGGCAGACGGCGGCATTCGGCTTGCCGGCGACCTCGCGCGTGTAGCCGTCATCGGTGACCGCAATGCGCAGCGGGGTGGTATTGCATACACTGGAGTCGAGCAGCCACGCCACCGGCACCACGTCGAACAACGATGGCATGTTGCTGGACCAGGGCTGGTAGGCGTTGATCCACTGGTGGTACATCAGCGCCAGCGCGTCGGTCACGGGCGAACCATGGCCGAGCAAGGCGTTGCGTTCGACTTCGTCGAGGCGGATCTGGGTGGAATCGACCGGCATCATCACGATTGGCACGCCGGATGTAAACAGCCGCTGCGCGCCTTTGACCTCGGACGCGATGTTGTACTCCTTGTCGGCCGGGCGTGCGGGCACGTACTGCGACTTGCGGTAACCGCTGCGCACCGAGCCGCCCATCATCACCACCTGTTTCAACTTGCCGAAGGTGGCGGCATCGCGTTCGATGGCGGCGCCCACGTTGGTCAGCGGACCCAGTGCGAGCAAGGTAATCTTGCCGGGCTGGCGCCTGATGTGCTCGAGCATGAAATCGACTGCCGGCAGGGCTGGCACCGGCTGCCCGCGCTGCGCATACCGCGCTTGGGTAAATGGCTGGGGATTGCCGGTGGTGGCGATGCCGGTAGCGATCGGGATGCCGCTATGGCCCGTCTCGCGCAGCATGCGCTCGACCATGCTGGCGCGTAGTACGGTGTCGCCCCAGGCGGTCGTGATGCCGACGATCTCGATTTCCGGGCTTTGCAGCAGCAGCGCCAGCGCAAACGAATCATCGATGTCGTCGCCGATATCCATGTCGACGATGACTTGCTGGCGTTCAGAGGCGGCGCTGGCCGATACAGTCAGCATGGCGCAGGACAACGCGAGCGTGGACAAGGCCACGCGCAGAGGGCGGAAATGAGGGTAGGCCATGAACAATCTCGACACGACAAAAGCGCGATTTTATCAGAGGGCCGGGTAGGCGGAGCGCTAGAACTTCGCCCGGCGCAGCGTAGCCGGCACGATGCGCCGGTGCAGCGGCGTGACGACCAGCATGTAGCAGCGCCCCAGCAGGTTCCTGGTATGCACCACGGTGCTGATCGACACCTTGTGCGGATGCTTGCGTACCGACAGCTCCACCTTCAGGTGGTGGTCAATATCGGTGAGGATCACTTCCTCGTCGGCCAGGTGGATGATGGAAAAAATGCCCACTCGGTCGCCCACGCGGTAGTCAATGGCCGCCTTGCCGGTATCGACATCGCCCAGGTGACCGAGGTTTTTCAGGCCCACCAGCCGCACCGCGCGATTGCGCACCGCCATCAGTGCGTTGACCCAGCCCGGCGTGTCGGCCACCACTTGCAGGTACAGTGCCAGTGCGGATTTGTCGGTGGGCGGAATGTCCATCGCGTGGCAGTCGTAAAAGCTGGCGCCTTGCAGGCGCTGATAAATCACGCTGTCCGGCGGTACGGTGGAAATCGTCGGGATCATGATTTTTTACCGGTTGCCAAGTCGATCCGGCGCTGCAAGCGCTGCGCCTCCGCAGTATCCCCCGCTTGCTGCGCGCGCATGACCTGTACGCCGAGCCACGCCATCAGCGGCCGGCGCCAGCCCTGGGTGGAGGCGACATCGACCGCGTCGGCCAGGGTTTGCGGCGTGGCTTTACCGGCGCGCATCAGCACACCCGACGCCACCAGTTTCGACAACGGATCGGCAATCGCCTGCACTGCGGCAGCCGCTGCGGTGTCACTGGTTGCCGACGCTGCGGCGCGGTGCTGCTCGGGCAGCAGCGCGGCGTCGGCAGACGTGGCGCGGCCGGCCAGGTAGGCGGCGTAGGCGCGATCGGCCGGGCTGGCGTCCTGCGCCAGCTGCTCGAAGCCGGCGCAGTTCTCGAACACCAGCGAGGCCACTCGGGTGGCGCAGCGGGTCAGCTCGGCGCGCAGCACCATGCTGGCCTGGCCGGTGCTGGCCAACGCGTCGCGGGCGCGCTTGAAGTCGGCGTCTTCCACGCGGCTGTTGCCGGTCAGGTAGGCATTGGTAAAACGCTCGACCGAGCTTTGCGCGGTCAGTTGCCAGTCCGGTGCCGGCGGAGTATTGCCGCAGCCGGCCAGCAAGGCAGCGGCAGCCGCAGCCGCGATCAGGGTAGGTTTGAACATCATGGCAGCTTGATCTCCGGGTCGCGCTTGAACGGCCATTTGCGGTTGATGTCGTTGACCAGTTGTTCCACCCGGCGCAAGCTGCTCTCCACCTCGTTGCGCAGCGTGCCCAGGTCGGCCGTGGCTTCCTTGGCGTTGGCGCCGACGGCCTGCGCTTCCACCAGCACTGCGTCCATTTTCTTGAGGCTGTTGCGGGCGTCGGCCAGCAGGCCGTTGAGCTGGACGATGGTGGCCTGGGCGTCGTTCACCACGCCCTGCGGGCCGAACACCTGCTTGTCGGCGTTGCCCACCAGGCTGTCGGCCTTGGTCGCCAGGGCGTTCACGGTGGTCAAGAGCTGGTTGGCGCGCTCGGTGAGCTGCTGTGCGCTCTTGTCGTCGCCAGCGATCAGGCCCATGGCGCCGGCAGGTCCATTGAGCTTGCCGGTCACACCCTGGACATTGGTCAGAGCGGCGGCCAGCGCCGAATTTTCGGCCGTGAGGTCATTGAGGTTTTGCAGCAGGTCGCGCGCTGAAGACAGCAGGCGCGGAATTTCGGCACCGGGGTCGCCGACGAGCAGGGTGCGCGCCGCGCCATCGGGCAGCGGCGGATCGGTGGGAATGCCGGTAAAGGCGCGCAGCTTGGCGCCGCCGACCAGGCCCCGTTCGAGCGTGAAGATGCTCGACGTGCGCAGCCAGTGGGCGTCGTCTTCGGGCACGTCCACCAGCACGCGCGCCTTGCCTTCCTTGCTCAACTCGATGCGGCGCACGCGGCCGATGGGAAAGCCGGCAAACGTCACATCCATGCCGACCACCACGCCCTCGGAATCGTCGGCCTCGAGCACCAGGCGCTGGGTCGATTCGAAGGCGCCGCGCGCGTACATCAAATACACGGCAGCGCCGGCCACCAGCAGCACCATCAGCACCAGCAGCACGGCGGCCTTGAATTCGGCATTGCGCACCGGCGTTTCGTGCGCGGTTTCCTGCGTTATTTGTTCTGTCATCGTTACACCTAGTAGTAATTACCCATCAGCGACGCCACCTCGATCAGCAGGATCACGGCAAACAGCCGCACCATGTCGGACAAACCGTGCGTGACCTTGGCCCGGTAGCTGGCGCCGTAATAGAACGACGAAGCCATCGGGATCAGGCCCACCGCAAAACTGAAAAACACGATTTTCAGCACCAGGATCATGGCAACGGCCGGATTGAATACCTGGCCCACCACGCGCGTGTAGCCGGGCAGGGCGTATGGCGTAAAGCCATACAGCGTCAGGTATGCCAGCACCAGCGTGAGCACGCACGAGACGGCGGCCAGCATCCAGACCGCGAAAATGCCGGCGGCCACGCGTGGGAAAAACGCGCTGCGCAGTTCTTCCAACGTGGCGACGGCGCCGGCCTTGCGGCCTTGCGAAAATTCCAGGCCCGTCGGCAGGGTGGTGCGCAACGCCACGAAGGCGGCGGCGGTGAGGGGGATCAGTTCGAGCGTGAGTACCCGCACCACCAGGTCGAGCGCGTAGCGCGTGAGGCCGTAACTTTGCGAGGTGACGACGACAATGCGGATCAGCACCAGGCTCACCAGCGCCGACAGCACGCCGAACCAGACCAGGTTGGGCACGGTGTCGCGCACCAGGTGGTGGGCCAGGATGCGGCGGTTGTCCTTGGGATAGGTGGCCGGCATCACGCCCACGGTGAGCATCAGCACCGAGAAGTTGAGCAGCCGCCACCAGCTCAGTATCCACGACACGGCGCCCCGGTGCAGCCGGCGCACGATAGTGGGATGTGAAGGGGAAGCGTTGATCTTGGCACTCATTTTGCCATATTAGCATTGGCGCTGCGCGGCAGGGTGTCCGGATGCGCGGGCTTCACGCCGGAGGAAAACTGTCGATGATGGCGTCGGCAGCAGCGCGCACGCGGGCGCTGCGACTCAGGTCGCTATGCATCACCAGCCACACATCGTAATGGTCCACGCGGTCGGGCCATACGCGCACGAGCAGCGGGTCGTCATCGGCCATGTGGCACGGCAGTTCGGCCACACCCATGCCCTTGCGCGCGGCGTCCAGCAGCATCAAGCCGCTGTTGACTTCGATGGCCACGCGCGCATTGGTGACCGGCTCGCGGCAGATCTTGTCGCGGTGGCGCGGCGCCACGCTGGACTGGTACACCACGATGTCGTGACCGGCCAGTCCCACCCCCGGTTGCGGCATGCCGCGCGTGGCAAGATACGACGGCGCCGCGTACAAGCCCATGCTGCGCCTGACCAGGTGGCGCGAGATCAGGTCGGGGCTGGTGGGTTTCAGGGTGCGCACCGCCAGGTCGGCTTCGCGCCGTGTGAGGCTGGTGATTTCGGTGCCGGTGGAAAGCACGATGCGAATTTCCGGGTGGGCCTGGTGCAGGCGGCGCATGGCATCCACCACGAAGTGCGCGGCCATGGTGTCGGATGTGGTCACCCGCACCACGCCGGACAGGCGGTTGTCGATGCCCTGCATCTCGCGCTGGAATTGCAGCGCCGCCGCTTCCATTGCCTGGGCGGCGTGGACGGCCAGTTCGCCAGCCGGCGTGGCCAGGTAGCCGGACGGCGTGCGCAGGAACAGCCGCGCGCCCAGCGAGTCTTCCAGCGCATTGAGGCGGCGCCCCACGGTGGCCTGGTCGATGCCCAACTGGCCGGCGGCGGCGCGCAGCGTGCCTTCGCGATAAAGGGCGAGAAAAATCCGGGCGTTGTCCCAGTCCATGGCGTCCCTCGAAAACGTAATGCATTTTTGCATCAGGGTGCCGATGTTATGCGTATTTACCGCATCCTGCAAGCTGCCTAAGATGAGGGCCTCTCGACAAGGACTTCCCATGACTAGCCCCGTTCTGCAGGCCGCCGCGCCGGTCCGCGAATTTGCCCCGCTGCTGGTGCTCACCACCTTGGCCATCGGTTTTGTGATGGCGATGATCGACGTCACCGCCGTCAATACCGCGCTGTCCGACATCGCCGCCAGCCTGGACGTGCCGCTGGCCGGCCTGGTGTGGGTGGTGGACGGTTACACGCTCACCTTTGCCGCGCTCCTGATGGCCGGCGGCGCGCTGGCCGACCGTTTCGGTCCCAAGAGCGTCTACCAGGGCGGCCTGGCCGTGTTCATCCTCGGCTCGGTGCTGTGCGCGCTGGTGCCGAGCGGCGCGGCGCTGGTGGCTGCGCGCCTGCTGCAGGGCGCGGGCGCGGCGCTGTTCATGCCCAGTTCCCTCAGCCTGCTCACCCACGCCTATGACGACCCGGCCACGCGCACGCGCATGCTGGCCACGTGGTCGGCCATCGTCGGCTGTTCGTCGGCAGCAGGGCCGCTGGTCGGGGGCTTGCTGGTCCACGAATTCGGCTGGCGCAGCGTGTTCTGGGTGAATGTGCCGATCGGCCTGGCCGGCATCGCGCTCACGCACCTGGTGGCGCCGGCTACCCGTGCCAACCGGCGCGCGCTGTCGTTGTGGACCCACGCGCTGGGCGTCGCCATGCTCGCCGGCCTGAGTTTCGTGCTGATCGAGGGACCGGTGCTTGGTTGGACTTCCAGCCCGGTGCTGGCGGCGGCGGTGGCCACCTTGGCCGTCGGCGCGTGGCTGGTGCGGCGCGAGAGGACCGGCGCGCATCCGCTGATTCCGCGTGCGCTGTTCGCCACGCCGGCCTTTGCCGCCGCCAATGGCGTGGGCTTCTTGATCAACTTTGCCGTGTTTGGCCAGCTGTTTTTACTGAGCTTGTTCTTGCAGGAGCGCAGCGCCGATGCGCTGGAGACGGGCGTGCGGTTGATCCCGATGATGGCCGCTTTTGCGGTCGGCAACCTGGTGTCGGGCCGGATTTCGGCGCGAACCGGTCCGCGGGTGCCGATGCTGTATGGTTTGCTGGTGGGGCTGGTGGCTGCGCTGTTCATGCTGCCGACCATGGCGCCGCACACGCCGTACTGGCTGCTGGTGGCGGCAACGACGGTGATGAATCTGGCCATCGGCATCGCGATTCCCGGCATGACCGCCACCGTGATGCTGGTGGCGGGCCGCGAGTATGCCAACAGCGCCGCCGCTGCGCTCAACGCCAATCGCCAGGTCGGCGCGCTGGTGGGCGTGGCCGCCATGGGGGCGGTGCTGCACATGGCGCCCGGCTGGGCGGTGCGGCTGCCATGGGCGTTCGGGCTGATTGCCGCCGCGTATGCGACGGCGTGCTACCTGGTCTACCGGTTTATCCGGACAGGCAAACCGGCTTAAACTTCGTGCTTCTGGCGCCAGGCGATCATTTCTGCAATCGTCAGGATCGGCATCGCGTGCAGCGCAGCGAAGGCTTCGATGTCGGCGCCGCGCATCATGGTGCCGTCGGGGTTCATCAGTTCGCACAGCACCGCCGCCGGTTGCAGGCCGGCCATGGTGGACAGGTCCACTGAGCCTTCGGTATGGCCTTTGCGCGCCAGCACGCCGCCGGGCGTGGCGCGTAGCGGGAACACGTGGCCCGGGTGGACCAGGTCGTGCGGCTTCGCGTCTGCGGCGATGGCGGCGCGGATGGTGGTCACGCGGTCGGCAGCGGAGACGCCGGTGGTGACGCCGTCACGCGCCTCGATCGAAACCGTGAACGGCGTGCCGTAACGGCTGCCGTTATCGAGCGCCATGGGCGGCAGCTCCAGTTCGCGCACCTTGTCGGCGGAGAGGCACAGGCACACGATGCCGCTGCATTCGCGGATCAGGGTAGCCATCGTAGGCACGGTGATTTTTTCGGCGGCGACGATCAGGTCCGCTTCGTTTTCGCGGTCGAAATCATCGAGCAGGATCACCGGCACGCCGGCGCGCATGGCGTCCAGCGCCGCAGCGATGCGGCCTTCGAGGTCGTCGGAGACCAGGGTGTAGGTGGTAAGGGGTACTACGGATTGCGGGTCGAACATGGAAAACGCTCCTCGCTGTTAGCGAAAAACGCGACAGGGCAAGCAGATACGCGCAGCCTTCCACACCCAGACAAAACATCTGGGCATGGCGAGGCTACGTTATCGCACATCTTCTTTCATCCGGACTATACCGTCGGCCCTGGAGTAGCACCAGGTCTGCTGACCCCTGGCGATGATCCGCCAGGGCGCTCGCGGGCTTTGACCGTTGCCGGTCTTACCGCCGGTGGGGAATCGCACCCCGCCCCGAAGACGTTGTTGGCGCATGCCGGACGGCAGGCGCGCGACGATTCTAGCCCAATTTCGGCAATTCGGTGTAAGGTAGCTTGTTCTCTTAATTTAAATGCATCTCGAATGAAGATCAGAATCATCCTGGCCGCCGCGCTGTTGTCTTGCTCTTTCCTTGCGCAGGCCGAATCCACGGTTCCGCCACCGCTTTCTCTCACCAGCAATCTGCCCGTCAGCCCTTTGGTCAACACCGGCAAGCTGGCCAACGGCCTCACTTACTACATCCATAAAAACCCGCGCCCCGAAAACAAGCTCGAATTGCGGCTGGTGGTCAAAGCTGGCTCCATACTCGAAGACGACGACCAGCAGGGCCTCGCCCACTTCACCGAGCACATGGCCTTCAACGGCTCCACCAATTTCAAACGCAACGAGCTGGTATCGTACCTGCAGTCGATTGGCGTCAAGTTCGGCGCCGACCTCAATGCCTACACCACCTTCGACGAGACGGTGTACATCCTGCCCATCCCCACCGACAACCCGAAAGTGGTGGAGCAGGGCTTCCAGGTGCTGGAAGACTGGGCCCACGGCCTGTCGATGAACGACGCCGACATCGACAGCGAGCGCGGGATCGTGCTCGAGGAACTGCGCATCGGCAAAGGCGTCGATGACCGCGTCAACAAGGTGCTGCTGCCCAAGGTGCTCAACGGTTCGCGCTATGCCGAGCGCCTGCCGATCGGCAAAGAGCAGATCATCCGCAACTTCAAGTACGACGCCCTCAAGCGCTTCTACCACGACTGGTATCGTCCTGACCTGATGGCGGTGGTGGCGGTGGGCGATATCGATCCGGAACAGGCGCAAAAACTGATCGAGCGCCATTTCGGCAAGCTGAAAAATCCGGCCAACCCGCGCCCGCGCGTGTACGCCACCATCCCCGAACGGCAGGAATCCGAGGGCATCGTCGTCACCGACAAGGAGATGAGCACCAATACCATCTACATCCGCTACCCGATCCAGCCCTGGCCGGCCGAGAACACGCTGCGTGACTATCGCCAGAAGCTGATCGAGGCCATCGGCGCCTTCATCCTCAGCCAGCGCATGGTCGAACTGACGCAGCAGGCCAAGCCGCCGTTCCTGCAGGGGGGCAGCGGCATGAGCAAGATCGTGCGCGGCTACCGTTCGTTCGGCGCCGGCGCGGTGCTGGGCAAGGGCGGCGTGGCGCCCGCCATCAATGCGTTGGTGGCCGAGGACGAGCGCGCGCGCCAGTTCGGCTTTACCGCGTCGGAACTGGACCGCGCCAAGAAGGGCATGCTGCGCACCTACGAGAATATGTACCAGGAGCGCGACAAGTCCGATTCGGCCGGCTACGCGGCAGAATACATCCGCAACTTCCTCGAGGGCGAGTCGATCCCCGGCGTGGTAGCCGAGTACCAGTATGCCCGGCAGCTGATCCCCGGCATCACGCTCGATGAAGTGAACGCGTCGATACGCGCAGCGATCCCCGACAACCAGAGCAAGCTGGTGATCTACACCGGCATCGACAAGCCGGGCGCACCGGCGCCCAAGCCCGCCGAGCTGCTGGCGCTGGCCACCGCCGCCGAGAAGATCGGCGTCAAGGCCAATGAAGACAAGGCGTACGGCAGCCAGCTGATGCCGGCCAAGCCCACGGCCGGCACCATCGTCAAGCAAACCGCCAACGACAAGCTGGGCACCACCGACCTGGTGCTCAGCAACGGCGTGCGCGTGGTGCTGCGGCCCACAGACTTCAATAACGACGAGGTGCTGATGGGCGGGGTGCGCTACGGCGGCTGGTCGCTGTTCGACGACCGCGACATCTTTGCCGCGCACTACGCCAGCAGCATCGTCAACCAGATGGGCGTGCTCGATTATTCGCCCAACGACTTGGTGAAAATTTTGGCCGGCAAGAGCGTCAGTAGCAGCGCCCGCGTCAGCGCCCTCAATGAAGCGGTGCGCGGCGAATCGGGCAGCGACGACATCGAATCGATGCTGCAACTGACGTACCTGCAAATGACGAAGCCGCGCAAGGATGCCACCATCTACAACGCCTTTGTCGACCGCCAGCGCGAACTGGCGCAGAACAACCTGGTGCGGCCGGAGTCGGTGTTCTACGATACCGTCAGCCGCACGCTGTACAACGACAGCCCGCGCGTGCGGCGCCTGGCCCGGCCGGCCGACTTCGACCAGCTGTCGCTCGACCGCGTGTTCGACCTGTACACCAGCCGCATGGCCAGTGCGCGCGACTTCACGTTCTTCATCGTCGGCAGCTTCGACGTCGAGCAGATCAAGCCGTTGATCGCCACCTACCTGGCCAGCCTGCCCACCGGGCCGATTGCCACCGCCTTCCGCGACGAAGGCATCCGCCCGGTCCGCGGCGTGGTGAAGAAAGAGGTGCGCGCCGGTTCCGAGCAAAAGAGCGTGATCTCGCTGTCGTTCACCGGCGAGGCGCCGTATTCTCGCGACGAGGCGCTGCGCATGCGGGTGCTCACCGAAGTCCTCAACATCAAGTTGATCGAAGTGCTGCGCGAGAAAATGGGCGCGATCTACAGTGCCGATTTGAGCGGCTCGCTCAACCGCCAGCCTTACGCCAGCTACGCGATCAACGCCAACCTGCCATGCGCGCCCGAGAATGTGGACAAGGTGCTGGCCGCCACGTTTGCCGAGATCGACCGCGTCAAGCAGCACGGCGCGCTGGTGGCGGACCTGGATAAGGTCAAGGCCGCGATGCTGCGCGCCTACCGCAAGGGGCTGCGCGAAAACGGCTACTGGATGGGCTCCCTGCAGAACGCTTTTGTCAATAACAGCGATCCCGAGGAAATCCTCACCTTCGAGCAGCGCCTGGCGGCGGTCACGCCTGCCGACGTGGCGCAGGCGGCGCAGCGCTACTTCGACCTGCAAAACTATGTGCAGGTGGTGCTGTATCCGGAAAAGTGAGCGAGCAGTCGGCGGGGCGCCTGTTACACTGGCGCCTTGCATTCACACACGTAGCAGAGGCTTATCATGGCAAAGAAAAAAGAAGAACTGGACGAGGAAACCCTGGCGCTGATCCACTGGTGCATCGAGGTCGAAGGATTCCTGGTCGCCGGCGGCGCCACCCAGGACCAGGCGCAGGAACATATCGAGGAACAGATCGAGTGGTTCACCGACCAGTTTTATGATGGACTCACTCCCGAAGAAGCAGCCAAGGAGGCTCTGGCTTAACCAGCCAGCCATCAGTCAACCTTCAACGCACCATCAGCGCTTTCACCGCATCGAGCGCCGCGTTGCCGGTGCTGGTACACCGCACCTGGTTGCGGCCATTTTCCTTGGCCACGTACATGGCGCGGTCGGCAGCGACGAACAGCGATTCGGTATTGTCGAGCTGGTGCGGCAGGATGGTGGCCACGCCGATGCTCACCGTCAGCCATGCCGACGTGGTCGAACGCGGATGCGGAATCTGCAGCGCCTCGATGTGGGCGCGGATCGCTTCGGCGAGCGTGCGCGCCGCGTCGGCCGGGGTTTCGGCAAACAGCAGCACGAACTCCTCGCCGCCGTAGCGCGCCGCCAGGTCGGTGGTGCGCATCGCGTGCGAAGCGATGGCCTGCGCTACCTGCTGCAGGCAGGCGTCGCCGGCCGGGTGGCCCAATGTGTCGTTATACAGCTTGAAGTGATCGACATCGAGCACCACCAGCGACAGCGGCTGGCCGCTGCGCATGGAGCGCTGCCATTCCTTTTCCAGAAAACTGTCGAAGTGGCGACGGTTGGCGATCTTGGTCAGCGGATCGACCATGGCCGCGCGTTGCAGCGCATCTTCCGACTGCTTGTGGTGGGTGATGTCGTGCAGCAGGCCGATGAACAGCGGCTGGCGCAGGTACATCGGCGTGAGCGTCAAGTCCATGCACACCGAGCTGCCGTTGCGGTGGCGGATGATCACCTCGCGCGTGCCGTGATGATGGGCCACGTCGGGCGCGTCGGCGTAGCGGCTGAAATAGTCGAGGTATTCCTGCGCCACCAGGGGATTGAGCAGGTCCGAGATATGGCTGCCTGCCAGCGCGTTTTCGCGGTAGCCCAGGTATTTGTCGCAGGCCGGATTGGTAAACTGGATGCGGCCGTCGGCCTCGATGATCAGCAAGCCCTCGGCCATATTATTGACGATGGTGCGCAGGCGCTCGGCCTGTTCTTCCTGCGATTCGACGTTGACGCGGATCTGCAACTGGGTACGCACGCGCGCACTCACTTCGGCCATGCGCAGCGGCTTGGCGATGTAATCGACCGCGCCGAGATCGAAGCCGGCCACCACGTCGTCGGTGCCGGTGCGCGCACTCATGAAAATCACCGGGATGCGCGCGGTGGAAGCGTTGGCCTTCAACTGGCGGCAGGTTTCAAAGCCATCCATACCCTGCATCATCACATCGAGCAGCACCAGGTCGGGATGGACGCGGCGCGCGATCTTGAGCGCGCGTTCGCCCGAGGTGGCGACAAAGGTCTGGTAACCCTGTTCAACCATCAGCTTGCGCAGCGCGGCGAGGTTTTCGGGCGCGTCATCGACGATCAGCACGGCGGCGTCGCGCCGGCCCGTCATACCGAGGTCCTTGGGAGTCATGCCGCATCCTTGCCCGTCGCGTGGACAGGGATGAATTGTGCACAGATAGACAATGTATTGCCTTGATGTAATAGTGGGGTTTACTTCAAATAATACAACTTTGAATGCCGTAAAGGTAGGAATTAGCTTCCGGTATTCTTCCCGGAGACGTAGCGATGCCGCCTGTCGCCCCGGTTTCATCGGGTGCCTTCATTAACGCTGCCGATTGGTTAATGTTTTGGTCGGTTTGGCCACTGTTTGGCCTGAACCGATACCGATATGGAATCGGCAAGTGTTGTATTTCTGCGTGGAAATACGGGCGGCGAGCGCCGCCCGGGAGGGGACTAATCTGCTAAAGCGGTCAGATCTTGGCTGCGATCAGCTTGCCGAGAATTTCGATGCCGCTGCGGATGCGCTCCGGCGCCACCGTCACGAACGACAGGCGCAGCGTGTTGGTGGCGGCATCGTTGGCATAGAACGGTGCGCCCGGGACAAACGCCACTTTCTGCGCGATCGCTTCATCGAGCAGGGCGATGGCATTGATGTGCTTGGGCAGGGTCACCCAGATGAACATGCCGCCCTCCGGCTTGGTCCATTCCACGCCGGCCGGGAAGTACTGGGTCATGGCGTCGAGCATGACCTGGCACTGGTTGCCGTACAGGCTGCGGATTTTCGGGATGTGCTGTTGCAGGAAACCGTCCTTGATCACTTCGTGCACGACCATCTGGGTCAGTTGCGAGGTGTGCAGGTCGGCGGCCTGCTTGGCCAGTTCCAGGCGGCGCACCAGCGGCAGCGGCGCCACCACGTAGCCGAGGCGGATGCCCGGGGTCAGCACCTTGGAGAACGAGCCCATGTAGATGACGCCGTCCGGGTTCATCGCCACCATCTTCGGCAGCGGCTCGCCCTTGTAGCTGAGCGCGCCGTAGGGATCATCTTCGATCAGCGGCAGGCCCAGGCGGGCGCAGGTTTCCACCAGTTCCACGCGGCGCTCGATCGACAGCGTGCGGCCGGTAGGGTTCTGGAAGTTGGGCAGCGCGTACAGCAGGCGCGCACCTTCGGCGACCGGCGCCAGCGACGACGGCACCAGGCCGTTTTCGTCGGTGTCCACCGATTTGAACTCGGGACGGTACACCGAGAACGCCTGCAGCGCGCCCAGGTACGACGGCGTTTCCACCAGCACGCGGCTGCCTTCGTCGATCAGTACTTTGCCCAGCAGGTCCAGCGCCTGCTGCGAACCGGACGTCATCAGCACTTGTTCCGGGATGATCTTCGCGCCTTCGGTGGACAGCGAATCGGCGATCCACTGGCGCAGCGGCAGGTAGCCGTCGGTCGGGCCGTATTGCAGCGCCACTTTACCGTTTTCGCGCAGCACCTTGTCGTAGGCGACCTGCATTTCTTCGACCGGGAAGGTCAGCGGCGACGGCAGGCCGCCCGCGAACGAAATGATTTCCGGCTGCTGGGTGATCTTGAGGATCTCGCGGATAAACGAGGCTTGCAACTGGTCCGCGCGTTCGGCGAAGCGCCACTGGATCGGATTCGGGTTTTCGATTTTCATACGGGTCTCGCTATGGTGGGTTCAACGAGCGCGCTGGCGGCGCGCTTTTATATATATGTCAGGCAGCGTCCGACACTTCGGCGATCAGTTCGATTTCGACGCAGGCGCCCAGCGGGATCTGCGCCACGCCGAAAGCCGAGCGGGCGTGCTTGCCGGCGTCGCCGAAGACTTCGCCCAGCAGCTCGGAGGCGCCGTTGGTGACCAGGTGCTGCTCGGTGAAGTCGCCGGTGGAGTTCACCAGGCTCATCACCTTGACGATGCGCTTGACGCGGGTAAGGTCGCCGCCGACGGCCGCTTGCAGCGTGCCGATCAGGTCGATGGCAATGGCGCGCGCGGCCTGCTTGCCTTCGGCGGTATCGACGTTCTTGCCCAACTGGCCGGTCCATACGCTGCCGTCGGCGCGCTTGGCGATGTGACCCGACAGGAACACCAGGTTGCCGGTCTGTGCGTACATGACGTAGGCGGCGGCCGGCGTTGCAGGTGCGGCCAGGGTGATATCGAGCGCTTTCAGTTTTTCGTATACAGACATGGGCTTATCCAAAGAAATTTGATCGGTGGTCCGTTATTGTACTCTTGACGCAGGCTGTGCCTGCAATCGGGGCAAAAACCAGATAGTCCACGGTTTCAACGCCGTTTTACCCCCATTTTGCGCCCGGCGCCCACCGTGGCGATCACGGCGATTGCGAAAACCACGGTTTGCCAGTCCAGCGCTTCCCCCAGGAACACTGCCGCGCCCAGCAGGCTCAAAAACGGCTGCACCAGTTGCACCTGGCCCACCCGGGCCACACCACCCAGCGCCATGCCGCGATACCAGAAGAAGAAGCCGATAAACATCGAGAATACGCAGGTATAGGCAAACCCGGCCCAGGCCGCAGGATCGGCAGCCTCGATCTGGGCAGCGTCGCGCCAGCACAGCCAGGCCACCACCGGCAATAGCAGCGGGGCCGACAGCACCAGCGCCCAGCAGATGGTTTGCTGGCCACCGAGGGTTTGCGACAGCCGCCCGCCGGCCGCGTAACCCATGGCCGCCAGCAGCACGGCGGCAAAAATCGCCAGGTCGGCCGCATGCAGCCCGCCGCCGCCCTGGCGCAGGGCAAAGCCCGCCACCAGCGCCGAGCCGAACAAGGCCATGATCCAGAAGCCGCGCGACGGCTTTTCGCCGCCCAGCAATGCGGCAAACACGGCGGTGGCCAGCGGCAGGATGCCGACCAGCACGGCGCCATGGACGGCGGGCAGGGTGCGCATGGCGATCGAGGTCAACCACGGAAAGCCGATCACGCAGCCGAGCGCCACCAGCGCCAGCGGCCGCCACGCACTGCGCGGCGGCAGCGGCGCCCGTTTCCAGAACAGCCAGGCGCCAGCCAGCACGGCCGCGCCGAGTGCGCGCGCCAGCGCCACGAACATCGGCGACAGGCCGTTGGGCGCGAATTCGGTGCCGCCGACCGCCAGCCGGGTAAAGGGCAAGGTCAGGCTGAAGATGGCCACGCCGATCAGGCCCAGCAGCATACCCCTGGTGTCGTTGCTGGTGGTGACAGACGGGGCGAGGGTGTGTGTAGTCATAATTGGTACCTGGGTTTGTGCAGTCTTCATGCTACGTGACAAAACCAGTACAGTGCCGGTACACTTGAGAACATAATGACTTGCACTGTGATGGCGAAATGACCAATACAAAAAACCTGCCCTCGATGCTGGGCGCGGCCGCTTCCCGCGCGGCGGAAGCCGTGGCCGAGGCGTTGGCGGCACAAATGGAGCGCGCAGCCGGAAACGCGGCGATAGCGGAAGCACGCGCCAGCGCGCCGCCGGTCGGGAAGCAGCCGGCGCCGACAACGACGGCGGCAGGCGCAGCAGGCACAGGCGCAGCAGCCCCGGCCATGCGGCCGGCTTCAGGCGCCATGGTCGGCCTGCTGTCGCGCGACTCGGGCGAAACCCTGATCGACCAGATCGTCCGCTCGGTGGCCGCCCGCATTGACGAGCGCCTGTTGCGCGGCGGCGCGCGCATGCCGTCGATCCGTTCGTTTGCGGCCACCCATGGCGTGTCGCCGTTCACGGTGGTGGCCAGTTACGACAAGCTGGTGGCCGCCGGCTACCTGGAATCGCGGCGCGGCGCCGGCTTTTTCGTGCGCGAGCGCTTGCCGATGGCGCTCAACGCCGCCGAGCCTGGCATTACGAGCGCCGGCGCAGCGGACGCAGCGCTGGCAACCAAGCCGATCGACGTGGTGTGGCTGGTGCGCAATATGTTCCGCCAGATGCCGCACCAGCAGATGCCCGGTACCGGCGTGCTGCCGTCCGACTGGCTCGACGGCGCGGCGATAGCCAACGCGCTGCGCGCAGTCAGCCGCCAGAATGCCAATTTATTGCTCAGCTACGGCGTGCCGCAGGGCTTCCTGCCCCTGCGCCAGCAGTTGCAGCACAAGCTGGCCGAGCTGGAAATTGCTGCCGCCCCCGAGCAAATTCTCACCACCGCCGGCGTCACCCAGGCGCTGGACCTGGTCGCCCGCGAATTCACCCGTCCCGGCGACACGATTTTTGTCGATGATCCGGCCTGGTTCCTGATGTTCGGCTCGTTTGCGGCGCTGGGCGCCAAGGTGATCGGCATCCCGCGCCTGGGCGACGGCCCGGACGTGGTCCGGCTGGCCGAGCTGGCGGCCATCCACAAGCCCAGGCTGTACGTGATCAACTCGGTGCTGCACAATCCCAGCTCGACGTCGCTGTCGGCCGCCAAGGCGTTCCAGGTACTGAAACTGGCGGAAGAACACGACTTCATCCTGGTCGAGGACGATATCTATTGCGACCTGCACCCGGGCAGCGCGGTGCAGCCGGCCACGCGGCTGGCCGCCCTGGACCAGTTGCAGCGCGTGATCTACCTCGGCGGCTTCTCCAAGACCATGGCAGCCAACCTGCGCGTGGGCTTTATTGCCACCTCGCCCGAACGGGCCGAGCGGCTGGCCGACCGCAAGATGCTTTCGACGCTCACCACCAGCGACATCGGCGAACGGGTAGTCTATAAAGTGCTGTCGGAAGGCTCGTACCGCAAGCATGCCGACCGCGTGCGTGCCAGGCTCGACAGCGTACGCGCCAAGACCCTGCGCCAGATGGAGCGGGTAGGGCTGAAAGTGCTGCACGCGGCCCCTGCCGGCATGTTCGTGTGGGCCGACGCCGGCTGCGACACCAACGCCCTGGCCGAACGCGCCATGGCCGAACACCTGCTGCTCGCGCCCGGCAGCCTGTTCTCGCCCGCCCAGTTGCCGTCCACTTTCATGCGGTTCAATGTGGCGGCGATGCAGGAGCCGGCGGTGTGGCGTTTTCTCGAAAGGTCGCTGGGCCGCTCTTGAAAAGATTTATATAATCCCCACTTTCCGCACAGCAGCGCATTTGCGCGTACGTTTAATCTTTAGACTTTGAGGTTTAGAACAACATGGCAGACAACGACAAACAAACCCTTGGTTTCCAGGCCGAAGTAAAACAGCTGCTGCAGCTGATGATCCACTCGCTGTACTCGAACAAGGAAATCTTCCTGCGCGAGCTGATCTCCAACGCCTCCGACGCCTCGGACAAGCTGCGCTTTGAAGCGATCAACAACGACGCCCTGTACGGCAACGACCACGAGCTGAAAATCAAGGTCGGTTTCGACAAGGCCGCGCGCACCATCACCATCTCCGATAACGGCATCGGCATGAGCCGCGACGAGACCATCTCGCACCTGGGCACCATCGCCAAGTCGGGCACCAAGGAATTCTTCGGCAAGCTGTCGGGCGACCAGCAGAAAGACGCGGCCCTGATCGGCCAGTTCGGCGTGGGCTTCTATTCCGGCTTCATCATTGCCGACAAGATCACCGTGGAAACCCGTCGTGCCGGCCTCGACGCTTCGGAAGGCGTGCGCTGGGAGTCGGGCGGCGAGGGCGATTATTCGATCGAGCAGATCGAGAAAGCCGGCCGTGGCACCGACATCATCCTGCACCTGCGCGAAGGCGAGGACGAGTTCCTGTCGTCGTGGAAACTCAAATCGATCATCCGCAAGTACTCGGACCACATCTCGCTGCCGATCGTGATGCAGAAGGAAGAATACGACGAAGAGCAGAAAGAAACCGTGCTCAAGGATGAGACCGAGACCGTCAACCAGGCCAGCGCGCTGTGGGCCCGCAGCAAGTCCGACATCACGCCGGAGCAGTACGACGAGTTCTACAAGCACGTCTCGCACGACTTCCAGTCGCCGCTGACCCACACCCACAACCGCGTGGAAGGCCGCAGCGAGTACACCCAGCTGCTGTATATCCCGGCCAAGGCGCCGTTCGACCTGTGGGACCGCAACAAGCGTGGCGGCCTCAAGCTGTACGTCAAGCGCGTGTTCATCATGGACGACGCCGAGCAACTGATGCCGACGTACCTGCGCATGGTCAAGGGCGTGATCGACTCGGCCGACCTGCCGCTGAACGTCTCGCGTGAAATCCTGCAGGAGTCGCGCGACGTGCGCGTGATCCGCGAAGGCTCGACCAAGCGCGTGATCGGCATGCTGGAAGAGCTGGCCAACTCGGACGAGCAAGAGAAGAAAGACAAGTACACGACTTTCTGGACCGAATTCGGCCAGGTGCTCAAGGAAGGTATCGGCGAGGACGCGGCCAACAAGGACCGCCTGGCCAAGCTGCTGCGCTTTGCTTCGACCGCCAACGACAACGACGCGCAGACCGTCTCGCTGGAACAGTACCTGGCGCGTGCCAAGGAAGGCCAGGACAAGATTTATTACGTCACCGCCGACAACTACGTCGCGGCCAAGAACAGTCCGCACCTGGAAATCTTCCGCAAAAAAGGCGTGGAAGTGCTGCTGCTGACCGACCGCGTCGATGAATGGATGTTGTCGTTCCTGACCGAGTTCGATGGCAAGGAACTGGTGTCGGTGGCCAAGGGCGGCCTGGACCTGGGCGCGCTGGAAGACGAAGCCGAGAAGAAAGAGCACGAAGAAACCCAGACTTCGTACCAGGACCTGGTGGGCAAGATGAAGGAAGCGCTGGCGGACAAGGCCAAGGACGTGCGCGTCACGTTCCGCCTGACCGACTCGCCAGCCTGCCTGGTGGCGGACGAAAACGAGCTGTCGGGCAACCTGCTGCGCATGTTGAAAGCTGCCGGCCAGAACGCGCCGGAATCGAAGCCTATCCTGGAAATCAACCCGGACCACCCGCTGGTTCAGCGCTTGAAGGCGGAAGATGTGGCCAGCTCGTTCAACGATTGGGCCAACATCCTGTTCGACCAGGCCTTGCTGGCCGAAGGCGGCTCGCTGGCCGACCCGGCGTCGTTCGTCAAGCGTTTGAACGAGTTGCTGCTGAGCGCGAAGTAAGTTGCGTTAATCTTGCCGCGCAAGCGGCAATCCGGTTGCTTCGAAAGGCCCGTCAGGTTCGACGGGCCTTTTTTCATTCACCGAAGATAAAGTGCGGCTTCTTCGGTGGTGGGCAGCCTTCCGGTCCCGGCGAGGTCTGTTTGCCGGTGTCGTCGAACTTCTTGCCGCAATCGGTGGCTTTGCCGTTGCGGAAGGTAAAGCTGCTGGCCACCTTGCCGTTCGGGTGGTAGCAGATATCGGAGTTGTCGTTGTAGCGGTACGCGCGCAGGCCCGGCTTGCCGTCCAGGCGCAGCAGGACCAGCATGGTCTGGTGTTCCGGTGCGTTGTCGCGGTCGAGCGCGGCGTAGAACACCGAGCGGATTTCAGCCTTGCCGAAGGTATCGAGCTTGAGGGTTTTGGTGTTCGGGGCAGGCTTGTTGTCGGGCCCCAGGCAGACGCAGTAATAGCCGGTGACGCCGCCGGCCTCCTTGATAAAGGCGATATCGGCGCCGCTGTCCTGCGAGGCAATGATGACCGGGTGGACCAGTGACTTGCCCTCGTAGAATGGTGCGGCGTGGACCAGGCAAGCAGGAGAAACCAGCGCTGCAGCCAGCAGCGCGGTAAGACATGCATGCCGCATTCAGTCCCCTGCCGGCGTCAGGCTGGCGCAAAACTCGGCCAGCAGCTGCGCACCTTCTGGCCACGCGCCGTAGCCGGCGTCGCCGTTGATGTGGCCGGCGTCGCCGATCTCCTTGAAGTCGCTGCCCCAGGCCTGGGCGAACCGGCGCGCGCGGGCGATATCCACGTAGGGATCGTTGTTGCTGGCAATTACCAGGGTAGGGAAGGGCAGCGGCGCCAGTTGCATCGGCTGGAAGCCGGTGGTGCAGTCCGGGTAGGACGGTGCGTCGGTGTCGGACGGCGCTACCAGGAAGGCGCCGGCCACCTTGTGTGGTGAGCCTGACGCGGCCCAGCGCGTGACCAGGGCGCACGCCAGGCTGTGGGCAACCAGGACCGGCGGCGTGGCGCGGCGGGCGATGGCAGCGTCCAGTTCGGCCACCCATTCGTCGCCATCAGGCGTTTCCCAGTCGCGGTGGGGAACCCGCACCCAGTCCGGGTGCTGTTGTTCCCAGTGGCTTTGCCAGTGCGCGGGGCCAGAGTTCCACAGGCCGGCCAGTACCAATATCGCCATACATGCTCCCGATTAAGTAATCTATAGAAACACGATTCTACTTAAACATTGCATTTCCAGCATCAAACCCAGCCAAAAAACCCTGTACGAAAACTTTTTTGAACTTTTTTCAAAAAAATTCAAAAAAGCCCTAAAGTTCCCCCGAACGCTGCCGTTACCAGATTCAAGATGCGGGAAAAAGTAGGTAAAGACCCCATCAGGTTGCAGAAAGGTAGTCGAAAATAATTAAAAATTTTTTCGTGGAAACCCTAAAGTTCCTCAAAACGCTGCCGTAACAGGGTTAGATGTAGCAAAAAAGCGTCGCTCGCATGAAGTTTTTCGGTCTGGTTTCAGTACTTTTCCAGGACTTTTTTGAACACTGCCAGCCACCAAAAATCTACGCCGCAAGGGCGTAGAGCCTCGATTCGCGAGTGTTTGTAAGACAAACACCGACGGATCGCGTTCGCTATTTCCCGACGGAAAATACGGAAGAACACCTCTACTCGTATTTTTGTTGCTCCCGCAGAATGTATCTCACTGGAAACGTAATTCCACAGTGAAATATACGAAGCACACGAACTACTGGGAGATGGAAATGACCGCAAACGATATGATGGCTGAGATTCGCGATGCTAACCTGAGCTACCTGATGCTCGCGCAGCAAATGATTCGCGCTGACAAAGTCACCGCGATCTTCCGTCTCGGCATCGCTGCCGAAATCGCCGAACTAATCGAAGGCATGAGCAATGCCCAGATCCTCAAACTGGCAGGCGGCAACATGATGCTGGCCCGCTTCCGCTTCGACGACAGCGCCATCCTGTCGATGCTGACCAACTATAACAAAGACCGCACCCTGGCACAGTCGCACGCTGCCATCCTGATGGCCGGCCAGGCTGTTGAAGAAATCGCGTAATTCGCTTTATTACCTTATCTATCAGCAGCCGGGAGCCCAGATCATGACCAAGAAAAGCGTAGTTTCCGAAGCCCAGGAAATCCAGCTGGCAATCGAACTGATCCAACTGGGCGCACGCCTGCAGTTGCTCGAGTCGGAAGTGTCGCTGTCGCGCGAGCGGCTGCTCAAGCTCTATAAAGAGCTGCGCGGTGTGTCGCCACCGAAAGGCATGCTGCCGTTTTCGACCGACTGGTTCCTGACCTGGCAGCCCAACATTCATTCCTCGCTGTTCATCAATATCCACCAGTTCCTGGTCACCCACGCTGGCGCTTCCGGCATCCAGGCCGTGATGAAGGCTTACCAGCTGTACCTCGAACAAATGCCGCCGGCCCCGGGCGAAGAGCCGCTGCTGTCGCTCACCCGCGCCTGGACCCTGGTGCGCTTCTTCAGCAGCAAGATGCTGGAAACCGCGCCGTGCAACAAGTGCCAGGGCAAGTTCGTGGTCAACGCCATGGACCTGCACGGCAGCTACGTCTGCGGCCTGTGCCACATGCCTTCCCGCGCCGGCAAGACCAAGGCCGCGCAAAAAGCGCGCGATGCCGAGCTGGCCGACGCCGACGCTGTGGCCGCCTGATCCGGCAGCCAGCCTTTACTGTCGCATTTATTACTTGCCCACCCCGTCCTACCTCTCCCGACTGGCCCGTACGCCCGCCGTGCGGGCCTTGCTGGTCCAGTGCGGCGCCGCGCCGCTCACGCTGGCGCTGGTATACCTGCTGGCCTCGCTGCGCCTCCCCTGGTTTTATCCCGTTAATTATCTGACCGTCGCCGTCATCCACGGCCTGGTTGCGGCTGCCATTACCTGGCGCGTCGGGCTGGCGCCGTGGTGGCGCGTGATCGAATTCCTGTTTCCGCTGGCGGTGCTGGCAGCGCTGGCGCTGCAATTGCCGTCGTGGATCTTCCTGCTGGTGTTTGTGATCCTGCTGGGCTGGTACTGGTCCACCTTCCGCACCCAGGTGCCTTATTACCCGTCCCATCCCGCCGTGTGGGATGCGGTGCGTCAGCAGTTGCCGCCGCCATCGACCAGCGGTAAGCCGCTGCGGGTCATCGATATCGGCAGCGGTCTCGGTGGTTTCGTGTTCTACCTGGCCAGGGTGCGGCCTGATATCGAGGTGGTCGGTATCGAGCTGGCGCCGTTTCCCTGGCTGTATAGCTGGCTGCGCGCCCGCCTCACTGGCAGTCGGGCCCGGTTTATCCGGGGCGATTACGAACAGCTCGATTTCGGCCAGTTCAACCTGGTATTTGCCTACCTGTCGCCGGCGGTGATGGGGGCATTATGGCGCAAGGCCGAAGCGGAAATGTGTCCTGGTGACACTTTAATAAGCTATGAGTTTGCAATTGAGGGCCGCATGCCCGAACTCGTCATTCACACCACAAACGGGTCAACTCCCCTCTATAAATGGTGCTTTTAAGCATCATTAGGCGTTATTCGCTTGCCCGGGGGCACTCAGACACGCTATTGTAGTTCTACACGTAAATTTTATGAAATCGGGCCGCCGCAAGTTAATGTTTTGGCCCTTTTTCTTTTTCGGGAGTCTTACTTGTTTGTCATCATCGGTTATGTAGTCATCATGGTCGGCGTCTTTGGCGGTTACGCCATGGCGGGCGGGCACCTGGCTGCGCTGTTCCAGCCGCTCGAACTGGTGATGATCGGCGGCGGCGCCTTTGGCGCCTTCATTGCCGGTAACAATGCCAAGACCATCAAGGCAACCATGGGCGCCTTGCCCAAGCTGCTCAAGGGTTCGCGCTTCAATAAAGACCTGTACATGGAGCTCATGTCGCTGATGTTCGACGTGCTGTCCAAGGTTCGCAAAGAGGGCCTGATGTCGATCGAAGGCGATATCGACAGCCCCGAACAAAGTCCTGTCTTTTCCAAGTACCCGAGCGTGCTGGCCGACCATCACATCGTCGAATTCATTACCGATTACCTGCGCCTGATGGTGTCCGGGAATATGGATGCGTTCCAGATCGAAAACCTGATGGACAACGAGATCGATACCCACCACCACGAGGGCGCCGCGCCGGCCCACGCGATTGCCCGCCTCGGCGACGGTATGCCGGCTTTCGGTATCGTGGCGGCGGTGATGGGCGTGGTCCACACCATGGAAAACGTCGGTTTGCCACCGGCCGAGCTGGGCATCCTGATCGCCCATGCGCTGGTCGGCACCTTCCTTGGTATTTTGCTCGCGTATGGCTTCGTGGCGCCGCTGGCCAGCCTGCACGAACAAAAGCTGGAAGAAGAAACCAAGATGTACCAGTGCGTCAAAGTCATCCTGCTGGCCAGCCTGAACGGCTATGCGCCGGCGCTGGCCGTGGAATTCGGCCGCAAGGTGCTGTACTCGACCGAGCGGCCGTCGTTCAGCGAGCTGGAAGACCACATCAAGAAATCGAAATCGAAGTGATGAATTTTCTGATGTTGGTCCAATTAAGGAACTGCCATGGCTGAAGAAGGCTTACGGCCCATTATTGTCAAACGGATCAAGAAGCACGGCGGCGGTCATCACGGCGGCGCGTGGAAGATCGCCTATGCCGACTTCGTGACGGCAATGATGGCGTTCTTCCTCTTGATGTGGCTGCTCGGCTCCACCACCAAGGGCGACCTGAACGGTATCTCCGAGTACTTCAAGACGCCATTAAAGGTGGCGATGCAGGGCGGCTCGGGCAGCGGCGACAGCAGCTCGGTGATCCAGGGCGGCGGCACCGACCTGACCCGCAAGACCGGCCAGGTCAAGGCCAGCGACAACCCGACCGAACAGAAAACCTACAACCTCAACGCGGCCAAGAAGGCGCTCGAGGCCGAGGAAAAAGAGCGCCTGAAAAACCTCAAGCAAAAGATCGAGCAAAAGATCGACGCCAACCCGGTGCTGACCAAGTTCAAGAACCAGCTGCTGCTCGACATCACCAGCGAAGGCTTGCGGATCCAGATCGTCGACGAGCAGAACCGGCCGATGTTCAACTCGGCGCGCGCCGAGCTGCAGCCGTATTTCAAGGAAATCCTGCACGAGATCGGCTTCGTGCTGAACGATGTACCGAACCGTATCGGCCTGACCGGGCACACCGATTCCACGCCGTACATGAGCGAAACCGGTTACAGCAACTGGGAATTGTCGGCCGACCGCGCCAATGCCTCGCGCCGCGAGCTGATCGTCGGCGGCATGGCCGATGCGAAAGTGCTGCGCGTGGTGGGGCTCGCTTCAGCCGCCAACCTCGACAAGGCCGATCCGTTCAATCCGATCAACCGCCGCATCAGCATCCTGGTGATGAACAAGCGCACCGAGGAAAGCGTGATCCGCGATGGCGGCCGCCAGATCGAGGTGGGCGCGGAGGAGGGTACGGTCGAGGAGGCCCCGGCCGCGCCGGCAGCGCCACCCTCGGGGCCGCCGGTACGCAAGTAAAACCAAAGTAACGACAATGTAGCTACAACGCAGCAAGCAGTAATCACGAGACTTATATGACGAGAAAAAAAATCCTGGGGTCGCATGTCAAACGCCTGATGTCGGGCGTGTCCGACCACGGGCGCAAGCATCTGACCGAGGTCGAGACCGACCTGATCCAGACCCGGCTGCTGCTGGAGGAAGCGATCGACAAGCTCTCCTTCAACTTCATGGCCATCCACCAGGCGGTGGCGGGCGAACAGCCCACCATCCAGAAGCTGCTCGACGGCGCCGACATCACGGCCGAGCAGCGCACCCAGCTGGAAGCGCTGCCCAGCCAGGTGGGCGGTTACGTGAACGCGGCCGTGGTCAGCCTGCAATTCCAGGACATGACCAGCCAGTTGATCGACCGTACCCTGAAACGGGTGACCGGCCTGCGCGAGTTTCTCGGCACGCTGGGCGAACACGGCGCCGAAATGGTGCCCGAGAGCGATAACGAACAGATCGTCGAATTGCTCGGCAAGGTGAGCATGGCGCTGGCCATCCAGAGCCTGGAATTGCGCAGCGTGCTGCGCAAGGCCGTACACCAGCAACACATGGAGAGCGGCGACATCGAACTGTTCTAAGGGCCCCCGGCCCGGAACACCGCCGATACGATAGCAACAAGCCGGAGCTCCGGCAACACACAGTGAGAACCAAGATGGCCAAGACAATACTTGCAGTTGATGATTCCAGTTCCCAGCGCCAGATGGTGGCCTTCAGCCTGAAGGCGGCCGGCTACGACGTGGTCGAAGCCGTGGACGGCATGGATGGCCTGGAAAAAGCCAAGCTGCAACAGGTCGACATGGTGTTGACCGACCAGAATATGCCGCGCATGGACGGCCTGGAACTGATCAAGATGCTGCGCCAGCTGCCCAGCTATGCCAAGACCCCGATCCTGATGCTGACCACGGAGTCGTCGGACGAAATGAAAAACAAGGGCCGCGCTGCCGGCGCCAATGGCTGGCTGGTCAAGCCGTTCGATCCGCAACGGCTCAACGAGGTGGTGAAGAAAGTCATCGGCTGATCGGGCGCATGCAATGATGCTGAGCGAACTTTACGGAGTATCACCATGACCATCGATATAAGCCAGTTTTTCCAGGTCTTTTTCGATGAGGCCGAGGAACTCCTGGCTGAAATGGAAAGGTTGTTGCTGGCCGTCGATATCGATGCCCCCGACGCCGAGGATCTCAACGCCATCTTCCGCACCGCCCACTCGGTCAAGGGCGGCGCCTCCACGTTCGGCGTGACCGACATGACGGAAGTGACGCACATCCTGGAGACCCTGCTCGACCGTATCCGCAAGGGCGAAATGGCGCTCACGTCCGAACACGTCGATGCCTTCCTGGCCGCCAAGGACATCCTCAAGATGCAGCTGGATGGCCATCGCCACGGCAGCGAGGTGGACCAGGACGCGGTTGGCAATATCCGCATGGTGCTGCATTCGCTGACGGAAAATGTGCCGGTGGCGGCACTGGCCCACGTGGTTGTGCCGTCGTTTGGCGCGGCCGAGGCACAGGTGGTCGATCACAGCGGCGGGCGCCGCTATCGGTTGGAGTTGCCGGTGATGGATCACCGCGAGGTGACCGCGCTCGGCGCCGAGCTCGGTTTGATGGGGCACGTCTCCATCACGCCGCTCGACAAGTACCGCAACGCCATGGTGGTGACCACCCACGAGAGCCTCGACGATATCATCGCCATCTGCTCGTTCGTGCTCAACCCCGAAGACATGAAAGTGACCGAGCTGCCGGCGCTCGACGCCGCCCAGCAGCAGCTGGAAGACGCGGCCCGCAACAAGGTCGAGAGCGAGCTCGGCTACGGCTTCTTCGATGCCGTGCCGCTGCACCCTGGCAATGCAGCCACCAGCAGTGGCAGCGCCGGCGAAGGCTACGGCTTCTTCCAGCCGCTCGAGGAAATTCGCGCCAACGCGCAAGCTGCCAGCGACGACGCGCGCGGCTACGGTTTCTTCCAGCCACTGGAACAGATCCGCGCCGCTGCCGGCATCGTCAGCGACCCGGCGCAGGTGCTCGAAGACGACAAGAAAGCCGCGAAGAAGGAAGAGAAGGAAAAAGAAAAGGCGGCCCACGGGCCGGGCGCGGAATCGTCGTCGATCCGCGTGTCGATCGAAAAAGTGGACCAGCTGATCAACCTGGTGGGCGAACTGGTGATCACGCAGGCCATGATCGAGCAGCGCGTCGATACGCTCGACCCGATGAAGCACGAGCGCCTGCTCAATAGCGTCAGCCAGCTGACCCGCAACACGCGCGACCTGCAGGAAGCGGTGATGTCGATCCGCATGATGCCGATGGACTTCGTGTTCTCGCGCTTCCCGCGCATGGTGCGCGACCTGGCTGCCAAGCTCGGCAAGAAAGTCGATTTCATCACCAACGGCGCCGCCACCGAACTCGATAAAGGCTTGATCGAACGGATCGTCGATCCATTGACGCACCTGGTGCGCAACTCGATCGACCACGGCATCGAAATGCCGGACGTGCGCCGCGCCGCTGGTAAAAGCGATGCCGGTCGCCTGTTCCTGTCGGCGTCGCACCAGGGCGGCAACATCATCATCGAAGTGTCCGATGACGGTGGCGGCTTGAACCGTGAAAAAATCCTGGCCAAGGCCGCGCAAAACGGCCTGGCCGTGAGCGACACCATGACCGACCCGGAAGTGTGGCAGCTGATCTTCGCGCCCGGTTTCTCCACCGCCGAAACCGTCACCGATGTGTCCGGACGCGGCGTGGGCATGGACGTGGTCAAACGCAACATCACCGCCATGGGCGGCGTGGTCGATATCCGTTCGGCCAAGGGATTCGGTACCACGATCTCGATCTCGCTGCCGCTGACGCTGGCGATTTTGGATGGCATGTCGATCAAGGTGGGCGAGGAGGTGTACATCCTGCCGCTGGGCTTTGTGATCGAATCGCTGCAGCCGACGCCGGAAGATGTCAAGGAAATCAGCGGCAAGGGCCGTGTGATCAAGGTGCGCGGCGAGTACCTGCCGCTGGTGCCGCTGTACCAGATGTTCGACATTGTGCCGCGCTTTACCAACCCCAGCGAGGGCATCGTGGTCATCATCGAAACCGAGGGCCGCAAGGCCGGGCTGTTCATCGACGACCTGGTGGGCCAGCAGCAGGTGGTGGTCAAGAACCTGGAATCGAATTACCGCAAGGTGGCGGGCATTTCCGGCGCCACCATTTTGGGCGACGGCGGCGTCTCCCTGATTCTCGACGTTGCCGCCCTGATACGCTCGTCGCGCCAGCTGGCCGACGAACAGATTTTTTCGTAGAGAGGAATTACCATGTCCGACGCATTGACCACAGGCGCCAACGAGATCGCCGGCCACGAATACCTGGCGTTCAAGCTGGGTACCGAAGAATACGGTATCGACATTTTGAAGGTGCAGGAAATCCGTGGCTACGAGGCGGTCACCCGCATCGCCAACGCGCCCGAGTTCATCAAGGGCGTGATCAACCTGCGCGGCATCATCATCCCGGTGGTGGACATGCGCATCAAGTTCAACCTGGGCGAGCCGATCTACGACCAGTTCACCGTGGTGATCATCTTGAACATCAACGGCCGCATCGTCGGCATGGTGGTCGATTCGGTGTCCGACGTGACCACGCTGACGCCGGAGCAGGTCAAGCCGGCGCCCGAGATGGGCACGGCGTTCAGCTCCGACTACATGATCGGTCTCGGCACCATCGACGAGCGCATGCTGATTTTGGTAAATATCGACAAATTGATGTTAAGCCCCGACATGGGCTTGATGGAACAAGTGGCGGCCTAAACCCAGCCCCAAAGCGGTACGCGTCCCTGCCCGCGGCGCTCCCCACAGAGGGCGCGCCAGAAGAATATCTATCACCACCGCGTGGACGTCTCCGGTGGCGTAAAACAATGCAGCACACGGGGGAACAGAGATGAATTTACGCGATGTAACAATCGGTACGCGCCTGCGTATCGGCTTTGGGGCCATTCTGGCCATTCTGGTGGCCATGGTCTTGCTGACCAACTACCTGAACTACAACAACAGCAAACGCCTGGAAGACGGCCTGACCGTCGCCAGCGCCAAGAGCCTGCAAGCGAGCACCATGAAAAGTGCGATGCTCGAGACCGGCATTGCCATGCGCAATATCGGCCTGCAATCGGACGTCAGCCTGATGCAGAAGGAAGAGCAAAAGGTCAAGGACCAGCGCGCGCTGTACGAAAAAGCACTGAACGACCTCAAAGCGCTGGGCTTGTCCAGCGAGGAGCAGGGCGTGCTGGCCGAGATCAGCAAGCTCGACGGCCAAACCGACAGCGCCTTCAAGGAAGCGCTGGCGCAAATCCTGGCATTCAACACCGAAGGCGCGGCCAAGATTCTGTCGGGCCGGATCGACCCGCTGAACCAGCAGACGCTGGCCCAGATCAACAAGCTGGTCAACCTGCAACTGGCCAGCTCGAACGACGTGATCGGCAGCTCGGAAGGCGCCGTGCGCTCGCTGATGTACCTGCTGTTCGGCCTTGGCGCCGTGGCCGTCGCCCTGGGCGTGGTGTGCGCGGTGGTGATCACCCGATCGATCACGGTGCCGCTGGCCGGCGCGGTGGTGGTGGCGCAGCGTGTCGCTTCCGGCGAACTGAGCTCGGAAGTGGTGGTCGTGGGCCGCGACGAAACCAGCGAACTGCTGCAGGCACTGCACGACATGAACCACAGCCTGGCCACCACGGTGGGCGAGGTGCGCGCCGGTTCCGAACTGATTACGACTGCCGCGCATGAAATTGCCGCCGGCAATGCCGACCTGTCGGCCCGTACCGAGACGCAAGCGAGCTCGCTCGAAGAAACCGCGTCGTCGATGGAAGAGCTGACTTCGACCGTCAAGCAGAACGCCGACAACGCGCGCCAGGCCAACCAGCTGGCGGTCTCGGCGTCGTCGGTGGCGGAGAAGGGCGGCAACGTGGTCTCGCAAGTGGTCTCCACCATGGGCTCGATCAAGGAAAGCTCGAGCCGCATCGTGGACATCATCGGCGTAATTGACGGCATCGCCTTCCAGACCAATATCCTGGCGTTGAACGCCGCGGTGGAAGCAGCCCGTGCAGGCGAGCAGGGCCGCGGCTTTGCGGTGGTGGCGTCCGAAGTGCGGAACCTGGCGCAGCGCTCCGCTGGCGCCGCGCGCGAGATCAAGGAACTGATCAGCGATTCGGTGGACAAGGTCGACGCGGGCAGCCGCCTCGTCGATGAAGCCGGCCAGACCATGGATCTGGTGGTGACGTCGATCCGGCAGGTGGCCGACATCATGGGCGAGATCACCGCTGCCACCCAGGAACAAAGCAACGGCATCGAGGAAGTCAACCAGGCCATCACCCAGATGGACGAGATGACCCAGCAAAATGCCGCGCTGGTGGAAGAAGCGGCCGCTGCCGCCGAGAGCATGCAGGAGCAGGCCGAGATCCTGGCGCGCGCCGTCAGCATCTTCAAGCTCGCTGATAATGGTGGCCGCCGCGCCGCCTACGCGCCGGCTGCCGCACCGCGCGCCGCCCCGGTTACCGCTGCCAGCAAGCCTGCTGCCAAACCGGCAGCACGCCTGGCTAACGCTGCTGCCACCAAGCCGTCCGCCAGGCCTGCGGCGCAGGAAGCGGCCCCCAAGGCAGCACCAAAAAGCACACCGAAACCCATCGCCAAGCCCCAGGCTGACGAGTGGGAAGAGTTTTAAAGTCAGCATCAACGCAACATCAAGGACACACCATGCCGCACAGTAGAGACACCGTTAAAGAGTTCGATTTCAATGCCCGGGACTTCGAGCGTGTGCGCGGCCTCATTTATAAACGCGCCGGTATTTCGCTGGCCGACAGCAAGCAGGAAATGGTGTACAGCCGCCTGGCCCGCCGTTTGCGCGCCACCGGCATCGCCTCGTTCGCCAAGTACCTGGACGACCTCGAAGCGGGCCGCCTGGGCGAAGAGTGGGAAGCGTTCACCAATGCGCTCACCACCAACCTGACGTCGTTCTTCCGCGAGGCGCACCACTTCCCGCTGCTGGCCGACCACATCAAGGGCAAGCGTGAAACGCTCAACATCTGGTGCTCGGCCGCGTCCACCGGCGAGGAGCCGTATTCGATCGCCATGACCGTGTGCGAAGCGTTCAATACGCTTACGCCCAACTGCCACATCATCGCCACCGACATCGATACCAATGTACTGGCCCACGCCGCCAACGGCGTGTACACGATGGACCGGCTCGACAAGATGAGCCCGGAACGCAGCCGGCGCTTTTTCTTGAAGGGCAAGGGCGAGCGCGAAGGCCAGGCCCGCGTGCGCCAGGAATTGCGCAACATGATCACCTTCAAGCCTTTGAACCTGCTGGCCGACAGCTGGCCGGTGAACGGCCAGTTCGACGTGATCTTTTGCCGCAACGTGATGATTTATTTTGACAAGGACACCCAGCGCAAGATCCTCTCGCGCTTCGTGCCCTTGATGAAGCCCGATGCGCTGCTGTTCGCGGGCCATTCCGAGAATTTCCTGTACGTCTCCGATGCGCTCAAGCTGCGCGGCAAGACGGTGTACGAGCTCGACGACAAACACCGGACCGCCGCCAAGGCGCCGGCCCGTACCTAGAGAGCTGCCATGGACCTCGAACAATTTGCCACGAATCTGTACTACGACCGCACCTTCGACTGCGAAGCGGCCAAGATCCTGCCGGGCGAATACTATTTCACCAACAAGGACATGCTGATCGTGACCGTGCTGGGCTCGTGCGTGTCGGCCTGCATCCGCGACCGTACCACCGGACTGGGCGGCATGAACCACTTCATGCTGCCTGACGGCGGCGGCGACGGCAGCCCGGTATCGGCCTCGGCGCGCTACGGCACGTACGCGATGGAAATCCTGATCAACGATTTGCTCAAGGCCGGCGCCAAGCGCGAAAACCTGGAAGCGAAAGTGTTCGGCGGCGGCGCCGTGTTGAAAGGCTTTACGGCCATCAACGTCGGCGAGCGCAATGCGGCGTTCGTGCTCAATTTCCTCAAGACCGAGCGCATCCGCGTGGTGGCCGAAGATCTGAACGACATCCACCCGCGCAAGGTGTACTTCTTCCCGCGCACCGGCAAGGTGCTGGTGAAAAAACTGATGCAAACCCATAACGATACGCTGGTCAAGCGCGAAGTGGAATACGCGAGCCGCCTGAAGAAAGCGCCAGTGGGTGGCGAAATCGATTTGTTTTAATGTGTAGAAGGCAACCGTATGAAGATCAAAGTTCTCATCGTCGATGACTCCGCGCTGATCCGCAGTGTCATGAGCGAGATCATCAATAGTCAACCCGACATGGAGGTGGTGGCGACGGCACCCGATCCGCTGGTCGCACGCGAATTGATCAAGCAACACAACCCGGACGTGCTCACACTCGACGTCGAGATGCCGAAAATGGACGGCCTCGACTTCCTCGAAAAACTGATGCGCCTGCGGCCGATGCCGGTCGTGATGGTATCGTCGCTGACCGAGCGCGGCTCCGAGATCACCATGCGCGCGCTGGAACTGGGCGCAGTCGATTTCGTCACCAAGCCGAAAATCTCGATCCAGGCCGGCATGCGCGAATACACGGACCTCATCTCCGACAAGATCCGTGCTGCCGCCAAGGCCCGCGTGCGCGCCCGTACACTGCCGGCTGCCGGCGCCTCAGCGCAAGGCAGCACGCCGTTGTCGGCACTGCGCAACCCGCTGTTGTCGTCGGAAAAGCTGATCATCGTCGGCGCTTCCACCGGCGGCACCGAGGCGATCCGCGAATTTTTGATGCAGATGCCGTCGGACTGCCCCGGCATCCTGATCACCCAGCACATGCCCGAAGGCTTTACCCGCTCGTTTGCCAAGCGGCTCGACTCGCTGTGCAAGATTTCGGTGCAGGAAGCGCAGGGCAACGAACGCGTGCTGCCCGGCCACGCCTACATTGCGCCTGGACACTCGCACCTGTACCTGACCCGCAGCGGCGCCAACTACATGACCAAGATCGACCAGGCCGAGCCGGTCAATCGCCACCGGCCGTCGGTGGACGTCTTGTTCCGCTCGGCAGCGCAGGCGGCCGGCAAGAACGCGGTGGGCGTGATCCTGACCGGCATGGGCAAGGATGGCGCGGCCGGCATGCTGGAGATGAAGAATGCCGGAGCGTATAATTTCGCCCAGGACGAGGCCAGTTGCGTGGTGTTCGGCATGCCGCGCGAAGCGATTGCGATCGGCGCGGCGCACGAGGTAGGCGCCCTGACGGCGCTGCCCGGCATGGTACTCGGTTACCTGGCGCAGCATGGCATGCGCGCATTGCGGGTGTAAAAGGCGTAATTGTGGTTGCAGTGACGTTTTACTGCGACTTTGTTCGCCTTGGAGCAACGAAAATGCTATCCTACAACTTGCTTGGAGTTTGTAGGCAATATTAACAACCGCGTAAAGAAACAACGGAGTAATTCATGGCTGATCCAAAGATGAAATTTTTAGTTGTTGACGATTTTTCGACGATGCGTCGCATCGTCCGAAATCTGTTAAAAGAACTGGGTTATGCCAATGTCGATGAGGCGGAAGACGGCGTCATGGCGCTGGCCAAGCTGCGCGCCGAGTCGTTCGACTTCGTCGTCTCGGACTGGAACATGCCAAACATGGACGGCCTGACGATGTTGCAAAACATCCGTGCCGACCCCGCACTGGCCAAGCTGCCGGTACTGATGGTGACCGCCGAAGCCAAGAAGGAAAACATCATCGCTGCCGCGCAAGCTGGCGCCAATGGTTACGTGGTCAAGCCGTTCACCGCCGCCACCCTGGACGAAAAGCTGAACAAGATTTTCGAAAAGCTGGGCGCGTAATACCTTGGTAGTCGGGCCCGGCCCGGCTACGCCCGACAGCCTGCCCACGGACGGCCATGCACCACACTCATTTCCTGGTTCGCGAGCCGTTGCTCGACCCGCAGCAGCGGGTGGTCGGGTATGAGTTGACCTGGCAGCAGCCTGTGCAGGCCAGTGGCGCTTCTGCTGCGCCTGTCGTTGCCCTCGAGTCCCTGCTGAACTTTGTCGCCAGCCACGTGATCGGTGGCGAAGACGGCGAGACCTGGCTCCTGCTCGATAAAACCCTGTTTCTTGAAGCCGTGCCCGAGATGCTGTCGGCCGATGCCTTGCACCGCATGCCGCCAGCGCGCACGGTGCTCTCCTTGCCCGCCGCCACGCTGGCCAATCCCGATACCTTGCAAGCGGTACACGCGCTGCGCGCCGGTGGCGTGGGCATCTTGCTGCGCAACTTTGCCCGCGCCCCGGCCGGCCTGCGCCTGGCCTCGCTGGCGTCGTTCGTGGAAGTGCGCTTCAGTGGCGCCGACGTGGCCACCCAGGCGCGCGCGTATGCCGCGCTCAAGCAGTCGGGACTGACCATGGTGGCGCGCCCCGTGAGCAACTGGGCCGACTTCGACGCCTGCGCCGCACTGGGCCTGAACGCCTTCGTCGGCAAGCTGCACCTGACACCGCGGCCGGGCAACACCGCGCGCGGCATCAACCCGGCCCAGGCCATCATCCTGCAGCTGATGCAAATGGTCAAAGAAAACGCCGACCTGGCCCAGATCGAAGCCGTGCTCAAGCGCGATCCCACGCTGTCGTACAAGCTGCTGCGATTTATCAATTCGGCCGGCTTCGGCGCCGGGCGCGAGGTGCAGTCGATGCGCCAGGCATTGACCTTGCTCGGCTACGCGCCGCTGCACCGCTGGTTGACGTTATTGCTGGCAACGGCCAGCACCACCGGCTACTCGCCGGTGCTGCTGGAAACCGCCGTGGTGCGCGGCCGCCTGGCCGAACTGCTGGCGCGCGACACGCTGGGCAAGAGCGAGGCCGAACATGTGTTCGTGGCAGGCATGTTCTCCCTGCTGGACCGCTTGCTGGGGATGACGATGGCCGAAGTGCTGGAGACCATCCAGCTGCCCGAGGGCGTGGTGGAAGCGCTGCTGACCCGCAGCGGGCGCTACGGGCCGTACCTGGCGCTGGCCGAGGCGTGCGAACTCAATTCGGACCTGGTGGCAGCGCTGGCGATTGCGCTCAAGCTGCACCCGGAGGAAATCAACCAGGCCCATTTGCAGGCGCTGGCGTGGGCGCAGCAGATGGCGGTCTGAGACCGCCATCTGCAGGATTAAATTTCCAGGTTGTCGATCAGGCGGGTAGTGCCGAGCTTGGCAGCAGCCAGCACCACCAGCGGCGCGCCTTGCGCCAGGTCGCCGGCCGACGGCGGCTGCAAATCGATACGCTTGCGGATCGATACATAATCGGGCTGCCAGCCACGCTGCGCCAGGTTTTCCATCGCCTTGTGCTCGACCTGGAACACGTCCAGGTGGCCGGCGCGAATTTCTTCGGCCACGAAGTTCAGCGTCTGGTACAGCGCCGGCGCCTCGGCCCGCTCGCTTTCCGACAAATACATATTGCGCGACGATAGCGCCAGGCCGTCTTCGGCGCGATAGGTTTCGGCGCCGATGATCTCGGTCGGCAGCGCGAACTGGCGGCTCATGTTACGCACCATCATCAGCTGCTGGTAATCCTTCTTGCCGAACACGGCTACCTTAGGCTGCACGCACGAGAACAGTTTCAGCACGATGGTGGTGACGCCGGTGAAGAAGCCCGGACGGAACTCGCCTTCGAGCGTGTTGCCCAGGTCGGCCGGGGGATTGACGCGGAATTCCTGCGGCTCCGGGTACAAATCCTTTTCGGTTGGCGCGAACAGCACGTACACGCCTTCCTTCTCGAGTTTTTCCACGTCGGCCTGGAAGGTGCGCGGGTACTTGTCGAAGTCTTCGTTGGGGCCGAACTGCAGGCGGTTGACGAAGATGGACGCGACCACCGGATCGCCATGCTTGCGCGCCAGGCGCATCAGCGACAGGTGGCCCTCGTGCAGATTGCCCATGGTGGGAACAAAGGCGGTACGCAGTTGACCGCTGAGCTGGTCGCGCAATTCTTCAATGGTGGTGATGATTTTCATGGGTCATTTCGGTAAACAATTCAGGCTGGCGCATATGCCAGCCGGACATAGATCGGTGCGAACGGTTCGGCCTGGGTGATCTCGATCAGCGTCTCCTTGGCCAGCTCGAGCAGGGCGACAAAGTTGACCACCACGACCGGCACGCCGCCGGCCACGTCGAACAGGTCCGCGAACTCGACAAAGCGCGTCGATTGCAGCCGGCGCAGGATGCCGGTCATGTGCTCGCGCACCGACAGTTCCTCGCGGCTGATCTTGTGGTGTTGCGTGAGCCGCGCGCGCTTCATCACGTCGAGCCAGGCCTGCTGCAAGTCGACCGCTGCCACGTCGGGCAGCACCGTTACCAGGCTTTGCTCGATGTGGATCTGGGTGCGCACGAAGTCACGGTCGAGCTGCGGCAGCGTGTTGAGGTCGTAGGCGGCCAGCTTGATCTGCTCGTAGTCGAGCAGGCGCCGCACCAGTTCAGCGCGCGGATCGTCCGCTTCGATGTCGAGGTCGGTCTGTCGCTGCGGCAGCAACATGCGCGACTTGATTTCGATGAGCATGGCCGCCATCAGCAGGTATTCGGCCGCCAGTTCCAGGTTGGACTTGCGGATCTGGTCCACGTACTTCAGGTATTGCAGCGTGAGCTGCGCCATCGGTATGTCGAGGATATTGAAATTCTGCTTGCGGATCAGGTACAGCAGCAAGTCCAGCGGGCCTTCGAATGCATCGAGAAATACTTCCAGCGCATCGGGCGGAATGTACAGGTCATTGGGCAGCTTGAGCAGCGGTTCGCCGTACAGGCGCGCGAAACCGGACACGTCGGCCGTCAGGGCCGTTGTGCCTGCCTCAGCCGCCGTTGCCGGTGCTGATTCCGCTGCTGATTCTGGCAACATGCCTGCCGCCTTGAAGCGATCAGAGCTTGTTCTGGTAGACGTAGGCTTGCTGCTTGACGGCCGACTTCAGCTGGCGCTCCTGCTCGTCGAGCGAGATCGGCGGACGGTCCCACAGCAGGGCGCGGCCCTGTTGCTGACCAGCTTCGATCGCCGGATTCTTCGCTTTCAACTCTTTGATGAACAGCGTGTGGTCGGATTCGTACATCGAATGTTGTTTAGAGAGTTTCATATCGTCCGTATGAGTGGATTAGCAATGGCTATTTTACCGCGCCGCCGCGCCTCGGGGCGAATTTGATTATCGGCTGCGATTCGGGCGGGACCTCAATGCAAAAAGCCGCACCGGTTGCGCGGGGCGGCTTTTCACTCACGGCACGAATACATCGGCCGGGATCAGCGGACGACCGGACGTGCGTTAGGACGGTAGCAATCGGCTTTTGCAAGGCGGTTGTCGTGCTTGCCGGCGTGGGCAGCGGTTTGTGCTGGCGGCGTGGCAACGGCAGCGTCAACGCAGTTCACATCCTTGGTGTACTGGGCGCTGGCCATTTTGGCGTCCTGGCGGGTCTGGTAGCGTTGTTGCGGATCGGTCTGGGTGGCAGCGTGGCTCGGCAGGGTCGGGTGCAGTTCACCGGTGGTGGACGCAGCTTGCAGCGACGTGGTGCTGATCGGCGCGGCTTCCTGCGGGCTCAACTGGTTCGGCGTCAGCGCCGAATTTTGCGCAAAAACGCTGGCGCTCATGCACAGGGTGGCGATCAGGGCGGTCACTTTGGCGGTAGTCTTGGTGTTCATGTCAGCTCCTCTTGTTGCATTGAATGAGGCTTGATTATTTCATTCGACAGCAAGTTCAGCCGTAGGACACACGCTCATGCCCGCGTCGGACGGCAGGGCGCCGGGTTGCCATCCTGGTCCCATCTTAGCGTGATACCGCCCTATCGCGCTTGCTGGCGCGATAGGGGCGGTCGAGGATGACCTCAGCAACCCGGGCTCAGGGGCAGATACCTACCTTGTAATAGCCCTCGGCTGTCTGCGCCAGCGTGCTGCGGAAGAACAGGCTCGACAGTCCCATCAGGTCGTTCGAACCATTGGCATAGGCCAGGCCGAACTTGGTGGTGGCGCGGCCTGCCTGGACATGGGCGTAGTTGCTGGCGGTGACCGTGGTGCAGGTCCAGCCGCCGTTGCCGGCGCTGGTGGTGACCGTCAACGGCGCCGACTGCGCGCTCTCGCCGGTATTGCCTACCGACGTCGCCGTGATCGTGTAGCTGGTGTTGGCAGTGAGGGCGCCGACGGTGTAACTGGTGCCGGCGACCGGCGACGACGTCACGCGCGAGCCGTTGACGTACACGTTGTAGCCGGTGGCGGCGCCGGCGGCGTTCCAGGTCAGCGCCACGGTGGTGTCGGTGACGGCGCCGGCGGTGATGCCGGTGGGAGGCGTCAACGCCGGCTCGCTGCCGACCGAAAACTGCGCGATATTGCAGGCAGCCGAGGTGCGGTTGGCAGTGTCGGTGGCGGTCACGGTGCCGCTGTAGTTGCCGGCGGCCAGGTTGTAGGTCTTGTTGAAGTTGGCGCCGCTGCCGGCAGTGTTGTCGTTGACGGCGGTGGGCCCGTTCAGCACCACCGTGTAGTTGCTGACGTTGCCGGTGGCCGCGCCGCTGACGCTGGCGCTGGTAGCGCTGATGGCGGCAGCCGAGCACGCTGTCATTTCCGGCCCGGTACTTTCACCCACGCGCAGGTTGTTCTTGTACCAGAAATCCATCACGAACGCCGGGTAGTTGACCTTGGTGTTGTCCACGAAGTTGACGTTCTGGCCGCCTTTGCCGGCCGGCCACGAGTGGCCCATGCCGGCCACCGTGATTTCGTGGGTGCGCACCTTGCCGTTGCTGTCGCGGTAGGGAATGTTGGTGCCGCCACCAGCAACGGTTTCCGCTGGCGCGGGCGTAAACGAGCCGCCATAGATCTTGCGCATCGCTTCCGTGGCAAGCGGGCCGTAGGCCTGGCCGACCGTGTAGTCGAACGTGCCCCAGATGGCGCCGGCGATCTGCGTGCTGAACTTGCTGGCGGCGCTGCCGGCCATCGCCTTGCAGCGCGATGCCGCGGTATCGGACGTATAGCCGCTGGGCACGCTGCCGATCTGCAGCGTGGTGGTGCCAGGAGTGGGGCCAGCGTTGATGCCTACGCCGGCAAACACGTCCGGCGCCAGGCAGCCCATCACCATGGTCTGGCCGCCACCCGACGACAGGCCGGTCACGTACACCTGGTTCGGATCGATCGCGTATTGTGGATCTTTCACGAAGCGGTCCACCAGGTCGAGCAGTACCTTGTCGTGGCCGCCGCTAGTCCGGCTGTGGCTGGTATTTGCATAGTCCCAGCAATGGTTGTAGTACACATTGCCGGTGGCGTTCGGCGCCAGGATCACGGCGCCATACTGGTCGCCCATGGTGGCCCAGTTGTAGCCGCCGTCGTTGCCGTTGACGACGTCGCCGGCAGCGGTCTGTTTGCAGCCGTGCAGGACCAGCACCAGCGCGCGCTTGCCGCCGATCTTGGGTTCGCTGGCTGGCCAGTAGAAAAAGCCTGTGAGATTGCCGCCGTTGACGGTGTCGGCTGCCCAGGTTTGTTGCGCGCTCCACTTGCCGGGACCCGGTGTTGCGCTCCACGAGGGCCAGGCCCAGCATAGAAGGATACAGACGAGTGCGTGCCACAGCGTGCGCTGGAGGTGGTGAGTCATGATGGTCTCCGTTATAAAAAGAATGGTGTGCTAACTCAGCCAAAAGATGAATGGCTGAGGAAATATTAGTCCACGAAAATTTTCATACAAGCTCCCCCGTAGTTCTACTGTTGCGTGCGCGATTGGCGCAGCTCAACAAAATGCTGTAAAGGAGAAATTGAAAGCGAGCCTTATGGCATAAGGCGGCCTGAGCAGTTGGCGCATCGGTGGGACCATCATGCGGCGCCGGATCGGTCTGGTTGGGACAGACATGTTGGTTATGCTGCTGAGTGCGCTTGGATCGCAAGTCGGCATCTCAATTTCGGGTTTGGCTCTACCTTTGGAGTGGAGTCGCCGAGCAGTATTTCACAACCTTTTTTGGAAATCAGTAGGAGGGTTACTCGTCCGCGAGTGGGAACGGTTCCTACCCGATTACTAGCCAGTGCTACCACGCGAGCGCGCGGCGCATCACCAGTGGCGGTGGTTCGAGCGGATTGGCGTGCGAGTATTCGAGCTCCTCGGCCAGCGCGAATTCGTACGACGCATAAAAATCCACGAGCTTGCGCTGGTCGGCGCGCACGGCCAGGCGCACTTCGTCCACGCCGCAGGCCAGGCCATGGTGGATCACCGCTTCAAGCAGGTGCTGCGACAGATTGTGACCGCGCCATGCCGGCAGCACGCCCATGCGGCACACCTCCCAGGTGCGGCTGCCGCCATCGAGCGGCAGCCAGCGCACGGAGCCTACCGGTTCATCATCGACCAATAAAACAAAACCGCCGCCATCGCGCAGGTGGTCTGCAACGATGACGGCGGTTTCGCGGTGGCCGCTGGAAGTGACACTGACCTTGCCGGCCCACGCCGCGCGCGTAAGCGCGGCGATGAGCTGACTGTCTTCGTGGGTCGCTTCGCGGACGACAATTTTCATTTTAACGAATGCGCATGCCGGGTTCTGCGCCTGGCCATGGGTTCAAAATATAGATGCCCGGGTTGGCTTTTTCGTCCTTGGCCGATCCTGCCAGCACCATGCCTTCCGAGACGCCGAACTTCATCTTGCGTGGCGCCAGGTTGGCCACCATGACGGTCAGCTTGCCCACCAGGTCTTCCGGCTGGTACATCGATTTGATGCCCGAGAAGACGTTGCGCAGGCGGCCTTCGCCCACGTCGAGCGTGAGGCGCAGCAGCTTGTCGGAACCGTCCACGTGTTCGCAGTTGACGATCTTTGCCACGCGCAGGTCGATCTTGACGAAATCGTCGATCGAGATCTGCGGCGCCAGTTCTTCCACGCCTTCAGGCATCGGCGCCACCGGCGCGGCCACGGCAGGCGCGGCCTGCCTGGCGGGCTTGGCCGGCTTTTCAGCCGGAGCAGCTGCGGCTTGCTGATTTGGCGCGTCGAACAGGTCCTCGATCATCTTGGCGTCCACGCGCGTCATCAGGTGCGTGTAGGCGCCGATGGTGCGACCGAGCAGCGCTTGCGAGACAGCGCCGCTGGCGACATCGGTATCGGCCCACACCAGCTGGCCGTCGTTCAGGAACTTGGCCACGTTGGCGGCCACCCCAGGCAGCACTGGCGACAGCAGGATGGTCAGCTGGCGGAACAGGATCAGCGCCGCCGTGCACACGTCGTGCAATTCGGCCAGTTTGGCGTCGTCCTTGGCCAGGATCCACGGCTTGTTTTCGTCGACGTACTGGTTGGTGATGTCGGCGATTTCCATGATTTCGCGCAGCGCCTTGCCGTACTCGCGGGCGTCGAAGTTGGCGGCGATATTGGCCTGGCGCTCCACGCCATCGGGCGTGACCAGCGCACGCTTGATCCACTCCTGTGCACCGGGCGACAGCGTGTCGGCCAGCTTGCCGTCGAATTTTTTGGCGATGAAACCGGCGCAGCGGCTGGCGATGTTGACGAACTTGCCGATCAAATCGCTGTTCACACGGGCGACGAAATCGTCACCGGTGAAGTCCAGGTCTTCGACCTTGGAGTTGAGCTTGAAGGCGATGTAGTAGCGCAGCCATTCCGGGTTCATGCCCAGGTTCAGGTAGCGCAGCGGCGAGATGCCGGTGCCGCGCGACTTCGACATTTTCTCGTTGTTGACGGTCAGGTGGCCGTGCACATTGACCTTGAGCTTGTCGATCACCGGGTGGCCGGCGAACTTCAGCATCGCGGGCCAGAACAGCAGGTGGAACGACACGATGTCCTTGCCGATGAAGTGAATCTGCTCGGTGGCCGGATCGTTGAGCAGCTCGTTGAAGTCGATGCCCTGCTTGTCGCAGTAGTTTTTCAGGCTGGCCAGGTAGCCGACCGGCGCGTCGAGCCAGACGTAGAAAAATTTACCGGGTGCGTCGGGGATCGGGATGCCGAAGTAAGGCGCATCGCGCGAGATGTCCCAGTCGGCCAGCTTTTCGCCGGACTCGCCCAGCCATTCGCTGACCTTGTTGACCATCTCGGGCTGCAAACGGCCCGGCGTGTTGAGCCAGTCCTTGAGGAACTGGTAGCAGCGCGGGTCGGACAGCTTGAAGAAGTACTGTTCCGAGTCTTTCAGTACCGGGGTGGCGTTGGTAAACACCGAGAACGGATTGATCAGTTCGGTAGGCTGGTAAGCCGCGCCGCACACTTCGCAGTTGTCGCCGTATTGATCCTTGGCGTGGCAGGTCGGGCACTCGCCCTTGATGTTGCGGTCGGCCAGGAACATGCCTTTGACCGGGTCGTAGAAGCGCGGCACGATCTTGGTCTGGATCAGGCCAGCTTCGCGCAGCTTGCGGTAGATGCCTTGCGACAGTTCGACGTTTTCCGGCGAATCGGTCGAGTACCAGTTATCGAAAGCGATATGGAAGCCGTCGAGGTACTGGGCGCGGCCGGCAGCGATCTTGGCCACGAATTCCTGCGGCGTGATGCCTTCCTTTTCGGCGGCGATCATGATCGGCGTGCCGTGCGTATCGTCGGCGCCCACGAAGTGGACCACGCGCGCGGTGCTGTTTTCACCTTCGCCGTCGCGCTGCATTCGCTGGAACCGTACCCAGATGTCGGCCTGGATGTACTCCATCATGTGGCCAATATGGAAAGCGGCGTTTGCGTAGGGCAGGGCAGTGGTGACGAACAGCTTGCGGGTCATGGTTGATGCACTTTGTGGGTGGAAAAGAAGCATTTTAACAGCGGTTCGGGTTGGCGGTCATCCCGCCGGACGGCCGGCCGAGGATTTTTGCCGCGATGCGCTAGAATGGGCGCATATTTTACGGAGAGCCCAATGAGCATCACAGTAGACGCAGTCAAAGCCGCCCTGTCGCAAGTTATTGACCCAAATACAACGAAAGATTTCGTCAGCGGCAAGGCCGTGAAAAATCTCAAAGTTGACAATGGCGACATTTCGCTCGACATCGAGCTCGGCTACCCCGCCAAAAGCCAGGTCGACAGCATCCGCCGCAACGTTATCGCCGCCTTGAAGGCCCTGCCTGGCGCCGGCAATATCAGCGTCGGTGTGAGCTCGAAGATCATTCCCCACAGCGTGCAGCGCGGCTTGAAGCTCATGCCCAATGTGAAGAACATCATTGCCGTCGCATCGGGCAAGGGCGGCGTCGGTAAATCGACCACCGCCGTCAACCTGGCGCTGGCGCTGGCTGCCGAAGGCGCGTCGGTCGGTCTGCTCGACGCCGATATTTATGGCCCGTCGCAGCCGATGATGCTGGGCGTGTCCGGCCGTCCGCAAACGGTCGATGGCAAGTCGATGGAGCCGATGGAAAACCACGGCGTGCAAGTGTCGTCGATCGGTTTCCTGATCGACCCGGACGAGCCGATGGTCTGGCGCGGCCCGATGGTCACGCAAGCGTTGCAGCAACTGCTGGAACAAACCAACTGGCGCGACCTCGACTACCTGATCGTCGATATGCCGCCAGGTACCGGCGACATCCAGTTGACGCTGTCGCAAAAAGTGCCTGTCACCGGCGCCGTCATCGTCACCACGCCGCAGGACATCGCGCTGCTCGACGCCCGCAAGGGCCTGAAAATGTTCGAGAAGGTCGGCATTCCGATCCTGGGCATCGTGGAAAACATGAGCACCCATATCTGCTCGAACTGCGGCCACGCGGAAGAAATTTTCGGCGCCGGCGGCGGCGCAAAGATGTGCAAGGATTTCAACGTGGACTTCCTCGGCGCGCTGCCGCTGACCATGTCGATCCGCGAGCAGGCCGATTCCGGCAAGCCGACCGTGGTGGCCGATCCCGATGGCCCGGTCGCGGCGATCTATAAAGACATCGCCCGCAAGATCGCGGTGCAGGTGGCGGAAAAGGCCAAGGATATGACCAGCAAGTTCCCGAGTATCGTTATCAAGAACGACTGATGATGCAGTGGCTGGCGGCGCCGCTCCGCCAGCCTTCAGCGGGATTTACCACGGCCATGCCACGCGGTTGCCCAACCCCTGCGCAACCGCCGCACTATATAGATACTCCCCCAGCACCAGGTCCTGCAACGCCAGCCCTGTCATGTCGAACACCGTGACGTCGTTCTCCGCGCGCGTGAATGCGCCGCCGGTCAATACGTCCCCCAGCTCCACGCATTCGGTATCCGCCGCCCACTGCATCTCGCCCAGCGCCAGCGCCTGTGTACGATCATCGGCCACCACGCGCGACCGTTCCAGCAAGCCCTCGGGCAGTTCGCGCTTGCCGCGCGTATCGGCGCCTACGCAGGTGAAATGCGTGCCCGGCCGCACTGCATCAATATTAAATAGCGCACCGCCGCCCGGCGTGGCCGTGATGACGACGTCGCTGTTGGCCACCGCTATATTTGCGTCCGGCGCGTGGCGTATGCTGCACATGTCGGACACGCTGCCCATGTTGCTCACGCTGGACACGTCGCCAACGCCGCGCATGTTGCGCTGGTCGGCCAGGGCAGCCTCGAACCGCGCATCCGGCTTGCCATCGCGCGACACGTAACGCACCGACGCCAGCGCGGGCAGGGCGCGCATGGCAGCTGCCACTTGGGCGCGGGCCTGCACGCCAGTGCCGAACACGGTCAGGCGGGTGCTGTCGGCGCGCGCCAGCAGCAGCGTTCCCAGTTCGCCGGCGGCGGCCGTGCGCGCGGTGGTGATGGCGTTGCCGTCCATCAGGCACAGCGGCCGGCCGGTGGCGGGATCGAGCAGCATGACCGTGGCCTGGTGCGGTTCGCCACCGTGCAGCCGGTTGGCGGGCCAGAAGCCGGCCGCCTTGAAGCCCAGCAGGCGGCGCGCCGCCACGTCGCCGGACTTGATGCCGAATACACCATCCGCCAGTTGTTCCCGCACCACCGGAAACACGCGTCCTTCGCGCCGGCTGTGCAGGGTAAAGGCGTCGCGCACCGCGTGCAGGGCGAGATCGGCGGTGAGCAGGGCGGCGATGGCGTCGCGGTCGAGCAGCAGCAATTGGGCGGTGTCGCGCATGATGGTTCCTGGTTGTCAATAGTGTTTGGCATTTTATCTAAAAATGGATAAACTGTCTTAAAAATCGACGAGGAGTGTACATGGAACTGAATCTGGAAACCCCGGCGCTGCTGCTGGACGAAGCGCGCATGCAGAACAATATGGCGCGCATGCAGGAGCGCATGAATCTTCTTGGCGTGGCATTCCGCCCGCATGTCAAAACCAGCAAGTGCCTGGAAGTAGCCAGGCGCCAGCTGGCGCTTGGTGCGCGCGGCATCACGGTGTCCACCTTGAAAGAGGCCGAGCAGTTTTTCGCGGCGGGTGTGGACGACATCCTGTACGCGGTGGCCATCGTGCCGAACAAGCTCGATCACGCACTGCGGCTGGTGCGCGCCGGGCTGCGCCTGACGTTGCTGGTGGAATCAAGCGCCATGGCTGCCGAGGTGGCGCGCCACGGCCTGGAGCATGGCGTGTGTTACGACGTGCTGATCGAAGTCGATACCGACGGCCACCGCTCCGGCATCGCTCCTGCCGACCCGCTGTTGCTGGACGTGGCAGCCGCCCTGACCGGCGGCGCGCGCTTCAAGGGCGTGATGACCCACGCCGGCAGCTCCTACGATCTGCGCACCCCCGAGGCGCTGGCCGCCATGGCCGAGCAGGAGCGCAGCCGCTGCGTCGATGCGGCCGAACGGCTGCGCGCGGCCGGCCATGTGTGCGAAGTGGTCAGCGTTGGCTCCACGCCCACCGCGCTGTCGGCCCGTCACCTCGATGGCGTGACCGAGGTGAGGGCGGGTGTGTACGTGTTCTTCGACCTGGTGATGGCTGGCGTGGGCGTGTGCGAAACCGGTGACATCGCCTTGTCCGTGCTGTGCACGGTGATCGGCCACCGCCCGCTTGAGGGCTGGATCATTACCGACGCCGGCTGGATGGCCATGAGCCGCGACCGCGGCACCCAAAAGCAGGCGCGCGATTATGGTTACGGCATGGTGTGCGATGCCGACGGCAACGCCATCGCCGAACTGGCATTCAGCCAGGCCAACCAGGAGCACGGCGTGTTGCAATGGACCGGTGACATCGTCGATCTGGCGGCGCGGTACCCGGTGGGCAGCAGCCTGCGTATCGTGCCCAATCACGCCTGCGCCACCGGCGCCCAGCACCCCTTCTATTATGTATTGCCGCAGGAGGGCGGTGTGCCGCGCAAATGGGAGCGTTTCAGCGGCTGGTGACGGAACGGCGTATCAAGGCTGTAAAATAGCGGTCTTTCTACCTCAGCTTTATTGATCCCGATGACCAACGCACCAGCCAAACCAGTCCGTACCCGTTTCGCCCCCAGCCCGACCGGCTATCTCCATCTGGGCGGCGCCCGCACGGCGCTGTACTCGTGGGCCTTCGCCCGCCACTTCGGCGGCACCTTTGTGCTGCGTATCGAAGACACCGACCTGGAGCGCTCCACGCCGGCAGCGGTGCAAGCCATCATCGAAGGCATGGAGTGGCTGGGCCTGGCCCACGACGAAGGCCCGTTCTACCAGATGCAGCGCATGGACCGCTACCGCGAAGTGCTGGCGCAGATGCTGGAAGCCGGCACCGCCTACCAGTGCTATTCGTCGCCCGAAGAAGTAGAAGCGATGCGCGAGCGCATGCGCGCCGCCGGTGAAAAGCCGCGCTACGACGGCACCTGGCGCCCGGAGCCGGGCAAGACCCTGCCGGCCATTCCCGAAGGCCGCAAGCCGGTGCTGCGCTTCAAGAACCCGCTCGATGGCGAAGTGACCTGGAACGATTTCGTCAAAGGCTCGATCACCATCGGTAATAAAGAGCTGGACGACCTGGTGATTGCCCGCCCGGACGGTACGCCGACGTACAACTTCTGCGTGGCCATCGACGACCTCGACATGGAAATCAGCCACGTGCTGCGCGGCGACGACCATGTCAACAACACGCCGCGCCAGATCAACATCCTGCGCGCCATCGGCGCACCGCTGCCGGAGTACGGCCACCTGCCGATGATCCTCGGTTCGGATGGCGCCAAGATGTCCAAGCGCAAGGACGCCGTCAACGTGATGGACTACCCGGCGCAAGGCTATCTGCCGGAAGCGATCCTGAACTACCTGGCGCGCCTGGGCTGGAGCCACGGCGACGAGGAAGTGTTCTCGATGGCGCAGATGATCGAATGGTTCGACGGTAGCCACCTGTCCAATTCGGCCGCACAGTTCAACATCGAAAAGCTGAACTGGCTGAACAACCACTATATCAAGCAGGCCGACAACGAACGCCTGGCTGCGCTGGCCAAACCGCGCATGCTGGACAACGGCGCCGAGTTCGACGGGGCGCCGGCGCTGGCGGTGGTGCTGGGCCTGATGAAGGAACGCACCAACACCGTCAACGAACTGGCCGACGCGTCGATGCTGTTCTTCCGCACGCCGCAGCCCGACGCTGCGCTGCTGACCCAGCACGTGACCGATGCCGTGAAGCCGGCGCTGGCGCAGTTTGCCGAGCGTTGCCAGACGGTGGAGTGGAACAAGGCCGCGCTGGCCGCCATGATCAAGGAAGTGCTGGCCGCGAACGGTTTGAAGATGCCGCAAATGGCCATGCCGCTGCGCCTGTTCCTGACCGGCCAGTTGCAGACGCCGGCGATCGACGCGGTGCTGGAAATCTTCGGTCGCGAGACCGTTGTGGCGCGCGTGGCGAAGTTCCTTTAATTATTAGTTGATTGCAGGGGCAAAGTTGCAAAAGGGTATTTGCATAATACGGAGCCTCTGCTATACTCTTGTCTCTCGCGCAAACGGGGGTATAGCTCAGCTGGGAGAGCGCTTGCATGGCATGCAAGAGGTCAGCGGTTCGATCCCGCTTACCTCCACCAGGTTTGCAGAGATGATGTAGTAAAGCAGTACCGTAGTGCCAAGGTCCCCATCGTCTAGAGGCCTAGGACATCACCCTTTCACGGTGAGTACGGGGGTTCGAATCCCCCTGGGGACGCCAGTTTCGCCAAAGCTGGTAGCAGTAAGTTGTAAATTGTTTTTGCGCCCGGGGGGTATAGCTCAGCTGGGAGAGCGCTTGCATGGCATGCAAGAGGTCAGCGGTTCGATCCCGCTTACCTCCACCAACAGCGCAGAGACAAAACGATGTAAATGGTTTTGCCGTAGTGCCAAGGTCCCCATCGTCTAGAGGCCTAGGACATCACCCTTTCACGGTGAGTACGGGGGTTCGAATCCCCCTGGGGACGCCAGCTTGTTTATGCTGGCAGTAGTAAAGAAGTAGATGTACGACAGAAGACTTTCTGCGCCCGGGGGGTATAGCTCAGCTGGGAGAGCGCTTGCATGGCATGCAAGAGGTCAGCGGTTCGATCCCGCTTACCTCCACCACTGCGTAGAGAGCACAGACACTGTCCCCATCGTCTAGAGGCCTAGGACATCACCCTTTCACGGTGAGTACGGGGGTTCGAATCCCCCTGGGGACGCCAGGTAGCAGTACAGCAAAGCCGCTCATTGAGCGGCTTTTTGCTATGCGTGTTATTTTGGTGAAAACAAAAAAAATCCTGTGAAAACAACGGTTTTGGTTGCGTTGATGGCGGTACACTGCTATGATTCGCGCCTTGGAAATGTCCCCATCGTCTAGAGGCCTAGGACATCACCCTTTCACGGTGAGTACGGGGGTTCGAATCCCCCTGGGGACGCCAGATATTTCCAAATATGTAGTGCAAGGCCAGTACGGACAGATTTCTGTCCCCATCGTCTAGAGGCCTAGGACATCACCCTTTCACGGTGAGTACGGGGGTTCGAATCCCCCTGGGGACGCCAGACAGCAACAAGAAAAAGCCGCCTCGTGCGGCTTTTTTTCATTCCGCCTTTTTATCCGTCACCATGACCATCCGCCTCGACCTGTTTTGCCGCGTTATCGACAACTATGGCGACATCGGCATCTGCTGGCGCCTGGCCCGTCAACTGCATGCCGAGCATGGCATCGCGGTGCGCTTGTGGGTGGACGACCTGGCCAGCTTCCGCCGCCTGCGTCCCGAAGTAGATACCGCAGCCGAAAACCAGGTGGTGCAGGGCGTGGCCGTGCGCCACTGGCGCGACCAGGACGGCGTGTACACCGTGGGCGACGTGGCCGATATCGTCATCGAATTTTTCGCCGTCGATCTGCCGCCAGCTTATGTGGCCGCGATGGCGCAGTGCACACCGCGCCCCGTGTGGTTCAACCTCGAAGGGTTGACGGCGGAGGAATGGGTGGAGGGTTGTCACCGCCTGACGTCGCCGCATCCGCAACTGCCGTTGACCAAGCACTTTTTCTTCCCCGGTTTTACGGAAAAAACCGGCGGTCTGCCGCGCGAAGCGGCGCTGTTCGACCAGCGGCACGCGTTCCTGCAAGATCCGGCAACGGCGACCGAATTTTTGCAGTCGCTCGGCGCCACGCCGGCCGACCTGGCGGCCACGCGCGTATCCCTGTTTTGCTATCCGTTCGCACCGGTAGCGCCGCTGTTCGATACGTGGCGCGATGGTGCTGAAGCCATCACCTGTTTCGTGCCCGAAGGCGTGGCGACCCAGGCGGTAGAAGGCTTTCTTGGAACCGCCGCGGTTGCCGGCGCGGCCGCTACGCAAGGCAATCTGACGGTGCGCGTGCTGCCGTTCGTGCCGCAGCCGGACTACGACAGGCTGCTGTGGGCGTGCGATGTCAACCTGGTGCGTGGCGAGGATTCCTGGGTACGCGCGCAGTGGGCGGGCAAGCCGTTCGTGTGGCATATCTACGCGCAGGACGACAATTTGCACCACAAGAAATTGCGCGCCTTTTTGCAGCGCTACGCCGTGGGACTCGAAGCCGTGACGGCGTTTTCGCTGGCGTGGAACGGCGTCCACCTCCACGCCGACTGGCCCGCCCTGTGGCGCGGCCTGCGTGCGGAGGCGCCGCAGATCGCCGCGCGCGCGGTGGCATGGGAGCAGCAGGTGGCCGCACATGGCGACCTGGCCGCCAACCTGCTGGCTTTCGCGCAGTCGATCAGAGGTGCTTAAGCCACGGCCAAGATAGGCTGCGCCAGAAAACCCGGGTATAATGCCGGGTTAATCTCTAGAACATTTTTTACCCTGATCAATCGTGAGCTGATGGCCTTGCGCCCGGCGCAGATGATTTTTACGCAACTTAAATTTTTAAGTAAATTACTATGAAACCAGCAAAAGAAATTCGTGTCGGCAACATCATCATGGTCGATGCCAAGCCATTCATCGTGCTGCGCTCGGACGTCAACGGTTCGAGCCGCACCGGCTTCACCTACAAATGGAAGATGAAAAATCTTCTGACCAACAGCCCGCTGGAAAACGTGTTCCGCGGCGACGACAAGTTCGACGTCGTGGTTCTGGACAAAAAGCCAGTGACCTACTCGTACTTCGCCGATCCGCTGTACGTCTTCATGGACGCTGACTACGAACAGTACGAAATCGAAGAAGAAAACCTGGGCGACGCACTGAACTACCTGAAAGACGGTATGGAATGCGAAGCAGTTTTCTACGATGGCAAAGCCATCTCGGTCGAACTGCCAACCACCATCCAGCGTCAGATCGTGTACTCGGAGCCTGCAGTCAAGGGCAACACCTCGGGTAACGTACTGAAAGAAGCGCGCATCGAAAACGCCATCGAATCGAAGCAGTTCACGGTTCAAGTGCCACTGTTCGTGAGCCAGGACGACGTCATCGAAATCGACACCCGTACCAACGAATACAAAAAAATCGTTCGCAACTAATTAAGCAATCGAGCAACGATCAGAAAAACGCCCTCCGGGGCGTTTTTTTTCGCCGGTACCGATAAGGCTTTGCTATATTCATGCAGCGCAGCAAATTCAATTGACAGGGGTAGGCATGGATCGCAGGCAGTTCGTTCGGATGGGCGTGGTGGCGGGAGCGACCGCAGGTGCGGTGGCAGGCAGCGGCAAGGCGCTGGCCGCAGTCAAGCCAGCCAGCGGCGGCATTCTCGAAGCCGGCGTGCGCGAGCAACAGCAGCAAATGGAAGCCGGCAAGCTCACGTCGCACGCGCTCACCTCGCAGTACCTGGCCCGCATCCGCAACATCGACAAGGCCGGTCCGCGCATCAACGCCATCATCGAGGTCAATCCCGAAGCGCTCAAGCTGGCGCTGGAGATGGACCGCGAACGCACGGCCGGCCGGGTGCGCGGTCCGCTGCACGGCATCCCGGTTCTACTCAAGGACAACATCGCCACCGGCGACCGCATGAGCACCACTGCCGGATCGCTGGCGCTGGCCGGTGTGCGCGCCCGGCGCGACGCCCACGTGGCCGCGCAACTGCGTGCCGCCGGCGCCATCATTATCGGCAAAACCAATCTGAGCGAGTGGGCCAATATGCGCTCCACCCAGTCGGTGAGCGGCTGGAGCGCGCGCGGTGGCCTCACGCGCAACCCGTATGCGCTCGATCGCAATTGCAGCGGCTCGAGCTCCGGCTCGGGCGCGGCGATTGCCGCCGGCCTGGCCACGCTGGCGGTGGGCACCGAGACCGATGGTTCGATCGTCTCGCCGGCATCGATCTGCGGCGTGGTGGGCATCAAGCCGACCCTGGGACTGGTGAGCCGCAGCGGCATCATCCCGATCGCCCATTCGCAGGACACGGCCGGACCGATGGCGCGCACCGTGGCCGACGCGGCGGCGTTGCTGACCGCGCTCGCCGGCGCCGATCCGCGCGATGCAGCCACCCGCGAAACGAAGCCGGTCAATTACCTGGCCGCGCTGGAGCGCGGTGGCTTGCAGGGCAAGCGCCTGGGCGTGGCGCGCAATTTCTTCGGCCGCAGCGTGGAGGTCGATGCCGTGATCGCCAAGGCGCTCGACGAGTTGAGCGCGCAGGGCGCGGTGCTGGTCGAGGTGGAAGTGCCCAACAGCGACAAGTATGGCGACTCCGAGACCGAGGTGCTGCTGTACGAATTCAAGGCGGGACTGGCCGCGTACCTGAAGGAATACGCGCCACATGCGCAGGTGGCCAACATGGGCGACGTGATCGCTTTCAACCGCGCGCATGCGCAAGCAGAGATGCCGTACTTCGGCCAGGAGTACCTCGAACGCGCACAGGCCAAGGATGGTCTCGATGCGCCGGCCTACCGTGAAGCGCTGGCCAACAACGGCCGCTACGCGCGCACGGAAGGTATCGACCAGGTGATGAAGGAGCACAAGCTGGATGCGCTGGTGGCGCCCACCGGCGGCCTGGCCTGTCTGACGGATTTTATCAATGGCGACCATTACGGCGGCAGCTTCTCGTCGCCGGCGGCGGTGGCCGGCTACCCGCACATCACCGTGCCGGCAGGGCAGGTGCATGGTTTGCCGGTGGGGCTGTCGTTCGTGGGCGCCGCCTACAGCGAGGCGGCGCTGATCCGCATGGCGTATTCGTACGAACAGGCCACGCTGCACCGGCGCGCGCCGCAGTTCAGGGCCAGCGTTTCGCTGGCGGTGCGCTGAGTTTAGCGATGCAACACGTGGCGCAGCGTCGGTTCGATATTGCGCCGGTGGAGTTCGGCCACGATGTCTTCGAGCGTGGCGTGCTGCAGCAGCAGTCCTGACGCGTTGTCGCCATCGGCTGCCGGGGCCAGGGTCGCGCTCTTGGCGGTGATCGCCTGGGCTGGCGCGGTTGCGTTGCCGGTTGCCGCTTGCAGCACCTGCATCGCATGCTCGAACTGCTCGGCAGTGATGCTGTCGAGGCCCTGCAGGAATGCGGCCTGCGCGCTGATCGGCGGCGGCATCTCCAGTCCCAGGTCTTCGGCCAGCGACGCGCCCATGGCGGGGTTGATGAACGCGGCCCACAAGCCGCTGCGCTGGTGCAGGCAGGGCGGCAGTTCCACCACGGTGGCGCCGGGCTCCGCATCGAGGTCGGCGAAATATGCCTGATGCAGCAGGGCGTGGAAGCGGCGCAGCCGCGCCAATGGTACCGGCTGCGCGAACGACAGCCACAGGTTGTACTTGTCGGCGCCGTTGACGCTGACCGCCGGCGCCGGCAATTTCAAATCCCGTTGCAGCGTGTTGGCCACGTCGCATAGCAGCAGCCAGTGCTGCTCGTCGGTGGCGCGCGGGAAATCGAGCGCCAGCGCGCGCGCCGTGGCGGTCGCCGTGCCGCCATTGGTGGCAAGGTCGATGGCCATGGTAGTGTTGGCGCGCAGGTGGTCTTCCAGCGCGGCGGTCACCGGGTGCTGGCTGTCGGGGAGGTAGAGCCTTCTGAGCTCGGCGATGAGTTTTTCCATGATCGCTGCATTGTAGTTGATCGCGCCGCAGGTCCCGGTATTGATTACTCCACCTCGACCGGTGTGCGCCATTCCGTCAGGTAGTGCTGCGGCGTTTTGCCCAGGATGCGGCGGAACATGGCGGTAAACGCGCTGGGACTCGCATACCCGAGTGCCGCCGCGATGGCGCCCACGCTGTGGCCTTGCGCCAGCCGGCCGAACGCCTCGGCCAGGTGTACCTGCTGCACCCACTGGCGGTAGTGCAGGCCGGTCTCCTGCGGGAATAGCCGGATCAGCGTGCGCGCACTGGCGCCCACGTCGGCGGCATGGTCCTCGATGGTGCGGGCGCTGCCCGGATCGGCCACGATGGCGCCGCACACGGCCACCAGGCGCCGGTCGCGCGGCCACGGGATGGCAATGGGCACTGTCTCTGCCGCTGCCAGTTCCGAGAGGATCAGCATGGCCAGGTGTTCGCCGCGACCGGGGATCGGGTATTCGATCGGCTCTTCCAGCAGCGCCAGGATCAACTGTCGCAGCAGGGCACTCACTTCGACCAGGCGGCACGTGTTGCCGTAGCTGGCCGCCGCCGATGGTTCGATGTAAATGGTACGCATGGTCACCTTGCTCATCGAGGTCCAGTAGTGCACGACACCGGGCGGAATGAACAGCGCGCGGCGCGGCGGCAGGATCCATACGCCCAGGTCTGTGTTCACGCGCATCAGTCCCGCCGTGGCGTACAGCAGCTGCGCGCGTTCGTGGCTGTGCGGCTCGACGGTGACGCCATGCTGTTCATCGCGCGCCATGGCCGTGACTACGCGCGGCACGCGCTGGTAGTCGCGGTGGTCGCTACTGCGTTCGGGAGGGGCCATTTGTCACTTTCTAGACGAAGATTGGAATATCCGGCATTGCCGGCCATATTACACTTCCAGTTCTTCATAACAAGGTGTCTCCATGAACTCCACTGCTGCCACAGCCTCCGCGCCGCCACGAAGCGCGCCTGCCACCCAGTCCCAGACCGTCATGCAAATTCTCGGCGCGGTCGCCTTTGCGCACCTGCTCAATGACCTGGTGCAGGCCATGCTGCCGTCGATCTACCCCATGCTCAAAACGGAATTCGGGCTGTCGTTCACCCAGGTCGGCCTGATCACGCTGACGTTCCAGTGCACCGCATCGCTGCTGCAACCGTGGATCGGCCTGTACACCGACCGCCGCCCGTTGCCGTACCTGCTGCCGGCCGGGATGGTGGCCACGTTCATCGGCGTGCTGATGATGGCGGTGGCGCACAGCTTTCCGGCGCTGCTGGTATCGGCCGCGTTGATCGGCGTGGGTTCCTCGACCTTCCACCCCGAGGCATCGCGGGTGGCGCGCACCGCGTCGGGCGGGCGCTTCGGCTTTGCGCAGTCGCTGTTCCAGGTCGGTGGCAACGTCGGCTCGGCGTTGGGTCCCGTGCTGGCCGCCGCCATCATCATCGGCCGTGGCCAGGGCAATATCGGCTGGTTCGCGGTGCTGGTCGGCGTGGCGTTCGCGGTGCTGGTGTACGTGAGCCGCTGGCACAGCGCCCACCTGGCCAGCTTGCCGCGCAAGAAGGCGGTCGTGGCGCAGTCGCCGCTGCCCAAGGCGCGCGTGTATGGCGCGCTGACCGTGCTGGCGCTGCTGGTCTTCTCGAAGTACATCTACATGTCTAGCCTGAGCAGCTACTACACGTTCTACCTGATCGATAAATTCGGCGTGTCGGTGTCGTCGGCGCAGATGTATCTGTTCCTGTTCCTGGCCGCCGTGGCGGCAGGCACCTTCATGGGCGGCCCGATCGGCGACCGCATCGGCCGCAAGCGCGTGATCTGGATGTCGATCCTCGGTGCGGCGCCATTCACGCTGGCGTTGCCGTACGTGGACCTGTTCTGGACGGCCGTGCTGACGGTGGTGATCGGCTTCGTGATCTCGTCGGCGTTTTCCGCCATCGTGGTGTTCGCGCAGGAGCTCATGCCGGGCAAGGTGGGCATGATCGCGGGGATTTTCTTCGGTCTGATGTTCGGCGTGAGCGGCATCGGCGCGGCGGCCATGGGCCACATCGCCGACGTGGCCGGCATCGCCTACGTGTACAAACTGTGTTCGTACCTGCCGCTGCTGGGGATCCTGACGGTGCTGCTGCCGCATATCGAGCAGCACAAGCGCTGATGTCAAAAAGCCGGTTTGCGCCGGCTTTTTTTTAAACCTCGATGAACCGCATCTTGAAGTTGCGGCCCTTGATGGCGCCGAAGTCGCCACCAAGCGGGTTGTTCTTGCTCAGGCGATCAAACGCCTCGTACGCCACGCGGCGGTCGAGCGCCACGTAGGTCTGGAACTCGAACACGTTGATCTTGCCCACCTGCTCCTTGCTCAGGCCGGCCTCGCCGGTGAGGGCGCCCAGCAGGTCGCCGGGGCGCAGCTTGTCCTTCTTGCCGCCGCTGATCACCAGCGTCATCATCGGCGCCGGATCAACGCCGTAGTCGCCGCCGTCCAGGCTTTTCAGGTCGTACCATTCGACCGGCGCGCTCTGGTACTCCTCGATCAGCTTGACCCATTTTTTCTCGTTCGGCGCGCACAGCGACAGCGCCAGGCCTTTTTCGCCGCCACGGCCGGTGCGGCCCACGCGGTGGATGTGCACTTCGGTGTCTTTCGAGACATCGACGTTGATCACCGCTTCCAGATTGGGGATATCGAGGCCGCGCGCGGCGACGTCGGTGGCCACCAGCACCGAGCAGCTGCGGTTGGCGAACAGTACCAGGATCTCGTCGCGCTCGCGCTGTTCCAGTTCGCCGTACAAGGCCAGCGCCGTGAAGCCCTGTTCGCGCAGGTGCTCGGTCAGTTCGCGGCACTGCACCTTGGTGTTGCAGAAGGCAATCGCCGACACCGGCTTGTAGTGGCCCAGCAGCGTGGCCACGGACTGGTTGCGGTTGTCGAAGCCGATCTCGAAGAACAGCTGCTCGATCTGGCTGTTGTCATGCTGCGCCTGCACCGTCACTTCGACCGGATCGACCAGGAAGGAATCGGTGGCGCGGCGGATGTCGTCCGGGTAGGTCGCCGAGAACAGCAAGGTCTGGCGGCGCTTCGGACAGGCGCTGACGATGCCGGCGATTTCGTCGTAGAAGCCCATGTCGGTCATGCGGTCCGCTTCATCGAGCACCAGGGTTTCCACCTTGGACAGGTCGAGCGTGGCGCGGCCCAGGTGGTCGCGCACGCGGCCCGGCGTGCCGACGATGATGTGGGCGCCATGTTCGAGCGAAGCGATTTGCGGGCGCATCGGCGAGCCGCCGGTGAGTACCAGCACCTTGACGTTGCCGGTGCTGCGCGCCAGGCGGCGCAGCTCGTTGGCCACCTGGTCGGCCAGCTCGCGGGTAGGGCACAACACCAGCGCCTGCACCGCGAACCACGCCGGATTGAGTTTATTCAGGATGCCGAGGCCAAAGGCGGCGGTCTTGCCGCTGCCGGTTTTCGCTTGCGCGATCAGGTCGCGGCCGGCGAGCACCGACGGCAGGCTTTGGGCCTGGATAGTGGTCATTTCCTTGTAGCCGAGCGTGTCGAGGTTTTCCAGCAGCGCGGGATTGAGCGCCAGGCTGGCGAAGGAAGTCGCGTCGTCTTGCTGGTCGGGCGCGAAGGTGTCGGTGGATGTCATGGTGTCAGACCTGTTCAAAAAGGACGTTGGCACAGTCTAACAGGCTCCGTTCCGGCCCTGATGCTGTGTGAGGGAATGCTGAAGGTACTACTGGTAGAACTTAATCGGGTGCCCACACGGGCAGGCCGGTGAGATCGAGCTTGTCGTCGCGCACCCAGACCGGCAGGCCCGAGTTGTCGGTCGGCTCGAGCAGTTCGAGCTGTTCCTGCTTGAGGCCAGACCGGCGCGGACGGGGCGCTGGCGGCCGTTTGGCTTCCGGTTCGAGCGGCGCGGCCGGGCCGAAACCGGGCAGGTCGAACGTGGCGTTGTCTTTTTTATCTCTCATTGCGCAATCTCGTGCCCACGACGCATTTCCAAAAAGCGTCGCTCAAAACAAAAGCCCGGCTGCGAGAGTCGGGCTCAGTGAAGCGCGCAGTGTATCACAAAGCGCGTGGGCAAAAAACCTTTAGCGGAAGCTCAGCGCACCAGTCAAATCGCCTGGCGGCGTGGCGTGGTTCGCCGCAAACGCCTCGTTGCGCACCTTGAGCCCCTGCAGCAGCGGCAGGCCGTGTAGGCGCGTGATGAAGCGCAGGATCGACGTCGTATCGTAAAAGCTGTGATCGACCTGGCCCTTCTTCGAGAACGGCGAGATGACGATGGCAGGAATGCGCGAGCCCGGACCCCAGCGGTCGCCCTTGGGCGGCGCCACGTGGTCCCACCAGCCGCCGTTTTCGTCAAAGGTGATCACCACCACCATGTTGTTCCATTGCGGCGATTTTTTCAGGTGCTCGATCACGTTGGCGATATGGGCGTCGCCCGATTCGATGTCCGAGTAGCCGGCGTGCAGGTTCAGGTTGCCCTGCGGTTTGTAGAACGTCACGGCTGGCAGCTTGCCGGCTACCGCTGCGGCGATGAACTTGTTCGAGATCGGGCTGTCACCGAGGCCGCCGTCGCGCAGGTGCTCCGCGCGCGCAGCGGTGCCGGGTGCGAACTGCTTGAAGTAGTTGAACGGCTGGTGGTGGAACTGGAAGTTAGGCTTGCTGCCGCCGCCCTTGCGATCGAGCGCCGCCTGCCAGCCGCCGCCATACCACGCCCAGCTCACGCCTTTGCGCGACAGCAGGTCGCCGATGGTGTCGTAGGTTTGCGGCGGCAGGGTGTTGGCGTCGGCCGGATCGGCGGCCAGCGGATCGCCGTCGTAGGCCGGGCGGATATAGCTGGGCTGATACGGCGGCGCCATGGTGTTGACCACGTAGCCGTCCGGCGTGATGGCGCCGTCGTTGACGTAATGGGGTTTGCCGTCCAGCGCCGACTTGGGCGAGTCCGGCGCAATCGCCAGGCGCACGCCTTGCGGGCCGTCTTCGAGCACCGCGATCTTCTTTTTGGCGGCGGTGTCGGCGGCGTTGAAATATTCGTTGGCGCGGCCGGTGACCAGGAACTGGTGGTTCATGTACGAGCCGCCGAAGGCCGCCATGAAGAAGTTGTCGCACAGCGTGTACTGGCGCGCGATCTGCCACAGGTTGAGGTTTTTCGACGTCTCGCCGTAGTGGCCCATCACCAGCCCGCCGCTATCGGCCCACGCGGCAAAGCCGTCGTTCTTGCCGCCGTTGATCTGCATCTGGTTGTTATAGAAGCGGTGCACCAGGTCGCGCGTGATGATCGCCTCGGGCAGTGGCTTGCCGGCCGTGTCGCTCAATTTGAACGGCGCGTTGGGCAGGTCCTTGATCTGGTCTTCCTTGATCAGGTAGTCGGTACCGCCGATATTTTGCTGCTCGGGCACCATGCCGCCCCATACCTTGGGCAAGGTGGCCAGCACCGAACCATCGCGGTCGCGCTGCACATACGCGGCGGCCGGCACGTCGGACAGCGGCTGGGCGGTGCCGGGGAAGTCGGCGAACAGGTTGTTGAAGCTGCGGTTTTCCAGGTAGATCACGACCACGTTCTTGACGTTGGCCTTGAGCTTGGCGTCGAGCGAGCCCCTGGTGACGGCGGGCTTGGTGGCTGCTTCAGCCATCATGGGCAGGGTAGTAGCGATGCCGGTAGCGGCAGCAGCCTGGAAAATGCGCCGGCGCGAAGGGCTGGCGGGGGCATCCTGCTGTGCTGCCGTTTGTGCCGCGCCCACTTGCTGGTCCTGATCGTTCACCGTTCACTCCTTCGAATTACTGAAAGGAATAATTGTGACAGTTTTGGGGGGATTTGGATATGTGACCGGGTTCATCCCGTGTCAATGCACTCTGATCACCGAAGATACTCGGGGCGCCAAAATGACACGGGTACCATGTGGCCAGTAATTTCGAAGAGCTGGACCGTGGCTGGGGTGAAGTGACCGAAGACGGTGCTGGCAAAGAAATGCGGTGCGTTGTGAATGCAGCAAACGTTCTGTCGAAGAAAATCATCGAGCGAAGCGCCACTCGCATCGGCGAAAAATCTCAGGAGGGAATTATGGAGCGCGGGGTCGGTTGCGGCAAGTAGCCCCAACTTCGATGAGAAGTTGGGGTGAGACAGGTCGAAACTGACGTGCATTACAAAGGTACTTGCAATGACAAAATTTCTTCCTTAGTCATTACGCGCCTCGGGCGTGGCGTATCTGGTTTGGAGAACGCAGCGATCATTTCGGGCGTGAAGGGTACGCCATCAACGTAGACCACGCCGTCGCGCTCCACGACAGTTACGTCATTGCCGTAAGGTACGCGTTCCTCGCATACCTCGAATTGAGTGGGTGTCATGTTGACCTCCTGTATAGCTTGAATAAAAGCTGTATCGGTCGAGCCTGTTTTTAACGGGCAGTACACAGAGTTCAAGGCTAGCACATTGAGCCGGCTTGTGTAGAAAGCGCACATCCAAACGCAGAAAAACCGTTGATCTTCTGATGAAAATCAACGGTTTGCTGTATCTGGTTGCGGGGACAGGATTTGAACCTGTGACCTTCGGGTTATGAGCCCGACGAGCTGCCAGACTGCTCCACCCCGCGTCTGAGGCATGAATTATATACAGGTTCAGCCGATTGCGCAAGGACAGCTTTTCATGCTGCCCTGGAGTAAGAGTTTAGGCGGCTGCCAGGCGCCACAGCGATGTTACTTCGGCGGCGCGGGCTTTGTGCAGCGGATCGCTGGCGTCGGCGGTGCGCGGGTGGGTGGGGCGCACGTCGATGCGGTCCACTACCTTCAGGCCGGCTTCGGCGATCCACGCCAGCAGCTCGGCTCGAGGGCGAAGGCCCAAGTGCTCGGCCAGGTCGGACAGGATCAACCAGCCTTCGCCGCGCGGCGTCAGGTGTTCGGTAAGGCCGGCGAGGAAGCCGCGCAACATGCGGCTCTCTGGGTCGTACACCGCGTGTTCGATGGCGGAACTCGGGCGGGCCGGTACCCACGGCGGGTTACACACGATCAGCGGCGCGCGGCCTTCGGGGAACAGGTCGGCCACTTTGAGCTCGATCTGCTGTTCGAGTTCCAGGCGGGTGATGTTTTCGCGGGCGCAGCTCAGCGCGCGCTGGTCCTGGTCGGTGCCGACCACGCGCTTGATGCCGCGCTGCGCCAGCACGGCCGACAGCACGCCGGTACCGATGCCGATGTCGAATGCCAGCGATGTATCGGATGGCAGCGGTGCCTCGGCCACCAGTTGCACGTACTCTCCGCGCACGGGCGAAAACACGCCGTAGTACGGGTGGATGCGTGCGCCCAGCGCCGGGATCTCGACGCCGGTGCGGCGCCATTCGTGTGCGCCGATCACGCCCAGCAGCTCGCGCAGCGAGGCGACAAACGGTTCTTCGAACCGGCCGTACGCTTCATTGCAGGCCAGTTGCACGTCGGGCGCGCGGCGCAGCGGCAGCGTGTAGCCGTCTTCGAATGGCAGCAGCAGCATGGCCAGGGTGCGGGCGCGTTGCGATTGGGCCTGGCGGTGCAGGTGGAATGCCTCGGTGGGCGTAGCCGGGGTTTTTGCCGGCTTGGCTTTCCTGGCGGGCTTGCTCTTGTGGTCGGCGCGGCGTGCCAGTGCTTGCAGCAGCTGACGCGCGTTCTGGAAGTCGCCGCGCCACAGCAGGGCAGTGCCTTCGCATGCCAGGCGATAGGCGACATCGGCATTGGTGCGGTCGTCGGCGATGACCACGCGTTTTGGGGGCGGCATGCCCGCCTCGGAGCGCCAGCGGGCGCTGTGCTGCACGCCGTTTTCCTCCCAGTGGATTTGCTGCGGCGTAGGGGAGGTGGGGGTATTTGCGGACATGGCGGGCGATCGATAAAGGTAATAAGCGGTAATGAGCGGATGGACGACGCAAGGCACGCAAAAAACGCCGGCGACGCGTTGCGTTCATCCGGCGTTGACGTGGTTAGTGCGTGATACGGGTGCGTATTATACCGGGGCACGCGAGCAAGCCATCAGCGGGCAGCTAGCGTGTCGCCACCAGGCCGATGCCGGATGGTTAGCGGGCCGCAACCGGGATTGCTCGCGCGTCGATGCCGCGCTGTCAGCGCGCGGGCGTTTCCTTTGCCGGCGCGGTATCCGTTGCCGCAGCAGGCGTTGCTGCGGCAGCCGATGCTGCGGCAGCCGATGCTGCGGCAGCCGATGCTTCCGGCACCGGTGCTTCGATCTGCGAGGTTGCCGCGTCAGGCTGCGTCTTGACCGGCATCGTCACGTCGTCCACCGGCGCCTGCTCGCCGTAGGCGGCGGCCGATTTGGCCTTGTCGGCAGCCGAAGGTGCGGCGTAGGTGTCGGCGTTCTTGCTATCGACCAGATTGAGCAGGCGCAGCGAAAGGCCGCGCAGGGTGTTGCGGTCGATATTGTCGCTGGTCTGGTCGGACTGGTCGCCGCTGCTGGACAAGGCCGACTGCAAATCGCGGCCGATCAGCTGGAACAAGTCGGCCAGTGTGCCGGGGAAATCGATATTCGGCACCTTGACGGTGGGCAGGTCGGCAAGGTCGGTGCCCTGCGGCCTGGCGTCGGCCTTGTCGGTGGCGGGCTTGCCGGTCTGGCTGCCGGCGGCGGCATTGAGCTGGAAGTCGTATTTGACTTCCACTTCGAAGTCGAACTTGCGGCCGTCGGCGGTGGTGATGGTGCCCTTGCCGATGAAGTGCGAGCTGTCGGTGAGGCTCAAGCCGGCCAGCGTGCGCACGCCGTTGGCGTCGGACGTTTGCTGCACGCCCATCGCCACGCTGGACGAGGCTTCCAGGCTGGCCGAGTCGAAATCGATAGTGGCGCCCTTGGCGTCGTCGCCAAACAGCGCGTGGGTGAAGCTGCTGACAAAATCCTGCGCGAAATCGACGGTGGCATTTCCCAGCGAAGCCACGCGCTGCTGCATGTCCAGCGCGTTATTCGACAACTTCGACAAGGTCGAGGCGTCGCCGGCCTTTTGCGTGGCAGGGGCGTTGGCGGCTTTACCCTCGGCCCGGGGACTGGCTGGATAGTAGTTTGCCGGCAGAGTGCGGGCGCCGAGTGCGGGGATGTTGGCCATGGCAGCTTCCGTTTGATAGTACTTCTATAACGGCCGGACTTTTCTGAACTTGAGGGTTTGCCGCTTTGTTAATATTTAGTGGTGATGGGTCCAGCCTTCCGGCGCGGCCAGGTAGGAAGCCACGGCGTCTTTCTGGCCGATGGCGTGATGCTTGACTTCACCGCATGGGCACACGCCCAGGTATGGCTGGATGTGCGAGCAGGCCGACACTTTTTGCAGGCGTACCTGGACGGCCTTGGCGCACTTGGCGCATTTGAAGGTGAGGGTGCGTGGTGCTTTTAACATGATTAATCTGTGCAGGTTGGGACGAAAGGCGCGATTTTATCACTCACGCAGTCACATTGATGGTGGGCGCGGCGCCGGGTTCGATGGTGTAGCCGCGCTGCACGCGCTCACCTGGCGCGCCGTTGCCGCCATCCTGCTTTGCCAGTTCGGCCCTGGCCTGGGCTGCCATCTGCTGCGCCTGGGCGGCCACCGCGCGGTCGGCGCCGGAAGGATCGGCCGGTGCGTTGGCGGCGGCCTGGATCGAGGCCGCGCGGGCAATGGTTTCCTCGGGCGTGGCGCCGGGCGAGGTATCGATCTGCACCTCGCCGCCGATGGCGTAATTGACGCCGTTGGGGCCGCGCTGGTAAGTGTAGGTGGCGCCGGAGATGGCCAGTCCGCCCGCTGCGGCCAGGTGGGCCTGCTCATGCTGGCGCACTTCGGTATCGCGCGCCTTGAGGTCTTCCACCATTTTGAGCGCCTCGGGCGTCAGGGTGGTGGTGCTGGAAGCGCCGGAGTCCTGCGACGTGGACGCCGCTGCGGGCGCACCGGTGCGCGCCGCTGGCGTAAAACGCTCCGGCTGGCTGACGGCGGGGCTGATGGTGATGGCGCCTATGCTCATGGTGAACTCCCATGCAGGAGCTCAAATCATAGCACGGCTGAAAACTACACCACGCTGATGGTGCTGCGCCCGCCGGCAGCCGGCTGCACCAGGATCTTGGTCGAAATCCGCTCCGTCATTTCCTGCACGTGCGAGATCACGCCCACCTTGCGGCCCATCGCCTGCAAGCCGTCGAGGGCATCCATCGCCACCCGCAGGGTTTCGGCGTCGAGGCTGCCGAAACCTTCGTCGATGAACAGCGATTCCACCCGCACCCGGTTCGATGATAGCGAGGCCAGTCCCAGCGCCAGCGCCAGCGAGACCAGGAACGATTCGCCGCCGGACAGCGAGTGTACCGAGCGCATTTCGCCGCCCATGTCCTGGTCGCGCACGAGCAGCGCCAGCGACGGGCTGGCCGGATTCTGGATCCTTTCGAGCTGGTAGCGGCGCGACAGGTGATTCAGGTGGGCGTTGGCGTAACCAAGCAGCACATCGAGCGTGAACTGCTGGGCGTAGTTGCGGAACTTCTTGCCGTCGGCGGAGCCGATCAAGTCGCTCATGCGCGACCAGCGCTGCTCGATCGCTTCCTGTTGCGCGATCTCGGCCAGCATCGATTGCGAACGCTGGCGCCTGGCGTCGTCCTGCGCCAGCACCAGTTGCACGGCGGCGGCGCTGTCCTGGGCGGCTTTGCGCTCGGCCAGCAAGGTGTTGAGGGCTGCGGCCAGCACGGTCACTGGCGCCGCTGCAGTGGCCAGCGGGTCGTCTGCTGCATCGGTGCCGGCATCGCTACCATCAGCGGTAACGCGCACCGGCGGCGCTGCCAACTGGTGCTGCGCACGCTGGCGCTGGCGTTCGGCCAGCACCGTGGCCGCATTGTCGGCGGCGCGGTCGATGGCAGCCAGCGCCGTGCGTTCGACGTCGATGGCGGCCGGCGGTTGCGCCAGCAGTGCATGCAACTGGCCGAGATCTGCCACGCCGGCGTCGCTGTCGTTCGACGGCTGGCGTTGCTGGAAGTCGGTCAGCCATTGCGCCAGTTGCTGGCGGGCTGTGTCCGCTTCCGTGCGCAAGGTGCTCAACCGGTTGCCGGCCTGGGTTTGCGCCTCGTCGGCGCGCACCCGCGCTTGCGCGGCCTGCTGCGCTTCGTGCTGGCGGGTGGTCAGCAGTGCGCGCGCCTGCTCGATGGCGGCAGCCAGCATGTGTTCGACCGCGCCCACTTCGCGTCCGCCCCACAGCGCCATGCGCTGGTCCTGGGTTTCCTTCAGTGCGGCGTCGGCCTGGGCAAATGCATGGCGCACTCCCAGCGCGTCTTCGCCGGCACGGCTCACGGCGTCGTGCTGCGCCTTCATTTCGACGTCGAAGGTGGCCAGCGACGTGCTGCGCTGGTCATGGGCGTCGCGCTGCGCCAGCCATTGCCGGCTTTCGGCCTGGCGCGCCTCGTGGAAGCGTGCGGGGGCCGCGCTCCAGTCGTCCTTCCAGCCGTCGTTGGGCAGGTCGCCACCAGTAAATGCCGGGTCCAGGTCGGCCAGCAGGTCGCCCAGGGTTGCCATCACCTCGCCGCGCTGGTCTTCCAGCGCCTTGGCTTCGGCACTGGCCTGCGCCAGCGCGGTGCTGGCCTGCGCGGCGGTGTCGTGCAGCTGCTTCATGTCGGCCGCTGCCGCTTCGTAGGCTGCCTGCGCCTGGTCGCGCGTGATGCGGGCCGCGTTCATTGCCCGGTCCTGTTGTTCGATCGCCTGCAAATTGGCGCGGGCGGTGTCCAATTGCGCTGCGAACCAGTCGCGGCGCGCATGTTCGGCCGGTGGCGGCGCCGGGCTGTCGTCGGCCAGCAGCGGGTGGTCGCGCCAGGCGGCGCTGGCACGCTCTAGTGCCTGGGTCATGCCATCTGCTTCGGCTGTCAGCGCCGTCAATTGCTCGCCGCTGGCGTGCACGGTGGCGCGCTGCACGGCCTGCTGGTTGACGTTGACGTCGAACTGGCGGCGGCAGCGCGCCAGCTCCGCCTGCAGGCTGTCCAGCATGCCCTGCATGGCCGGATCGTTGTGGCGGTACGGGTGATCGTGGGCGCCGCACACGGGGCACGGCGTGTCGTCGGTGAGCGTGGCGCGCAGCTTTTCGACGGTTGCGCCCGACGCGGCTTGCGCCAGTGTCAACGAGCGTTCGGCCTGCGCCAGCGCGGCGGCCAGGCCGGTGCCTTCGTGCAGCGCCGTCACCAGCAATTGTTCGGCGGTGGCGCTGGCGGTGCGCAGTTGCTGGCGCTGGGCCTCCAGATGGGCGTGGCGCTGCTGGCGCGTGTCCAGCTCGAACCACAGCTTTTCGGCGCTGGCCAGCAGCTCGCGGTGCTGCTGCCAGCCGCTGCGCGCGGTGTGCAACTGCTCGGCGTCGAAGGCGGCCAGCGCGGAGTTGGCGTCCTGGCGCCGCGCTTCCAGCGTTTCGAGCACGGTGGCCGATGTTGCCAGTCTGGCGGCGGCTTGCGCTTCGTCGTCGCGGTGGGCTTTGGCGGCGCGCTGCACGCGCGCCAGCTGGTCGCTCAGGCGTTCGACTTGGCCGGCGGCCTGACCGGCCTGCGCAAACAGCACATCCCAGCGGTCCCACGACTGCGCCAGGGTTTGCCATTGCCGGTGTTGCGCCAGCCACGTGGCGCCGGCTTCCACCTGCGCCTGCAGGCGGCGCCGTTCATCTTGCCGTGCTTGCAGCGCCGCCTTGGCGGTCGCTTCGGCGTGGTTGGCTGTTTCGCAGGCAGTCGAGGCCTGGCGCCAGGCCGGCAGCATCGCTTCCACGCGGGCATCGAGCGCCTTGGCCTGGTCGAGCTGCGGTCCGGCCGTACGCTGCGCCGCTTCCGCTTGCTGCACTTGCACGGCGGCCTGCTGCTGGCCGGCGTTGGCGCGCTCCAGTTGCAGCGCGGCGTCGGCCATCGCCTGGGCGGCGGCGGGCAGCGCCGCTTCGGTGGCGACGATGTCCGCTTCGATGCGGTCAATGTCATTGGCCAGCGGCCGCGCCGCCTGCACGGCGACCAGTTGGGCGAGGGCGGCGCGGCGCGAGCTGGACGCTGCCACGTCCGCTGCCGCCCGTTCGCATGCCTGGCGCGCGGCCAGTTCGTCCTGCTCCAGCTGTTCCGCCTGGCGATGCCAGCGCAGTTCCTGTTCCAGGTCGGCCTTGCGCTGTTCCAGCGCTTGCAATGCTGCGGTGGCGGCCACTGCCTGCGCTTCGATCTCCGCGCGCTCATCGGCGGAGAGCGGCTTCTGGTCGGCCAGGCGGGCGTTGAGTTTTTGCAGCGCCTGTTGTTCGAGCTTGGCGCGCTCGAAGGCGCGCATCGAAATCTCGGTATAGACGGTGCTGCCGGTCAGCGTTTCCAGCAGTTCGCCGCGCTCGTTGTCTTCCGACTTGAGGAAGGCGGAAAACTCGTTTTGCGCCAGCAGCACGGCGCGCGTAAACTGCTCGAACGACAGGCCGATGCGGCGTTCGATCTCGCCTTTGACTTCGGTCTTGGTGGCGCCGATCGGTTGCAGCGCTGGCAGCAGGTGCAAGGTCATGGCGGTCGGTTGCAGCGCGCCTTCCACCCGGGTGCGCGAGCGGCGCACGCTCCAGCGCGCGCGGTACGATGCGCCGTCGTTGCCGATGAAGTCCACTTCGGCGTAGCCGTCCGCCGTGCCGCGCCGCAGCAGCGTGCGCGTATCCTGGGTGGAGACCGTTTCGCTGCCCACGTCGGCCAGCATGCTGCGCCCCGACACCTTGAGCAGCCTTGGCGTGTCGTCGTACAGTGCCAGGCACAGGGCGTCGAGCAGGGTGCTCTTGCCGGCGCCGGTGGGCCCGCTGATGGCGAACAGGCCGGTGGAGGCGAGCGGCTCCTGCTCGAAGTCCACCGAAAATTCTCCGGCCAGCGACGCCAGGTTTTTACCGCCGATGCGTAAAATTCTCATGGCAGCATCAACTCCGCAAAGGCGCTCAACTGATCGGGCGGCGCCTCGTTGCCGAAGCGCTGCTGGTAAAGCTGGCGGAAGATGTCGTCGGGTTTCAGCTGTTCCAGGCGGTCGAGCGTCATCACTTCCGCATCAAGCACTGAGCCGCGCGCCGCACTCGACGTCTCGATCTTTGCCAGGCGCACCGGTTTGTCGTCCAGCGCCGCTTCGATGCGCGCGCGCAGGCCAGGTTCGGGTGCGTCGAGCCGTACCCGCACTTCCAGGAACGGCTGTTCTTCGGTAGGCGCGTCCGGCACGTCCAGCGCTGCCAGTTCTTCCAGCACCTGGCCGATCAATGCCGGCTTGGCCGGCACCCGCAGCAGTTGCACCGCGCGCGGAATGGCAATCGGCACGATCTCGCGCACCGCGTCGCCATCGAGGTCGATGCGCAGCACCTGGTGCTGGTAGCCTACCTCGGCAAACGACAGCGGGATCGGGCTGCCGCAATAGCGGATGTGGTGTTGTTTGCCCACCGCCTGCGCCAGGTGCAAATGGCCCAGCGCCGCGTAGGCGATGGCCGGATCGAAGATCCCGGCCGGCAGCATCTCGGTACCGCCGATGACGATGCGGCGTTCGGAGTCGGCCGACATCTGGCCATCGACCATGTGGCAGTGGCCCATGGCGACGATGGCCTGGCCGGGCTGGCGCTTGGCCAGCGCCAGGTCTAGTGCCTGCTTGTAGAGCAGGGCGATGCCGGCCAGGTAGGGATCGGCCGCGCTGTCGGCGGTTTCGGCCTCGGCATCAGCAGCCTTGCGCGGCACGTCGCCAGGGCGCAGGAACGGCACGGCCAGGCACCAAGCCTGTACCGAACCGTCGGCGCCGGTGAGCGGCAGCACCAGTGCTTCCAGGTCGATGGCGCCGTCCGCGTGGCGCTGCACAGCGCCGATCACGCGGGTGCCGTGCGCTTCGAGCAGCGGCCCGGGGGCTTCGAGGCGGCCCGGTGAATCATGATTGCCGCCCACAACTACCAGGTTCAGGTGCGGCATGCGCTCTTTGGCGCGCTGCAGGAAGCGGTACAGCTGCTTTTGCGAGGCCGACGAGGGATTGGCGTTGTCAAAGATGTCGCCGGCGATCAGGAGCGCGTCCGCGCGCTCGGCCACGATGGTGTCGAGCAGCCAGTCGAGGAAGCGCTGGTGTTCGTAGTGACGTTCGAAATTGTGCAGGGATTGGCCGAGGTGCCAGTCGGAGGTGTGCAGCAGACGCATGAATTGAGAGTAAACAACCGGGAAAAACACAATATAGCGCATCCGGACTGTCAGCTACTTTGAAATCCTTATTAAAATAGCGAGGGGCCGGATGTCCGGCCATCGATATTCACCGGGCAGAGGACCAATCTTGAGAAAAACGGAACCAGCATGATCCTGCCTCACGCGCCGGCCAGCCTATTGAGTGCCGACGGCCAGCCGCTGCTTGGCCGCTATGCCGGCCAGACTGGCCATATCGACTGGGAACGCCTGGCGCTGCCGTACGCGCATGGCGCGCTGTGGCGCCGCCTGCACCACAAGCGCTGGCATTACGTGGCGCTATGCACCGAGCGGGTATTTTGCGGCGTGGCGATCGTCGACCTGGGCTGGACCAGCACCGCGTTCGCCTATGCGTTCGACCGCAATGACGGCGACATGCTGGCCAATTTTTCCGCTGACGGCCGCCTGGGCCGGCGCGGCCGGGTGGCCGACCATTCGGGCGGCGCCAGTTATTTCGAGTCGCCCAAGGGCCGCCTCGCGCTCGAGCCGTCGGGCGCGGGCAGTTTTACGCTGTCGGTGGCGTGCGACCACCTGGAGATCGACGCCGAATTCGGCCCGCCCGACGCGCCGCTGCTGCTGGCTGTGGGCGCGGTGGACGGCGGCGCCGTGCATACCACGCAAAAGTCGTCGGGCATGCCGCTCAGCGGCGAAGTGCGTACCTGGCGCGAGGAATACGACCTGGCCGGCGGCGTGGCCAGTTTCGACTACTCCAACGGCCTGTTGGCGCGTAACACTGCGTGGCGCTGGGCATCGGCGCACACGCTCGAACTGGGGTTCAACCTGCAGGCCGGCTATTTCGGCGCCAACGAGAACGCCCTGTGGCTCGACGGCCAGGTGCATGCGCTGGCGCCGGCCCGCTTCCTGTACGATGCAAAAGATCCGCTATCGACCTGGCATATTTTTACGGAAGACGATTTGCTCGAGCTGCACTTTACCCCCGAAGGCGCGCGCCGCGACAACCGCAAGAACCTGGTCGCAGCCAGCCGGTTCTTGCAACCGGTGGGCACGTTCACCGGCTGGGTGCGCAGCACCCCCGACGAGCCGAAACGCATCGTGACGCAAATGATGGGTGTGACCGAGGAGCATACGTCGCGCTGGTAGGCACTCACTGAAAGGGCCGCATGAGCATCAAACATCTCGACCGCTTGCTGGCGCCCCGTTCCGCGGCCGTGATCGGCGCGTCCGGCAAGCCGCACCGCGTGGGCACCCGCGTGCTGGCCAACCTGGCTGCCGGCGGCTTTGCCACGACGGGAAAAATCTGGCCCGTCAATCCCAAGTACACCGAGTTGCACGGCATGCCGTGCTATGCGCGCGTGGCTGCGCTGCCCGAGGCGCCCGATCTGGCGATTATTTGCACGCCAGTGGCCACCATCGTCGGCCTGATCGCCGAACTGGGCGCGCGCGGCACCCGCGCCGTCATCGTCATGACGGAAGTGAGCGGCCGGGCGCAGCGCCAGGCTTTGTTGGACGCGGCGCGGCCGCACCTGCTGCGCATCCTGGGGCCGGGCAGCATCGGCCTGCAAGCGCCGGCTCTGGGTCTCGACGCCAGCTTCACGCATGTGCCGGCGGGCGCGGGCAAGCTGGCGTTCGTGTCGCAAGCGGGGGCGCTGGCGGGGGCGGTGCTGGACTGGGCCGGCGAGCGCGGCATCGGCTTTTCCCATTTCGTCACGCTGGGCGACGATGTGGATGTCGATTTCGGCGACCTGCTCGACTATATGGCCGCCGATGCCGGCACCGAAGCGATTTTGCTGTGCGTGGAAGACTTGCGCTCGGCCCGTAAATTCATGTCGGCCGGACGGCTGGCGGCGCGCGCCAAGCCGGTGATCGTGTTCAAGCTGGGGGCGCGCCAGGAACATGATAGCGACGCTGACCTGGTATTCGACGCTGCCATTCGCCGCGCCGGCATGTTGCGAGTGCATTCCACCGAAGATTTGTTCGATGCCGTGGCAACGCTGGCACGCCGCCGTCCGCAGCGCGGCGAGCGGCTGGCCGTGCTGACCAATGGCGCCAGCCTGGCGCTGGTCGCGGCCGATGCGCTGGCGGCAGGTGAACTGCGCCCGGCGCCGGTGTCGCCTGCTACCCGCAAGCGCCTGGCGCAGCAGGGGTTAGCGATTGCCGCCAGCAGTACTGCCAACCCGACCGCCAACCTGGCGATCAACCTGCCGGCCGATGCTCCGGTAGCGCAGTATGTGGCAGCGGCAGAAGCATTGCTGGCCGACGACCCGACCGACGCACTGCTGTTCCTGCACGCGCCCACGGCCATGGTGACGAGCGAGGCAATCGCGCAGGCGCTGGCGCCGCTGTTCCAGGCCGGCGGCCGCAATGTGCTGTCGTGCTGGCTGGGCGGCGCCTCGGCAGTCAGCGCGCGGCGGCAGTTTGCCGACGCCGGCCTGCCTACGTTCGAGACCCCGGAAACGGCGGTCCACGGCTTTTTGCAGATGGCCCGATACCGCCGCAACCAGGCCTTGCTGATGGAAGTGCCGGCCGGGGTGCCGGGCACCGCCGCGCCGCCCCGGGCGGCCGCACGTACCCTGGTCAAGGCGGCGCTGGCGGCGCACCGCAAGGAACAGGAAAAAAACAAGGGGCCGGTGGTCCTCAGCGACGACGAGGCGCGCAGCCTGCTGGCCGCGTATGGCATCGCCCTGGCCACGCCGCAGCAGGCCGCGCTGGCAGGCCACACGCCGGCGGCGGTGCGTATCGGGATCGGTATCGACCGCGTGTTCGGGCCGGTGGTGTTCTTCGGCCAGGGCGGCCTGGCGGCCGAGGGTTTGGCCGACCTCACGGCTGACCGCACGGCCGGGCTGCCGCCGCTGAACATGGTGCTGGCGCGCGACATGGTGGGCCGTACCCGCATCTCGCGCCTGCTCGCGCAGGGCCAGACCGCCGCCGATGCCGAAGCGCTGGTGCGCACGCTGGTGCAGGTGGCCGACATGCTGACCGATGTGCCGGAACTGGCGGAACTCGACCTCAACCCGGTGCTGGCGATTGGCGGCGCGGTGGTGGCGCTGGGCGCGCGCCTACAACTGGCGGCGCCGCGCAGCCGCCGCACGCTGGCGATCCGGCCGTATCCGCAGGAGCTGGAGCAAACGGTGGCGTGGAATGGCGGCGACATCGTGCTGCGGCCGATCCGGCCCGAGGACGCCGCGCAGCACCAGGCGTTTTTCCACGCGCTCGATGCCGACGATGTGCGGCTGCGTTTCTTCACCGCCATGCGCGAGCTGCCGCCGGCCCAGCTGGCGCGCCTCACCCAGATCGATTACGACCGGGCCATGGCCTTCATCGCGACCAGGCCGCTTGCCGGTGGCGGCGCCGAAACCCTGGGCGTGGTGCGCGCGGTGCTCGATCCCGCCAACCAGAGTGCCGAGTTCGCCATCATCATCCGCTCGGACCTGAAGGGGAAAGGGCTCGGCTACATCCTGTTCGGCAAGCTGGTCGATTACTTCCGCGCGCGTGGTACGGCCGAGATCGTTGGTGATGCGCTGGCCGAGAACCTCGGCGTGCAAAAGCTGGTGCGCCATTTCGGCGGCGTGGTTTTGCCGCACCAGGAACCCGGCATGGTGCGTTTGCAGCTGCCATTGAAGTAGATTTCGCCCGCAGACTGTTATATATTGGACATTCAATTCATGCACCGCATTGGACCAGGTTTGTCTTGGGTCAAGGCGCAGGTGTCGGAATTATTTACACTTTCCACTTCCGCTCTCGCTGTCTCGCCATGGGCGCGCAACTTCAGTTTTGGGAGTCAGAATGTTAACAGCCACATATACCCTGGTTGCGCTGTCGGTGGAACAAGCCAGCGTCCGCCTCAGCCTGCAATCGTTCCAGCAATACGTTCGTAATACCTTGCTGCAGCAAAACAGCATCACGCTCTCGCAGCTCGAGTTCGCTTGCGAATCGCTGCACAAGCTCTACCAGGCATGTCACTGGCGCAAAACCGAAATGTACCTGATCCCCGCGCTGCGCCAGACCACCGAGCGTGCCGACCACCTGCTCGACGAACTCAACCGCCTCAACCAGTCGGCGCTCACCGCCATCCGCAACTTGCAGGAAAAGATGGGTATCTTTGCCGGCATGCAGGATTTTCGCGTCGAGCAAGTGTGCGACAGCATCGAAACTTTTTGTTCGTCCATGCTGAAGCGGCTGGAAAAGGAAGAACAGGAACTGTTTGCCATCGCCCGTGCGGCATTTGCCGGCGACACCTGGTTTTCCATCGCCAACCAATTGATGATGCATGACAAGCACCTGGAAGAAATGAAGCGCTGTGCCCCGGCCGCTGCCGCGCCACGTGCTGCGGTCCGGCAACTTACCGACGCCCAGATCACCATACCGGGGTTGCAGGTATTGCCGCTGGTGGACGATGACGAGGAAAAAGAGGACATGCAGCACACCCGGCCGGCACGATCGCGGCCGGCGGCACGCCACGGCTTGCTTGACGAAGCCATGGCCAAATAGCCTGCCAGTAGCCGCCAAATTGAGGCTGACCGCGCCGTCCGGTCACGAATTACAGGCCCGCCGCACGCCCGCCGGGCAAATTCCTTCTGCTTTGCTATGATGGTGGTTTATCCCACCTCCATAGCGCCCCATGTTCGATTTCATCTTTAAGCGCACTACCGCCCAAACCCAGGCCACGCCCAATGCTCCGGGCGCAGCGGCTGCGGGCGCCGCCGCCGCTGCGGCTGCGGATTCGACCAGCCGCCGCGATGAGCAGGCGCAACGCGCCGCCGCCCTGGCCGGCGACGAAGCGGGCGCCGTGGCCCTGATCCTGCAAAGCGAATTTGCCGGCGTGCGCCTGGCCGCCGCCGAACACGTGCAATCGCAGGCCGCGCTGGAACAGGTGCTGGCCGCCATGCGCAACACCGACCGCCGCGTGGCCAAACTGATGCAGGGCCGGCTCGACGCCATCCGCTACCAGCAGGCCGAGCTGCAAAAAGCCCAGGCCTGCCTCGAACAGGCCCAGCGCCTGCTGAAAGAAGAAAAGCTGACACCGAACCAGGTGGCCGAACTCGATCGCCAGTGGGCCATCACGTCGGCGGTGCCGGCCGTGGCCGAGCCGTATGCGGCCGCCCGTGCAGCGCTGGCCGCCCGCCTGGAAGCGCAAGTGGCGCTGCAGCGCAAGATCATCGATGCCATGGCCGTGGTGCGCCAGTTGCCGGATGCAGGACTGCCGGTGGACGAGTCCGAACAAACGCTGGCGCGCCACGCCGCCGATCTGGCCGACTATCAGCAGGCGCCCGAGCACGCGGCATTGCCACACCATTTGCTGTCCGACTATAACCAGGCGATCGAGCAGGCGCGTGCTGCGCTCGCTGCTGCCGGGCGCCGGGCCGTTGCAGCTGCTGTCGCCGCCGTACCTGGCGGCGCTTCTGCTGGCGCTGACGCCGACTCAACCGTTGCTTCCGGCGCTACCGTCCCGGCCGCAGACGCACCGGGCGCTACGGCAGCCGACACCTCAGCTACTGCGGCAGCCGATCCATCGGCCGCCAAAGCCGTTGGTGCCGAAGCCAGCCCTGCGGCCACCACCGCCGCTCCCGCGCCCAGGAAAGAACGCCCACCGAAGCCCCAGCAATCGAAGGAAGTGGAAAAGAAATTCCTCGAAACACTGGAGGCCATGGAAGCAGCCCTCGAGCAGGGCTCGCTGCACGCCGCTGCCGAGCACGACAAATGGCTCAAGGATCACAAGATCCGCCTGTCGCAACAGCAGACCGACCACCTGAACCATGTCCGTGCCGAACTCAAGCGCCTGGCCGACTGGGCGCGCTGGAGCGGCAATGTTTCGCGCGAGGAACTGGTCAAGGCCGTGGAAGAACTGCCGGTCCAGGGCCTGTCGATGAGCGAGCTGGCGCAAAAAGTGGGCAGCATGCGCGAACGCTGGAAGGAGCTCGACGCCGTCTCCGGCCACGCGCCCAAGGGCTTGTGGGAAAAGTTCGACGCCGCCTGTACCGCCGCCTACGCGCCGGCCGCTGCCCACTTCAAGCACCTGGCCGAGGAACGCCACGCCAACGCGGCCAAGGCGCAAGCGCTGATCGACGAGATCCGCGCCATGGCCGATTCGGCCCATGACGGCGCCGACCTGAAAAATGTTGCCGCTGCCGTGCAGCGGCTGCGCCAAGTGTGGGGCCGCCTCGGCGCCATCGACCGCAAAGAAAAGCGCAAGCTCGACCAGGCGTTCGACAAGGCCCTGGGCCAGTTGCAGGCGCCGTTGTCCGAACAGCGCAAGATCGAGGCAGCCAAGCGCGAGGAGCTGATCGCCGAAGCCGGGCAGTTGCAGCCGGCCGACCGCCACACGCTCGACAAGCTGCGCCGTCTGCAGGAACGCTGGCAGGAGCTGGCCAAGGCGTTGCCGCTCGAGCGCAAGATCGAGCAGGCGTTGTGGCAGCGCTTCCGCACGGTGTGCGATGCGATTTTCGCCAAGCGCAAGGAAACCGCCCACGCCGCCGACCACGAGCGCAAGGCCCACCTGCACGCGCGCGAAGACCTCTGCAAGTCGCTGGAAACGGCCACCTTCAGCGGCGACGACAAAGCCCAACTGGCAGCCATCGCCCACACCCTGCGCGATGCGCAAACGGCGTGGAACGGCGCCGGCGTGGTGCCGCGCGCGGCCGAAGCCCGCATTAACGAGCGTTACCAGGCGGCAGTGGCCGGCGTGCAAGCGCAAGCCGACGCCATCAAGCGCCGCGCCGGCGCCGCCCAGGCCAATGCACTGCGCGACAAGCTGCGCCTGGTGCAGGCGCTGGAGCAGTCGATTGCAGGGCAGGGCGAGCAACTCGATGCCGACGCCTGGCAAGCCCGCTGGACCGCGCTGCCCACTCTCGGCGGCGACTACGACAAGGCGCTGCAAGGCCGCTTTGCGGCGGGCGTGACGGCCCTGGAAGCTGGACGCGAGTCGTACACCAGGCAGCTGGAAGCCAATCGCGCCAAGCTGCTTGACGAAGTGCTGCGCCTGGAGATCGTCGCCGGCGTCGATTCCGGCGCCGAGTTCGCGCGCGAGCGCCTGAAAATGCAGGTGGAAGTGCTGCAATCGTCGTTGAAATCGGGCCAGAAGCCGCTATCGGCCACCGCCGCCTACCTGCAATTGTGCGCGATGCCGGCGCTGGCCGACGACCGTACCGTCAGCCGCATCGAGCAGCTGCTGCGCCGGATCGGCGGCTCGGAGCGGGCATGAGCGAGGGTAATCAACTCAATCAGGTCCGGATCCAGACCGAAGACTTCGACCTGACCACGGAAGTGGCGCGCCTGCGCGCCGCCAATCCGAAGATCGGCGCGGTGGTGACGTTTGTCGGCGCGGTGCGTGACCTGAACGACGGCGCCTCCGTGGCCGAGATGGAGCTCGAACACTACCCAGGCATGACCGAACAGTCGATTGCCGCCATCATCGAGCAGGCCAAAATGCGCTGGCCTACCTTCGGGGCGCTGGTGATTCACCGGGTGGGACCGCTCAAGCCGCTCGACCAGATCGTGCTGGTAGCCGCTACCGCCGCGCACCGGGGCGAGGCGTTTGCCGCCTGCGAGTTCATCATCGATTACCTGAAGACCGACGCGCCATTCTGGAAGAAGGAAGTCACGCCCGACGGCGCCCGCTGGGTCGATGCCCGCGTCAGCGACGACGCGGCGCTGGCCAAATGGCAGGGGGCCGACTCTCCCTGATGTTGTCAAATGGTTCTGGTCGCAGGTCTTGAAAAGTAGTCGTACAACCCTATCTGTGCGCTAACTCAAATCTATCGGAGCATCACCATGCGGCAAGATAAACTCACGACCAAACTCCAGGAAGCCTTGTCGGACTCGCAGAGTCTGGCAGTGGGCAATGACAACCAGTACATCGAGCCCAGCCACCTGCTGCTGGCGCTGCTGAACCAGGACGACGGCAGCGCCCGCTCGATCCTGCAGCGCGCCGGCGTCAACGTGGGCGGTCTCACCAAGTCACTCAAGGATGCGCTCGACCGCAAGCCCAAGGTCTCGGGCACGGGCGGCGACGTCCAGGCCAGCCGCGAACTCGTTGGCGTGCTCAACCTGGCCGACCGCGAAGCGCAAAAGCGCGCGGACCAGTTCATTTCCAGCGAAATGGTGCTGCTCGCCCTCACCGAAGACAAGTCCGACGCTGGCACCCTGGCCCGCGAAAGCGGCCTGACGCGCAAGGCGCTGGAAGCGGCGATCGAGGCCGTGCGCGGCGGCGGCAAGGTCGATTCGCAAGAGGCCGAAGGCCAGCGCGAAGCACTGAAAAAATACACGCTGGACCTGACCGAGCGCGCCCGCGCCGGCAAGCTCGATCCCGTGATCGGCCGCGACGATGAAATCCGCCGCGCGATCCAGGTGCTGCAACGCCGCAGCAAGAACAACCCGGTGCTGATTGGCGAACCTGGCGTCGGTAAAACCGCGATTGTCGAAGGTCTGGCGCAGCGCATCGTCAACAACGAAGTGCCTGATTCGCTCAAGGGCAAGCGCGTGCTCGCGCTCGACATGGCAGCGCTGGTGGCCGGCGCCAAGTACCGCGGCGAGTTCGAGGAACGGCTGAAAACCGTTTTAAAAGAGCTGGCGATGGACGAAGGCCAGACCATCGTCTTTATCGACGAAATGCACACGATGGTCGGCGCCGGCAAGGCCGATGGCGCCATGGACGCGGGCAATATGCTCAAACCCGCGCTGGCCCGGGGCGAGCTGCACTGCGTGGGCGCCACCACGCTCGACGAGTACCGCAAGTACATCGAGAAAGATGCCGCGCTCGAGCGCCGCTTCCAGAAAATCCTGGTTGACGAGCCCAGCGTGGAAGACACGATCGCCATCCTGCGCGGCTTGCAGGACAAGTACGAGCTGCACCACAAGGTCGCCATTTCGGACGCTGCCATCATCGCGGCGGCGGAATTGTCGCACCGGTACATCACCGACCGCTTCCTGCCCGACAAGGCGATCGACCTGATCGATGAGGCCGCGTCGAAAATCAAGATCGAGATCGATTCCAAGCCCGAGGTGATGGACAAGCTCGAACGCCGCCTGATCCAGCTGAAAATCGAGAAGGAAGCGGTCAAGAAGGAAAAGGATGAAGGCTCGCGCCGTCGCCTGGATCTGATCGAGGAAGAAATCGAACGTCTGCAACGCGAACTGAACGACTACGAGGAAATCCTCAAGGCCGAGAAGGCGGTGGTGCAGGGCAGCACCCATATCAAGGAAGAGATCGAGCGCATCAAGCTGCAAATGGAGCAGGCCACGCGCGAGAGCAACTGGCAGCGCGTCTCCGAATTGCAATACGGTCGCCTGCCCGAACTGGAAGCGGAACTGAAGCAGGCGGAAACGGCTGCGGCCAATGGCGTCTCGCTGGAAAAGAATACGCCGCCGAAGCAGCGCCTGCTGCGTACCGAGGTGGGTGCCGAAGAGATTGCCGAAGTGGTGTCGCGCGCGACCGGGATTCCCGTCTCGCGCATGATGCAGGGCGAGCGCGATAAGCTGCTGCACATCGAGGAAAAGCTGCACGAACGCGTGGTAGGCCAGGACGAGGCGATTTCGGCCGTGTCCGACGCCATCCGCCGCTCGCGCGCGGGATTGTCCGATCCGAACCGGCCATATGGTTCGTTCATGTTCCTGGGACCGACCGGCGTCGGTAAAACCGAGCTGTCGAAAGCCTTGGCCGGTTTCCTGTTCGACACCGAGGAATCGATGATCCGCATCGACATGAGCGAGTTCATGGAGAAGCACTCGGTGGCCCGCCTGATCGGCGCGCCGCCCGGCTACGTCGGTTACGACGAGGGCGGGTATCTCACCGAAGCCGTGCGCCGCAAGCCGTACAGCGTGATCCTGCTCGACGAAGTGGAGAAGGCGCACCCGGACGTGTTCAACGTGCTGCTGCAGGCGCTCGACGATGGCCGCATGACCGACGGCCAGGGCCGTACCGTGGATTTCAAAAACACGGTGATCATCATGACGTCCAACCTGGGCTCGCATAAAATCCAGGCGATGGAAGATTCCGATCCGTCAGTGGTCAAGCTGTCGGTGATGGCCGAAGTGCGGTCGCATTTCCGTCCCGAGTTCATCAACCGCATCGACGAGATCGTGGTATTCCATGGCCTCGACGAGAAGAACATCGGCGCGATTGCCAAGATCCAGCTGGCGATCCTGGAAAAACGCCTGGGCAAGATGGACATGGCGCTCGAGATCACCGACGCTGCGCTGCAAAAAATCGCCGAGGCAGGCTACGATCCTGTGTATGGCGCCCGTCCTCTGAAACGCGCGATCCAGCAGCAGATCGAAAATCCGCTGTCCAAGCTGATTCTGCAAGGACGGTTTGGTCCTAAGGACGTGATACACGTCGATGCGGAAAATGGCGAGCTGACATTCAAGTAACAGGTAACGGCTGGCGTTCAGCCGTCATCCTCGCGCACGCGGGGATGACGGCTTTCAGTACGACTTAGCTAAAAAACGCCGTCGGCGTACTGCCAAAGGTTTTCTTGAACATCGCCGAAAACGCCGACTGGCTCGCATAACCGAGTTGCGCTGCCACCTGCGACAGCGGCATCCCGCGCGCAATCAACGGCGCCGCGTGCGCCAGCCGCACCTGCTGGCGCCACTGCACAAAACTCATTCCCAGTTCGCGCTCGAACAACCGCGTCAAGGTCCGCTCGGACGCTCCCACCCGGCCCGCCCAATCCTGCAAGGTCAGCTCCACGCCCGGATCGTCGATCAGCGCATCGCACAACGCTTTCAGGCGCTTGTCCATCGGCAGCGGCACGCGCATCGGCCGCACCGCGCAGCGCGTTACTTCATCGAGAATCATTTCGCTCAGCAGCCGTTCGCGGTCGGACTGTTCGTGCTCGTCGTGCTGTTCGAGTGCGGCGATCAGCTCGCGCAGCAGGTTCGATACGTGCACCACCTTGCAATCGTCGCCGGCAAACGGCGAGCGGCTCGCGTGCACGAACACCGGCCGCAGCAGCGTCGGTTCCAATACCGTCACCGTGTGCTCCATGTCGGGCGGGATCCAGATCGCCCGCTGCGGCGGCACGATCCAGCTGCTGTTGTTGGCGGTCACCCGCACCATGCCCTGCATGGCGTACGTGAACTGGCCGTACGGATGGTGATGCGGCAACAGCACCGCGTTGGCGGCCAGGTTGCGCCCGGCGATGGTGACTTGCCGTTGCAGGGTAGGGTAGACGCCTACCCGGTTGAACAGCGTGTGCGTGACGATCGGAGCTGGCATGGTGGCGAGGTTGTGGCGCAATCGCGCTAAAAGATGTCGTCCTATCTTAAATCAGACGGCGCGTTTCGGCCTACACTGGCGTTTCAAAATAGCAACAGGAGCGCACAATGGATGACAAACAATTATTCCGGCAAGACGCCCGGGTGATCGGCCTGGTCGGGCTGGCGCACGGCACTTCCCACTTTTACCACTTGATATTGGCGGCACTGATCCCGTGGCTCAAACCCGAGTTCAACCTGTCGTATGGCGAACTGGGCCTGTTGATGACGGTGTTCTTTGCCGTGTCCGGCGTGGGGCAGGCCATGGCGGGCTTCGTGGTGGACCGCTTCAGCGCGCGCGTGGTGCTGATGAGCGGCGTGGCGCTGCTTGGCATCTCTGCTGTGGTGCTGTCGTCGGCGCAGAACTACGGGCAGTTGATGGCCGGCGCTTTCCTGGCCGGCTGCGGCAACTGCGTGTTCCACCCGGCCGACTACACTTTGCTCAACCAGCGCGTGTCAAAAAAACGGCTGGCGCATGGCTTCTCGGTGCACGGTATCAGCGGCAATATCGGCTGGGCGCTGTCGCCGTTGTTCCTGACGTCGGTGGCAGGCCGCACCGACTGGCGCACTGCGCTGCTGTGCGCGGCCGTGCTGCCGTTGTGCGTGCTGGCGCTGCTGCTCTGGAACCGCCACGCGCTGCGGCCGGAACCTGCGACCGCGCCCGCCACCGGCGCGGCAGTAGTCGCCGGAGCAAGTGCACTTGGCTTCCTGCGCCTGAAAGTGGTGTGGATGTGCTTTGCCTTCTTCGTGATTTCGGCGGTCGCCCTGGCTGGCGTGCAGACCTTTGCTTCCACCAGCCTGGTGAGCTTGTATGGCATGTCGCTGGCGTGGGCGACGTCGGCTTACACGTGCTTCATGCTGTCGTCGGCGGTGGGCATGGCGTACGGCGGTTTCCTCGGTGCAGGTAATGGCCGCCACGACCGCATCATCATCGGCGCTTTTGCGGCGGCAGCGGTGTTCGCGCTGATCCTGGCGGCAGCCGTGGTACCGGCCTGGATGGCGATCGTGCTGATGGGACTGGTGGGTTTTGCCACCGGCATTGCCGGCCCGTCGCGCGACCTGATGATACGGGGCGCGGCGCCGGCCAACGCCACCGGCCGCGTGTTCGGCGTGGTGTATTCCGGGCTAGACACGGGTCTGGCCATCGGCCCGCTGATGTTTGCGGCGCTCATGGATGCCGGCCATCCGGCTGGCGTGTTCGTCGGCATCGCCATCTTCCAGGCGCTGGTAATCTTTACCACTATTGGTGTGGGCAACAACAGCCGGTCGATGCTGGCGGCCAAGGCGGCGTGAGCTCGATCCGCTTGAAAAACCGCGAGTGTTGGGCGGTTGCATCACTTTTCAGAATTATTTTTTAGATAAGTTCGGCGGTGGATCACAACCAAGGGCGCTTTTTGCGCCCTTTTTTCATCTGGCGGAAAATCAATTTCACATCGTGGGATTTCATGTGGGTTTGCAGCATCGACTTCTTTCATGCTGAGAAAAGGCTTTCCGTATCCTGAAAAATAATTTTTAGTGTGTTGATTATTAAGGAATATATTTTAGTTATATGTCTTATAGAAGACTGCTCATGCGCTGCACAAAAAGGACTACTATAGTTCCAACAGCACGGCATTCATTACCACCAAACTGAATCAACCTTAGGAGAACACCATGGCAACTCGTGAACAGCAAATCGCCGCCCTGCAACAAGACTGGGACACCAACCCACGTTGGAAGGGCGTTACCCGCACCTACACGGCGGAAGACGTGGTGCGCCTGCGCGGCTCGCTGCAGATCGAGCATACGCTGGCCAAGCGCGGCGCCGAAAAACTGTGGGACCTGGTCAACAACGAACCATTCGTCAACGCTCTGGGCGCGCTGACCGGCAACCAGGCCATGCAGCAAGTCAAAGCGGGTCTGAAAGCGATCTATCTTTCCGGCTGGCAAGTGGCGGGCGACGCCAACGTGGCCGGCGAAATGTACCCGGACCAGTCGCTGTACCCGGCCAACTCGGTGCCACTGGTCGTGCGTCGCATTAACAACACGTTCCAGCGCGCCGACCAGATTCAATGGTCGGAAGGCAAGGACGACATCGATTACTTCGCACCGATCGTGGCCGACGCCGAAGCCGGTTTTGGCGGCGTGCTGAACGCCTACGAACTGATGAAGTCGATGATCGACGCGGGCGCCGCCGGCGTCCACTTCGAAGACCAGTTAGCTTCGGTCAAAAAATGCGGCCACATGGGCGGCAAAGTGCTGGTGCCCTCGCGCGAAGCCGTGGAAAAACTGACCGCCGCCCGCCTGGCAGCCGATGTCATGGGCACCTCCACCCTGGTGATCGCCCGTACCGATGCCGAAGCGGCCGACCTGCTGACGTCCGACGTCGATGAAAACGACCGTCCGTTCTGCACCGGCGAACGTACCGTGGAAGGCTTTTATAAAGTCAAACCGGGTATCGAGCAGGCGATTTCGCGGGCCCTGGCCTACGCACCGTACGCCGACCTGGTGTGGTGCGAAACCGGCAAGCCGGACCTGGCCTTCGCCAAGCAGTTCGCCGACGCCGTGCACGCCAAGTTCCCGGGCAAAATGCTGGCCTATAACTGTTCGCCGTCGTTCAACTGGAAGAAAAACCTGGACGATGCCACCATCGCCAAGTTCCAGAAGGAGCTGGGCGCCATGGGTTACAAGTTCCAGTTCATCACGCTGGCTGGTTTCCATGCGCTGAACTACGGCATGTTCAACCTGGCGCACGGCTATGCCCGCAACCAGATGTCGGCCTTCGTGGAATTGCAGGAAGCGGAATTCGCGGCTGCCGAGAAAGGCTTCACGGCCGTCAAGCACCAGCGCGAAGTTGGCACCGGCTACTTCGATGCCGTCACCCAGACCATCCAGAACGGCCAGTCGTCCACCACGGCGCTGCACGGTTCCACCGAGGACGAGCAATTCTTCGACAAAAAGGTCGCTTAACCAGTTTAAAACCCGCACGGCCAGGCGGGGTCGGAGCCTGACAGGGCCCGACCCCGAGCGGTAAAGCCAGCTCCGCGTTATAAGCTCGGGGTGAGGGTTATTGCTTGCCGTGCTGCGCCTGCAAGGCTTCTTGCAGGCGCTTCTTCAATTCCGCGCCGTCGGTGATCGCGCCAGTGTCGTCGGGCACTTCCACGATGTGGGACTGAAAGTCTTTCAATATCACGTGCTCCGGCACGGTGTCTCCCGGTATCGCCCCCAGAATTTCTCCCTGATCGTCGGTTACGATGGTCATCTTCATGTTTACCTCCCCGTTGGTCAATTCGCCATCTTAGATTTGCGCACTGTGCGCGCCTTGATGCAAACGAGGTACAACCGTTTTTGGGGCCGCGCCCGGTTCTGGTGGATAATGCGGGATTGCGCAGGCCAGTCTGCATTACCTATTTAGAAAGTCCTCACACATGTTCAGCTACCGCCACGCCTTTCACGCGGGAAATCACGCCGACGTATTGAAGCATTTCGTGACCATCCAGATGCTGCAATACCTGAATCAGAAAGACACCGCCTACACCTATATCGACACCCACTCGGGCGCCGGTGTGTATGCGCTCGACGGCGCTTTCGCCTCCAAGAACGCCGAATACGATACCGGCATCGGCCCGCTGTGGGACTTGAAGGACATGCCGGCGCCGGTCAGGGAATACGTCGATCTGATCAAGGGCATGAATCCGAGCGGCAAGATGCGCCAGTACCCGGGTTCGCCGTTTATCGCCAACCTGGTGGCGCGCGAGCATGACCGCCTGCGCCTGTTCGAGCTGCACCCGGCCGATTTCAAGCTGCTGACCGATAATTTCCGCAAGCTCGACGAGCACGCCGCCCAGCAGGGCATCCGCCCGACCACGCGCGGCAAGCGCGTGCTGGTGACCAAGGGCGACGGCTTCCAGTCGCTCAAGGCGCTGCTGCCGCCGCCATCGCGCCGCGCGCTGGTGCTGATCGACCCGCCGTACGAAGACAAGCAGGACTATAAAAAGGTCAAGGATACGCTGGCCGAGTCGCTGCTGCGCTTCCCGGGCGGCACCTACGCAGTCTGGTATCCGCTGCTGCAACGGATGGAATCGCGCGAATTCGCAGACAAGCTCAAGCAACTGCAATGCAACGACTGGCTCAACGTGGTGCTTACCACCCACACGCCGATGCCCGACGGTTTCGGCCTGCACAGCAGCGGCATGTTCATCCTCAATCCACCGTATACGCTCGAGCCGATGCTCAAGGAAGTGATGCCGTGGCTGGTCAAGGCGCTGGGCAAGGATAGCGGCGCGCGCTTTACGCTCGAGAGCGGCAAGCCGCTGCCGGTCGGTAAATCTATCCGTACCCGCACGCCGCTGGCCCGTCCCGGCACCGGCGAGGGCACTGCCGGCGGCCGTCCCGGCGGCACCGGTCGCCCCGGTGGCCGGCCGGGCGCCAGCACCAGCGCGCCGTTCAATGCCAAGCCCGGGTTTGGCGGCAAGCCGGCCTTCGGCGCCAAGGCCGCTTCGGCAGGTTTGCCTGCCGAAGCCAAGACCTCCCCGACAGGCAAACCTGCCCCGGCCAGGCCAGCCCCGGCCCGGCCGACGGCCGCCAAGCCGACCGGCAGCGACCAGCCCGCAGTTGCACGCAACAACGGTCCGCGCCGGTCCGGCACGCGATAGGTTTTTAGTTGTCATTTTGGTAGCATCGGGTATAGTTGGGTATCCGCGGGCGCTGACGTCAGTTCAGCGCCTCGTTCCAGCACTTTAGCGGGGGCCACGCAGCAGGTTTCGGGGTCTCCTGAGGGGATGTCCATGCTGTCAGCGACCGAGCTGCCACCGTCCAGGCTTGCCGATAATTTCTTCCTGGCCCGCCAGCCCATCCTCAACCGGGGCCAGCGGCTGGTCGGTTACGAGTTGCTGTTCCGCGACGCTCACACCGCCAGCACCGCAGAGTTTCGCGACGATGCATCCGCCACCGCCACGGTGATCGCCCACGCGTCCGAGCTGGGCATGGAACTGGTCGTGGGCGACCAGCTTGCCTTCGTCAATGTCGATGAAGTCGGCCTGATGAGCGACTTCATCCGCTTTCTGCCACACGACAAGGTCATCCTCGAAATCCTGGAAACCGTGGAAGCCACGCCTGCCGTGCTTGAGCGCGTGCGTGAGCTCAAGCGCGCCGGCTTTCGCTTTGCGCTTGACGACGTCATCGGCGAAACCGTGGACGTGCAAAAGCTGCAGCCGCTGTGCGACGTGATCAAGGTCGATATCAAGCAGATGAAACCCGGCACGTTGGCGGCGTTGACTAAGGTCCTGAAGAATCCGAAGCAAAAGCTGCTGGCTGAAAAGGTCGAGACGGTGGAGGAATTTCACCAATGCATGGATCTCGGTTTCGAATACTTCCAGGGCTATTACTTTGCCCGTCCCGTCATCCTCAGCGGCAAAAAGATTTCGCCGTCGCAGCGCAGCGTGCTGCACTTGCTCGACCTGATCGATACCGATGCCAGCAGCCACGAGATCGAATCGATGGTCAAGCACGATGCGCTGATTACGCTGAACCTGTTGCGGCTGGTCAATACCCCGGCGGTGGGTACGCGCTACCGCATCAATTCGGTGGGGCATGCGTTGATGGTGCTGGGGCGGCGCCAATTGCGGCGCTGGCTGCAGATTTTGTTGTACGTAAAAAGCGGCGGCGCGCACGAATTCACGTCGCCGCTGCTGCAACTGGCCACCACGCGCGGCAAAACCATTGAGTTGTTGGTCGAACACACGCGGCCGGGGCAGCGCACCAGCGCCGATATCGGCTTCACGGTGGGCGTCATGTCGCTGATGGATACGCTGTTTTCGATCCACATGCAGGAACTGCTCGACAGCGTGAACGTGCTCGACGAAGTGCGCACGGCGCTGCTGGAGCGGGCAGGGGACTACGGCATGTTGCTGAGCCTGATTGAAAATATTGAGCGCGGGCGCGATACGGTGGCGCTGGGGCAGATGCTGGAGCAGATTGCGGTGCGGCCGGCCGAGCTGTATGCGATACAGCTGGCGGCGATTGAATGGGTGACCGAATACTCGCGCGGGTTTTAATAAAAAACCTTACTGCCCCAACAACAAGAATACCGTCGGTTTCTTGTGAAAATCGGGCGCCTTGCCCCCAGCCAGCAGGCTCTTCCACTGCGCCCCGGTCTGGGTACGTATGGTTTCCGTCGCCAGGCTCAAGTCGGTCGCCACGCAAACCAGCGTGCCTGGCGCACAGGCGCCCACCAGCGCTTCCAGCATCGCGGTATTGCGATACGGCGTCTCGATAAATAATTGGGTCTGCTTTTCCTTGCGTGAACGGGTTTCCAGTTCCTTGATGCGGGCGCTGCGCTGGGCGGCATCGGTGGGCAGGTAGCCGTTGAAGGCGAAACTCTGGCCGTTCAGGCCGCTTGCCATCACGGCCAGCAGCAACGACGACGGTCCCACCAGCGGCCGTACCGGGATACCGTGCTGATGCGCCAGGCGCACCAGGTCGGCGCCGGGATCGGCCACGGCCGGCACGCCTGCCTCCGACACCAGCCCGCCATCGCGGCCGGCCAGCAACGGCGCCAGCAAGCCGGCCAGCGCTGCCGGCGGGGTATTCACGTTCAGTTCGGAAATGCTGATTGCCTGCATCGGCTTGCTCAACGGATGGCTGGCATTGACCAGCTTGAGGAAAGCACGCGCGGTCTTGGCGTTCTCGGCCACGAAGTAATCGAGTTGCGACGTGATGTGCTGGACCTGTTCAGGCAGCACAGAGGCGAGCGCTTCGGTCTCGCCCAGGGTGTTTGGAATCAAAAATAAGGTGCCGGGCATGTTCAATTATCTAAAAAAGGGAATTCCAAGATTGCGCAGCATGCCTGTCAGGGCGATCAAAGGCAAGCCGGTGAGGGCGGTGGGGTCGGTGCTGTCGATCCGTTCCAGGATGGCAATGCCGAGCCCCTCGTTCTTGGCGCTGCCGGCGCAGTCGTACGGCTGCTCGATACGCAGGTAGGCGTCGAGTTCGGCATCGGGCAGGTCGCGGAAGGTCACGCGGGTCTGGATGTCGGCCAGCTGGGCGGCGCTGTCGGGGTGTTCGGCGCGGCCATCCCACACGCATAGCGCGGTGTGGAAGATCACCTCGCGTCCGCGCATTTTTTGTAATTGCGCCAGTGCGTTGGCATGGTTGCCGGGCTTGCCGATCTGTTCGTCGTCGAGCGTGGCCACCTGGTCGGAGCCGATCACAACGCTGCCCGGCAGTTTGGTGGCCACGGCCGCCGCTTTTTCGCGCGCCAGGCGCAGCGCGGTGGCGCTCGGCGTCTCGCCGGGCACGGGACTTTCGTCGATATCGGGCACGGCCACGTCGAACGGCAAGTGCAGGCGCGAAAGCAGCTCCTTGCGGTAGGCGGAACTCGATGCCAGCACCAGGCGTAACGGTAAACTTGATGTCATAGGGGGAATGTTATATGCTCTGTCGCCGGTGTTCGCTGATGCGCGCCGGACACATTAAAAACCGTAAAAATCCTCAAACAGCGTGTTAAGTCATGTAGTTTTTGACTTGCGGGTGAAAACCCTGCTATTATCGCAGGTTTTCCGGGGAATTTTTCTGTAATGAATGCTACGGTCATCGACGCTTTTGATTTTTGTCGTCACAATGGCAGCGAGCACGGCGTAACGCCTGTTGCTCAAATGACCCGTCTGGCCAAGGACTGCGCTGACGCGTCCGGCGAGATTACCTGGAAGGTAGAAGGCGGCCCCGGCAAGATGGGTTACCCGCAGTTGATCCTGTCGGTTGCCGGCACGGTGCAACTGGTCTGCCAGCGGTGCCTGACGCCTTATGCCCACACCCTCGATTCGTCGACCGTGCTGGTGCTTGGTAAGGATGATCAGGAAGCCGACGAAATCGAAGAAATTATTGCTGACGAATCGATCGATGTGATCGTCGGCACCCGCAGCATGCCGGTGATGGACCTGGTGGAAGATGAAGCGTTGCTGGCCCTGCCGCAGTCGCCACGCCACGCAGTCTGCCCTGACGCATCACTGCTGGACAAGGCGAAAAGCGCCAAGATCTCGCCCTTCGAAGCACTCAAGGGCCTGAAATAAGTCGGCACCGGTAAGCCGCAAATCCGAACAAGCTGTAGTAAAGAACGTGTCATGCGCGTGCAGTAATCGAGTATTGGCAAGTTGTAGTAAAAGTAGTACCCGCATTTAACGTCGCCGGGCTGTATTGCCGGCGGGATACTCGATTCGCATGTATTTGCTGATCGATTGTGTTAAAATTTTAGAACTTATGTATTAGGAGTCATTAACATGGCAGTTCAACAGAACAAGAAGTCCCCTTCGAAGCGCGGTATGCACCGTTCGCACGATTTCCTGGTTGCTCCACAACTGGGTATCGAGCCTACCACCGGCGAAACCCACCTGCGTCACCACATCAGCCCTAACGGCTTCTACCGTGGTCGTAAAGTCCTGAAAACCAAAAACGACGAGTAATCGACGCTTTTGCTGGACACGGAAACAGGCGGTGCTGAGTTATTGAGCATCGCTTTTTCTTTTTTCATCGGCTGCAAACCACTTTTGCACACCGTCATGTTGATACGCCGGCCGATACAGGTCCGCAGCTTGCCGCAGCTCGCCCCGGAAGGGCTGGAGCGTGGTACTGAACCCAAACAATGACAATCAAAATTTCTATCGACTGCATGGGCGGAGATCACGGTCCATCGGTCACCATTCCCGCAGCAATCTCCTTCGTCAACCGCGAGCCAGACGCCGAGCTGATCCTTATCGGACTCGAAGACGTCCTGCGCGCCGAACTGAAAAAACACCACGCCGATACCCATCCGCGCCTGTCCATCGTCCACGCTTCCGAGCAGGTGACCATGGACGACCCGCTGGAAGTGGCGTTACGCCGCAAAAAAGATTCGTCGATGCGCGTGGCGATCGAACAGGTCAAATCCGGCAAGGCCCAGGCTGCGGTCTCGGCCGGTAACACCGGCGCCCTGATGGCCGTGGCCCGCTACGTACTGAAAACCATGAGCGGCGTCGATCGCCCGGCGATCTGCTCGATCATGCCGAACCAGAAGAACGGTCCGACCTACATGCTCGACCTGGGCGCCAACGTCGATTGCGAACCGCATCACCTGCACCAGTTCGCCATCATGGGCTCGGTACTGGTCTCGGCCATGGAAAACATCGAGCGCCCGACCATCGGCCTGCTCAACGTCGGTACCGAGGACATCAAGGGCAACGAAGTGGTCAAGGCCACCGGCAAGCTGCTGCAGATCGACCACGAGCGCGGCGCGCTGAACTTCTTCGGCAACGTCGAAGGCAACGACATCTTCAAGGGCACCACCGACCTGGTGGTGTGCGATGGCTTTACCGGCAACGTCACGCTCAAGGCAGTGGAAGGCGTGGCCCGCTTCTTTGCCGATACCGTCAAGACCGAATTCAAGCGTACGCCGCTGACCATCCTCAGCGCTTTGCTGGGCCGCGGCGCGCTCACTGCCATCAAGAACCGCCTGTCGCCATCGCGCTATAACGGCGCCAGCCTGCTCGGTTTGCGCGGCCTGGTGTTCAAAAGCCATGGCGGCGCCGACGCATATTCCTTTGAGTGGGCGATCAAGCGGGCGTATGATGCAGCCAAAAATGACGTGTTGCCGCACATTTCGACCCTGATCGCCGAGCTGATGCCGCGCAACACTGAAACGCCTGAGGCGGCTGCCGCACCCGCAGCCGCCCCCAGTGCCGCCGGCGTCGTTGCTGGCTAACTATCGAGTGGAATAGACGGCATGACCTTGTATAGCAAAATTATCGGCACCGGCAGCTACTTGCCGGCGCAACGTGTGACCAACCAGGACTTGGCCCAGCAACTGGCCGCCAAGGGTATCGAGACCTCCGACGAGTGGATCGTATCGCGCAGCGGCATTTCGGCGCGCCACTTTGCCGCCGCCGACGAAAAATCGTCGGACCTGGCCGCCAACGCTGCCAAAAAGGCGCTGGAAATGGCGCGCCTGGCGCCCAACGATATCGATCTGATCATCGTTGCCAGCTCCACCCCCGACTTCTTCGGCAGCTTCCCCAGCACCGCCTGCATCGTCCAGCAAAAACTCGGCATCACCAACAATGGCGCGGCCGTCGATGTGCAGGCTGTTTGCAGCGGCTTCGTATATGCGCTGTCCACGGCCGATGCGTTCATCCGTGCTGGCGTGCACAAGAATGTGCTGGTGATCGGCGCAGAAGTGTTTTCGCGCATCCTCAATTTCAACGACCGCACCACCTGCGTGCTGTTTGGCGACGGCGCTGGCGCCGTGGTGGTGACCGGTTCGGATGAGCCCGGCATCCTGGCCACCGCGCTGCACGCGGACGGCAGCCACTCGGGCATCCTGTGCATGCCCAACTCGTTCAGCGGCGCCACCGCCGGCGAGGCCTACCTGTACATGGACGGCCCGGCGGTGTTCAAGCTGGCCGTTTCGGTACTGGAAAAAGTCGCGCACGAAGCGTTGAACAAGGCCGGCATGTCGGCTGACCAGATCGACTGGCTGGTGCCGCACCAGGCCAATATCCGCATCATGAACGGCACTGCCAAGAAAATGGGTCTGCCGCTGGACAAGATGGTGGTCACCGTCGATCAGCATGGCAATACGTCGGCCGCCTCGATCCCGCTGGCGCTGGACGCTGCCGTGCGCGACGGTCGCATCAAGAACGGTCACAACGTCATGATGGAAGGCGTGGGTGGCGGCTTTACCTGGGGCGCGGTACTGGCCACCATGAGCGGCTTGCCCGATACCCTGTAAATGGCGACTTGTTGCACCAGAATTAGAGTTAGAGTTCTAACGGCTATACTTCAGGCCGACAAGAATTGATTCCCTTCGAATGGATGACGTATGACTAAATTTGCATTTGTATTCCCGGGCCAGGGTTCGCAGGCGATTGCCATGCTGGACGGCTTTGCCGGTAACCCGGTGGTGGCAGAAACCATTGCCGAAGCGTCAAGCGCGCTGGGCTTCGACCTCGGCAAGCTGATCGCCGAAGGTCCCAAGGAAGAGCTGGACCTCACCACCAACACCCAGCCGGTGATGCTCACCGCTGCCGTGGCCGTGTACCGCGCGTGGATCGCTGCGGGCGGCCCGGCGCCAACCATTGTTGCCGGCCACAGCCTGGGTGAATACTCGGCGCTGGTCGCTGCCGGCGTGATCGCGTTCAAGGATGCCGTGCCGCTGGTACGCTTCCGTGCGCAGGCGATGCAGGAAGCCGTACCGGTCGGACTCGGTACCATGGCTGTCGTGCTCGGTTTGTCGGACGACGACGTGCGCGCCGCCTGCGCTGAAGCGACCGCTGCCGTGTCGGACTCGGTGGTGGAGGCGGTCAACTTCAACGCGCCGGCGCAAGTAGTGATCGCCGGCCATACCGCTGCGGTCGAGCGCGCCTGCGATATCGCCAAGGCCAAGGGCGCCAAGCGCGCCATGAAGCTGCCGGTCTCGGCGCCGTTCCATTCGTCGCTGCTGAAACCTGCTTCGGATCGCCTGCGCGACTACTTGGCCGACCTGACCTTCTCGGCGCCGCAAATTCCGCTGATTAACAACGTCGATGTGGCTGTGCTCAACGACGTCGATGCGATCAAGGATGCGCTGGTGCGCCAGGCCGCCGCGCCGGTGCGCTGGGTGGAAACCATGCAGCAGGTCGCTGCACAAGGCATTACCCAGGTGATCGAATGCGGTCCGGGCAAGGTGCTGATGGGCTTGACCAAGCGCATCGATGCAACGCTGGTGGGCGACGCCATTACCGATCAGGCCTCGTTGGAGCGCATCTTGACCTCGCTCAAGTAAGACTGCGGGGCAGGGTACTATCGTTTAGCACTAACTAGTTAGGACACACATGAATTTAGCAAATCAAGTGGCGCTGGTGACCGGCGCTTCGCGCGGCATCGGCAAGGCCATCGCCCAGGAACTGGCGCGTCAGGGTGCGCGCGTGATCGGCACCGCCACCACCGAAGCGGGCGCGGAAGCGATTTCCGCTTACCTGGCCGAAGTGGCAGCAGAAATCGGCGCCGAGGCTGGTAAAGGCCTGGTCCTGAACGTGACCGATGCCGAGCGCTGCGCGGCCGTCATCGACGAAATCACCAAAACCTACGGCGCGGTCGCCATCCTGGTCAACAATGCCGGCATTACCCAGGACAACCTGGCCATGCGCATGAAGGACGACGAGTGGGACAGCGTGATCGCCACCAACCTGTCCGCCGTCGGTCGCCTGTCGCGCGCCGTCTTGCGCGGCATGATGAAGGCCAAGGCTGGCCGCATCATCAACATCACGTCGGTGGTGGCCTCGTCCGGTAACCCGGGCCAGATGAATTACGCCGCTGCCAAGGCTGGCGTGGAGGGCATGGGCCGCGCGCTGGCGCGTGAAATCGGCAGCCGCAACATCACCGTCAACAGCGTGGCGCCAGGCTTTATCGATACCGACATGACCAGGTCGCTGGGCGACGACCAGCACGCTGCATTGCTCACGCAAATCCCGCTGGGACGCCTGGGCAAACCTGAAGATATTGCTGCTGCGGTCGCCTTTTTGGCCTCGCCGCAAGCGGCTTACATTACCGGCACCACGCTGCATGTGAATGGCGGTATGTATATGAACTGATGGGATTTCCCATCTTTTACCAGCGATTTCGGTGCACTTATGGGGAAACTCGTAGCAAACACCGAAATTAGTTTTTCAGTGCGCAAACCTGATAAAATGCGCGCTTTCCGTAACAAACAAATGGAGCCATAACATGTCGGATATCGAACAACGCGTTAAGAAAATCGTCGCAGAACAACTGGGCGTCGCAGAAGCGGACATCAAGATCGAATCCTCGTTCGTTGACGATCTGGGCGCCGACTCCCTGGACACCGTGGAACTGGTGATGGCCCTGGAAGACGAGTTCGAAATGGAAATCCCTGACGAACAAGCAGAAAAGATCACCACCGTGCAACAAGCCATCGACTACGCCACCGCGCACGTCAAGGCGTAATTGCCGCCCGATCGACTTTAGGAGAATCGCTTGAGAGGTTCTAAAAACCGTCGTGTTGTCATTACCGGCCTGGGCGCCGTTACCCCGATTGGCAACAATGTTGCCGATACCTGGGCAGCGGCACTCGAGGGCAAATCCGGCATTGCCACCATCACCAAGTTTGACGCACAAGCTTTCAGTACCCGTTTTGCCGGTGAAGTCAAAGGCTTCAATATCGAGGACTACATCTCGGCCAAGGAAGCGCGCCACATGGATACGTTTATCCATTACGGCATGGCGGCCGGCATCCAGGCGGTGCAGGATTCGGGTATCGAAGTGACCGACGCCAACGCCGATCGTATCGGCGTGATCATCGGTTCCGGCATCGGCGGTCTGCCGATGATCGAAGAGCAGAAGGAAGACTACGACAAGCGCGGTCCGCGCCGTATTTCGCCCTTCTTCGTGCCTGCCTCGATTATCAATATGATTTCGGGCAACCTGTCGATCAAGTACGGCATGCGCGGTCCTAATCTGTCGATCGTCACCGCTTGTACCACCGGCCTGCATTGCATTGGCGCTGCCGCTCGCATGATCGAGTATGGCGATGCCGACGTGATGATCGCCGGTGGCGCCGAGTCGACCGTTTCGCCGCTGGGTCTCGGTGGCTTTGCTTCGGCAAAAGCGCTGTCCGCGCGCAACGACGACCCGGCCACCGCATCCCGTCCATGGGATACGGACCGCGACGGCTTCGTGCTGGGCGAAGGCGCCGGCGTGATGGTCGTGGAAGAGTACGAACACGCCAAGGCACGCGGCGCCAAGATTTACGCCGAGCTGGTCGGCTTCGGCATGAGCGCCGATGCTTACCACATGACGTCGCCCCTGGAAGACGGCAGCGGTGGCAGCAAGTCGGCGCAAGCCGCGCTCGCCAACGCCGGCCTCAATCCGGATCAGGTGCAGTACGTGAACGCGCACGGCACCTCGACGCCGCAAGGCGACGTGGCCGAAGTGCAGGGCATCAAGCGCACGTTCGGCGACCACGCCAAAAAGCTGGTGGTCAATTCGACCAAGTCGATGACCGGCCACTTGCTTGGTGGCGCCGGCGGCCTGGAAGCAGTGTTTACGGTTTTGGCGGTGCACCACCAGGTGTCGCCACCGACCATTAATATCTTCAACCAGGATCCGTCGTGCGATCTGGATTTCTGCGCCAATGTCGCCCGCGACATGAAGATCGAGTATGCAGTCAAAAACTCGTTCGGCTTCGGCGGAACGAACGGCAGCCTCGTTTTCGGCAAGATCTAGGTAGTAAAAAAGTTTAACTTTATGTTGAACTAAAACCGCGCCCGCCATGTCAAAGCATGGTGGGCGAGGATTCGGCGCTGGCATTCGCCAGCGCCTGAATTGCCCGGCCCCGCGCCGGCGCATCCAGTTTCACCGCTCCCCATCCGTGTAAATTTTTTGTGTTGTCTCTATCCGTGCTGCAGTCATGTCGATCGCGGTGTCCGTCATCGTTCGTCCCTCGCCTGGTTTGCGCTTGCTGCACGCCGGGTTGTGCTGTTGCGTGCTGGCGTCCGCCGCTGCCTGTCCAGGCATGCTGGCGCCGCTGGCGTGCGTGGTGGCCGCTATCTGTGGCTATGTCTGCGGGCAACCATGCGGTATTGCAATGGCGGTTGATATAACCGCAGTCGGGCAATTCCGCACTGCGCTATACCAACATGCGGGAACGCCGCTGCGCCTGCTTGATGGCTCGACCGTGTGGCGCGGTTTGCTGCTGCTGCGCCTGGGTGGTGCGGATGGCAGCGTGCGGTCGGTGCTGGTGTTGCCCGATTGCGTAAGCGGGGCGGAGTTGCGCGCGTTGACGCTGGCCTGTCGGGCCGCCGCCGCGCGCAGCGAAATAAATGCGCCAACACTGTGAACTTCTTGCAGCGGGCTAACTCTATAGCATAAAGGGTTCCGGCGACGTTGCAGGCCACCGAGGAATGCCGGAGTGACGACAGAACGTGAGTGTGACCAGATGCTGGTCGACCGGGTCCGGGCCGGCGACAAGCAGGCGTTTGACATGTTGGTGGCCAAATATCAGCGCCGCCTCATGCGCCTGCTGTCGCGCATTGTGCACGACCCGGTGGAAGCCGAAGACGTGGTACAAGAGACGTTTATCAAAGCCTATCGCGCGTTGCGGCATTTTCGTGGCGACTCGGCCTTTTATACGTGGTTGTATCGCATAGGAATTAACACGGCCAAGAATTTTTTGACGACGCAGGGCAGGCGCACGCCCACGTCGACGGAAACCGACGCCGAACATGCCGAGGGTTTTTCAGATGGCGATAATTTGCGCGACATCAATACGCCGGAATCCATGCTGGCCAGCAAGCAAATTGCCCAGACCGTCAACGCGGCCATGGACGCCTTGCCACTCGATTTACGGACTGCGATCGCCTTGCGCGAAATAGAAGGGCTCAGCTACGAAGAGATTTCCGATATCATGGCTTGCCCCATCGGCACGGTCCGCAGCCGTATCTTCCGTGCCCGAGAAGTCATCGCTGAAAAGTTAAAGCCTCTGCTCGATATGCCGGTTGACAAGCGCTGGTAAGGCGAGAATGATGGCATTGGCGCCCGGCAATTTGTCGGCTGTGGTGGCAATGTATTGACAGGCGGAGCAAGCGATGGATACCCATAAAAGACTGCACGAAAACATTTCGGCGCTGGCGGATGGCGAGCTGGCGCAGAGCGAGCAGGAACTGGCCTTCGCGGCGCTGGAAACCGCCGAGGGCCGGGCGGCCTGGCAGGCTTATCACCTGGTCGGCGACGTGCTGCGGGACAGCGCTCAAGGCGCGCTCAGCAGCGGGTTCCGTGCTGCGCTGGCGGCGCGCCTCGATAACGAGCCTGCGCACGAGCTCTCGCCGCTTGCGCCAGGCGCCACCGACCCTGCTGCGCCACCGTTTGCCGCCTCGGCCAACGGCGCTGCTGCCGCCCATGCCAGCAACGCCAACAATAACGCTAACGTCGCCGCTGCGAATGCGCTCGCCACCAGCGCTGCCGCCAGCGCCACGTCCCACGGCCAGGATGCTCCCAGCGCCGACGTAATCTTCCCTTAAGCCGTTTTATTTGTTCCTGCTCGTATAATTACCTGGTGTGCCGCGTGCGGGACTTTTATCCCGCCCTGTGCTAGCCTCATGGCGCGCGCCTCGCTCCGCGACGCGTGCCGCCCTGCATTCCAGAACCTTTAGAGAACGATCTCCATGAAAAATAATTTGAAAAATAATTTATCTGTCGGCAGTAAAACTCTCTCCGCGCTGCTGGTCAGCGCAAGCGTTTGGATGTCGCCCGCCGTATTGGGCATGAGTCCGGCAGTGGCCGCCGCGCCGGTCACCGGCGCCGTGACGGGCTTGCCCGACTTTGCCGACCTGGTTGACCGCGTGGGTCCCGCCGTGGTCAATATTCGCACGACCGAGCTGGTCAAGCCGGGCGGCCGTGGCGAAGTCGGCGAAGACGAAATGGCCGAATTCATGCGCCGCTTCTTCGGCGGCGCCATGCCGGTGCCACCGCAAGGGCAGGGCCGCAAAGCCCCGCGCCGCACCCCCGTGCCTGAAGAGGCAGTGCCGCGTGGCGTCGGCTCCGGTTTCATCCTGTCGGCCGACGGCTACGTGATGACCAACGCCCACGTGGTCGATGGTGCCGACGAGGTGTTCGTCACGCTGACCGACAAGCGCGAATTCAAGGCCAAGGTGCTGGGCGCGGACGCCCGTACCGACGTGGCCGTGCTGAAAATCGAGGGTGAAAAACTGCCATTCCTGCTGATGGGCGACTCCGACAAGATCCGCGTGGGCGAATGGGTGATCGCCATCGGCTCGCCGTTCAACCTGGAGAACACCGTCACCGCCGGCATCATCTCGGCCAAGCAGCGCGATACCGGCGACTACCTGGCGCTGATTCAAAGCGACGTGGCCGTCAATCCCGGCAACTCGGGTGGCCCGCTGATCAATATGCGCGGCGAAGTCATCGGCATCAATTCGCAGATCGCCACCCTGTCCGGCGCGTATAACGGCATTTCGTTTGCTGTGCCGATCGACGAGGCGATCCGCGTATCCGAGCAACTCAAGAAGAGCGGCAAGGTCAGCCGTGGCCGTATCGGCGTGCAGATCACCGAAGTGAACAAGGAAGTGGCCGAGTCGCTGGGCCTGAAAAACGCCGAGGGCGCTGGCGTCGCCATGGTCGAGCCTGATGGTCCCGCCGACAAAGCCGGTCTCAAGCCGGGCGACATCATTCTGAAATTTAATGGCACGGCGATTACCCGCTCGTCGGACCTGCCACGCGTGGTCGGTGGCACCGCCATCGGCAGCAAGGCGACCATTACCGTGTGGCGCAAGGGCCAGCAACTGGACCTGCCGGTCAACGTGGTGGAAATGGACGCCGACAAGGCAGGCAAAGGCGCGACCGGCAAAGGCAAAGGCGGTAAAGCCGAGCCGGAGCAGGCCAAGGCCAACGCGCTGGGCTTGATCGTCACCGACCTGCCAGCTGATAAACGCAAGGAACTGGGCGTCGATGGTGGCGTGGTGGTGGCCGATGTCGATGGCGTGTCCGAAGCGGCTGGCCTCGACGAAGGCGATATCCTGCTGCAGCTGAACAATACCGCGATCAAGGACGCCAAGCAGTTCAACGCGCTGGTCGCCAAGCTCGATCCGAAGAAGCGCTCGGTAGTGCTGGTGCGCCGCGGCGACCAGACGCAGTTCATTTCGCTGCGTCCGAGCGAGCTGGCCAAGTAAGTGATATTGCCACCGTCCGCTGGCGCGGGCGGTGGCAGCCTGCCAAACTCCATGCATTTCACTCTCTACTCCCGCAGTTACTGCCACCTGTGCCAGGACATGCACGATGCGCTGCTGCGCCTGCAACCACCGGGCATCATTTTTACGGTGGACGTGATCGACATCGACCAGGCTGGCGATCCTGTACTGCTGGCTCGGTACGACGAACTGGTGCCGGTGCTGTTTGCCGACCTGGCTGGTCCCGAGCTGTGCCATTACCACCTCGACGAAGCCAAAATCCGCGCATTGCTGGTGAAATAGTCAAAATTCACGGCAAAAAGGCTGTGCTTTGTATAAGTCGGGCTTTCCACTCTGAAATCCGGTAAAATGCCGGGTATTACGTTTGGCAGTCCAAGGCGCTCGCCAGGGCAATCATGCCCAGCTTTGAGCGCTTTTTGTATTGCGCGCCGTGTTTTAGCGATGCGCGCACCCGTCGTTTCGACCTGTTTTTTGATTATTTGTTAATGAACAACATACGCAATTTCTCCATCATCGCCCACATCGACCACGGTAAATCGACCCTGGCCGACCGCATCATCCAGCTTTGCGGTGGCCTGTCCGACCGCGAGATGGAGGCGCAGGTGCTCGATTCGATGGACCTGGAACGCGAACGCGGCATTACCATCAAGGCCCAGACTGCGGCCCTGAAATACAAGGCGCGCGATGGCATCATCTACAACCTGAACCTGATCGATACGCCCGGCCACGTCGACTTCTCGTACGAAGTGTCGCGGTCGCTGTCGGCGTGCGAGGGCGCGCTGCTGGTGGTCGATGCGTCGCAGGGCGTGGAAGCGCAAACGGTTGCCAACTGCTACACCGCGCTCGACCTGGGCGTGGAAGTGGTGCCGGTCCTGAATAAAATCGACTTGCCGAACGCCGATCCACCGACCGCGATCGCCGAGATCGAAGACGTGATCGGTATCGAAGCGGGCGACGCCGTCCATTGCTCGGCCAAGACCGGCCTGGGCGTGGAAGACGTGATCGAATCGATCATCGCCAAGGTACCGCCACCGAAAGGCGACCCGGATGCGCCGTTGCAGGCGCTGATTGTCGACTCGTGGTACGACGCCTACGTGGGCGTGGTCATGCTGGTGCGCGTGATGAACGGCACCCTGAAACCAAAAGACAAGATCAAGCTGATGGCCACCGACTCGGTGCAGCTGGTGGAAGACGTGGGCATTTTTGCGCCGCGTTCGCTGTCGCTGCCGCAACTGTCGGCCGGCCAGGTGGGCTTCATCATCGCCGGTATCAAGGAACTGAAGGTTGCCAAGGTGGGCGATACGGTGACCCTGGCCAACCGCCCGGCGCCGGCGCCGCTGCCTGGTTTCAAGGAAGTGCAGCCGCAAGTGTTTGCCGGCCTGTTCCCGGTGGAAGCGAACCAGTACGACGCACTGCGCGACTCGCTGGAAAAGCTGAAACTGAACGATGCCGCGCTGATGTACGAGCCGGAAGTATCGCAGGCGCTGGGCTTCGGCTTCCGCTGCGGCTTCCTCGGTTTGCTGCACATGGAAATCGTGCAGGAGCGCCTCGAGCGCGAGTTCGACATGGACCTGATCACCACCGCACCGACCGTGGTGTACGAGGTGGTGATGCGCGACAACAGCATCGTCAAGGTGGACAATCCATCGCGCATGCCCGAGCCGACCAAGATCAACGAAATCCGCGAACCGATCGTTACCGTCAACCTGTACATGCCGCAAGAGTACGTGGGTTCGGTGATCACGCTGTGCATCGGCAAGCGCGGCGTGCAGATGGACATGAGCTACCACGGCCGCCAGGTCAAGCTGGTGTACGAAATGCCGATGGGCGAAATCGTGCTCGACTTCTTCGACAAGCTGAAATCGACCTCGCGCGGTTACGCGTCGATGGACTACGAGTTCAAGGAATACCGCGCGTCCGACGTGGTCAAGGTCGATATGCTGATCAACAGCGAGAAGGTCGATGCGCTGGCGATTATCGTCCACCGTTCCAACAGCGCCTACCGCGGCCGCCAGGTGGCCGCCAAGATGCGCGAACTGATTCCACGCCAGATGTTCGACGTGGCGATCCAGGCCGCTATCGGTGTGAACGTGATCTCGCGTGAAAACGTCAAGGCGCTGCGCAAGAACGTGCTGGCCAAGTGCTACGGCGGCGACATCAGCCGTAAAAAGAAACTGCTCGAGAAGCAGAAAGCCGGTAAGAAACGCATGAAACAGGTGGGCTCGGTCGAGATTCCACAAGAAGCATTCCTGGCAATCTTACAAGTGGATGATAAATGACCATGCAAGTGATTTTGGGTAACTTCGCGCTGATCCTGTTCGTGTTGATGGTGATCACCGGCGTGATCTGGTGTCTCGATGTGTTCGTCTTGGCCAAGCAACGCCGTGCTGCCGCCAACCGCGCGCTGGCCGAGTACGATGCGCGCGCCGCCAAGCTGACCGCCGACGGCTACCAGGCCGACAACAACGTCAACCGCGCCGCGCTGGAAGCGAGCATTCTGCGTCAGCCGACCTGGGTGGAATACTCGGGCAGCTTCTTCCCGGTGATCGCGCTGGTGTTCGTGCTGCGTTCGTTCCTGTACGAGCCGTTCAAGATCCCGTCGTCGTCGATGGTGCCGACCCTGGAAATTGGCGACCTGATCCTGGTGAACAAGTTCACCTACGGTATCCGCCTGCCGGTGCTGAACAAAAAAGTTATCCAGATCAACGATCCGCAGCGCGGTGACGTGATGGTGTTCAAGTATCCGCTGGACATGACCCAGGATTACATCAAGCGCGTGATTGGCGTGCCTGGTGATAAGATCACGTACGAGAACAAGAAGCTGACCGTGAACGGCGTGGCGGTGCAGTACACCGCGTTGCCTGACTACCTCGGTGGCGACGAGCAAAAGCAGCTCAGCTATAACAAGCAGTACCAGGAAGCACTGTCCGGCGTCAGCCACCGCATTCTCAACTTCGAGAACGCGCCTACGCTGAGTCTGCCGCAAGTGATGGACTTCCCGATGCGGCAAGAGTCGTGCACATACACCTACGACAGCTTCACGTGCGTGGTGCCGGCCGGTCATTACTTCATGATGGGCGACAACCGCGACAACAGTACCGACAGCCGCTACTGGGGCTTTGTTCCGGACAAGAATATCGTCGGCAAGGCATTCTTTGTCTGGATGAACCTGAGCAACCTGAAGCGTATCGGCAGCATCAAGTAAATTCACGGGCCTGCGGGCCGCACAGGGAGAGCTGAAATGCGAACACATCGGCAAAACGGCGTTTCCCTGACCGGGTTGATCCTGGTCCTGGCCGTGCTGGGCGTGGTGGCCGTGCTGGCCCTCAAGATCTTGCCCACGTACACGGAATATCGGGCGGTGAAGAATGCCATCGTGACGGCCAAGGCCGCCGGTGGCAATTCGGTGCCCGAGATCCGCAAGGCCTTCGATGCCAACGCGACCGTCGCTTACATCACCGCCATTTCCGGCAGCGACCTGACTATCGAGCGCGAGGGTGACGGCGTCGAGGTCAGCTTCGCCTACGAAAAGAAAATCCCGCTGGTCGGACCAGCCAGCCTGCTCCTGGAATACCAGGGCACCACCGCCGCAACCGGCAAACCCCATTAAAAACCAGAAAACGAACCAATGAATCTTCAGTTATTGCAAACCCGTCTAGGCTATACGTTCCAGGATGCCGGCCTGCTGCAGCAGGCCTTGACCCACCGTAGCCATAGCAGCTTGCATAACGAACGCCTCGAGTTCCTTGGCGACTCCGTGCTCAACTGCGTCGTTGCCACCATTCTGTACGAGCGCTACACCACCATCGACGAGGGCGACCTGTCGCGCTTGCGCGCCAACCTGGTCAAGCAGCAGTCGCTGTTCGAGATCGCCCAAAAGCTCGATCTGTCGCAGTTCCTGCGCCTGGGCGAGGGCGAGCTGAAATCGGGTGGCTTCCGCCGGCCGTCGATCCTGGCCGATACGCTCGAAGCGATCCTCGGAGCAATTTTCCTCGATGGCGGTTTCAATCCGGCCGCCGAGGCGATCCGCGCTTTCTATATCCCGATTCTCGACACGGTGGACCCGCAAACCCTGGGCAAGGACGCCAAGACCCTGCTGCAGGAATTCCTGCAAAGCCGGAAGATTTCGCTGCCGCTGTACAATGTGGTGGCCACCCACGGCGCCGCCCACAGCCAGGAATTCGAGATCGAGTGCCAGATTCCCAAGCTGGGCATCCAGCTGTTCGGTCGTGGCGGCAGCCGCCGCGCCGGCGAACAGGCCGCCGCCAAGCTGGCGCTGGAGGCGGCGCAGCAAGCGCTGTTGAAGACCCCGGCCGCAGTGCGCAAGGCCAAGCCGCGTGCCGCCCAGCTCAAGCTGGCCGGCATCGCCACCGTGCAAACCGATGACGATGCAGAGTCTGCACCATCGGCCAAGGCAGCCAACAAGTAACGACTTAAAAGAAACGATCATGACTACCGAAACGACCCCCGCCAACTTCCGTTGTGGCAACTTCCGTTGTGGCTATATCGCCATCGTCGGCCGCCCCAACGTGGGCAAATCGACCTTGATGAACACGCTGATCGGCGCCAAGGTCAGCATCACCTCGCGCAAGGCGCAAACCACGCGCCACCGCATCACCGGCATCATGACGTACGACGATGCCCAGTTCATTTACGTCGATACCCCGGGTTTTCAAACCCGCCACTCGAACGCGCTGAACAAGACCCTGAACAAGACGGTGACCAACACCCTGATTTCGTCGGACCTGATCCTGTACGTGATCGAGGCGGGCACGTTTGGCCCGGCCGACCAGCAAGTGATCGACCTGTTGCCGAAGGAAGTGCCGGTGGTATTGGTCATCAACAAATCGGACCGCGTGAAGGACAAGGCCGTGCTACTGCCGTTCGCCCAGCAGGTGGCTGCCAAGTTCGATTTCGCCGCGATTGTGCCGGTGTCGGCCAAGCTGCGCTTCCAGCTTGAAGGGCTGCAAAACGAGATCAAGCGTTTCCTGCCCGAGAACGCACCGATCTTCGGACCAGACGACATCACCGACCGCAGCGAGAAATTCCTGGCGTCCGAGATCGTGCGCGAAAAGCTGTTCCGCTTTGTCGGCGACGAACTGCCGTACACCAGCACCGTACTGATCGAGCAATTCGAGCAGGAAGGCGACCTGCGCCGCGTGTTTGCCGCCATCCTGGTCGAGCGCGATACGCACAAATCGATGATCATCGGTAACAAGGGTGCGCGCCTGAAGGAAGTTTCCACCCAGGCCCGCCTGGACATGGAAAAACTGTTCGGCGGCCCCGTGTACCTGGAAATCTGGGTCAAGGTCAAATCCGGCTGGGCCGATAACGAAGCGGGTCTGCGCGCCTACGGCTACGAATAAATCCATGCCACCCGCCACGCCCGACGCCGCGCTCACCAGCGCGACCGCGTCACCGCAGCAGGCCGCGCCTGACGCGCAGGGCGGGGTGGTGCTCGCGCCCGTCGCGGAAATGCCTCCCAAACGTCCGCGCGCTCCTGCACGCGAGCGCACCATCGGCACCAAGGTCGCCGGCCAACCGGCCTTCGTGCTGCACAGCTATCCCTACAAAGAAACCAGCCTGATCATCGATCTGTTCACGCGCGACTTCGGCCGCGTGGCGCTGATCGCCAAGGGCGCCAAGCGGCCGCACTCGCAATTGCGCGGCGTGCTGCAAACTTTCCAGCCGCTGTCGTCGAGCTGGGTGGGCAAGTCCGAGTTGCGTACCCTGACCGACGCCGAATGGGTCGGTGGCATGCTGCCGCTGGAAAAGACTGCGCTGCTATGCGGCTTCTATCTGAATGAACTGCTGGTCAAACTGCTGGCCCGCGACGACGCCCACCCGGCGCTGTTCGACCATTACGTCTCCACCCTCAACCAGCTCGCCCACAACGAGCCGGCCACCATCGTCTTGCGAAAATTCGAACGGGCCTTACTTAAGGAGACAGGGGTGGCGGCGGACCTGGGGCGTTGCACCAGCACGCGCGCCCCGGTACAGGCCGACGTGACGTACGTGGTGGACCCCGAGCGCGGACCGCGCCCCGAGCGCGCGTCCGACCCGTGGCCGCGCGTGGCAGGCAAAACCCTGCTCGACATGGAGCGCGAGGATTACCAGGACGCCGCCACGCAGTCGCAGAGCAAGCAGCTGATGCGCTTCCTGGTGGCGCACCACCTGAACGGCGCGCCATTGAATACCCGCCAGATCCTCGTCGATCTGTCACAATTATAAGAACCCTGATTACTCTATAAACGGTATAGAACGAATGAGCTTCCTGCACCCTTCCGGCACCATCATCGACCTCGGCGTCAACATCGACCACGTGGCCACTCTGCGCAACGCGCGCGGCACCAGGTACCCGGACCCGATCCGCGCCGCGCTGCTGGCCGAGCAGGCCGGCGCCGACTGCATCACCCTGCACCTGCGCGAAGACCGCCGCCACATCAAGGACGCCGACGTCATCGCGCTCGCGCCCCAGCTGCTCACGCGCATGAACCTGGAAGCGGCCGTCACGCAGGAGATGATCGACTTCGCCTGCAAAATCCGCCCGGCCGATGTATGCCTGGTACCGGAAAAGCGCACCGAAGTGACGACCGAAGGCGGCCTCGATGTGGCCGGTAATTTCAACGCGGTGCAGGCGGCAGTCAAGCAATTGCAGGCCGAGGGCATCCGCGTGAGCCTGTTCATCGACGCCGATGAAGCACAAATGGACGCCACCATCGCCGCCGGCGCGCCCGTCATCGAGCTGCACACGGGCCGCTATGCCGATACCGAAGGCGCCGAGCAGGAAGCGGAATTGGAACGCGTGCGGCGCGGCGTGCTGTATGGCGCCTCGAAGGGTCTGAAAGTCAATGCCGGCCACGGCCTGCACTACACCAATGTGCAGGCGATTGCCGCCATCCCCGACATCGCGGAACTGAACATCGGCCACGCCATCGTCGCCCACTCGGTATTCGTCGGCTGGGAAAACGCCGTGCGCGAGATGAAGGCGATCATGGTGTCCACCCGCCTGGGCCGAAAATGATCTACGGGATCGGCACCGACATCTGCAAGATCCCGCGCATCGAAGCGGCCCTGGAGCGCCACGGCGACCGCTTCGCGCAAAAGATCCTGGGACCGCAGGAGATGGAAAAGTATTTGGCGCGCAAGGCCAAGAACCCGGTGCGCGGTATCCGCTTCGTCGCCACGCGCTTTGCGGCCAAGGAAGCATTTGCCAAGGCGATCGGTCTCGGCATCCGCATGCCGATGACGTGGCCGGCGGCGCAGATGCTCAATGCCCCCAGCGGCAAGCCGATGATCGTGTGCAGCGGCGTGCTCAAGGAATTCATGGACAAGCATCGGCTTACCACGCAGGTGACGGTGAGCGATGAGGCGGAATATGCAGTGGCATTCGTGATCGTGGAGCAGGCGAAAATTGACTGACCAGGTAGTCCCCAACAACGTACCCCCGGTGCCAACACCGGACCCGCGCGAGCTAGTGCTGGCCACCGTCGCCAAGCTGCCGAATTTGCCGGGTGTGTACCGCTACTTCGACGCCGAGGACAAGGTCCTTTACGTTGGCAAGGCGCGCGACCTCAAAAAGCGCGTGTCGAGCTACTTCCAGAAAAACCTGGCCAGCCCGCGCATCGCCATGATGGTCGAGCGCATCGCGCGGCTGGAAACCACGGTCACGCACAGCGAGGCCGAGGCGCTGATCCTCGAGAACAACCTGATCAAGGCGCTGAGTCCGCGCTTCAACATCCTGTTCCGCGATGATAAGTCGTACCCGTACCTGAAGATCACCGGCGGCGATGCGCCGCGCATGGTGTATTACCGTGGCGCGGTGGACCGCAAGAACCAGTATTTCGGGCCGTTCCCCAGCTCGTGGGCGGTCAAGGAATCGATGCAGATCCTGCAGAAGGTGTTCCAGATCCGTACCTGCGAAGACAGCGTGTATGCCAACCGCACGCGCCCGTGCCTGCTCAACCAGATCGGCCGTTGCAGCGGCCCGTGCGTGGACCTGATCAGCAAGGAAGACTACCAGCTCGATGTCGATAACGCCGCGCGTTTTTTGCGTGGCCGCCAGAGCGAAGTGCTGGCCGATCTCGAAGCGAAGATGCATGCGTATGCGTCTGATCTCAAGTTCGAGCAGGCCGCCGCCGTGCGCAACCAGATACAGTCGCTCTCGCGCGTGCTGCACCAGCAGAGCATGGAAACCGTGGGCGACGCCGACGTCGATATCATCGCCGTGCTGGTGCAGGGCGGGCGTGCCTGCGTCAACCTGGCGATGGTGCGCGGCGGCCGCCACCTCGGTGACCGCGCCTACTTCCCCACGCACGTGAGCGACGCCGAGGCGATTGCGGAAGAGCCGATCGAAGTGGAAGTACTGGCCGCGTTCCTGGCGCAGCACTACGCCGACAAGTTCATCCCCGGCATCCTGATCCTCAACATCGAGTTCGACCACCCCGCGCTGATCCAGGCCTTGCAGGAGCAGTGCGGCCACCGCATCAACCTGATCTTCCAGCCGCAGGACCAGCGCCGCAAATGGCTGGAGCTGGCGCAGAAGGGCGCGCAGATTTCGCTCGCGCGTCTGCTGTCGGAACAAGGCTCGCAGCAGTCGCGCACGCGCGCGCTGGTCGATGCGCTGTCGCTCGAACCGGAAGACATCGACACCTTGCGCGTGGAATGCTTCGACATCAGCCACACCATGGGGGAGGCCACGCAGGCGTCGTGCGTGGTGTTCCATCATCACCAGATGCAGAACGGCGAATACCGCCGCTACAACATCAACGACATCACGCCCGGCGACGATTACGCGGCGATGCGGCAAGTGCTGTTCCGCCGCTACGAAAAAGTGGCCAACGGCGACGGCGTGATGCCCGACGTGGTGCTGATCGACGGCGGCAAGGGGCAGATCGAAATGGCGCGCCAGGTATTCTCGGAGCTGGGCCTCGACATCAGCCTGATCGTCGGCGTGGCCAAGGGGGAAGGGCGCCGCGTGGGCCTGGAGACCTTGATGTTCGTCGATGGCCGGCCGGCGCAGGAGCTGGGCAAGGAATCGGCGGCGCTGATGCTGGTCGCGCAAATCCGCGACGAGGCGCACCGCTTCGCCATCACCGGCATGCGCGCCAAGCGCGCCAAGACGCGGCAGACGTCGCGCCTGGAAGAAATCGAAGGCATCGGCGCCAAGCGCCGCCAGCGTTTGCTGGCACGCTTCGGCGGACTGCGCGGGGTGGTCAATGCGAGCGTGGAAGACCTGAAACAGGTCGAGGGCATTTCCAGTGCGCTGGCCGAAGAGATTTACAAGCAACTGCATTAACGGCGCTGCGTAACGTGCTGGTTTAATACACGGTGGCAAGGTAGACTAGCGGCGCTTTTACACAATTCCCATGGTCGTACTTATTTAGCAAGTTTATGCCCCTTCGTCATGCCATTTAATATCCCGATTCTGTTGACCTGGTTGCGCGTGGCGCTCATTCCGCTGGTGGTGGGCGTCTACTATCTGCCAACGTCGGTGCTGCCGGTGGCCGATCAGAATCTGGCGGCCACGCTGGTGTTCATTATCGCTGCCGTCACCGACTGGTTCGACGGCTTCCTGGCCCGCCGCTGGAACCAGACCTCGGCCTTCGGCGCCTTCCTCGATCCGGTCGCGGACAAGCTGATGGTGGCCGGCGCCCTGATCGTGCTGGTGCAACTGGACCGTGCCAATGCCGTCATCGCGTTCGTGATCATTGGCCGCGAAATCGCCATCTCGGCGCTGCGCGAATGGATGGCGCAGATTGGCGCCTCGAAATCGGTCGCGGTCAGCTCGATCGGCAAGATCAAGACCACCGCGCAAATGGCCGCCATTCCGCTGCTGCTGTACCACGACGTGCTGTTCGGCGCCATCGACACCCAGTTCTGGGGCGCGCGCTTCCTCGAGGTGGCGGCCGTGCTGACCGTGTGGTCGATGTTCTACTACATGCGCCTGGCGTGGCCGATGATCAAGGAGAAGGGCGGCCACCTGTAAAATCAGCTAAACCGTTTTCCATCTTTTTTGTCCGACAACGGTTTTACCATTGACAGCCCGTCCAGATCCTCTATAATGCTGGCCTGTTGTTGGTGACAGCGACGCGGGAGTAGCTCAGTTGGTAGAGCGCAACCTTGCCAAGGTTGAGGTCGAGAGTTCGAGACTCTTCTCCCGCTCCAGTTGCAAAGCTGGTGGTTATTACAGGTAGTACTGGTAATAACGATAGCGAGCTGTTAGAATGTTTGACTCCAAATGCGGGAGTAGCTCAGTTGGTAGAGCGCAACCTTGCCAAGGTTGAGGTCGAGAGTTCGAGACTCTTCTCCCGCTCCAGTTTCTCCGGAAGCTGATCGGACGCAGTAACTAGTGAAATAAAGCGCAGTACAGTATCAACTCCTACGCGGGAGTAGCTCAGTTGGTAGAGCGCAACCTTGCCAAGGTTGAGGTCGAGAGTTCGAGACTCTTCTCCCGCTCCAGAATTCGGAGCACAGCACATAACCGGCTGTGTTCTCGTGTCAAGTCTTCCTCCGGCGAGGTAGCAAAGCGGTTATGCAGCGGCCTGCAAAGCCGTCTAGGTCGGTTCGACTCCGATCCTCGCCTCCATAAAATCAAGCACTTAGCGTCATTCAAATAAACTGAGCATGGTTACTCACCTCTCAAAAAAGCGGTGCACCTCTCGTCGCAGCGGCTATCTGGCCTTCGCACGTTTGAGCGGTGACCGTATGATTGACGTATGGCCTACGTCAAAAAAATACCGTCCGGTACCTGCCAGCCCGCACCGTGCCCGTTGAACCGGGGCCATCTCCAGTTCAAGGCACAGCGGCCCAATCAACTATGGGTATCCGACTTCACCTACGTCTCGACCTGGCAAGGCTTTGTCTATGTGGCGTTTGTGATTGATGTGCTTGCCCGACGCATCGTAGGCTGGCGCGTCAGCAGGTCGATGCGCTCCGACTTCGTCTTGGATGCCTTGGAACAAGCGCTATAGGCCCGTCAGCCTGACCGCGACGATGCCTTAATTCAACATGGCGACAGAGGCTCACAACATGTTTCCATCCACTATAGCGTGCGTTTGCTGAAGCCGGCGTTGAGCCGTCTGTGGGTAGTAAGGGCGGCAGCTATGACAATGCGCTGACCGAGATCATCAACGGTCTGTACGAGGCAGAGCTGATACGTCGCCGCGCTCCCTGCGTAATGCTCGATGGAGGTGTTCTTCTGCTCAGCCAAGTATTGGGAAGCGAGCGAACGTATTTCTCCTCTAGTTCTCCTCCCTCTTCAAACTCGGCGCACCAAGCCTTGAGGGAATTCTCCGTCGGATAACCTAGCTCGCGGACGGTCGCTTTAAGGCTCCTCCCGTATTTTCGGTAAAGCTTTACTGCCAGAAAGCGCTCTTCGTATGAATACATGGACTCCCAAATAGTCCGAGATTTCGTCCGCATCCCCCTTCGCGCACTTTGGACAATTGGCCGCAGTTATCAGCCGCAAACCGCATGTGCACTCGCAGCAAAATCTCACCCTTGCCACGATCTCTTGCCGCAACAAATCTCTATTTCTCCTCCGGGAACATCATTTCCCGCGTCACATTTTTTTTTCACGTTTTTCAGCGAAAACTCGTTCCGCTGGCCGGCGGCGAGTCTATCCGAAAAAAACCCTGCGCACGATTCAAGCGTATCAAAAAATAATTATTTTTATGTAATTTAAGCATCGTGACAATTAACGTATTTTCACGTGCGGTGCAGCATTTATATTTCGCCTTCCATTGATATCTATGAGGGGAATACCATGAACTTTGCACGCAACCCGTTGTCTGCCCAAGCCAAACGCCTGAAACAAAAAGGCCAGGGCATGACCGAGTACATCATCATCGTGGCACTGATCGCTGTTGCGGCGATCGCCACCACGCAGCTGTTTGGCGCCACCATCCGTAACCAGATGGCCGGAATTTCGAAAGAGGTTTCGGGTAATAGCGGCGCTGCGGCAATCACCCAGGCTGGCGTTGCTGCGGGCAAGGCGGAGACGGCCGCCAAGGACAACAGCAAAAATTCGCTGTCGACCTTTGGTGACCAGAAAACCACTGGTGCGCAATAAATTTTAGCGTCGCGCGATCGTGCTTCAGCCTCATCGACCACTGGACTCCCGCCCGCCCCTGGTTCGCCAGCGCGGGCAGGCGATGATCTATGGTTTGTTCATGCTGATCGCCGGATTGGCGGCGCTGTTTTTCCTGTTTAACACGGGCCAGATGACGGCCGAAAAAACCAAGCTGGTCAACACTGCGGACGCGGTGGCCTACAGCGCTGCTGTGATGCATGCGCGGGTGCTCAATTTCGATGCCTATACCAATCGCGCGCTGATCGCCAACGAGGTGATGGTGGCGCAGACGGTCAGTGTGGCGTCGTGGCTGGAGTATGCGAAGGAGCATACCGAGCGCGTACCGCCGCTTAATTGTCTCACTATCTATTCGGTGCCGGCCGTGCTGGTGATGCGCAAATATGCGCCGCTGTGCGCGTTGATGGCGTATCCCGCTGCGGCCACCGCGATCAATCTGGCATCGGGCGCCTTCGACGCGCTGAGCACCGGCACCATGGCAGCGACCGAAGTGGCAAAAGTGGCGCTGCAAGCATCGCAGGCCACCATGTTTGCCGCTTTTTTACCGGCGCGCCACAAAGTCATGCAGCAGGTGGCAGATGCCAATTATGCAGGCCGCGGTGTGGTCAAGGTAACCCCTGCGCCCCTGCTGGACAACTACAGCGTGTTTGACGGCGGCCCCTTCATCAAACGCTATTCCGGCAACGAGCGCGCACGCTTCAAGGAAGTCGAGGTCGCTGCAGCGAACAAGGATCCGTTTGTTTCCACTCGAGGTTGGACCGACGAAAGCGGGGCCGGGTGCATTATCGTCCTCGGTGGCAAGGCCAGCCATACCGCCAGCACTACACTCAGTAATTATGACAACTGGTCCGCCCGCGACGACGGCGCATTCAGGACCGAGATATGGGAATTCCGCTTTCCGCGATTCCGGTGCCGTACCAAGAGCTCCTACAACCTCGGTGACGGCCGCAAGAGCGCCCGCCCCAGCGGCGGCAACTGGTACTACAGCGGCGTGCCCAGTTTTTACGATTTGTCCACCGCTGCACTCGGTTACGTTTCAACCAACAGCGACGTCAAAAAACGCGATCCGCGTCTGCAGTTTGCCGTCCGGCTCACCCGCGACAAGGCAGAGCTGCGCACTTCCGCCGGCAGTTCGCAGGTCAAGCAAACCGGCCGGATGGATATCTACCAGGGCGCGGAGGCCAAGGATTTGATGGCCGCCGTTTCCAGTTCCGAAGTGTTTTTCGAGCGCACGTCGCCGCGCGCCTATGGCGGCAAGGAGCAGGCCAGCTTGTTCAATCCGTATTGGCAGGCGCACTTGATCGCCAACTCACCCACCGTCAGGGCCGCAGCCGTGGCTCTTCAACAATGATGAATTCCATGCTTCCCCTTTATCAGTGCGTGTCGCTGTCCATGTCTCTGATGGCATTGACCGGCATGCCCGCACATGCCACATCGCCGCAAGAGCAGACCCTCTTCAGCGCGCCGCTGCCTCACCAGCTCCATGCCGGCGGACCCATGGTCAAAGTCCACCGCGCGCGGCTCGACGGCTATCTGGATTTCGAGAACGGCGATGCTGCCGCGCTGGCCGAACTCAAGGAGCGTGTCCGACGGTGCGAGCGCGCGCTGGCGGCCAGCGGGCGGGCGCTGCATCCGCCTACCGTCTGGCCCGACCACATGTCGTCGCACCGTGACGACCAATACAGCGCTCCCAACCGTAAGATCCGTTACACCAGCGGTGTGTCCTATGTCGTGAACGGCAACGATTGCAGCCTGATCGCGGAAATCGCGTCGACGGCGATGCTGTCGTCCAGCAAGGGCGTATGCAATATCGACCTGGTGAGAAAAACCGCGCGCGGCGAATGCGATGCCAGTGGCCATGCCGATGCCAGGCCAGAACCGCAGGTGCAGGATGGCATGGCCGACCTCATCAGAAAAATGGCCGCCAACCCGGCGATGGCGGCGGCTGCCGCGCAATTGACCGCGGTGGCCGGCACCGGCGCCGTGCGCGGCGGTCAGCGCACCGTGGCCGGGGTGCGCTGCACTGACTGGCGCCAGCAAATCGATCCGCAAGGCACCATCGCCACCCTGTGCTACGCGACCGGCGGTTCATTCGTGCCGTTTCGCGCGGTGAACCAGGAAGGCCTGGGCGGCCTGTTGCTCGCCAATACCACGCCGCATGGCCTGCAACTGAAGGCGGTCGACGCGCGCCTCGATACCCAGGTAGGTAACGCCGTGTTCGCCCCGTACATGGCACCAGGCTTCACGCTGGAACGATCGGGACAGCCATGAGGCCGGCACTGTACGCGCACCGCAGCTTGCGGCCCCGTCTGAACCGCTGCGGCGGTCAGGCCCTCACCGAATTCGTCGTGATCGCGCTGGCACTGGTGCCGCTGTTCTTGCTCATGCCCATGGTTGCCAAGTACCAGAGCGTTACCCATGCCACCGAAATGGCCAGTCGCTACGTGGCCTTCGAGGCCATTGCCAACAACGACGGCATGAGCAACTACAAGCCGCCAGAGCAACTGGCGCAGGAAGTGCGGCGCCGCTTCTACAGCAACTCCGATGCGCCGATCAAAACCAACGACGAGGCTGGCGACTTCAAGGCCAACCAGAACCTGTTCTGGGTCGACGCCCAGGGCGACGCGCTGATCAAGAATTTCACCGACGTCACCGTCAGCTTCGGCAGCAGCCACGGCGCCAACCATGCAGACGGCAAGAGTGCGGCCGATGACGGCAAGCCGTTCAACGTGCCGTCGCCGCTCCAGGTCGGCGAGCAACTGGGGCTCAAGACCGGGATGTACACAGCCAATGTCAGCGTCAAGCTGGCCAACCTTCAGGATATCGGTCCCAGCTTTGCATCGACCTACGAAGAATTCAAAAACCTCAACCTGACCGTCAGCCGGCACACCAGCGTGGTAACCGATACCTGGACCGCGCGCGACGCGATGCAGGTGGAATCGCGCATCGACAACACGCTGCTGTTCCCCGGCAAGCTCATGCGACCGCTGAATCCGGTGCTCAAGGCCACCAATATGGTGGTGGAACTGCCCCGCATCGAGCCGCCCAATATGGCCAAGCTCGAACTCTGGCGCGACCAGGTACCAGCGGACCGGCTCCGATGAAAGCGCCCGCCATGACCCAACGCCTGGTACTGATCGCGCTGGCCGCCTTGTCGCTGCTGGCCGCCTGGACCATTGCCAGCGCGGTGGCGACGGCCAAGGTGCCGTGGCCCGAGGTAGCGCTACCGCCGGACGCGGTCAGCTACGAAATCGGCGAGCAGATCAACATGGATGGCATACCGTTGCGCATGCGCGGCTTCGATACCAGCGCCTCCCCCGAACAGACGGCGGCCTGGTTCCGCCAGCACATGGCGCGGCCGGTGGTGGAAAACAAGGTGGGCGCGGCGCTGGTGCTGGGTCGCGAGCAGAACGGCTATTACGTAACCGTGCAACTGTCGCAAGCCCCAGAGGGCGGCGGCACGCGCGGGGTAGCGTCGGTGGCCGATGCCACCACCGGCATGGCGCAGCGCGACAGCTATCGCGCCGCCAATAACCGCCTGCTGGCGAGCCTGCCTTCGGGCACCGAACTGGTCAGCGCGATGACCTCGATCGATGAGCGCCGCAATGCCCGTTTCGTGATGCTGATTAACCGCTACAGCGAGGAAGTCAACCGCGAGCGGGTGCGCGACCTGCTGCGCCAGGAAGGCATGGAACTCGAGCGCGAGGCGCGCGCCGCCGACGCTGGCGCGGACGTGCTGGCCACGTTGCCGCCAGGCACGACCAGCGGCATCGCGCTGTTCTTCAAAGGCAAGGGCCGCGAGGCCATCGCCGTCATCAGCCGCCTGCCCGACAGCCGCGCCAGCATCGTCCTGAACACCGTAACCACCATGGAGACTTACCAATGAAGCCGCGCCCAGCCGGACCGTTCCTGCAGCAACCTGGCGCCCTGGCGGCGGTCACGCGCCAGGCCGGCCAATCCACGATCGAGTACCTGGTTGTGTGCGCCGCGCTCGCCTTTGCCTTGTTCGTCCCGATCAGCGGCGACGCGGCCAGTCCCGACGGTGCGCGCACCACGGTGCAAATCGTGCTCAACGAGTTTCAGCAAGCCTACCGCAACATCAGTCACGCGATTTCCCTGCCCAATTGACCATGAAACTCGACCGACTCAAACGACTGCGCCATTTTCGCCCCGGTAAAACCTGGATCGTATTGGGCGTTGCGCTCGCCATTGGCGGACTGGCGGCGTTTGCCGCCAGCCGCTATCTGAACACCCAGATGGCCGCCATCGAAGCGCGGTCCAAGGGCGCGACCACGATGGTGGTGGTGGCCAAGGTGGACATCGCGCGCGGCGTCAAGCTCGACAATCAAAACGTGGCGGTGCGCAGCGTGCCGCGCGAATACGCGCACTCGGTGGCGATCACGCCGGACGACTTTCCCCGCATCGACGGCCAGGCGCTGGCCTACCCGGTCAAGGCCGGTGAAATGATTTTATGGGGATTGATGGAAACCCAGAAAGCTCCCACGTTCTCGGCGCGGGTGGAAGCTGGACGGCGCGCGATGACGGTGCCGGTGGACGAAATCAATTCCATCTCGGGCCTGCTGGAACCGGGCGACATGATCGACCTGATTGCCACCGTGGACCAGAACGGCAAAAAGCTGACCTTCCCGCTGCTGCAGCGCGTGCACGTACTGGCCACCGGCCAGCGCAGCGCCGAAGACGCTGCCGGCGAGCGCCGCCAGTTTTCCACCGTCACCATCGACACAACGCCGGCGCAGGCGCAAAACCTGATCGTCGCGCGCGACATCGGCAAGCTCACCGCGCTGTTGCGCAACCCGCAGGACAACCAGCCCATCGGCGCCGAGGTCAACGACCTGGCCTCGCTGCTGGGCATGAAGGCTCGGCCCGGCGGCGGCGGCGGTGGCCAGGCGCGCCGCGGCGTGCCTGTCATCTACGGCAACAGCAAGGTGCCGCCCGAAGCGTTGTACCTGCGCCGCACCGGCGGCCGCGCGCTGCTCGACCCGGGCACGTCGCCAGCGGCGGTGCCAGCCGATGGCGCCCCCGATCTGACCGACCGGCCCGACCCCATGCCGAACCATCCAGCCCTGGGCATGCGCTAGCACATGCCTTCGACCATCCTCCAACCCGTGAATCAAACCATGCTAGTGCGCACCTTGTTTATTTACCGTCGCCCGTTACGGCGCTCGCTGTCGCTGTCGTTGCTGACCCTCTCGCTGTCGATGTTGACCGGCAGCGCACTGGCCGCCGGCCAGGCGCAGGTCCAGCCTGCCGCTGCTCAGGCCGCGATGCCTGCCGCGCCTGCCACGCGCAGCGCGGTACCGGCGCCGCCGCCCGCCGCCAGAGCGGCCCTGGCACCGGCTGCACCCGCATCGGCACTTGGTGCTGTCGCTGCGGTGGCCGGTGCGCCAGCGCTGCCCGCAGCGGCGGCCGGCGCTGCAACTGCCGTCAATACCCGCAATCCGATCAGCGCGGCCGGCACCATGCGGCCAGCGCGCGCGACACCCAAGGTGGTGGAGCCGTACGAGCCGATCAGCGCCGGTACCGATGCCGTGCCGGTGCCCGAAATCGAATTGTACGTGGGCGAGTCGCGCGTGTTTCCCACGCCTGGTGTGGCGCGCATTGCGGTAGGCAATGGCCAGATCCTCAGCGCCAGTGCGCTCGACGGCAAAGAAATCATCATGTTCGGCAACGGCGTGGGGGTGTCGTCGCTGTTCGTGTGGAACGAGGACGGCCGTTACCAGCGCATCAAGGTCACCATCGTGCCCGGCGAGACCGCGCGCATTACGCGCGAAGTGGCGGCGTTCCTGCGGCACATTCCCAAAGCGACGGCGTCGGTGGTGGGCGACAAGGTGATCGTGGAAGGCGACGAGCTGTCCGATAACGACCGAGAGAAGGTGGCCGAGCTGGCCAAGCGCTATCCGCAGATCGTCAATTTCACCAGCCCCATCGGCTGGGAGCAGACGGTGCTGATGGACGTCAAGGTGGTGGAGTTTCCGAAGACGGAGCTGCGCGAGCTGGGCTTGAAGTGGAATCCCACCGGGGGCGGCGCCATCGGCGCCATCTGGTCGCCGGCCGGGCGCGGCGACAACGGCGCCAGCGTGGGCGGGCGCCAGATCACCATCACGTCGCCAGCCGGCCAGGCCAGCCCGATCACCAATATCGATACGACCAAGGGCGTGGTGCTGCCTTCGTCGCTGACGATCATGAGCGCGATTAACATGGGTCTCAATGCCCAGCTCAATCTGCTCGAGCAAAACGGTACCGCCGCCATCCTGGCCGAGCCGCAATTGTCCACCCGCAGCGGCTACAAGGCCAGTTTCCTGGCCGGCGGCGAGTTTCCGTATTCGGTATCGAATCTGAATGGCGTGACCATCGTCTTCAAGCCGTATGGCATCAAGCTCGAGATCGAGCCCAAGGTGGGCCGCAACGGTGTGATCCGCGCCGAGATCGATTCCGAAGTCAGTTCGCTCGATACGTCGGTGTCGTCGGTGGGCGGACCGGCGCTGCTCACGCGCCGCACCAAGACCGAGTTCAACGTGCGCACCGGCGAGACCATTGTGCTGTCGGGCTTGCTGCAGCGGACCACCGGCACCGACATCGACAAGGTACCGCTGCTGGGCGATATCCCGGTGCTGGGCGCGCTGTTCCGCTCGAAGCGCTTCCAGAACAAGGAGACCGAGCTGGTGGTATTTGTCACGCCCACCATCGTCGACGCCCGCGCCCCCGGACTGCAGGACCGCGTGCAGCGCACCAACGAGCGGCTGGGTACGCAGATGGGGCCGACGCCGTACCTGAGCGATCCGCTGCAGCCGGGCACCGACCCCGCCCGGGTGTTCGTGCCGGTTGCCCCGGTTGCCCCGGATGCCGCCGTTACCCCGACCCCCTCACCATAGGAGAATCCCATGCTCGATATCGAAATCATCAGTGGCGACGGCGAGATCCGCCTGCTGGAAACGCCGGACGAGGCGCTGCTGGGCAAGGGGGCCCATGTCGACGTCAAGCTCGACGGCTGGCGCGTGGGCAAGGAGCATGCACGGCTGTACCGTACCCCGGGCGGGGTGCTGGTGCAGGATCTGGGCTCGTACGGCGGCCTGTCGGTGAACGGCGAGCGGGTGGCGTCGCAGCATGGCCCGCTGGCCGCGTGCGATGTCATCGGCATCGGTCCCTACAAGCTGCGGGTACTCAACAGCCTGCCGGAAGCCCCCACGGTGCAGGCTGCCGCGCCGCAGTCGCGGTCGAGCGCCGCGCCCGCCCGCAACCGCCAGGCCACGGAGGAACTGAACACCTCGCGCCAGCTGGCCGAGCAGGCTGCCGAGGTGGCCCGCGCGGAAGGTGCGAGCAAGCCGTTTTCGCTGGTGGTGGGGGCCGACCCACGCCGCAAGGAACTGGAATTCGAATGGCGCAAGCGGATCCACGCCAAGCTGCTCGACACCATGGATTTGCGCCGCCACGATGTCTCGAGCATGAGCGATGCGCAGTTGCGCACCGAGAGCAGCCGGGTGATCCACGAAATTCTCGCTGAAATGGAAAACGACCTGCCGCGCGAACTCGACCGCGACGTGCTGAGCCGCCAGGTACTGGACGAAGCCGTGGGACTGGGGCCGCTGGAAGAGCTGCTGGCGGACGAAACGGTGAGCGAGATCATGGTCAATCGCTACGATGAAATCTATATCGAGCGCAACGGCCGCCTGCAACGCCACGCGCTCACGTTTACCGGCGACCGCGCGGTGCTGGGCGTGATCGAGCGCATCGTCGCGCCGCTGGGCCGCCGCATCGATGAATCGTCGCCGATGGTCGATGCCCGCCTCAAGGACGGCTCGCGGGTCAACGCCATCATTGCGCCGCTGGCGCTCAAGGGACCGGCACTGACCATCCGGAAATTCGCCACCCGCCGCCTGACCGCGCAAGACCTGGTGACGTTTGGCGCGGTCAGTCCGGACATGGCGGAATTCCTGCGCATCTGCGTCGAGTCGCGCAAGAACATCATCGTTTCGGGCGGCACCGGCTCGGGCAAGACCACGCTGCTGAATATCCTGTCGAACTTCATTCCGTCTGGCGAACGCATCATCACGGTGGAAGATGCGGCCGAACTGAAGCTGCACCATGAACACCTGATCAGCCTGGAATCGCGGCCGCCCAACGTGGAAGGCAAGGGTGGGGTGTTGATCCGCGACCTGGTCAAGAATACCCTGCGCATGCGGCCCGACCGCATCGTGGTGGGCGAGTGCCGCGGCGCCGAAGCGCTCGACATGCTGCAAGCCATGAACACCGGTCACGAGGGTTCGCTGACCACGCTGCACGCCAACACCCCGCGCGACGGCCTGGCCCGGCTGGAAACCATGGTGCTGATGGCCGGCATGGACTTGCCGCTGAATGCCATCCGCGAACAGATCGCTTCGGCCGTGGACGTGGTGGTGCAGCAGAGCCGCTTTGCGTGCGGTTCGCGCAAGGTCACCAGCATCACCGAGCTGACCGGCATGGAGAGCGGCAAGATCCAGTTGCAGGAAATTTTCCGCTACGTCAGCCAGGGCTACGGCAACCCGGACCAGCATGGCCTGAAAAAAGTGCAGGGCTACTTTACCGCCTGCGACATGGTGCCCGGCTTTTACGAGGAATTACGCGCCGTCGGCAACGAACTGGACATGGATATGTTCAAACCCACGCTGCCGCCCGGCATGGAACGGGAAGAGCGCCGCGACTGGCGCAACCGCAGCAATGTCGACCGGAGGGCTTCATGACCCCCGCCATGATGGTGACCGTGCTCAGCGTGGTCATCGCGCTGGCGGCCGGCATGCTGGCCTGGCTGGCAATCGAGGTGGGCAGTGGCACGCTCAAGCGCTACAAGTCGAGCTTTACCGAGCGCGCCCAGTTCCGCGTGCGCGAATTCTTCCTGTTCATCGATCCGCGCCAGCTGTTCATGCTCAACGTGGGCGCCATGGTGGCGGGCGCCTTGCTCACCTGGCTGGTGACCGGCAGCGTGCTGCTGGCACTGGTGGCAGTGGCCGCGCTGACGTTCGCGCCGCGCCTGCTGTATGCGCGCATGCGCGTGCGCCGCATGCGCAATTTTGAACTGCAACTGCCCGATGCGCTGATGATGCTGGCCGGCGGCATGCGCGCCGGCGCCGGCTTCGGTTCGGCGCTGGCGCAACTGGTGCAGGAAGCGCCGGCGCCGCTGGGCCAGGAGTTTTCGCTGATGCTGCGCGAACAGCGCATTGGTGTCACCCTCGAACAAAGCCTGAACAACCTGGCGCACCGCATGCCCACCCAGACCACGATCCTGGTGGTGTCGGCCATGCGCATTGCCGCCGAGACCGGCGGTGGCCTGGCCGAAGCGCTCGAGCGCACCGCCGGCACCATCCGCAGCCGCCTGCAAATGGAAGGCAAGATCCGCGCACTGACCGCCCAGGGCAAGCTGCAAGCATGGGTGGTGGGCTTGCTGCCTGTGCTGCTGGCGCTGGTGCTGGCCAAGCTGGAACCGGCGGCCATGGACATGTTGTGGCATACACCTGCGGGCTGGGCCACGCTGGCGGTGCTGCTGCTGCTCGAAGCCATGGGCGTGTACGTGATCCGCAAGATCATCGCGATCGACGTCTGAGGCAGAGAGAAAACCATGGAGAAATTATTGCTCGAACATGGCACCGCGCTGATTGTTGCCGTGGCGCTGGCCAGCGGCCTGTCGGTGGCGCTGCTGGTGTGGCTGGTGAGTGCGGCGCTGGCGGAAGTGCCGCGCGAAGACCGGTCGTACAAGGACGCGCCGCCGCTGGGTCTCCGGCTGGTGTGGTGGCCAATCCAGTGGATCAGCCATTTCGTCGGACCGATCATGTCGGTGAACCGCCGCACCGCCATGCTGGCCAAGCTGCGCCAGGCGGGGCTGGACTACACCGTCTCGCCGGCGCAGTTGCTGGCGGCACGTTTGCTGGGCGCTGGGCTGCTGGCACTGCTGTGCTGGTGGGGCCTGTCGAGCTTTGACCGTGCACGCGACGGCGAAGTGGGTTTTTCGCTGATGCTGTATCTCGAGGTGATGGGCGGCGGCGCGCTGCTGGGATTTTTCTATCCGTCGTTCTGGCTGCGCGACCTGATGCGGGCGCGCCGCAGCGAGCTGCTCAAGACGCTGCCGTTTTATCTCGACATCATCACGCTGTGCGTGGAAGCGGGCCTGAACCTGCAGGGCGCGCTCAACCAGTCGGTGGACAAGGGCCCGCGCGGCGTGCTGCGCACCGAGATCCAGCGCGTGCTGCGCGACATCCGCGCCGGCAAGGCGCGGGCCGAAGCCATGCGCGCCATGGCCGACCGCCTGAGCGAACCGAACGTCACCCATTTCATCACCGCCGTGATCCAGGCCGAACGCATGGGCATGAACCTGGGACCGGTACTGCGCGCCCAGGCCGACCAGCGCCGCACCGAGCGCTTTGCGCGGGCAGAAAAGCTGGCGATGGAAGCACCGGTGAAAATGCTGTTTCCGTTGATCGCGTTTATTTTTCCGTGCACGTTCATCGTGCTGTTCTTTCCAATCGTAATGAAGTTCATGCACCCCGGTGTGTGAGCCCTGTTCGAACCGACCATGATGAACAATTCGCTCTCCGGGCTCTTCGACGCACCAGCCGGTTTGATACAGCGCTTGCTGGATGCCCCGGTGCGCGTCGCCAGGCGCAATCGCCAGCGCGGTGCGGCGGTGGTGGAACTGGCCGTGGTAGCGCCGATCCTGACCATCATGGGGCTGGGCACGGTGCAATACAGCCAGCTGTTCTTCGCGAAAAACCAGCTCGACCACGCAGCGATGCTGGCCGCCCGTGCCGGCAGCGTGGGCAACGCCAAACTCGACGCNTGGGCACGGTGCAATACAGCCAGCTGTTCTTCGCGAAAAACCAGCTCGACCACGCAGCGATGCTGGCCGCCCGTGCCGGCAGCGTGGGCAACGCCAAACTCGACGCSATCAAGAACGCCTACACCGAAGGGCTGGTGCCGATGTTCGGCGGSGGCGAAACCGCCGCCAAGCTGGCGGACTCGCTGGCGGCAGCCAAGGTGTCGGTGGAAGCCAATGCTTCCATCGAAATGCTGAACCCGACCAGGGAAGCATTCCAGGACTTCAACGATCCGGCCCTGCAAACCCTGCTCGACACCCAGGGCAAGCGCGTGATATCGAATCGCGGCCTGGCGTTCAAGCCGAAMTCGGTGGGGCCCACATCGGGCGAGACGCTGCAGGACGCCAACCTGATCAAGCTGCGCATCACCCAYGGCATCAAGCCGGTGGTGCCGATTATTTCGAGCATYTACAAGGTGTACCTGAAGTGGCAGGACACCGGCACCGACCCGKTGCAAACGCGCCTGATCAACGACGGCCTGGTGCCGGTGGTCACGCACGTGACCTTGCAGATGCAGTCCGACGCCATCGAACCGGACAGCCCGGTATCGGCCCCGGGCGCCGGCAATGGCGGCAACCCCGTCAATCCGGCCTTGCGCTTGCACCACGTCTTCGGAAAAGCGTTCGAAGCGGCGCATCTGGTAACGGAATTCGGACAGCGCGGCAAAGTCCGATTTGTCGAGGGTTTTGGAAGTCAGTTGTAGGCGACGGTGGCCGTGACCGGNCGGCCTGGTGCCGGTGGTCACGCACGTGACCTTGCAGATGCAGTCCGACGCCATCGAACCGGACAGCCCGGTATCGGCCCCGGGCGCCGGCAATGGCGGCAACCCCGTCAATCCGGGCGATCCGCCGGTGACGGCAGAGCCCCCGCCGCGCGATCCCTGCACGATGTACGGCTTGTGCAATAACAATCCGCCGCCGGGCAGTGGCAACACGTGTCCGGTGCCGATCGCGACGACACTGAGCGCCGATGCGTTGTTCGGCTTTGACCAGGCGATTCTGCAAAGTGAAGGCAAGGACGCGCTCGATCAACTGGTCGCCAGCACCCAAGGCCAGGCCTACGACACGCTGACGGTAACCGGTTACACCGACCCGATCGGCACCGATGCTTACAACCTCAATCTATCTAAGCGGCGCGCTGAAGCCGTGCGCGATTATTTGCTGTCCAAAGGGTTGCAGGTGGACCATGTGAATGTGGTGGGGGCCGGGGCCACCGACCTGGTGACGTCGCCGGAATCGTGCGCCGGAGCTAGTGGTACCAATTTGCAAGCCTGTTACATCGCGAACCGGCGGGTGGTAGTTGAATTGAAACCAAAATCATGATGAACGTGACGATATCGAGGTTGCGCGTCATGCTGGCGGCGCTTCCGGCAATGCTGATCGGCTGGTGTGTGCTGGTAGCGCCATCCCATGCCTGCCCGGCAGGAGGCGGGACGTGCGCCGTGGGCGAGCCGGCGCCCGCCGTTCTCAAGATCGGGGCCGCGGTAAGTAGCGGCGTCGGCAATCCGATCAATGTCATGAGCGGCAACAAGTACCAGCGCGAAGAAGACATGCCGGCATTGCCGGGGGTGCTGGGCCTAGAAGTGGTACGGCACTACAACAGTATTGATAGTGGCACGCAAAGTGTTCCAGGGCCATTGGGCCGTGGCTGGCGGTTGTCGTATGAAACCCGGTTATGGCCGATGGGTAATGGCTTGCAGCTGGTTCAGGCGGATGGCAGCGTTACCAACTTCAGCCGGGACGTGCTGCGTCCGACGCTGGCGACCAGTACCAATCCGGCCCATGGCGTCATCACGATCCGGCGCATGCGCGGCGTGGATGAATATTTGTGGCGCTGGATCGATGGACGTGAACTGAGCTTCGACCACAGCGGAAAGCTCATGCAGATCAAGGCCGCAACCGGCGAGATCCTGAGCCTGTTGTACGATGCCGCTGGCATGCTGGTCAAGGTGACCGACCCGCAGGGGCGCAGCCTGCGGCTGGTCTACCGCGATCGGTCGCCGGCCGCGGGCGGCAACCAGTTCCGTGGTATCCAGCGCCTCGATACTCCGGTGGGGCGGTTCGGCTACGAATATGGCAGCAGCATGCCCAAAGGGGCAACGGTCGATCCGCGCTATCTGCATGCCAGCCTGGTGCGCGTGCAGATGCCGGACCCAGGCCATGCGCGCCAGTACCATTACGAGGATGCCCGGCATCCGACACTGCTGACCGGCATCAGCGTCACCGGCCCGGATGCAGCCGGTCAGGCTGCAAGCGTCCGCTACGCAACGTACGGCTACAATGCCGCCGGCAAGGCGATCCTGTCCACGCACGCCCGCAATGCCGACAGCATCACCCTCGACTACGCGCGTCCCGGGGTGACCATACTGATCAACAGCCTGGGAAAGACTACCACCTATCGCTACTCGGTCACGGCGGAGGACTACCAGCTGGAAGAGGTACGCGGGGCAGGCTGCTCGACCTGCGGACCGGCGAATGTGCGTTACCACTACGACCGCGCCGGGCGACTGACTTCCACGACCGAGCTCGATGCGCTGGGTGCGGCGCTGCGCGCCACCAGGCTGGAGCTCGATTACCTCGGCCGCACTGTGCGCGTGAGCAAGGTCGTGTTCGACGGCGGCAGCGCAGCCACGCCGCAGCTGGTGCGGCGCTACGAATATGCGGGAGCAAGCGGCGACGCGCCGACGCTGACGGTGGCCCCGAGCGTGGTTCCCGGCAAGGACACAACCGTCCGCGTGAAGTATAACGAGCGCGGCCAACCGCTCAGCATCACGGCAAGCGGCTGGCGGCCCGCCGTTGGCAACCTGCCCGCGAGCCCGATCGAACGAACGACGCGTTACAGCTATCGCATGGTCAACGGCCGCAGCGTGCTGGCGGCAGTGGATGGACCGCTGCCGAATGGCAAGCTGGGAACGCCGGTCGACTCTGACATCACCCGCATCGACTACGACGCCAGTGGATCGTATCCGCTGCGGACGGTCGGACCGGGCGGCATCGTGAGCGAGGTCCGCCAGCGCGATGCAGCGTTGCGGCCGCTGCGCACTGCCAGCAGCGATGGCTACCGCATGATCGACATCGAGTTGACGCTGGCGCCCTCCGGTCAGCCATTGCGGCGCAGCGCTACGGCGTGGTTGCTTGATCGCCAGCAGCAACCGGTGGACAGCTCGCGCCAGGAGAGCGCCGTGCAGTACCGGTACGACCTGCTGGGCAACCCGGGCGCCGCCATGGCTACCGGGGGCGGCCTGACCCGTTATCGGTACGACGAGACTGGCCAGCTCACGCACATCATCGAGGCGGACCGGAACCAGCTGGCGCGCAGTTACGACAGCGAGGGCAGGTTGCTGGCCGCAGCGCGCTATGGGCCGGACGGCGGCGCCGGCGTCCTGTCCTACGACGCTGGCCATGGCGCGGACCTGCGGGTGAACGAGCAGGCGCGCACCATCGATCAGCAGTGGGTGGAGGACGGCAAATCCATGATGCTCAGCAACCGGCTGGGCGCTGTCGACAGCGTTGCCGATCAGCAGATCGAGCAAGTCATACGACAGGACGGCAGCGTGGTGCGGCGCTGGTTCGATGACTTTGGCCGTATCGTGGCGACCCGCTCACCGGAGCACGGCTTGCGCACCGCACACTATTCGGCGGTCGGTGGTCTGCTGCAACTGCACGATGCGCGGGGCATTAGCGTGACGTTGCAGCGCGATGCCCAGGACCGCGTGCTTGACGCGCGCTATCACGATGCGGCGGGAAAACTGCAGCAGCGTATAGACTACAGCTATCAAGGATTGCTGCTGGTGCAGGAGGAGCGCCGGGAGCATGAGCGACTCGACAGCGTGACCGCCTTCGACTACGACGCCTGGGGCCAGCCGGCCGGGCAGCGCGTATCGATTTTCAACCAGGAGGGGAAGGTGGCGGCGGCATTGCCGGTACAACTGGTGCGTGACCAGGACCACCGGACCTTGACGAAAACGCTGCCCAGCGGCACGCAGGTGGTGTACCAGCATGATGCCAGCGGCCGGATCTCGGGTATTGCCGTGGGCGGAAGCAGCGTGATCGGCGATGTGCGGTATTCGCCCGTACCGGGTGGCATGCGCGTGACTGCGATGACGTTTGGCAATGGACGCAGCAGCCAGAGCCGGTTCGACCAGCGCGGCACCTTGCTGCGCCACGAAAATGGCGTGGACAGCACCAGCCTGGATGTCGATCCCGTAACGGGCGTGACCACGCTGCAACGCCGCCCGATGCCGATGGCGGAGCGGCCGAACCGCTGGTCCTCGTACTTGCAGGGACTCATCGGCAGTGCGCACGCGGCTGCTGCAGAGGATGCGCCGGTGCTGCGCACGGTGCACTACGACACCATGCAGCGCCTGGTGGGTGAGGCACGGAATGGCGTTACGGTGTTCTCTGCCCGTTACAACGCACTGGGCGACCGCGTCGGGGTGCCGGCGTCGCGCACCGACGGCGCGGGCAATGTGCTCGAGCATGGACGGCACACGCTGTTCTACAACGGTGGCGGTGAGCTGGCACGGGTGAGCGGCGCCGATGGCGCCGTACTCGCCAGCTATCGCTATGACGCGCGCGGTCGGCGCATTGCGGCGCAGGCGGGGCGCGCAACACGTTATTTTTTGTATGAAGAAGGCCAACTGCTTGCCGAGGCCGGCGCTGACGGCAAAGTGCGGGTGGAATACATCTATCTGGGCCGGCGCCCGGTCGCGCGGCTGCTGCACGACGTGGCGCACGGTGCCGGCTGGTTATCTGCGGTCACCGGTTCCGGCAAGTTGGAATTTCTGCACGCCGATGCGCGCGACGCGGTGGAAGCTGTCAGCGACACTACCGGCAAGCTCGTGTGGCGCGGGGAACTCGATGCATTTGGCCTGCTGCGCAATGAGGCCGGTCCGCGTGGCTATATGCCGCTGCGCCTGTCCGGCCAGTATGCCGACCCTGAAACCGGGCTGTATTACAACGTCCACCGCTACTACGATCCGTCAGCGGGGCGGTATCTGCAAGCCGATCCGCTCGGCGTGGCGGCCGCCCCGAATATGTACGCGTATGTCGACAGCGATCCGCTGCGCAGGAGCGATCCCCTGGGACTGGCACCGGAGCCGGATGAAGGCGTGCCCGACCCATGGATGTTCGGCATCTTCATTCACGAGCGGTTCGCGGCCCAGGTTCGGGCACTCGGCGCTGGCTGGGGCGCCAACGATGGGCGCCAGGGAACGTGGACAGGCCTTCGGCCCGATGCATATCACGCCGTGACCAACCCAGCTGCCAAGGCCGGGTTTGCCGGCAATGTATGGGAATTGAAGCCGTTGAGCTGGAGCGAGGCGCGTAATCCGATCAATTATGCCACCGCCAATGCCCAGGTCGCTGCCTATGTGAAGAATGCAAAAACCGGATGCTGGTCGGCCGGGTCCGGCAAATATTTGATGAACCAGTTGCAGGTGCCGGGCACCACCATGATCTACCAGGGTTCCAGCTACGCGGTCACCTACATTCCCGACCCGGTCGATACTACCGGCTTGATCTTCTACGGCAAGGTCAAAATGCAGGAAAAGGAAAGACCGGCCACGGCGCCCGCTCCGGCATTGGCGCCCCAGCAGCGGGCTGAGCTGGACCGGCAGATGCAACAGATCAAGCAGCAGGGCGCCAGGGAGGGCTGGTCGTCGCTGATCACGACAGGATTGATCGTCTTGCTGGCCGTGGCGATTGCCATTTTGATCGCGGTGGCGCTGGCGCCTGAAGTGGTGATCGCCGGTATCATCGCCACCATAGGCGCGGTGTTGTCGGCGGCAGCCAAAGGCGCCGTGACCTTGATGGCGGGTCTTGCCGCCGCCTTCGCTTTGGGTGCGGCACCCGCCGCAGCTGCCGAGACCAAGGGAAGGGAGAAAGAGCAGGGACTGCTCGACTCGACAATTGGATGGTTCAGGAGCTGGTTTTAACGACGTGGAGAGTTGATTTGAAGAACGTGCAGTGGAGTGGGTTCGCCCTGGAATTGCAGGAAATCTTGATGCATGACGCAGGCCAGTTGCTCGACCATTGGCTGGCGCTGATCGAGCAAGATATCGCCGACGGCTGGCGCGCATTTTACGCGCGCGAGGTGTGGATGCGCGAACACCTGCCCGCACCGTTGATCAACGGGCTGGGACGGGCGCTGATGGTCGAGCAGCTCAGGCAAAAAATCGGCGCGAACGGCCAGCCGGTGCTCGCCGACGATCTAGCGATGTTGCACGAAATTTCGCAACGGCAGGACTTGACCGGCTACCGGAATTATTTGCAGGTCGGCATCCTGTCCCTGCAACAGCGGCCCGCGCCGTTGGATCTGGTGGCCGATGCCACCGTCATGCGGTTGCTGAACACGGCGCATCGGCACGCCGAGTTTGAAATCAAGCGCAACCAGGCCAACTGGTACGTGGAATCGACTGCCCGCTGCACGCTCACGCCACCGCTCATCACGCTCCCCAAAGAGGGCAAGCCAGCGGTGCGCGACGACAGCGAGCCGCTGGCGCTCGATACCCGCTACTGGTGGAATGTGTATGAGCCCGACCATCGCGTGGCGATGGATTGCGACAACAATGGTCTGTTTGCGCCCGCCGTCAGCCTGATGCTGATGGCGGCGCTGGCGCCCGATTTTCCGTACGCCGAAACCTTGAGTACGGCAAAGCGGCTGGTGTTCATGCAGGCCGGCGACAGCGCGCTGGCCTGGGCGATCGTGATCGAGAAAATCGATGGCGGCCGCACGTTCCGTTACCCGCCGGCGCTGTTGCTGATCGACCGTCACCTCGGCAAGAAACTCAAGGAGCAGCACGTGCTGTTCCATAACGTTCTGACCAGGCACTATTTTTCCGATGCGATCAGTGGCCAGGCGGCGATGGAACTGGAATTGCGCTTTCACCTGCCGCGCTATCGCCGTTTGATCGATGTGTACCGCCCCTATATTGCAGCGACGCAGTCTGCCGTGCAACCACTGCTGGCCTGATCCCATTCCACCAACGCCCACCGACCATGACCAACAATCCCGTTCGTGATGCCGCAAACGCAGCTCCTGGTGATGCCTGGCTCCGCACCTGCAGCGGCGATCACCGGTTGGCGGTGCAGCGCGCCGCCGGCTTCGCCAGCCGTTTCATGGGACTGATGGGGCGCGCCGGGCTGGCTCCCGCTGCCGCGCTGTTGCTGCCCGACTGCTCCAGCGTGCATACGTGCTTCATGCGCTTCACCATCGACGTGCTGTACCTGGACCGCGAAGGCGTGGTGCGCAAGTGCGTGCCGCACTTGCGCCNACTGCTCCAGCGTGCATACGTGCTTCATGCGCTTCACCATCGACGTGCTGTACCTGGACCGCGAAGGCGTGGTGCGCAAGTGCGTGCCGCACTTGCGCCCGTGGCGGGCCAGCCTTGGCGGTGCCGGGGTACGCCACACGCTGGAGCTGGCAGCGGGCAGCATAGCGCGCTGGAACATCGCCCCCGGCGACCGGCTGCACGATCCGCGGTCGCACTGGCAGGTGCTTGCGCCCTTGTCGCCGGCACCGGCGCAACCGGCCAGCGCGGCGCCGGTCGCCCCGGTGCGCGCCGCCATGCGCGGGCGCCAGCGCGGCGCGGCGGTGGTGGAACTGGCCGTGGTAGCGCCGATCCTGACCATCATGGGACTGGGCACGGTGTAATACAGCCAGCTGTTCTTCGCAAAAAACCAGCTCGACCACGCAGCGATGCTGGCCGCGCGGGCCGGCAGCGTGGGCAACGCCAAACTCGACGCCATCAAGAACGCCTGCACCGAAGGACTGGTGCCGATGTTCGGCGGCGGCGAAACCGCCGCCAAGCTGGCAGACTCGCTGGCGGCAGCCAAGGTGTTGGTGGAAGCCAATGCTTCCATCGAAATGCTGAACCCGACCAGGGAAGCATTCCAGGACTTCAACGATCCCGCTTTGCAAACCCTGCTCGACACCCAGGGCAAGCGCGTGATATCGAATCGCGGCCTGGCATTCAAGCCGGACTCGGTGGGGCCCACATCGGGCGAGACGCTGCAGGACGCCAACCTGATCAAGCTGCGCATCACCCACGGCATCAAGCCGGTGGTGCCGATAATTTCAGGCATCTACAAGGTGTATCTGAAGTGGCAGGACACCGGCACCGACCCGGTGCAAACGCGCCTGATCAACGACGGCCTGGTGCCGGTGGTCACGCAGGTTACCCTGCAAATGCAGTCCGACGCCATCGAACCCGATCACCCGGTATCGTCGCCCGGATCCGGCAACGGCGGCAATCCGACCAACCCTGGCGATCCGCCGGTCACCGGCGAGCCGCCGCCGGACGGCGAGTGCGGCACCCTCGGCGGATGCACCACGCCGCCGCAACCACCGGGTAACACCTGCCCGGTGCCGATTTCGGCCAACCTCAGCGCCGACGCGCTGGTCGGCTTTGACCAGGCCACGCTGCAACCGGCCGGCATCGCCGCGCTTGACCAGCTGATCCAGAGCACCAATGGCCAGACTTACGACACCCTGACCGTGACCGGCTACACCGATCCGATCGGCACCGAGGCCTACAACCTCGATTTGTCGCGCCGGCGTGCACAGGCAGTGCGCGACTACCTGATCGGCCATGGCCTGCAGGTCGATCACATCAACGTGGTGGGCGCCGGGTCGGCCAGTCCGGTGGTGCAGCCGGGCGGCTGCCCGGGCATGACCGGCGCCGCGCTGCAAGCCTGCTACGCGTGCAACCGGCGCGTAGTGGTCGAACTGACGCCGAGAGGTTGACGCCATGATCTCATTGCTTCGATCGCTGTTGACGGCACGCCGACGTACCGCGCTGGCGGCGCTGCTGTTCTCTGGCGCGGCCGCATGGCCGCAGGTGGCGCTGGCCTGCCCGGGCGATGGCGGCGCCACCTGCGGCGCTGCCGATGCGCCAGCCACCCAGCCGGGCGCCACCAGCTTGAATATCGGCGCCGGCAATCCGATCAACATCATCACCGGTAACAAGTACCAGCGCGAGGACGATCTGCCGGCGCTGCCCGGCGTGCTGGGCCTGGAAATCGTGCGCCACTACAACAGCCGCATCAGCGGCACGGCCGCGGTGCCGGGCCTGGTGGGACGCGGCTGGAAGCTGTCCTATGAAACCGAGCTGGCAATCGACGGCGACACCATCCGCGCCTGGCAGGCCGACGGCAGCAGCTTCATGTTCCGCCGCGACCTGGCCAACCCGGCGCTGGCCAACAGCGCCGATCCGGCCAACGGCAGCATTGCCATCCGCCGCAACGGCGCCGGGCGCGACGAATACCTGTGGCGCTGGGCCAACGGCCGCGAACTGAGTTTCGACCAGCGCGGCAAGCTGGTGCAGATCAAGGCGGCCACCGGAGAAATTCTCGGCCTGCTGTACGGCACCCGCGGCTTGCTGGTCAAGGTCACCGATCCGCAGGGCCGCAGCCTGCGCCTGTCGTACCTGGACCGCCATCAGGTTGCCGCCGCCCGCCGCTTCCGCGGCGTGCAGAGCATCGATACGCCGGTGGGGCGGTTCAGCTTCGAATACGGCAACCCGCCGCCGCATGAAGCCACGCTGGCGCCGCAGTATCTGCTGGCCAACCTGGTGCGGGTGCGCTATCCGGCCAGCGGCGCGGCGGGTGCCACAGGCACCGGGCGCCAGTACCATTACGAGGCGGCCGCTCACCCCACCAACCTCACCGCATCACCATCGAGGGCCGGGGCACGGATGGCAAGCCGACCGCGCAGCGCTACGCCACCTTTGGCTATCAGGCCGACGGCCGCGCCGTGCTGTCCACCCACGCCAACGACGTGGACAAGGTGACCGTCAGCTTCGAGCGGCCCGGCATTACCGTCGTCAAGAACAGCGCTGGCCAGCAGACCACGTACCGCTACGCCAGCATGGCCGACGATTACCGCCTGCTGGAGGTGCGCGGCGCCGGTTGCGCGCTGTGCGGGCCGCCCAACCAGCGTTATCGCTACGACCGCCAAGGCCGGCTGCTGGAAACCATTGAGCTCGATGGCCAGGGCATGGCGCTGCACAGCCAGGTGACCGAAGTGGATCACTACGGCCGGGCGTTGCTGGTCAGCCGTATCGAATACATCAAGGGCAAGGCCCAGCCGGCGCAGTGGCAGCTGCGTTACGAGTACGCGCCAGGCAGCGCCGGCGGACCGGTGCTCATTGCCCGCCCGAGCGTGGTACCGGGGCGCGAGGCAGTCACCCGCATCGCCTATAACGACCGCAGGCAGCCCATCAGCGTGACGGTCAGCGGCTGGTCGCCGCAGCCGCCGGGTACGGGCGCGCCGCTGGCCATCGTGCGCACCACGCGCTACGCTTACCAGGTCGTCAATGGTCTGAGCCTGCTGGCGCAGGTCGATGGGCCGCTGGCCAACGGCAAGGCAAACAGCCCGGCCGATTCCGACATCACCCGCTTCGAGTTCGAAGCCAGCGACCACTTTGTCAGCCGCATCACCGCGCCAGGCGGCATCGTCACCGACGTGCGCGAACGCGATGCCGCGCAGCGGCCGGTGGTGCTGCGCCGCGTGGACGGCGCCCTGCAGCAGATCGCGGCCAATCGCCTCAACTGGCGCGGGCAGACCGAGGTGGGCAGCGTGGCGGCAACGCAGGCCGGTGCCGACGCCGCGCCAACCCGTACGCTGCACTACGCCTACGACGCCGCCGGTAATCTGGCGGGCGTAACCCAGCCGGGCAACCTCACCACCCGCTACGTGTACGATGGCGCCGGTCGCCTGGCCGAACAGGTGCTGGCGGACGGCAGCCGCATTGCCACCCCGCGCGATACCGAAGGCCGCCAGCCGGGCGCCGCCAGCCCGGCCGGCAGCGAACAAGATCTTTGGGGCCGTTCGGTGGCCTGGCGCGACGCCAGCGGCGCGCCCTTGCTGCAGGCGCAGTGGGGCGCTATCGGCACCGCCGCGCAAGGCCAGGTGCTGGCGCTGAGCACGCGCAATGCGCAGGCGCAGCGGCTGCTGGACGACGATGGCCGCGTGGTGGCCATCCGCAATCCGGGCCAGGGCTGGCAGACTGCGCGCTACGACAGGTGTACGCCTACTTGGTCAGCGAAGTGATCGAACGCGACCAGCCATTGCGCCCGGTGCGCATGCGCGTGACCGACGGCGCACTGGTGCAGACAACCACCACGCGCTACAACTGGCGCAGTCAGCCGCTGCAGGTCGATGTCTAGGCGTACTACAACGACGTCGCCGGCCGGCCCACGCACCGCATACTGCCGGACGGTGCCGATGGTAGCGCCGATGCCGCCCACATCCGCCTGCGCCATGACATCCTGCAACATATCACTGAGGTCACCGATGCCAATGGCGTGGCGACCGAACGGCGCTACGATGACTTTGGCAGCAAGGTGATGGAGGCGAACGCCGATCGCGGCGTTACGCTGTATCAGCATGACGTGGCGGGCCGCATGGTGGCGCGTATCGACCAGACCGGCAACACGGTACGGTTTACCTATGACCACGCCAATCGCCTGCCGGCCCTCACGCACTACCGGTACCAGGGTGTGCGTGGGTCCGGAAGAGAAGATCGTCGGCATCCACGGCATCGGTGCCGGCATGTATGAAATGTTGCAGGGCTTCGCGGTCGCCCTGAAAATGGGCGCGACCAAGCGCGACTTCGACAACACCGTGGCGATCCACCCGACTGCGGCGGAAGAATTCGTCACCATGCGGTGATCGGTCGCCCGACCCTTCCGCGACTATTAACCAAGGCAGATACTGATGAATATGGAAAACACTCAAGCCGAGCCGGGCCGGCACTACGCGGCGGTGCGCGCGCGAGCATTTCCGGCGATCGCCGCCCGGCCGGCTGGAGTTCGAGATCGCCATCGAACCGGTGGAGGATGAAATCACCACCCTGGTCGGCATGTTGCCGCCGGCTTCGACGCTGTACTCGACCGATCCGGGATTGCGCCACATCGCGCTGCTGGCCGGCGTTGCCGAGAGCGCGGCGATGCGGCTGGAGCTGGACGCGATGGAGCGGGTGTTCAGCCGTCTGGCGGCGGTCATCGAGGGAAAGCCGGCGACGCGGGAGGGTGGAACCGCTTCGCTGGACTTCCACCACTCCAGTAGACATTTCTGACCTATGATTTGAGCATAGGAGATGAGCACACAGCGTTATACACCGGAATTCAAGGAAGAGGCCGCGAGGCAGGTGGTCGAGCGCGGCTACCAGGTACCAGAGGTTGCAGCCCGGTTGGGCGTGTCATCGCAGGTGTGGGAGAGCTGGGCATCACCGGCGTGCCGGCGGCCATTGCCAACGCGATATACAACGCCACCGGCATCCGCGTGCACGATTACCCGATCACTGTCCACAACCTGCTGGACCGCCTGCCGTGACGGGGTCAGGGGGCAGCGCTGCAATCCACCGCAACGCGCCCAGCGACGGCATGAACAGGTACTCGCCGCCGCGCAGCCGGTTGAACGTGGTCACGCCATCGATGCGGCGCCGCACCGGCTGCTGCGGGATGGTGAACGTACCCGGCGCCTCGTGCAGGCCCACCACCGGATCGCGCTCGGTGCCGAGATCGATGAAGTTGCCGCGATTGATCCATTCCTGCTGCAGGAACTCGATGGTGTCGTAGGCGCGCGCGCTGATGAAGATGAAATAAATGCCGCGCTCGCCGTTATCGTCCTGCGCAGTGAGGTCGCGGCGCCACTTGGGGCCATACGTGGACGAGCGGCGGATGATGCGGTGGATATTGACGTCGGTGAGGATGGACAGTTGGCTGTCGCGCGGATTGAGGCGGCGCATGTGCGACGCGTGCGGGCACACCAGGCCGCGCGGGTCCTGCGAGAAATCGAAACCGTTGTTGCACTGCGGGTCGGCGCCCAGTTCCGGATCGTCGTGGTCGGGCGCGAGCGGCAGCGGCGCGCCGCTGCGCCAGCGGCCCACCAGCTTGGCGGCCAGCAGTTCCTCGTGCGCCTCGTTCTGCGCCTGGCTGCGAATGAAATCGTTGAATGCGCCCGCCTGGCTTTCGTACTTGCGCAGCACCACGAACGAGCCGTTGCGGCCCAGTTCCGGCGGCTCGGGCATGGCGACCGGCTTGCCGGTCTCACTGTTCTCGCCGAGGATGAATTCACCGGCCGCAATCGCCCGCTCCTGGCCCGGCAGCGGTTCCACGCCGCTGCCGGCGACGAAGGGCTGCGAGATCGAATCGCGGAAGCCGAACGGGTTTTTCGCTTCTTCGTCGGCGCCGAACGCGTGCTGGCCGATCAGCGTCACGCCGTTTGAACGGTCCAGTTCAGCCATGGCCTTGTCCAGCGCTACCGCCAGCGCAGCATCGTCGCGCGCGTAAATGGTCAGGGCGATGTGGCAGGCGCCCGGTGCGAACGCATCGTCCCAGTGTTCGGGCGCGTTGCTGCCGGTGTCGCGCAGCTGTTCGGCGCGTTGCGCCATCCCTTGCTGGAATGGCAGCGGAAAGCTGTCGAGCGAATCTTGCGGCACGCCCAGCGCCTTCAGGCCCTGGAAGCTGATCGCAAGGCCCATCCAGGCATCGCGGTCGTCGGTCCAGCCGGCGGCCGACGGCACGTGGTCGGCCATGCGGCGCAGCAGGTCGCGCCCGCCGGCGGCGTCATCGATATGCAGCATCGCGTGCACACCCACGTACGGTTCGGGGCGCGAGCGCAGGATCAGGGCCTGGATGTCGTCGAGGGCCAGCGTGGTTTTATCACCGATGATGCGTGTCTTGAGGTCGGTCAGTATGCTCATCAGTAATCGACGCCTTCTGGCTGGCCGATGGCCGCGCCCAGCTTTTCGAGCGCAGCGCGCGTGGCCTCGTCCTGCGGCGGGTTGGCGCCCATCTCGTCGAGGAAGGCGGTCAGTGCGCGGTCCATGCGCTGGAAGCGGCGCGTGTCAACCACGGTCACCTGCGGATTGGCGACGAACCAGCCGGCGGCATCGATCTGGTGGCCGGCGATGAAGTCTTTTACGCTCGGACTGCCTATGCCGGGCCAGCCTTCGATATTGGCGAACAGCAGGTCCATCAGTTCTGGAATCTTGGTGGCGAAGTCGTTGATGTAGCTGTCCCAATCGCCGTCGTAGGTGGTGGCAAACAGGATGCGGGTGTCGTTGTCGAAAAAGACGAAGCGCATGTCGTGCAGGGTGGACACGCGCTGGGCGCCATCCATATTGCCGTTGGTGAGATCGAAAATGCGGCGCAGGCGCTCGGCGCCGCCGGGCTTGAGCGGCGCAATCGCAGTGAGCTCCGATACATTGCCCGACTGCTTGCCCGCGCGGCCGGCCGAATTGGCCGTGCCCTTGAGGTCCGGATTATGTTTGCGCACCATGGCCTCCAAGGCGATTTTCGCCAGGTGCGGCGCGTCGTGTGCGACCGCGTCGATGCGGCGGCGGATTGCCTCGAGCTTCGTCTCGTCGAGCAGGCGCGGGTCGCCCGTGTGTTCATTCGGATTGGTCATGGTGGGTCCTTTAGTCGGGGATGTCGGAGGCTTGAACTGGTTCCACGCGCGGGCGCGCGTTCATGGCATGGCGGAACGCGGTGGAGCGCTCGTACGCCACGCGCCGCACGCGCATGATGGCGCCGAGCGGCTGGTGCGCCGCCACGCCGTTCCACGGGTTGAACGACAGGCTGTCGTCGCCGTACACCTGGCGTGCCGGATGCGCGGTGGACTGCGGCGCAAAGCGCAGGGTGGCTACCGGGACGTGCGGCGACAGTTCCTCGGGCCAGGCGATGGCCGCGTCTTCGACCGGCATGCGCTCGAGGTCCGCGCACAGCTGCACCGACAGCGTGTACTCCGCGCCCTGGGTGGCGAAGTGTTCGGCGATCGCTTCGCGCATGCCGGCGTAGCCGATGCCGTCGATGTTCTTGCCATGCAGCGCGCGCACGTTGTCGGACGATGGCGCGATCGACAGCTTGGCGATATGGTCGCCGAAGCGCACTGCGGCCTGGGTATGGTAGGTCTCGCCCAGCGGATGGTGGTTGTCGCGCGCCAGCCCGTCAAGGGTGGCGCCCGGTGTGCCGCCCAGGCTTTCCAGCACCTGCTTGGCGCCGTGCGCGGTGCCGGCCACCAGGCGCTGGAACGTGTCCGGCGCCTGGGCATTGGCTTCCAGCAGGCCGAGCATGCGCTTGTACTTCGGCAGCGTGCCGAAGGCCAGGGCAGGGAAGTTCACCATCAGGAAATCCTGGTTGTGTCCTTCGATGTCGGCCACCAGGCGCTTGCCATCGACGCCGATGATCTTCAACGCAAAGCCGCGCGCGGCCGGAATTTCGTCGGAATGAATGTCGCTGGGCGCCGACGACAGCCGCGCCACGATGGCGTACGTGCGCGGCACCGCAAACACGCCCTGGCGCAGCGCGGGCGGCAGGTTGTCGTGGACGACCAGTTCGCCCTTGAGCAAACCGTTGGACTTGGCGTGGGCGTCGCGGATCGCGTGACGATGACGCTCGAAAGCGCAGCGCGAAGACGCGGCCATCTGCTCGACGATACTGGCGATCAGTTGCTGCTCGTCGGGATCGATGACTTCGACGTCGGGAGTGAATCGGATGGGTGTCACAGGAACCTCGGCATTGGAAACAAAATAAAAGAACGACGGTGCTTTTTTATTTTATTAAAATACCATTGTTTTGCCGAGGTGGGCGGTACGATTGAGCGTATCCGAAACGCTTAGCCTTCAAGATCGATCACGATCTTGCCGCGCGTGCGCCCGCCCTCCGACAGCGCGAACGCCTGCCTGACGGCGGCCAGCGGCAACACCGTGGCCACGTGCGGCCGCAGCTTTTCCGCCTCCACCAGCGCGCGGATCGACGCCAGTTGCGCGGCGTCGGGCCGGCACTGCACGCGCGCCACGCCCACGCCGCGCTGGCGATCCGCGTCGGCGGGGAACGCCACCGACGTCACCAGGAAGCCGCCTGGCTTGAGCGTGGCGAAGGCGCGCTGGAAGGTCTCGCCACCGACCGTATCGAACACCACGTCCATGTCGCGCGCCGCCTCCTCGAACGGCTGCGCCGTATAGTCGATAAATGCGTCGGCACCGAGTCCACGCACGAACTGCTCGTTCGGTGCGGACGCCATCGCTGTCACGTGGGCGCCGGCCGCCCTGGCCAGTTGCACCGCCAGCGAGCCGACGCCGCCCGCGCTGCTGGTGATCAGGATGCGCTGACCCGCGCCGCTGCGGATCTTCCAGTCCACCGGGTTGACGCCTGCTGATAGGTGAACGGCTTTACGATGTGCCGCCAACCGGCATCGCTCACAGGCCAATCGATGCAGACACCCTATTAACCGCCATATGCGCTCGAACGCGGCCTCAAACCGCGCGGCGGCGGCGCGCTGATGCGCGCCTTGCTCGAGACGGCTTTTGACGCCGATACGATGGGTAATACGACAGCGGAGAAGACCGAACTGGTGGTCAGGTTGATGCTGCACGAGCTGACCGCCACCGCGCATGCGCCCACGTTCTTGCCGATGCCCACCAGCGCCGCAGGCCAGCGCATTGCTGCAGTCGCTGCAAGTGATTACCGCAACGCGCTGGGCGTGGATGAAGTGGCGGCGCGCGCCGCCACCTCGGTGCGCACGCTGAGCCGGCTGTTCATGGCGGAAACCGGGCTGACCTTCAAATTGTGGCGCCAGCGCGCGCGGATCGTGCAGGCGATGGACCGTTTGGGACGCGGTAAGACCATCGGCCAGGTAGCATCGGAGCTGGGCTTCTCCAGTACCGCCTCGTTCTCGTGCGCGTTTCGCCAGGTGACCGACATGACGCCCACCGCCTTTGTGGGGGCCCCTGGTTGATGGCAGCAGCCTGCCGCCAGGTCAGGCTTTGACGGCGAGGAATTCGCCTTTCCCGACCGGCACCAGGGTGGTCGTAAAACCGCTGTCGGCGCGGACGGCGGCGGTGAAGTCGGCCATATCCTGCGGGTGCGACGTGGCGTTATCGACCACCAGCAAGCCGCCCGGTCGCAACACGCGTTGCAGTTCCGGCCACCAGGCAAGATAAGCGCTGCGCAGCGAATCGAGGAACAGCAGGTCGTAAGCACCGTCGTCCAGTTCGCGCAGGATCGCGCCGGCGTCGCCCTCGCGCTGGTCGATGCGGGCAGCCAGGCCGGCGCGCGCAAAATTGTCGCGTGCCAGGGCGATCTTCGCCGGGGAACGTTCGACGGTCGTCACAGTACCGGCAGCGCCGGCGGCATCGGCCAGCCACAGCGTCGAGTACCCGTTCGAGGTACCGATCTCCAGGATGCGGCGCGCACCCGTGGCCTTCACCAGGACGGCGAGAAATTCGCCGGTGTCCGGCGTGATGTTGAGCATGCGGGTATCGTGGTTGGCGGCATCGCTGTCGTGCGTGTCGCCAAAGGTTGCCAGCTCGTCGAGCATGGTGGTCAACTGTGCGTCCAATGGTGTCTCCGGTTGGATAGGGCCTGGAAGTGCCCGGGAAGTCATGCTGCCACAAAGTGTCCGGCATCGCCATGGCGCTGGCAGCAGCGTGCGGTCATTCGATTGCAGCCGACTGCTGCGCAATGAACTCCCGGAACCACGACTGCGCCGGATGCCTGTCGCTGCGCCGGTGCCACACCAGGTGGAACACCATCGCAGGCAACGTCACCGGTGGCGTGAACAGCGCCAGCCTGTGGTGCGCCTGCGCGTGCCGCGCCACCCGTTCGAGCAGCGTGGCCGCCATGCCGGTGCGCGCCACCACTTCAGGCACGGCAAAGACATGCGGCACGGTCAGGGCCAACTGGCGCTGCAAGCCCAGTTGAGCCAGCGCCTGGTCCACAATGCCGTGCAGTTGCCCCTCGGGCGACACCAGCACGTGCTTGAAGGAGAGATAGGTGGGCAAGTCCATCGGGCACGCTGCCGCCGGATGGTCGGCCGCGACGATGGTGACGAATTCATCGCGTAGCAGCGGGCGGGTGAGGATACGGCCGTCGGCACCGGTGGGCGCCACACCGATGGCGGCGTCGATCAGGCCCGCGTCGAGCAGGCCGACGGCGGCATCGCGGTCGTTGAAGGCCACCACGTTGAGCATCGCGCCCGGCATGGCCTGTTGCAGCGCCTCCAGCAACGTGGGCAGCAGGATCTGCGTCGGGTAATCCTGTAACCCCAGCTTGAACGTGGCGGTTGCCGTCTGCGGATCGAACACCGGTGGAGAGAGCATCGCTGCTTCGATCGTGGTCAGCGCCTGGGCAACGGGAATGGCCAGGTCGCGCGCGCGCGGCGTGGGCAGCAGCCCTTCGGCACTGCGCTGGAACAGCGGGTCACCCAGCAGCGTGCGCAGGCGCGATAGCGCAGCGCTCATTGCCGGCTGGCTCACGCCCACACGGGCCGCCGCCCGCGTGACATTGCGCTCGTTGATCAGCGCGTCGAAGGCGACGAGCAGGTTCAAATCGATGCCATGAAAATCCATAAAACGAATAAATATCTATACGGGTTATTTGTTGGACTGATTGTAGGGCAAAGTCCACACTGGCGCTTCGCAAATCATTCCGGTAAACCTTCATGAACACTTCAACCGACTTCTCCCATCAGCTGCGCGCCGAGCGTCTTGCCGTCGAAACCCTGTACCGCGCGTTCAGCGAGCAAATGCCCGACCTGGTCGATGCCGTGCTGGCGCCCGACTGGGACGACATTCCGCTGGCGCCCGGCCAGGCACCGGGGCCGGCGGGCGTCAAAACCATCATCCGCATGCTCGGCGCGGCCCTCCCGGACGTGCAGATCACCGTCCACGACATGGTCCAGCAGCCGGGCAAGGTTGGCGTACGCGCCGAGATCTCCGGCACCCACCTGGGTGAACTGTTCGGCATCGCGCCGACCGGTAAGCCGGTAAGCTTCCGGCTGCACGAGTTTCACACGCTGGCCGGTGGCGTGATCACCGCGACGTGGCACATGGAAGACTGGTACGGCCTGTTCATGCAGCTGGGCCGCTTTCCGCCGGTTTGAGGTGGCCGCAGATAAAGTTCGCGGACACGCTTACCTTGGTGCTCACCAGCCCCTGCAGATGTTGCGAGGTTAGCGCGAGCCTTGCGTGCCCAGCATCAGTCGAAACGCCCGCAACGCCGCCGGATGGTAGATGGTGGCGTGGGTTTCGGTGGGCCAGCTTTCGAAGTCAAAGTGAAGGTTTTCCGTCTTGCCGAACGTCGCTGCAAGCACCGGCTGGTCGATGAACGACCGGCCGTCCGCGCTCGAGCCTATGTACAAATTTTTCGGACGGTTCAACGTTACCGGATGCGCGGAAACCTGTTTGAGCAGCGCGCCATCGTTCCACCACAGGCTGGGATCGAGCGCGATATAGGTGTCGAACAAATCAGGCTCCTGCACCAGCGTCTCGACCACGAACAGGCCTCCCAGCGATTCGCCCACGATCGCCCGTTCCGCCGTGACCTGGTAACGTCGCGCCATCTGCGGCATCAGTTCGTTACGGATGAAATCGCGAAAAGCCTGCGACTCACCGACGCGCGGCGCGATGCTGCGATCCTTTGCGACCACGGTCGGGCCGGTCAGGTCGCGCCGCCGCTGCGTGTTTTCGATGCCGACCAGCAGAAAGGGGCGCATGGTCAGGTTCGCGGCACCCACCTGCAACAAACCGGCGACGTGCAAAAAATCCTCGGCCAGGCCGCCGTCCGGCATATACAGGACCGGCAGCGCCGCATCGGCAGGAACGCCCGCCGGGCGATAAACATTGATGCGCCGCTTTTCCCCCAACACTTGCGAATCGATGAACCAGGTCTCGCCAATGACCAGTGGCGTTGATTCCGGTAGTGCTGGTGCGGCTGCGGCCGGTCCAAAGCACATGCATGTGACGAACAGAAGGGTCAATACCCTAAGCAGGGAGGCAGTAATCATGGCTTTGCGGACCTCACACCCCACCCAACACCGGCAACGGCGTCACCGTCACCTGCACATCGAGATCCTGCCGGCCGCCACCGAGCACGATGCCGCGCATTGGGGTGACGTCGCTGAAGTCGCGGCCCCAGCCCAGCGTGATGTGTTCGTGCTGGACCAGGCAGCGGTTGGTCGGGTCAAAATCGACCCAGCCCAGCGCCGGGCAGTACACCGAGACCCACGCGTGCGAGGCGTCGGCGCCCACCAGGCGCGGCTTGCCTTCGGGCGGGTGGGTGAGGATGTAGCCGCTGATGTAGCGCGCCGGCAGGCCGACGCTGCGCAGGCAGCCGATCATCAGCTGGGCGAAATCCTGGCACACGCCGCGGCGGCCGCTCAGTACCTGTTCCAGCGGCGTCGAGATGTCGGTAGCCTTGCTGTCGAATTCAAAGTCGTCGAAGATGCGCCGGGTCAGTTCGAGCGCCGCGTCGAGCTGGGGCCGGCCCGGGGTGAAGCTCACGCGCGCATAGGCTTCCAGTGCCGGGAACCAGTGCACGTGCGGCGACGCATACAGGTAGCGGCACGCCTCCAGCGTGGTAGCGCTTTTTTCCTTGCCCATCATGTCGCGCACGCTCTCCCACGGCAGCGACGCCGCGATCTTCGCCAGGGTGGGGCGCGCGCGCAACAGCACGGTCGATTCGGCATGCACCAGCAGGCTGTCGTGCGGTACCGTGAGTGCCACGTGGCGCACGCTGTTGCCGAAATAATCGAGGCCATCGCGGCCTTCGGAAACCACCGGGTCGAGCCAGATCAGGTGCGACTCGGTGTGCTGCCAGGCGAACGGGCGCGGCGTCATGTGCAGGTACTGCTGCGACAGCGAAACCGTGCTTTGATACTGGTAGCGCGTCTCGTGGACCACGCGGTAGCGGGCGCAGGCGACGGCGCCGGCCGGCCACTCATGCGTCGTCCCCGTCATGATGTGCGCTTCCTTTGCCGGTCATTGTCGGTGTAGCTGAAGAACTGCACGCTGATATGCTCGGACAGCGCTGCGCTGGCGAGCTGGATCCGGTTCAGCAGGGCGGTCAACATGACGTTGCCGTGGGTAAGGTCGGTGCCGGGCGTGAGTGCGCTCAATTCGGTGCGCAACGGCGCCAGCAGGTCGGCGCCGCAGGGGCCGTGGGTGTGGGCGATGCGGCGCAGCGTGCCGAGGATGCCGTCGATCTGGAACAGCACCGAGCGCGGATTGCTCTCGTCGCACAGCAGCAGGTCCAGCACCGGCAGCCACTCGGGCTGGGCGCGGTAGCGGGCGCGGTAGGTGATGATGCTGTCGGACAGTTCGAGCAGCCATTCGAGGTTGCCGTCCTGGTCCATCGCCAGTGCGCGCTGCAGCACTTCGCACTGGAATTGCAGCCGTTCCAGGCGCCGGCCGATCGACATGAAACGCCAGCCCAGGTCGCGCGTCATGCCGTCGAGCGCAAAGCCGGCCAGCATCATCAAGGAGGCGGCGGCGTCGTCGAGGATGGTCATCGCGGCCGACTGCGACGGCCGTTCGCCGGGGTGTACCACCGGCTGCACCATGCGGTTCAGGGCGCGCCAGTTATCGACCGAAAAACGTTCGTGCAGCTGGCCGGCCACGCGGTGCAGCTGGCGCTGCTGGCGCGCCAGCCCGGGCACGTCGGGCGACACCACCGCCAGCAGCAGGGCCGCTTCGATTTCGGCGTCGCTGAAGATGGTGGCTGGCGTGGCGATCGTTTGCGTCTGGGTCATCCCGCCCAGTGATTGCGACTGGGTTTGTACTGGCGCCGGCTTCCTGGCCGCGTCGAGCAGCTGGAAGTGGATGCACAGCGCCTCCACGGTGGCCCACTCGGCGCCGCGCTGGTCGAAGCGGACATTGAACAGGAAGTGCAGCGCCACCCGCAGCAGGCGGCCGATATTGTCGCAACGCTCGGCGTGACGGCCGTACCAGAGCAGGTTTTCCGCCACCCGGCTCGACAAATTGGTGTCTTCGCGCACCAGGTTGTCGCTGGTGATGCTGCGGTGCTGGGGCCTTTGCACTTCTACCCGGGTGCGCGCCTGCACCCAGGTATCCTTGCTGGCGCCGCCCATGTGCATGGTCAGCACGCGCGCATCGTGGCCCGTGGCCACCCGGGTCAGGCCGCCCGGCATCACCACGTAGCCGTTTGGCGTGGCGCAGGCGAATACGCGCAGTCCCACGGCGCGCGCCTGCAGGCCCGATGTGAGGCCGCCTTTCCACACCGGCGCCTGCGACAACCGCACCACTTCCTGGGCGATGAAATTGCCCGGATCGGCGCGTAGCCCGGCAATAAAGGCTTCGCGCGCGGTGCCATCGAGGTCGCGGCCGAACACGGCCGACTGCGGACGCTGCGCAAAACTGGGCTTGATCACCAGGCGGTCGAGTTTTTCGATCACCGCTTCCAGCGCGGCCGGTTCGCCGCACCACCAGGTGGCCACCGACGGCATTTTCAGCGGTTCGCCCAGCAGGCGGCGCGACAGCGCCGGCAGGAAGCCGAGCAGGGCGCCCGATTCCAGCAGGCTGGAACCAAGGCTGTTGGCCACCACCACGTTGCCGCGCCTTGCCGCTTGCGTGAGGCCCGCCACGCCCAGCATCGAGCTGTCCAGTTCCAGCGGGTCGCACGCTTCGTCGTCCACCCGGCGCAGGATCACGTGCACGCGCTGCAGGCCGGCCAGGGTTTTCAGATAGACCACGCCGTCGCGCACGGTAAGGTCGCCGCCTTCCACCAGCGCCAGGCCCAGGTGGCGCGCCAAGTAGGCCTGTTCATAATAGCTGGCGGTGCGCGGACCGGCAGTGAGCAGCACGATCAGCGGCACGTCGCCATCGCGCAGCGGCGCCGGCGTGTCGCCGCTGGCCGCGCACAGCCGGCCCCAGTGCACCAGGCTGTCGTGCATGGTGCGGAAGAATTGCGACAGCGGCTGCACTTTCAGTTCGCGCAGCAGGTCTGGGAAAGTGGGCGAGATGATGGCGCGGTTTTCCAGCGCGTAGCCGGCGCCCGACGGCGCCTGGGTGCGGTCCGCAACCACCCACCAGCGGCCATCGGGCGCGCGCGCCAGGTCCACTGCATAGAAGTGCAGGGCGACGTCCTCGAGGTGGCCGATATCGTGGCATGGGCGCAGAAAGCCCGCGTGGCCGTGGATCAGCGCCGGCGGCAGCAGCCCTTCGCGCAGCATCCGCTGCTCGCCATAGACGTCGCCGAGGATCTGGTTGAGCAGGGTGGCGCGCTGGATCACGGCCGCTTCGATCACGCTCCATTCGTCGGGTGGCAGGATCAGCGGCAGGGCATTCAGATCCCACGGCCGCTGGCGCCCGTCGCGGTCCGCCGGAACGTTGTAGGTCACGCCATTTTCCCGTACCTGGCGCTGCACCATCTCGTTGCGCTGGCGCATCATGCCCGGCGCTTCAAGTCCCAGGTTGTCGAGCATCGCGCGCCAGTGCGCGCGCGGCACCCTGGCCGCGTCCAGCATTTCGTCGAAGCTGTCGGGCGCGGCCAGGTAATGGGCAAGAAGGGGAGAGGGCATGGGCGCGCAGACTACATGGAAAGCAGGTTAAGCGATTGCTGGACCGAAACAATAGGTCAATACGGCTGCCAGCGCAAGTCCAGGGTCATCGGGAAGCTCGGATTGTGTGCCTCTTTCATCACAGTCATCGGGCCCGGGGTGTGACCGTGCGGCCAGAAGCGCGCAAACCGGCGTGCTTCGGCGGCGTTGGCATTGACCGGCGAGCCGACTTCGCTGCGCCCGCCCGGGTGCACCACGTGGTAGGTGCACCCGCCGATGGCGCGCCCGCTCCAGGTATCGACCAGGTCGAATGTCAGTGGCGCCTGCACCCGGATGCTCGGGTGCAGCGCCGACCACGGGCTCCACGCGCGGAAGCGCACGCCGGCCACGTACTCGCCGGGCACGCCGGTCGGATGCAATGGCAGCATGCGGCCGTTGCAGGCGACGATGTGGCGGCCGTCGGTGAGGCCGCGCACCAGCAGCTGCATGCGTTCCACCGACGAATCGACATACCGCGCGGTGCCGCCGCCGGTGACTTCCTCGCCCAGCACATTCCACGGCTCGATGGCCTGGCGCAGTTCCATTTCCACGCCCTCATAGACCACGGTGCCGAAGCGCGGGAAGCGGAATTCGATGAACGGTTCGAACCAGTGCTCCTCGAACTCGTAGCCCGAAGCACGCAGGTCGCGCGCCACATCGCGGATATCCTGGGCCACGAAGTGCGGCAGCATCCAGCGGTCGTGCAGCGCCGTGCCCCAGTGCACCAGCTTGGCCTGGAACGGCTGGCGCCAGAAGCGCGCCACCAGCGCACGCAGCAGCAACATTTGCAACAAGCTCATACGCTCGTGCGGCGGCATTTCGAAGGCGCGGAATTCCACCAGGCCCAGGCGCCCGGTAGGGCCGTCCGGCGAATACAGCTTGTCGATCGAGAATTCGGAGCGGTGCGTATTACCGGTCAAATCGACCAGCATATTGCGCAGCAGGCGATCGACCATCCACGGCTTGTCGCCGTCGTGCATGGTCGGCAGTACCTGGTCCATCTGCTGGAAGGCGATCGCCAGTTCGTACAGGTTGTCGTCGCGCGCTTCATCGACGCGCGGCGCCTGGCTGGTCGGCCCGATGAAGGTGCCCGAGAACAGGTACGACAACGCCGGGTGCACCTGCCAGTACGTGATCAGGCTTTTGAGCAGGTCGGGCCGGCGCAGCATCGGGCTGTCTTCGGCCGTGGCGCCGCCCAGCGTGGCGTGGTTGCCGCCGCCGGTGCCGGTATGGCGGCCGTCGAGCATGAATTTTTCGGTGCCCAGGCGCGTCAGGCGCGCTTCCTGGTACAGGGTGGACATGTTATAGACCAGCTCATTCCAGCTGGCCGCCGGATGGATGTTCACCTCGATCACGCCGGGATCGGGCGTCACGCTGAGCAGCTTGATGCGCGGGTCGCGCGGCGGCGCATAGCCTTCGAGGCGCAGCTTGAGCTTCAGCCTCGACGCGGTGTTTTCCACGGCGGACACCAGCGCCAGGTAGTCCTCGATGCGTTTGAGCGGCGGCATGAAGACGTGCAGGCGGCCGCCGCGCACTTCCACGCACAGCGCGGTGTGGATCACGTCGCGGGCGGCGGGGTCTTGCGGCGTGCGCGCCTTGGCCTGCTCGGCCGACTTGCCGGCGGCCAGGCCCAGTACCGGGCGCTTCTCTTTTTTGGTGACCGGCAGCGCGCCGCGCGGGGAAAACGGATCGACATCGAACTCGAGGTCGGCCTCGCGCTCTTCCGGCAGCACCCATGGCAGCGTGGATAGCGGCAGGCGCAGGCCCATTGGCGAATCGCCCTCGAGCAGGTACAGGTGCTCGCGGCGCAGCGGCCAGGCCGACGTGCGCCAGTTGGTGCCCAGCATGACCGACGGGTCGTAGTCGGCCGCTTTTAACGGCAGCACGTAGCCGGCCACCTGGCCCAGGCCGCGCTCGAGCAGGCGCGCCAGGCGGCGCCGCTCTTCCGGTGATGTCAGATCAGCCTGCAACGGATCGATATTGCGCGGCAGGGCCTGCTCGCGCTGGGTTTGCAGCAGCACGTCCTCGTAGGCAGCGATCGGGCTGTTGGCGGGCAGGCGCAGGGTTTTCGTCAGTTCGGCGATGAAGCTGGCCGCTTCGTCGCTGCCATAGCCGTCGTTGACGTGATCGTCGGAGAACAGCGACGCGTCGAACCACATCGGCTGGCCATCGACGCGCCAGAAGATATTGAGGGCCCAGCGCGGCAGCGGCTCGCCCGGGTACCATTTGCCCTGGCCGTAGTGCAGCATGCCGCCGGGCGCGAAGTGGTTTTTCAGGCGGTGCATCAGGTTGCCGGCCAGCTCGCGCTTCTTGTCGCCGTGCGCCAGCGTGTTCCATTCGGCGCCGTCCATGTCGTCGATCGAGACGAAGGTCGGCTCGCCGCCTTGCGTCAGGCGCACGTCCTGGCGCTTGAGGTCGGCATCGACCTGCTGACCCAGCTGGTCGATCTTGTGCCAATCGGCTTCCGAATACGGTTTGGTCACGCGCGGGTCTTCGTGGATGCGGGTGACCGTCATCTCGTGGAAGAACGTCACCTCGGCCCGGTCGGTATAGCCACTGACCGGCGCGGCCGACGACGGCATCGCCGTGCAGGCCAGCGGAATATGGCCTTCGCTGGCCAGCATGCCGGAGGTGGGGTCGAGGCCGATCCAGCCGGCGCCGGGGATGTACACCTCGGTCCACGCGTGCAGGTCGGTAAAATCTTCGGCGGCGCCACTGGGGCCGTCCAGCGCTTCCTGGTCGGCGCGCAGCTGGATCAGGTAGCCGGACACGAAACGCGCCGCCAGCCCCAGTTCGCGCAGGATCTGCACCAGCAGCCAGCCGGTGTCGCGGCACGAGCCCGACCGTTTTTCCAGCGTGTCTTCCGGCGTTTGCACGCCCGGTTCCATGCGCAGCAGGTAAGCGATATCGAGCTGCAGGCGCTGGTTAATCGCCACCAGGAAGTCGTTGGTGAGGATCGGTTCTGCCAGCAGCGCGGCGCGGGCCGACGCCACCCATTCTTTCAGCAGTGGGCCTGCCGCTTCGGTGCGCAGGTAGGGGCTCAGTTCGGCAGTCAGTTGCTCCGGGTAGGCAAACGGGAATTTCTCGGCGTATTTTTCCACAAAGAAATCGAACGGGTTGATGACCGTCATGTCGGCCACCAGGTCCACCGTGAAGTCGAGCACGTCGGTTTTTTCCTGGAACACAAAACGGCCGATGTAATTGCCGTACGGGTCTTGCTGCCAGTTGATGAAGTGATCGTCGGGTTGCACCGTCAGCGAGTACGACAGGATCGGAGTGCGCGCGTGCGGAGCCGGGCGCAAGCGTACTTCGTGCGGCGACAGGTTGACCAGGCGGTCATAACGGTAACTGGTCTTGTGGTGCAGCGCGATACGGATAGCCATGCGGAATGCCTTTTCGATGTGGGCGCGACCTGTTTCATCGCGATGTGCTTAATTAAGCATGATTCATACCTGATATCTCAGCGTAACACGCCGCGCACCGCAGGCACGTTTCTTGATAATAGTGTCGATGCTAAGATGCGTGCACCGTGTTCACCTCGGCGCATCGGGCAACGTGCGCCATTATGGTGCAGACCACTTCGATATTGAAAGCGATACTCCCCATGTGGCTGCGTACTGCCTGCAAACTTGCGTTCACCCTGGACGGCCCCACGCCGTTTATCCTGATGTTGCGCGCGCGCAGCGGCGCCCAGCAATGGGTGGCGCGCGAGTCCTATACGCTCACGCCAAGTGTGCCGGTGGTGGAGTTTACCGATATGTATGGCAACCTGTGCCAGCGCGTGGTGGCGCCGGCCGGCGAATTTTCGATCGAGACATCGGCCGACGTGATGACCGCCGACGAGATCGACGTGGCGCCCGGGGCGCCGTTCGACGCGGTGCAGCACCTGCCCGACGCCGTGCTGACCTTCCTGCTATCGAGCCGCTATTGCGAATCCGAGCAGTTCACCACCATGGCGAACGAAATCGTAGCCGATGTGGCGCCCGGTTACGACCAGGTAGCCGCGATCAGCGACTGGATCCGGCGCGAGGTGCGTTTCGATCCCAATACGCTGTATGGCCAGATGACCGCCACCGAGGTCAACCTGCGGCGCGAGGGCGTATGCCGCGACCTGGCGCACCTGGGCATTGCCCTGTGCCGCAGCCTGTGCATTCCGGCGCGCATGGTGGTCGGGTATTTGCACGAGCTGGTGCCGATGGACCAGCATGCCTGGTTCGAGGCCTGGGTGGGCGGCCGCTGGTACACCTTCGACCCCACCCAGGACACTGCGCGCGGCGGCCGTGTCACGCTCGCTTACGGACACGATGCCGCCGACGTGGCGATCTTCAACCAGTTTGGGCCAGCGTCGCCACCGGTGCTGATGCAGGTGTCGGTGGAGCTGCTGGACGCGCCTGCTTGATGCCGGTGGTTTTGTAGGAAGCAACCACCTTGTGGACGAAGGTCAGCTTCTCCAGCACCGGCGTGCTGAGCTTGAACGGATACGAGTCCGGCATGCCGATGCTGCGATTCAGACTGTTGAGCACGTAAGTCAGCGCGAACCAGTCGGAGATGGTGTCGTCAAAGGTGTCCAGCCTGGTCGGCAAGGTGACGCCATCGAGCGACGGCTCGTCGGCCTTGGCGGGCTTGAGCGACAGGCCGCACGAGTGCGCCGTTTCCAGCGTATCGATCATGTGCAGGTAGTGGGCCCAGGTTTCGGCCCAGTCTTCCCACGGGTGCGAGCTGGCATAGCTGCTGACGAAACGCTCTTCCCAGTCGGCGACCGGGCCATTCTCGTAATGGCGCTTGAGCGCTTCGCTGTAATCGGCGCGTTCGTCACCGAACAGGGTGCGGAAGCTGTCGATCCACGGCGTATCGACCACCAGCCGGTCGAAATAATAATGGCCGCTCTCGTGGCGGAAATGCCCGAGCAGCGTGCGGTAGCGCTCGTGCATCTGCTCGCGCGTGCGTTCGCGCTCGGCCGGATCGGCTTCGGCGATGTTCAGGGTGATCAGGCCGTCGTCGTGGCCCGTCATCACGCATTCGTCAGGGGTGGCGCCATCTTCCAGGAACTGGAATGCCAGGCCGGTTTCGGGCGCATCTTCTTTCGAGTCCGGCGTCAGGTTGAGCGCGGCCAGCGAGAACAGCAGGCGGCGCTTGGCGGTTTCCAGGCGTGACCAGAGAATGTGGTTCTTTTCCGACGACAGGGCAGGAATGACCACCGTCAGCTGGCAAGACTCGCACAGGTCGTGCGCGTCGTCGGCCGGTATCATCCAATTGCACACATTGTGTTCCACGTAGTTGCTGCACTGTTTGTACAGCTTGCCGGCGTCTTTCTTGTTCAGACTGCTCCACAGGCCGTTATCGGCCGGTTCGTAGGCGTTGATGGTGCGCAGTGCCGGCTCGAAGCCGAGCATGCTCTCGCAGTTGGAACAGTGGGTATTTTCGAAAAACACTTGCTGGGAACATTTGTCGCAATGAAACGTTTTCATGGGGCACCGGGTTGAGAGAGGTTGTGAGGGTTTTGTTATTGTAGTTTCACAATCTACCAGCAAAATTGGCAGTGCAATGGTCGTGTAAGACTATGCCTCGCAATCGTGCGCGGGGTGCGCCATCAGTCAGTTTTCAACGTGCCCGCCTGCTCGGCGTCCCTGAACGCCGCCGCGTCGCCCGCCATCATTTCTTCAAGTTCCAGGCGGCCCTTGCGCGTGATCGACACCATTTCGTCCTGGTCTTGCTGGTGCGGATACACTTCCAGCAGGGTTTTCAGGTTGTGGTTGCGGAAGATGCGCGTGGCCTGTTCCGCGCGTTCGGTGCTGAAGCCCAGTTGTTGCAGCACCTTGCCGCCCAGTTGCAGCGATGCCTCGAAAGTTTCGCGTTCGATCAGCGTCACGCCACGGTCGAGCAGCGCGTAATAGTGCGACACGTTGCGGGCGCGCGCCAGGATGGTCAGGGCCGGGTAGCGTTCGCGCACGGCGTCCACCAGTTCCAGGCTCTCGTCCACGGTATCGATGGCGATCACCAGCGCGCTGGCCTTGCCGATGCCGGCCGCTTCCAGCAGGTCGATGCGGGTGGCGTCGCCATAAAAGACTTCGTAGCCGAACTTGCGCAGCAGTTCGATCTGGTCGGGATCGTGGTCGAGCACGGTCACGCCGATGCGGTTGGCCGACAGCAGGCGGCCGATGATCTGGCCGAAGCGGCCGAAGCCGGCAATGATCACCGGATTTTCCACCGCGATCTGGTCCGCTTCGCGCTTCTTCTTTGCCGTGCGCAGGCGCGGCGCCACCAGCCTGTCGTGCAGCAGCAGTAGCAGCGGCGTGGCCACCATCGACAGCGTGACCACGAGCACCAGCAGGGCGGACGTGGCGGGCGGCAGCACCTTGGCGTCCACGGCCGTGCCGAATACGACGAAGGCGAATTCGCCTCCTTGCGACATCAGCATCGCAAAGAACAGGCGCTGGCCGCGCGGGATGTCGAACCAGAACGACAGCCCGTACAACATGCCACCCTTGATCAGCAGCAGGGCGCAGGTCAGGCCCAGTACCAGCCACGGCTGCGCCAGCAGCAGACCGAAGTCGGCCGACATGCCCACCGCCATGAAGAACAGCCCCAGCAGCAGGCCCTTGAACGGCTCCAGGTCGCTGATCAGCTGGTGGCGGTACTCGGAGTCGGCCAGCAGCACGCCGGCCGTGAACGTGCCGAGCGCCAGCGACAGGCCCACCCATTCCATCAGCAGGCAAATGCCGATGATGAGCAGCAGCGCAAAGCCGGTAAACAGTTCGCGCAGGCCGGTGCGGGCCAGGTAGCGCATCACGGGGTTGACCAGGAACCGTCCGCACGCGATCAGGGTGAGCAGCACCGCCAGCAGCTTGACGGCCTTCATCCAGCCTTGCCCGTCGTGGTCGGCGACCACGCCGGCCATGGCCAGCAGCGGCACCAGCGCGATCATCGGGATGGCGGCAATATCCTGCAACAGCAAGATGGAAAAGCTGGCCGACCCGGCCGGGCTCGGCAGCAGCTTGCGCTCACCCAGCGTGGCCAGCACGATGGCGGTGGACGAGAGCGAGAGCGCCAGGCCGGCGACCAGCGCAATATGCCAGTCGATGCCGCACGCAATCGCCACGCCGGCCAGTGCGGCGCTGACGGTGAGCACCTGCAAGCCGCCCCAGCCAAAGATGGGACGGCGCAGCGACCACAGTTTTCTGGGTTCGAGTTCGAGGCCGATCAGGAACAGCATCAGCACCACGCCGAATTCGGAGATGCTGAGCACGTCCTCGACGTTGCCGATCAGGGACAGGCCCCAGGGGCCGATGATGGCGCCGGCTGCGAGATAGCCGAGCACGGCGCCCATGCCGGCGCGCTTGGCCAGTGGCACCAGCACCACGGCCGCCACCAGATAAAACACCATGTGGAGCAGGAAGCCGTGGCTCATGGGATGGAGGGGGAGAGGTTGTTCATCGGATCAGTATCGCATCCGGCGACTACCGCCGTCCATCCTCCAGTAGGGTTACACGCCGACCATCGACACCGCCTTGGTGTTCAGGTAAGCCTCGAGCGCCTCCGGACCGCCTTCCGAACCGTAGCCCGAATCCTTGACGCCGCCAAACGGCATTTCGGCGCTGGGCGTGGCCGGCTGGTTAATCCACAACATGCCCACTTCGACGTTGTGCATCAGCTGGTGGGCGTTCTTGATCGAGCGGGTGAACGCATAACCGGCCAGGCCGAACGGCAGGCGGTTCGATTCGGCGATCGCCTCGTCCAGGGTGTCGAAGCCACGGATGGCCGCGACCGGGCCGAACGGCTCGTCGTTGAACACGCTGGCGTTCAAGGGCACGTCGGCCAGGATGGTGGGTGCAAAGAAATTGCCTTCGGTGCCCACGCGCTGGCCGCCTGTGGCCACGTTGGCGCCCTTGGCGCGGGCGTCGTCCACCAGTTGCGTCATGGCGGTCACGCGGCGCGGGTTGGCTAGCGGACCCAGCGTGGTGCCGGCGTCGAGGCCGTTGCCGAGCTTCAGCCCTTCGGCATGGGCAACCATGGCGCGGGTGAACTCGGCCTTGATGCTGTTATGCACCAGGAAGCGGGTGGGCGATACGCACACCTGGCCCGCATTGCGGAACTTGGCGCCGCCGGCCGCTTCCACGGCCAGCGCCACGTCTGCGTCCTCGGCAATGATCACCGGGGCATGGCCGCCCAGTTCCATGGTCACGCGCTTCATGTGGGCGCCAGCCAGGGCGGCCAGCTGCTTGCCCACCGGGGTGGAACCGGTGAAGGTTACCTTGCGGATCACCGGGTGCGGGATCAGGTAGCCGGAAATTTCGGCCGGGTCGCCGAATACCAGGCCCACGGTACCGGGCGGCACGCCGGCATCGACAAAACATTGCAACAGCGCGGCAGGCGACGCCGGGGTTTCCTCAGGCGCCTTGCACAGGAACGAGCAGCCGGTGGCGAGCGAAGCAGCCAGCTTGCGCACGATCTGGTTGATCGGGAAGTTCCACGGCGTGAACGCGGCAACCGGGCCGACCGGCTCTTTCAATACCAGTTGCTGGGCGGCCGGGTTACGCGCCGGCACGATGCGGCCATAGACGCGCATGCCTTCGGCGGCGAACCAGTCGATGATGTCGGCGCCGGCGGTGGCTTCGGCCTTGGCCTGGGCCAGCGGCTTGCCTTGCTCCTGCGTGAGCAGGCGGCCGATCTCGTCGGCGCGTTCGCGCAGCAGGCTCGCGGCCTTGCGCATGATGGCGGCGCGCTCGAAAGCCGGCACTTTGCGCCAGGCATCAAAGCCGCGCTGGGCTGCTTCCAGGGCGCGGTCGAGGTCGGCGATGCTGGCATGCGCCACGGTGCCGATGGCCTGGCCGGTAGCCGGATTGATGACGGGAATGGTCTTGCCGCCGGTGGCGTCTTGCCACTCGTTGGCGATCAAGAGGCGGGTATCGGGGTAGCTGGTGGTGGTCATTGTCTGGGATCTCCGGGCAGAATGAGTTGATACGGGCGCATTGCCACGCATGGTGGTGGCGACGCGAGCGACCTCTACTTTGCCAGAAAATCAGAAACCGGGTACGACCTGCCCTTCGTCGGGCGAAGAGGGACTGGGCCGGTGGAACTCCGGACCGGCCAGCACCCGCAGCGCCGTAAAGCGATCGACACCGTGGGTGAGCATGAACTCCAGAGCCGGTCCTACGCCTTCCCTGGAAGCCACGTCGAGGCCGGTATCGACGACTTCTACGGGGCCATCGTGACGGCGTTCGATGGTGGGAAAGTGGTCGTTATGGGTCATGGCGGTACTCTCTGCCAAAATTTCAGCATAACGCATAGCGGCAGCTCGCTCCGTTGACTCGCGCACGTATGGTGGAAGGTGGCTGAACCCGGGAGCGGCAATGGTACACTTGCCTAAAAACACTAATACTTGAAAGACTACCGCTTGGACCACGATCCGACCCCGCAAAGCCGCGCCGCGCTCGAAGCCCAACTGGCGCTCCACCAGGCCCAGCGCCTGGCCCTGTTCGAAGCGATTGACGACGGCTTTTGCATCATCCGCTTCATCGACGGCCCGCACGGCCCGATGAGCGACTACATCCATATTGAAGCCAATTCCGGCTACGAGCGCCACACCGGCATTGCCGACATCGTCGGCAAGCGCCTGCGCGACATCGACCCCGGCAATGCCCAAATTTGGCTCGACCTCTACGGCAAGGTGCTGGAGACGGGGGAGCCGGCCCGCTTCGAGCAGGAGTTCCAGGCCGTTGGCCGGTTTATCGAAGTATCGGCCCGGCGCGTGGGGCCGAAAGAAATGCGGCAAGTGTCGGTGCTGTTTCGCGACATTACGGCGCGCAAGAAAACCGAGGCCGCGCTGGCCGAAAACGTCGAGCGCGTGCAGCTGGCGCTGGCGGCTGGCGCCATCATCGGCACCTGGCTCTGGGATTTGCCGGCCGATAAATTCAGCGTGGACGAGGGCTTTGCCAACGCCTTCGGCTTCGATCCGGCCAAGGGCCGCGCTGGCCTGAGCCTGGCGGAAGTGGTGGAAACCGTGCATCCGGACGACCGCGACGGCCTGGCCGCCGCCATCAATGGCGCCATTTCGCGCGGCGGCGCCTACGCCCACCAGTACCGCACCCGCCGCCTGGACGGTAATTACTACTGGCTGGAGGCGAACGGCCGGGTGGAACTGGCGCCGGATGGCACCGGCAGCAAGTTTCCCGGCGTGCTGATCGATATCGAGGGCCGCCGCGCCGTCGAAGCCGAACGCGATCGCGCCATCGCCGCACTGCGCACGCTGACCGACACGCTCGAACAGCGCGTGGAGCAGCGCACGGCGGCGCTGGTGGAAGCCGAGGCCGCCTTGCGCCAGGCACAGAAGATGGACGCGGTCGGCCAGTTGACCGGCGGCCTGGCACATGATTTCAACAACATCCTGGCTGGCATCAGCGGCAGCCTGGAATTGCTGAAAATCCGCCTGGCGCAAGGCCGCATTGCCGATGTCGAGCGTCATCTGGGCAGCGCGCAGGCAGCAGTCAAGCGTGCCGCTGCGCTGACCCAGCGCCTGCTGGCATTTTCGCGCCGGCAAACGCTGGACCCCAAGCCGTCGTGCCTGGCCCGCGTGGTGGCCGGCATGCGCGACCTCATTTCCGGCAGCGTGGGTCCCGGCATTGCGCTCGAGACCGCCATGGCGGACGACCTGTGGTGTACCTTCGTGGACGTGGGCCAGCTTGAAAATGCGCTATTGAATCTGTGCATCAACGCGCGCGACGCCATGCCCGGCGGCGGCACCATCGCCATCCGCGCCGACAACCTGCAACTGGATCAGGCTGCTGCCACCGCGCGCGGCCTGGCCGCCGGCGATTACGTGGCACTGAGCGTCGGCGACAACGGCGTGGGCATGACTGCCGACGTCATCGCCCGCGCCTTCGAGCCGTTCTTCACCACCAAGCCGATGGGGCAGGGCACCGGCCTGGGCCTGTCTATGGTATATGGCTTCGCCGGCCAGTCCGGCGGCGCGGTGCGCATCTATTCGGCGCCAGGCGAGGGCACCGAGGTGTGCCTGTACCTGCCGCGCCACGCGGGCCAGGCCCCGTCGCACGAGGCCGCCGTCGAATCGCCTTCATTGCCGGCCGCGTCAAGCCGCAGGAAAATCCTGCTGGTCGATGACGAACCGCTGGTGCGCGGCGTGGCGGTCGAGGTGCTAGGCGACCTCGGCTACGAGGTGCTGGAGGCCGAAGACGGCCCCTCGGCCTTGCGGGTGTTTGCCAAGCACCCCGATATCGATGCGCTGGTCACCGACGTCGGCATGCCAAACGGCATGAACGGCCGCCAGCTTGCCGACGCCATCCGCGTCCAGCGTCCCGGCGTGGCGATCCTGTTCATCACCGGCTACGCCGAGTACACGGTGCTCAACCACGGCGACCTCGACCACGGCATGCAGATCCTGACCAAGCCGTTTACTGCCGACAGTCTGGGGCAGCGGGTGGGGGAATTGCTCCATCAGGGCAAGCGCTGAAACCCTTCGGCCTTGACCACCCACTGGCCATCGCGCGGGAATCCCGGCGCATTGCCTGCCGGCGCACCATCCCAGCCGCCGGCCATCAGGGCGACGGCTGCCAGCAGCGCGCCGTTGCCGGGCAGGTAGACGGGCAGGTTGGTGTTGGTGTTGTGGCCGGCGCCCGTGTAGCGGTTGTTGGGACCGTCCGTTTTGAGCAGCACGTCCACCGCCGCCTGCGTTTCGCCCAGGCGCGCCGCCGTCATGGCGATCATCGGGTAGTCCCAGCCCCAGATCTTGGTTTTCCAGTCCCAGGTGGACAGCACCGCGTGCAGGGTGCAGCGCATGGTGTCGCGGTCCACGCCATCGCCGGGCAACTGGCCCAGCGCCATCAGGAACGACGGGTGGTCGTGGCGGCTGTCCACGTTGTCCCAGGTGTCCGGGTTTGATTCCAGCGCCACGTATTTGCCGTCCTTGACCGGTAGTGGCGACAGGTGCGTGCGCTTTTGCTCCCAGCCGGCGTCGCGCGCCAGGCCCAGGCGTTCGCGCCACTGCTGGGCGATTTCCAGGCCACGGGCCCAGTAGCTGAGCTCGTACGATGGATTCATGCTGGTGCGCTGGTCGTAGATTTCCTGCGCGATCCATAGCGGCGGGCCCAGCACATAGCGCTGGCCCGCTGCTTCCCAGTGCAGCATGGCAGCCATGCCTTTGGCGGTATCGAACACCAGTTCGCGATAGCGCGCCAGCGTGGCCGGGGTGGGATCGGCGCGGTACAGCAGCTCGGCCAGGTGGATCGGGTGCGGCTGGTTCCAGACAATCAGCGGATTGCCGCCGGGACTTTCGCGCCCGCCGGGACCGGTCATCTTCATCCAGCGGGCACCGGTCAAACCACGCTCTTGCGCCGCGGCGCGCGCGGCGGGCAGGGTGCGCTGGTACCACGACAAAGTGCGGGCAGTGAACTCCGGGCGGCCCCATAGTGCGAAGTGGGCCGTGTGCCACCACACCATTTCGGTGTGGTGCTTGCCGTACCACGTGGACGTGGTCAGTCCGCTTTCCGAGGCCGGCAAGGTATCGCCCATCTGCACGGCGGTCAGGTATTGCGACAGCACCACGCGGCGCTCCAGCTCCGGCGCGCGCGGGTCGAGGCTGCCGGCAAAGTCGACGGCCGCGCCTTGCTGCCAGAACCGCTGCCAGTGGCGGGCGCTGGTCTCGAACACGGTGGCCGCATCGGGCGCCTGCGCCACGCCGTTCTCGGTGAAGGCGATGGTGAGGTCCAGCGACTCGCCGTCCGCCGGGGCGATCTGCAGGACGTGCGGCGCCGGATGGGTGATGACGAGCCTGGCACTGCTGGCCACGGTCATCGCATAGCGGGCGCCGTCGCGCCGGTGTTCGACCACCAGCTTGCGGCCGGTCTGTTCCAGCACCGTGCTGCGGTGCGCCTCGGGCTGGGTAAAATCGAGTGGCGGATTGTGGTGGGTTGTGGTGCGCGCGTAACCGAGGGGCAGGGCGATGCGCACAGCCAGCCGGCCTTGTTGCAGCAGCGGCGACCTGACCGCCAGGGCCAGCGCATCGCTGTCCGGAGCGACCGCGCTGCGCACGCTGACCGGCTGGCCCAGCAGCGTCACCATGCTTTGCAGGCGGCCTTGCCACAGGTCGAGGCGCTGGTCGATCCGGGTGATGTCGGTGCTGGTGATGGCGCGCGCGTCCTTGCCGGTGAGGACCAGGCCGATGCGCGGCAGCGGCTGCGTGTGCGGATTTTCACGCAGCCACTGGCCGGCAGGCGACTTGGCGTTGGTCGGATAGCCCACCGTGCGGCCATGGGCCGTGTAATCGACATTGGCGTCGGCCAGCGTGTAGCCGGCCGGATTGGCGTCCTGGTGCCACGACCAGCGCGCTTGCGTTTCGAGCGGTATGCCCTGCGCGTGGTACAGGTCGGGCAACGTCTGCAGCCCGGTGACGTCGGCCGTAAAGGCAAAGCGCCCGTTGCCCACGGTGAGCGGCGCCTGCGGGTCGATCGCACGCAGGTGCGGCGCATGGCGGGCAACCAGGGCCGGGCGGTCGATGGCGGCATGGGCGGTACCGCTCCCGGTCGCAGCCAGGCAGCATGACAGAAACAGGCGGAGCAACAGCGAGGGCAGTGGCATGATGGTTTCCAATGGCGCGCCATCCCGGTAGGGTGGCACAAACCGTTATTTTCCATAAAATATCTGCTCTGCGGGATGATTATTTTCGGGGGGCGTTCGCAGGCCCAAGCCGGCATCGCCAATATCCGCGTCGCGCGCGATTACCGCCAGGCACGGCGCGTCAGCCCCCGGATGGCTCTGCGGTCGGGCTGCCCCCTGAGACGTGCAAGTGCCCCACGGTTGCTGCTGCCAGGAAAATTTCACGCGCTGTTGACTGTAAATAGTTCGGTATGGCCGAAGCCGCAGGTGTAGTCAAGCACCGAGATTACGCGCGGAGCGATGCGCACGAACAGTGCGCCCGGCCACATGGCGCTGCCCGCATGGAGAAACTGGCGAGCCTCGGGAAAACGGTACAGCATCAGATCGGCCACATGCGCGTTCTCGGTGGCGTTGTCCACGAAGGCGGCGCTGCCCGCCAACGACACACCCCGGATCTCGCGCCAGTTGGCGTAAGGTGCGGTGATGGTGGCCGAGACCCTGTTGCAATGGCGGATGTTATGGGATTTCTGGCTGTCGATGCCGATGCCGGCATACAGCGTCAAGCCGTCGTGGACAAAACTGACCACGGTGGCGTGCGGGTACCCATCCGGTCGCAGGGTGGCGAGGGTGAGGTCGTGCGTAGTGGTCAGCAAATCGAGGACGAATTGCCGGCGCGTGGGGTCGAGCGCTTGCGGTTCTGGCATGGCGGTCTCCTGGGTGAGATGGGGGGGCGGCGGCTAGGCACGGTGTTCCACCTGCGCCAGCTGGCCTGCGAAGTCGGCCAGTTGCCGCTGGTGGCGGTCGGTCAGCACGTCCTGCTGGCGCAGGCACAGCGTGGCAACCGGGGTGCGGTGGCACAGGTCGGCCATGGCGGACAACACGTGCCGACCGCCGCTGCCACCCATGGTGCAGAACAGGGCAAGCCGCTGAAAGCGGTCTCGCTGCTGCGTGATATAGCTGCGCATCGGCGCACTCATGTGGCCGGCCCAGACTGGCGTGCCCAGGACGATGAATGGATAGTGGGCCGGATCGTGACGTGGCGGCAAGATGGCGGCCGGGCACCGGCGCAATGCTTCCCAAACCGAGCGCAAGTATCCGGAGAAACCCTGGCGCGGGCGCATGTCCTTGACCAGTTCAAGATCGGCGCCGAGACGGTGGGCCAGCGCCTTCGCCACCCGCTCGGTGACACCGGTATGGCTGTAGCAGACAATCAGACAGGTTTTCATGGCGGCTCCTCCCGGCCGGTCATTGGCCGTTCCCCGTTTGACCGCGAGGTGGGCGCAATGGTTCCCGGTGTCGCGGCTTTCCGTGCCGATTCGATTCCGTGCGGAGCATGCGAGGCGGGCAGGCCTGCGGGCGATCCGTAACCCCGTAGCACCGGAGCACGATACGGTCCGGCTGCTGCGGTACCGGCTGCTCATCGGCTATCCGTTCAACGCAGCACTTTGATTTACATCAGTTATCGTGCATGCGCCGCGACGTTAGCATGTCCCTATCGTGCGCGCCGTGGTGGCGCTGCGGTGGGGCGTGCCGCGCCGGCCGGAGCTGTACGCTGACGCAAATGACTCATACTGGTCGAACAGGAGGTTGCCATGCTTATCGATAGTGAAATCAAGAAAAATGTGGAAAGTGAATTGTCGTGGGACGCCGACATCGCCGCCAATGACGTTGCGGTATCGGTGCGTGACAAGATCGTCACGCTTACCGGCTTCGTGCGCAGCTATGCACAGAAGATCGCGGCCGAGCACGCTGCCCAGCGCGTTGCCGGCGTGGCGGGCGTGGCCGACGAGATCGAAGTGAGGCTCGCGGGTGGCGACCGGCTCGACGCCGACATCGCGCGCGAGGCGGCATCCGCGCTGCAGTGCCAAATGCCGCACTCGGCGACAACGATCAAGATCGCGGTGGACGGCGGCATCCTGCGGCTGGAGGGCGAGGTCGAGTGGAATTACCAGCGTGAGCGGGCCGAGCAGGCAGTGCGCCGGATTCGCGGCGTGCGCTCGGTCTCGAACCAGATCAAGTTGCAGCCGAAGGCTGCCGCCGCCGACGTGCAGCAGAAGATCGTGTCCGCCTTTCACCGCAATGCGGCAGTGGACGCCGCCCGCTTGCAAGTGGAAGCCGTGGGCGGCTCGGTTACGCTGCGCGGCAACGTGCGTTCATGGAGCGAGCGGCGGGCGGCCGAGCGTGCCGCCTGGCTGGCGCCCGGCGTCAGGCACGTCGACAACCGCATCATCATCGATCCGGCGCTGCTGGGTTGAGGAGGCGGCGCCTTGCCGACGTCAAGGCGCCGGCAAGGCGACCGGGTCGCGGAAGCGGACGATCTGGACGGTGCCATCGGCATCCGTGATGCGGACCGATTGCAGTGCATTGTGCGCTGTCTGCACGAAGATCTCGCGCGGATGCCGGATCATGTGGTCGAGTCCTTCCGTCATGATGGACAGCAAATCGGACTGTTCCTCGTAGGTGACGCCGAGTACCGGCAGCCAAGCGGCGACCACCTGGCTACCCAGTGCCAGTGACGAGACGTCGATCTCGACGCATTTGCCCGCCAGCTGCTGCGACACATGGTCGAAATAGTTTTTCCAGGTGTGTTGTTCGAGCTTGATGGTGTGGTCCATGATGAATCTCCTGATTTCGGGGTAGTAGGCCCGACGGGCCGGCGGCGACGACGGCAGGGCGGACCGCGCCGTCAAACCGGTAACCGCTGCCGACCGGTCGCCAATTTGACCTGCGCCGCCACGATTGGTTCATCCCCGGGCGCCTTGCGCGCCGGCGTTCAGCAATCCCCCTACATGCTCCTTGGTGAGCTGGCCGCGCGGCGGGCGGGCTAAGCTCGTACTAAGCGCGCCACTTTACAATCAACCTGCTTCATGTATATTGCATACAATATTGCATTAAGAAAACAAGTCAGCGGAGTGACTGTCTTGTCATTCCTTTGTTATTATTTATAGCTGATATTGGCAGCTGGACTGTCCCCACAATCTGTACTGAAAGGAAACGAATATGGCTATTAGTCTGCAAAAAGGCGGCAACGTTAATCTGAGCAAGGAAGCTCCCGGCCTGACCAAGGTGGTGATTGGCCTGGGCTGGGACCCGCGCTCGTCCGATGGCTCCGCGTTCGACCTCGACGGTAGCGCCTTCCTGCTCAAGACCGACGGCAAAGTGCGTGGCGACTCCGACTTCATCTTCTACAACAACCTGAAATCCACCGACGGCTCGATCGTGCACACCGGCGACAACCAGACCGGCCAGGGCGACGGCGACGACGAGTCCCTCAACGTCGACCTGTCTGCGATTCCGGCCGATATCGACCGCGTCTCGTTCTGCGTCACCATCCACGAAGCCGACGCGCGCCGCCAGAACTTCGGCATGGTCGGTAAAGCCTACATCCGTTGCCTGAACGCCGCCAACAGCGTCGAACTGGCTCGCTACGACCTGTCCGAAGACGGCTCCACCGAAACCGCGATGATTTTCGGCGAACTGTATCGCCACGGCGGCGACTGGAAATTCCGCGCCATCGGCCAGGGTTTCAAGGGCGGCCTCGGTCCCCTCGCACGTTCGTTCGGCGTCAACGCGTAATACACCACCCGGCAGGAGCGCCATGGAACAAATTTCCAAAGGGGGACGCGTTACCTTGGCGCCCGCCATCGCCGACCGGGTATTTCATGCCGAATTCTCGGCGCAGGGCCTGGCGCTCGATGTGGCCAGCTTTGCACTCGATGCCAACGGCAAGCTGGTCGGTGAGCCGTACATGACTTTCTTTAATCAGCCCGCCACGCCATGTGGCGGGGTGCTTGTCGGTAACGGACTGGCCGGCGGTCACCGATTTACCTTTAACCTGGCGCGTCTGCCTGCCAAGGTCGAGCGGGTGGTGATCACCGCCAGCATCGACGGCCCCGGCGTGATGTCGCAACTGCAGTCCGGCTACCTGCGGCTGCTGGCCGGCGACACAGAATTCGTGCGCTTTGCCTTTACCGGCGCCGACTTTGTGTCCGAACGGGCGCTGATGGTCGGCGAGATTTATCGCCGCAACGGCGCGTGGCGCTTCATGGCGTCGGGCCAGGGTTTCGATGGCGGCCTTGATGTGCTGGTGCGCCATTTTGGCGGCACGGTCGATGAGACGCCCGCACCTGCACCTGCTGCCGTCAAAGCTGGCGTGGACCTGGAAAAACGCTTGCAACAGCAGGCGCCGCAGCTGGTCAGCCTGGTCAAGTCGGCCAGCGTCTCGCTGCAAAAAGTGGGGCTGCAAAGCCACCGCGCCCGCGTGTGCCTGGTGCTCGATATTTCCGGTTCGATGGGCATGTTGTACAAGCGCGGCCTGGTGCAGCAGTTTGCCGAGCGCATCCTGGCGCTGGGCTGCAAGTTCGACGATGACGGCGAGATCGATGTGTTCCTGTTCGGTCGCAACGTCCACCACGTCGATCCCATGGGCATCGGTAACTTTGCCGGTTTCGTGCAAAACACCATCAACCGCCATCCGCTCGAAGGCGACACCCGCTATGGCGCCGCGCTCGAAGCCGTGCGCCGCTTCTATTTCCCCGACGGCGCCGGCGGCGAACGCAGCAAGCCGCAGCGCGCAGAGTTACCCGTGTACGTGATGTTCGTCACCGACGGCGGCACGTCCGATCAGGGCGTGGCCGAGCGCCAGGTGCGCTGGTCCAGTCACGAGGCCATCTTCTGGCAATTCATGGGCATCGGCAAGGGACGCAAATCGAAGAGCCGCAAGCTCTCGAGCTTTGCCGACTCCGATTTCCCGTTCCTGGAAAGCCTCGACGAATTGCCGGGTCGCCTGGTGGACAACGCCAACTATTTTTCGGTCGCGTCGCCCGACGAATATACCGACGCCGAACTGTATGATTTACTGATGGCCGAATACCCGGACTGGCTCAAGGCCGCCCGGCGCGTCGGCCTGATCGCTTAACCCTCTAAAAACAACTACCATGCCTACCTTTACCGTCACCGGGGACGTCGATCCCTTCCTCCACGTGGCGCTGCGCCGTGGCGAAAAAATCTATTGCGAATCCGACGCGATGGTCATGATGGAAACCAATCTCGACCTCAAGGGTCGCATGACTGGCGGCATCATGGGCTCGATCATGCGGCGCATGGCCAATGGCGAATCATTCTTCCAGCAGCATATCGAAGCCGTGCGCGGCGACGGCGACTGCCTGCTCTCGCCCACGCTGCCCGGCGCCATGCAGGTGGTCGATATCGGCCCCGCCAGTTACACCCTCAACGACGGCGCCTTTGTGGCCGCGTCCGACGGCGTGGAACTCAAAACGCGCACCCAGAGCCTGGGCAACGCCCTGTTCGCGCAGTCGGGCGGCTTTTTCGTGATGGAGGCGACCGGCCGCGGCCAGGTGGTGGTGTCGGGCTTCGGCTCGATGTTCCAGCTCGACGTGGTGCCGGGCAAGGACGTCATCATCGACAACTCGCACGTGGTGTGCTGGGACAGCACGCTGCGCTACGAAATCAGCGTCACCACCGGCAGCACCGGTGGCGGCATCGGCGGCATGATCGGCAATATGATCAACAGCCAGACCAGCGGCGAAGGCATCGTGCTGCGCTTTAGCGGCACCGGCAAAATTCACATCTGCTCGCGTAACCGCACCGGCTTTCTCGAGTGGATGAAGAAGGAAGTCAGCGGCCGCTGAGTTTCATCGCAGTATGCATCGCAGTACGCGCGCGCAGGGCACTAGCCCTTGCGCGCAAGCATTTGGTAACATTGCTCCTTTATTCGAACTTTAATTCGCATTCCGAACTTATTCGGGTGCGGGTTCACCATGAGCATGGCAATGACACCAACTGCACTACTTACTTCCGCTGCTACGGTTGCGGCCCTGGCCTGCGCAACCGAGGCCAGCGCCGCCGAGTCCAACGTCACGTTGTACGGCGCCGTCGATGCCGCGCTGGCCTACACTTCCAATCAGCAGGGCCACGCCAGCCGCTACATGCGCAGCGGTAACAAGGACGGCAGCCGCTTCGGTCTGCGCGGCAGCGAAGACCTCGGTGGCGGCAGGGAGCTGCTCTTCACGCTGGAGGCAGGCTTCAACCTCGACGACGGCAGCTCGGCCCAGGCCGGCAGCCTGTTCAATCGCCAGGCCTATGTCGGCATCGCCGACCAGCGCCTCGGCACCGTGATTGCCGGGCGCCAGTACGCGCCGTACTTCACCTTTATGAGCCCGCTCGGTCCGCTGGGCGCGGTCACCGGCGCGGCCGGCGCGGCAGCCGGCGATATCGACGGCCTGAGCATCATCATCCGCAACAGCAATGCCATCGGCTACACGTCGCCCGACTGGTCGGGCGTGCGCCTGGGCTTGATGGCGGCCAGCGGCGAGCAGGCCGGCCATCAAGGCAGCGGCGGCGCGTTCAGTGCCGCCCTCAAGTACGACGGCGCGGCCTGGCGCTTTGGTCTCGGCTACCAGTTGCTCAAGAACGGTCCGCAGCGCACGGCGTGGGATCCTGCGGCATCGAGCAACTTCGCCAGGTCGCCTGTCAATGCCGGCTACCTGTCGGCTGGCGGCGTGCGCTACCTGGCCGCCGGCGCCCGCCGCCAGCTTGGCGTCGTCAGCGTGGGCGGCACCTTGACCAACGTCCAGTACCGGCCCGACGGCGGCTCGCGCTTTCGCGAGGCGGCCATCTTCAACACGGCCGGCCTGGTGGCCACGTGGCAGACGGCCAGCCCGTGGTTGCTGGGCGTGGCCGCCAACTACACCCGCACCCATGCGGCCAACGGCATCGCCAACGCCGCCAGCTATCGCCAACTGGCGCTGCAACAGGCGTACTGGCTGTCGCCGCGCACCGCGGTATATATGCTGGAGTCGTTTCAGCGCGCGCGCGGCGCCACCCTGGCGGCCGACGGCGTCACCGTTGTGGATGCGGTGGCGGTGGTGGGCGATTCGCAGGCCGGCACGCCGTCGTCGAATGGTCGCCAAAACGTCATCATGATCGGACTTCGACACGCGTTTTGATCAATTGCCGTATGTAACAATCATCAGCTTGACGCATTTGCCTGATTACTCGCGGTTACACTCCCATTTGCGACCGGACCCTCATGGTGATCCGGCCGGTCCAAAACAACTCAAATGAAGGAGACGTACTTGATGAATTCCTCGAAGCTGCGCCGCTGCCTGACAGGCGCACTCGTTGCCGGCTTGTTCCCGGTGGTGTTCAACGCGGTGGCGCAAGACGCCCCGGCCGCGCAGGAAAAGGGGCCGGCCCCGGCCGACGCCATGCTGCACGCGCTGACGGTCGAGTATCCGACGCCGTACCGTGCCATGAGCGCGGAAGAAGTCAAGACGGTCCTCGACCGCGTGTACACCTACCTCGAACGCACCACGCCGGCAGAGCTGATCCACAAGTCCGACGGCACGCCGATCGCCAATCTGACCACGGCCGATCCCGACGCCGTGTTCAAACCGGGCGACTTCCGCCTGACCAGCTACGAGTGGGGCGTAACCTACCTGGGCATGCTGGCCGCCGGCGCCGCCACCGGCGACGCGCGCTACACCGACTACACCATCAAGCGCCACCAGTTGCTGGCCGACCTGACCAAGCTGTACAACCCGGTGGTGCAGGCCGACCTGAAAAATTCGCACGCGCCGCACAAGAGCTTCCTGAACCCGCATGCACTCGATGACGCGGGCGCGCTGTGCCACAGCTTCCTCAAGGCCAAGCTGGGTGGCTCCAAGGTCGATTACACCCAGATGATCGGCATCTGCGGCAACTTCGTCACCAAGAAAGAGTACCGCCTGCCGGACGGCACCTTCGCCCGTGGCGGCCCTGATGGCAATGGCGGCTTCAAGGCCCGTCCGCTGAAAAACACCGTGTGGCTCGACGATATGTTCATGGGCGTGCCGACGATTGCCTACCTGGGCGCCGTCAACGGCGACAGCAAGCAGTTCGACGACGCGGCCAAGCAGGTGCTGCAATTCTCCAAGCGCATGTTCAACCCGCAGCTGGGCATCTACATGCACGGCTACGTGGAAGGCCAGGCCGACCATCCGGAAATGCATTGGGCCCGCGCCAACGGCTGGGCCGTGATGTCGATGGTGGAAGTGCTGGAAGTACTGCCGAAAAATCACAAGCAACGCGACGCCATCCTCAAGCAGCTGCGCGCCCACATCAAGGGCCTGTCCACGTACCAGACCCGCGACGGCTTCTGGCACCAGCTGATCGACCGCCCTGACACCTACCAGGAAACCTCCGCCACGGCGATCTACACCTACGCCATCGCGCGTGCCGTCAATCGCGGCTACGTCGAAGCGCAGGCCTACGGCCCGATGGCCAACCTGGCCTGGAACGCCACCGCGTCCAAGGTGCTGGCCAACGGCCAGATCGAAGGCATCTGCGTGGGCACCGGCATGGCGTTCGATCCGGCGTTCTACTCGTATCGCCCGACCAGCGTGAAAGCGGCCCACGGCTACGGCCCGGCGCTGCTGGCCGGCGCCGAGATCATCGAGATGAACAAGAAGTTCAAGTTCGGCCTCAATGACAGCGGCTTGATGTTCCAGGGTCCGCGTTAAACCACACTGACAGGTCAATGCGCGCGGCCCGCGCCGGCAATGCTGGCGCGGGCCGCAGCTTTTCGGGATAAGGATAAAAACGATGAAAACAGTATTCACAGTGCGCCGCAGCGTGGCGCTGGTCGCCGCCACCCTGGCGCTGGGCGCCGCCGTGCATGGTCCGGTATCTGCCCTGACGCCGTTCACCCCCAACATTGAACCGCGCTGGGTGGAAGCGCTGGATCGTGGCGTGGTGGCCGTGCCTGCGGTCGAACAAGGCAACCTGGTGAGCTGGCGTCTGCTGGCCAGCGACGCTCCGAACACCACCTTCGACGTCTATCGCGACGGCCAGAAGGTCAACGACAAACCGCTGGCCGGTGCCACCAACCTGGTGGACAAGGCCGGCACCAAGGCATCGCGCTACACGGTGCGCACGCTGGCCGGCGGCCAGGAAGTCGCCGCCAGCGCGCCGGTGGGCGTGTGGGCCGACGGCTTCCTCGGCATCGCCATCGACCAGCCGGCAGGCGGCGTCACGCCCACCGGCCCGGCCTACACTTACAGTGCGCAGGAAGCCAGCGTGGCCGACCTCGATGGCGATGGCCGCTACGAAATCATCCTGAAATGGGACCCGACCAACGCCAAGGACAATGCGTTCGACGGCTACACGGGACCGGTGATCCTGGACGCCTACACGCTCGAGGGCAAGCGCCTGTGGCGCATCGACCTCGGTAAAAACATCCGCGCCGGCGCCCATTACACCCAGTTCCAGGTGTACGACTATGACGGCGACGGCCGCGCCGAACTGGCCGTGCGCACCAGCGATGGCACCATCGACGGCACCGGCAAGGTGCTGGGCGACCCGAACGCCGACTGGCGCGAGCAGGGCGGCGAAGTGCCGTCGCGCGACCGCACCGGCGGCGTGGTCAAAGCCGACGGCACCATGGTCGCGCCGCTGCAGGGCCGCATCCTGAAAGGCCCGGAATTCCTCACCATCTTCGATGGCCTGACCGGCCGTGCACTGGCCAGCGCGCCATACTGGCCGGCCCGCGAGGGAAGCAACCCCGGCACCGATGCGCCGACCGCCGAGCAAATGAAGGTGACCTGGGGCGACGGCTACGCCAACCGTTCCGACCGCTTCCTGGCCGGTACCGCCTACCTCGACGGCCAGCGCCCCAGCATCGTGATGGCGCGCGGCTACTACGCGCGCACCACGGTCGCGGCCTGGGACTGGCGCGACGGCAAGCTCACCCAGCGCTGGACCTTCGACAGCGCCACTCCCGGGAACGAAGCCTTCGGTGGCCAGGGCAACCACCAGTTCAGCGTGGCCGATGTCGATGGCGACGGCAAGGACGAAATCATCTACGGCGCCATGGCGCTCGACGACAACGGCAAGGGTCTGTGGAGTTCGCGCCTGGGCCACGGCGATGCGATGGCCGTGAGCGACCTCGATCCCAACCGCCCGGGCCTGGAAAAGTTCGGCGCCCACGAGGACGTGCGCGGCAACGGCGGCATCGGCTCGGCCATGCTCGACGCCAAAACCGGCCAGATCCTGTGGAGCACGCCGGCCGAGAAAGACACCGGCCGCGCCGTGGCAGCCGACATCGATCCGCGCTTCCCCGGCACCGAAACCTGGGCCACCAACAGCACCACGCTGTACACGGCGCAGGGCAAGCCGATCGAGGGCGTCAAGCGTCCCGGCGAAGCGAGCTTCGTGGTCTGGTGGGATGGCGACGACTTGCGCGAACTGTTCGACAAGAACCGCATCAACAAGTGGGACTGGAAGGCGGGCAAATCGCACACGCTGCTGCAGGCGGACGGCGTGGTCGCGTCGAACGGCACCAAGAACGTGCCGGTGGTGTCGGCCGACCTGCTGGGCGACTGGCGCGAGGAAGTGATCTGGCATACGCCGGACGAGAAATTCCTGCGCGTGTACACCACGCCGCACCCGACCGAACGCCGCCTGGTGACGCTGATGCACGACCCGCAGTACCGCGTGGCCGTGGCCTGGCAAAACACCGCTTACAACCAGCCGCCGTACCCGAGTTTCTTCATCGGCGAAGGCATGGCAACGCCGCGGGCGCCAAACGTGGTGGTGCGCAAGGCCAAGTAACGCTGATTTGCCGGACTACCTGCGCCGGCCCCGCTGGCGCAAGTAGTCGAGCAGGTCGTCGGCGATCGGGATGATGGACAGCGCCATCAAGGTCACCGCCAGCGGCACCGTGGCCGAGTAGCCAAGATGCTTGAAACCGAGCGCACCGGTCACTCCGCCGACAAAAAAGCACAGCGCCAGCATGGCCAGCAGGCGCAGGCGGGCGCGGTCTGGAACGTTCGCGTCGGGGCACAGCAGCTTGCCCAGTTCGATGCCGATATCGGTGATGACGCCGGTGATGTGGGTGGTGCGGATTTCGGCGTTGGACAGCTTGGTGATCACGGCATTTTGCAGGCCCATGATAAAGCTGAGCAGCATCACCGTGGCCGACACATAAAAGCCGTTGAAGCCGCTGATCTGGCTACCCAGCAAGCCAAAGCACAGCAGCAGGCCTGCTTCCACCAGCAGCGGCAGCGCGTACTCGCTGTGCAGGTTGCGCTGGCGCGAATGACGCACCATCAATGTCGATAAGGTGGCGCCCAGCAGGAACGACACCAGCGCACTGAAACCCACCAGCACCAGGCTGTACATGCCGAGCGCCAGCTGGTCGGCCATGGCCGAGACGATGCCGGTCATGTGCGACGTATAGTGCTGCACCGCCAGGAAGCCTCCCGCGTTGACCGCGCCGGCGATAAAGGCCAGCATGCAGCCCAGTTGCCGGTTGGCCGGCTGGGTGCGGGTGCGGCCGGTCAGCCGCCGCGAGTAGTTGAGTGAGTAGTTGATGGGCACGGGCACAGCCTCCAAAGGACCATGACCGAGTATAGATCAACTGGTCACCGCATGGTGGCCTCAGGCGCCGAACAGTCGTACATCGAACGCCCGCTCGATAAACCACGCCATGGCCAGCAACGCGATCAGCGCCGAGCCGCCGGTAAGCAGCCAGCGGTAGAACCGCGTATGGCGCAGCACGTACGCCAGCGGCAGGAACACCGCCACGATGCATAGCTGGCCCAGTTCCACGCCCACGTTGAAGCCCAGCAGGCTGGTGATCAGCGCGCCCTGCGGCAAGCCCAGGTCACCGAGCACGCTGGCAAAGCCGAAGCCGTGCAGCAGGCCGAACGCGAACGCCGCCACCGGCCGCCGGGTGCGGAACAGCGGATAGATATTGTTCACCGCCGCCAGCACCACCGACGCGGCAATCGCCGACTCCACCAGCCGCGAGGGCAGGGAAATGAGCGACAGGCTGGCCAGCGTCAGCGTGAGCGAGTGCGCCAGCGTGAAGGCGGTGACGACTTTCAGCACGTCGATAAAGGCGCCGCGCAGGTTGTTCGCAGGAGGCGCGAGCAGCACGGCCGGCAACAGCAGCGACAGCAGGAACAGGATGTGGTCGTAGCCGATCCAGATATGCCACACGCCTTCCTTGATGTACGTGGCGAACTGGCGCCAGCGGTCGGGCGCGGCCACCGCCAGGGTCTGGCGCGCGTGCTGCGGATCGAAGATGGCGGTCGAGGTTTCGCCATCGTGGGTCAGGCGCAGCAGCCCCTTGTGTTGCGGATCGACGTCGGCAAACAGGCGGTAGTCGAGGTCCAGCGACTCGATGGCGGCCGGGCAGGTGGCGGTGAAGCGCAGCACGCTGTAGGCGCCGTCGGTGTGGTTGTCGATCAATTGTTGGTTCGCCTTGAGCGTGCACGGCCCCTGGCTGGTCGATAGCGCCAGCCGTTCGAGGGCGTAGGCGGCAATCGCCGCATGGCGCGCGCGGATTTCGTCCCAGGTCAGCTTGCCGTCGCCGTCCTGGTCCAGGCCGATGGCAAAATCGAGGTCGCGCAACGCGATGTCCCACTGGCCGCTCACCTGCGCACCGTGCACGTCGAGCGCCAGGTAGCTGTCGCTGGGCTTGTGGGCCAGCGCCGGCAGCGCCACGCCGCACAGGGAGAGCAGGCAGCACAGCCGCACCAGCCAGCGGGCCATCACGCGGACTCCCCGAGCTGGCGCACCAGCTTTGCGGCGGCTGCATCTTCGGTCTTGTGCTTGGCAATCCAGTCGATCACCGGTTGCGCGGCCTCGCGGTCGCGCGCTTGCAGGGCCGCTTCAAGATAGATGCGCATGTCGGCCGGCTCTTTCTGGATCGTCCAGTTCTTGCGCGCCAAGGTCAGGGCCTTGGCGGTGTCGCGCCGCAGCAGCTCGAAGCGGGCCTGTTCGCGCTGGTGCACGGTGTCGCCACGCAGCATGGCGGCATTGAAGCGTGCGTCCAGTTCCGCCACATCGGCGGCCAATGCCGCGGTCTTGCCTTGCTGCTGCAGCGCCAGCGCGCGGCGCAGCAGCAGGGCGTCGATGCGGGTCTGGTCGGCCAGCAGCGCTTCCACGCGCGAAGGGCGTTTTTGATCGAGCAGGAAGTCGCAATAGGCGCCGAGCAAATAGCTGTCGTGAGGGTCGAGCGCCAGTGCGCGCTGGAAGCGGGTTTCGGCCAGCGTCACGGCATCGCGCCGCTGCGCCATTTCGGCCAACAGGGTCAGCACCCATACCTGCAACTCTGGCGCGGTCGTGCCACTGCGCTCGAGCGTCAACGCCAGCAGCTGCTCGCTTTGCAGCGCGCGGCCGGTGATGCCGCCCACCTGGGCCACGCAGGTGACGGTAATGAGTTCATTGGCCAGCGACGACAGCCGCGCGCAACTGCTGGTGGCATTGGCATAATCGCCCTGCACGGTTTGCACCGTGGCCAGCGTGAGCCAGGCCTGGGCATTTTGCGGTTCGACCGCCAGCACGCCTTGCAGGTCGGCCAGCGCGGCGGGAAATTGATGGGTGCTTTGCAGCAGCGTGGCGCGCAGCAGGCGCACTGGCGGAGGCGGCGCGGCCTGCTTCCACCACGGCGCCAGCGCGGCCTGGGCGTAGCCGAGGTAGCGCGGATCGGTCTCGCTGCGGCCCAGCGCGATGTAGCGGCGCGCCAGCGTGGTGGCCAGCGCCACGTCGTTGGGCTGGACATTCAACTGCGCGCGCAGGCGGCGCAGCTCCTGCTGCACCGGGTCGCCCCGGCGCGGCAGGGTTTCGATCACTTGCGCGCCGCTGGCGGGCAGGTAGGGCGCAGCATGTGCGCCCAGGGCAGGGCTCAGCAGCGCAAACAGGGCAAGCAGTGTCTGAATTCGGGTCATCGATGCATCCGTTGATGGCAAACGGCGCCGGTCCTTGATCGGGACCGGCGCCGGGTTCACGTCTGACTGCTTATTTTACGGCCACAGGTTCCGTATCCTCAGGCGCGGTGGCCACCATGCTGTCGGTGGCGACCGGCTCGGTGGTGGTCTCGGCGCCATCGCCGATCAGTGCCAGGACCGCCGCATAAAACGCGTCGACCATGCTGACCGGCGGCGTGGTGCCGCCACCACCGTTGCCGCCGCCGTTGTTGCTGATCGCATGGTCATCGCTGCTGCCGCAGCCGGCCAGTGCCAGCAGCGCTGTAGCGCCTATTACTGCCATCAGTTTTTTCATGGTGCGCTCCTGGCAGCGGTCGTGGTGGCCGCAGTCTGTGGCGAACCGGCGATCGGGGTTTTCAGGTACGGGAAGCTGGCGTTGAAGAAGCTGTCGTCCAGGTATGCGCCGTCGGTAAAGCGCAGGGCGCCGGCCGGAGCGTCGGCTGGCGCGCAACCGAGGTTGAGCGTGCACAGTTTGCCCATTACCACGCGCAGTGCGATATCGACCACGTCGTCGCCGGGACGGCGGCCGTTCGGGAAGCCGGCATTGTCGCCGCCGATCACGCCGAGGCGGTTTTGCGCACCCATCGCCACGGCAGGCGTGGACGTATTCAGGCGCAGCATCTCGGAGGCGGTGACGGTCGCCGGCTGGTTCAGGCCTTTGACGCCGGTGAGGAACGCGGCCACCAGGTCGTTACGCGGGAAGTTGGTCGGCGCCTTGGCGCCGGCGCTGCCGTACAGGATTTCGATCAGCGCAGGCAGGGTAGGGTTGGTGACGTAGTCGGCGAACTTGGTGTCGCCCGACGGCTTGCTGGCGTTGAAGGTGTCCTTGTCCTTCAGGCCGATGACCACTTCGTTGACCAGCGGCGCGCCCAGGCGCGACACCTGGGTCCAGGCGCCGCCTTCTTTCGATGGCGTGGAGCTGTTTGGCGTCGGGTTCAGCACGCGCGCCTGGCGCACGCTGGCCGTGGTCCAGCCGCCGATCACGGGGTCGGTGCTGTTGGCGGCGGTCAGGCAGCTGCTGGCCACTTCCATTTCGATCGAGGTCACGTTCTTTTGCGCCAGGTCGTCCTTGGCGGCGCGTTCGGCGTTGGCGGCAAATTCCACCGCCGGGGCCTTGATGTTGACCAGGTCGAAGGTCTCGCCCAGGTTGACCACGAACGGGTCCTTGCGCTGGCCGACAAACACGCGCGCGGGCGTGGCGCAGCCGGGGATGTTGACGCTATAGACGTGGGCGGCGGCATACGCGGCGTAGTCGGGGATCGACTTGTTACCGATATTGTCGAGCGGCTTGTCGAAGGTGGTGGCGCCGGCGGCGTTGGACACCGCGGCCTTGGTGCCGGTGCGGCGGTCGCCGCGCACCACGTTGATGGTGTAGGTTTCGCGAACATTGGCGCCGGGGGCGTTGGCGCCGGCGATGGCGCCGCCGTTGACGACGAGCGGGATCGACATCGACTTGCCGCCGATGGTCAGCTTGGTGTCCTTGTTGGTATTGGTGAAACGGAACTGGAAGGTGAGGTCTTCCTTGGCGTCGCCGTTGTTATCGATATGGATTTCGTACAGCGCGTTGGGATCCATGGCGAAGTAGTTCGGGCCGCCGTAGGCATCTTGCAGCGGCACGTAGTCGGCGATCAGGGTGACGAAGCCGGCGCGGCCCGTCTCGTAGCTGCGGAACATGTAAAAGTCGGTGCCATCGACTTTCGGACTTTGGGTGACGAACGGTGCTTCGCGGTGGCTCGATGCCAGCGCTGCCGGCGCCAGCGCGCCAGCCAGGGTGCCCAGTACTGCCATGCCGAGTGCATGTTTCATAAACGTTTGCATTGTATATCCCCTTTTGATTGTAACTTCCGTACCTGCACGACTGCGGTTGCTGCCCACTCCTATACGGCGCACGATAGACGCCGGATTCAGATTTGATAATTATTTTTTACATTGTTAAAAACGGTGATTCAGTGTCAGCCGCGCGGTGCGCTGCTCGACCGGGTGAAAGTGGATGTCGTTCACGCCATCGGCCGGCTCGCCCGGCAGGCGCGAGGCGTAGTAGTAATCGATGTCGCTGGCTTTACGGTTGAGCAGATTGAAACCGTCGAGCGTGACGCGGGTGCGCGGCGTGAGCTGGTAGCCGATGCGGCCATACACCAGCGTGGTGGACTTCGAGCGCACGCTGTTGTCTTCGATCAGCGGACGCTGGCCGAAGTAGCGCACTTCCAGTGCGCCCTGCCAGCGGTCCAGGTCCTTGACGGTGACGCCGAACGAGGCCACCTTGCTCAGCGACTCGGGCACGTAGTTGCCAGCCGGGTCGTCCTGGCGATAGCGGGCGCGCGAGGCGGACAAATCGAGGTCGAACAGCAGCCACGGTGCGGCGATGTAGTGGCTGGTCCATTCCACGCCACGGCGCCGGCTCGGGCGGCTCGCTTCGGTCTGGCCGCTGTCGCCGGCAAATACCAGTTCCGAATCGATATCGAGGGTCCACAGCGAGAGCGAGGTTTGCAGGCCGGGCAGCCATTCGCTGCGCATGCCCAGTTCCGCGCCGCGCGTGGCTACCAGCGGCGTGGCGGGATCGACGGCCTGCACCACGCCGCGCGCGTCGTTGCTGTGGAAACCGCCGCCGTAGTTGATGAAGTACTCGGTGCCGGCCGACGGGCCCAGGATGATCGACAGCTTGGGCGACGTGCGGTGCGCGGTCACCTTGTCGCTGTTGACGTCGAAACGGTAGGCATCGTGGCGTACGCCGATCACCGTGCGCAGGGTGGGCTGCCAGTAGGCGGTGTTCTCGAAGTAGAAGCCGGCGCTGCCTTCCTTGACGCGGTCTTCGCGCACGGTGGCGAGGCGTTCGCGCGCCCTGGTGGCGTACAGGCCCAGGGGCGAGACATGGTCGTAGCGGGTTTGCACGCCGACCTTGTTGCGCACATCGATTCCGCCCCAGTTGGTGAGCCACGCGGTACTGGCGTTCACGCCCGTCATGGTGCGCCGCTCGCTTTGCTGGAACTGGTCGCCGTTGACCGGGTCGTTCAAGAAGTAGGTGAAATTGCTGAACAGGTCCAGGCGCGAGCGCACGATGTACGCGGCCGCCTCGGTCACGCGGTCGTCGGTCCTGATGTGCATGGCCCAGGACAGGCTGGCGCGGTCGGTCTTGCCGCCGTCGCTGGGGTCGATCACGCCGTAGCGGCCGATCAGGCCTTGCTGCACGGCGCGCTGCGGCACCTGGTCGGTGGCGTTCCAGCGATTCCGGTAGGCCATGGCGGTGACGTTGTAGCCGCGTGCGGCATCGCCGCTGCTGTAGCGCAGCAGGGCGCTGGCCTTGCGCACGTTTTCCGGCGTGTCCCACGGACCGTCGTTGCGGCCGGCATCCACGCCATACAGCAGCTTGCCGCTGGCGAGGTTGAGGGAATCGGCCAGCACTGCGCGCTGGTAGCCGTAGCTGCCGAGGGTGACGCTGGCGATGCCCTGCGGCAGGGTGTCGACCAGGCTCAGACGGGCGGCGCCGGCCGAGGAGAAGTCGCCTTCGTCGGCAAAGTACGGTCCCTTGCGGTAGTCGATGCGCTGTACCAGTTCGGGGATGATGAAGTTGAGGTCGGAGTAGCCCTGGCCGTGGGCGTTGCTGCGCAGGTTGACCGGCATGGCATCGACATAGGTGGCAAAGTCGGTGCCGTGGTCGAGGTTGAAGCCGCGCAGGAAGTACTGGTTGGCCTTGCCGTCGCCGCTGTGCTGGGTGACGATCATGCCGGGCACGAATTCGAGCAGTTCGCCGGTGCGCAGGGCGGGGCGGCTGGCGATCAGGCTGGCCGTAACCGTGCCTTCGCTGGCCGCGTCCGACGTGCCCACGGCGTTGTCGTAGTTACCGAGTACGGTCACGCGCGGCGGCGCGGCATCGTCTTCCCCGATGGCGGCAATCGCCGCATTGCTGGCGACCGTGGCGGGCGCCATCACCATAGCCATCATCCCACCCATTACCAAGTCGAATCGCATCCTGTCCCCTGAAGTCGCTGGTTTTATTTGCGTTATGCAAACGATTCTACGTAATGGGCGTGAAAGCGGATTCATCTTTCGTACAGTGCGCGGGCGCAGTGTGGTATTTTCATGTCGCTTCAACAATTCAATCCACTTCGTCCCCAACACACAGACAAGCTCATCGTGCCAGACACCATTACCCCCGACCCCCAGCAACTGAGATTGTGGCTCGAAGGCGCCGCCCGCCGCGATGCCGCCTCGTTCCGCGCGTTATATGACGCCACGTCGCCGAAACTGTTCGGCTTCGCGCTGCGTATACTGACCAAGCGGGAACTGGCCGAGGATGTCTTACAGGAGAGCTTTGTGGCGATCTGGAATAACGCAGGTAATTACCAAAGCCACCTGGCCGCGCCGATGACGTGGATGACCACCATCGTGCGCAACAAGGCGTTCGACCTGCTGCGCCGCACCGATCACGACACCGAAATCGATGGCGACCCGTTTGCCGCCGAGGTCATGGCCGCCCTGCACGACCCTGGCGCCACGCCGATCGAAGCGCTGCAACTGAGCCGCGACGCCAAGGCACTGGCCTACTGCATGTCGGCGCTGGAAGGCTTGCACCGGCAAGTGGTGGGCCTGGCCTTTTTCCACGATCTGTCGCACAGCGAGGTGGCCGCGCAGATGGCGCTGCCGATCGGCACCGTCAAGACCTGGATCCGCCGCAGCCTGGAAAAGCTCAAGGCCTGCCTGGCCAAAGGAGAGCGGGCATGAACCTGCGGGACAACCTGCCGCTGCGCGAAAAACTGGCCGCCGAATATGCGCTCGGCACCTTGAGGGGCGGCGCGCGCCGGCGCTTCGAAGGCTATCTGCACAACGACGCTGCACTGCGCCGCACCACCGCCGAATGGCAGGACCGCCTGGCGCCGCTGGCGGAATTTGCCGGCGCGCAGGCGCCGCGCAAGCAGGTGTGGGCCGGCATCGAACGCCGCCTCGGCCTGCGCCCGGCGGCACCAGGCTGGCAGTTCTGGCGCAGCGACGCTTTCGCCTGGCGTCCGCTGGCGCTGGCCTCCACGGCGGTGGCGCTGGTGCTGGCAGCCATGCTGGCCACCCACACGCTGCAGGCGCCGCAGGTCGATTACATGGCCACGCTGATCGACGACAAGGCGCAACCGGTGCTGGTGCTGGCCGCCGACCATCGCAAGCAGCAACTGACGGTGCGCGTGGTGCATGCCGCGCCGGTGCCGGACGACAAATCGCTGCAACTGTGGGCAGTGCCCAAGTCCGGCAATCCGCGTTCGCTGGGCCTGGTCGATCCGGCCGGCCAGGTGACGCTGGCGCTGGGCGCACCGGGCCGCGCCATCGGCGACGACGTGGCGCTGCTGGCCGTGTCGCTGGAGCCGAAGGGCGGCTCGCGCGATCCGAACGGGCCGACCGGTCCGATACTCTACAAGGGTAACTGGGTGCGCACGCTGTAGGGGAGACTGCCTCCGGTTGACTGCGTCGGCCAAATGGGCGATGATTGTGAAATCGTTTTCATGGTGGTCCGGGGCATGGCTGTCGAACAGTCGCTGTCGGCCGACCTTGCGCTGGCCGCAGCGACGACCCGACTGCGCCCGGAAAACCAGTCACAACTACAACGAGACATGACATGCCAACTTCCCTGAAATACCTGGTGGCCGCTTTGGCCTGCCTGGGCACTGCCAGCGCATCTGCTGCCGAAATCAAGCTCAATCAACTGGGCTTTCTGCCCGGTGCGGCCAAGGTGGCGGTGGTGCCCGCGGACGCAGCGACGGCGGGCGCCACAGCCTTTACCGTCATCCAGGCCGGCGGCGGCGCCGTGGTCCGGCAAGGCACGCTGGGTGCGGCCAGGGCTGCGCCCGACTCGGGCGACACGGTGCGGCTGGCCGACTTTTCCACCTTGATCACGCCGGGACGCTACCAGTTGCGGGTGGCAGGTCTGCCCGATTCGCTGCCGTTCGAGGTCGCCCCCGGCGCCTACCAGGCCCTGAATGCCGGCGCCATCCGCGCCTATTACTACAACCGCGCCGGCATCGCGCTCGACAAGCAGCATGCCGGCGCCTACGCGCGCGCGGCCGGCCACCCGGATACCAGTGTGATGGTGCATGCTTCGGCCGCGTCCCCGGCGCGCCCGGCCGGCACCATCATCTCCAGCCCCAGAGGCTGGTACGACGCCGGCGACTACAACAAGTACATCGTCAACTCGGGCATCGCCACCTACACCTTGCTGGCCGCGTGGGAAGACTTCCCTGCGTTCTTCCAGTCGCAGGCGCTGAATATCCCCGAAAGCGGCAACGGCATTCCCGACCTCCTCAACGAAACGCTGTGGAACCTGGAGTGGATGCTGACCATGCAGGACCCCAATGACGGCGGCGTCTATCACAAGCTTACCGATAAAAACTTCGACGGCTACGTGATGCCGGCCGATGCCCACCAGCAGCGCTACGTGGTGCAAAAGACCACCGCCGCCGCGCTCGACTTTGCCGCCGTGATGGCCACCGCCAGCCGCGTACTCGCACCGTACGACAAGCAACTGCCCGGCATGGCCGCACGCATGCGCACTGCTGCCGAACAGGCCTGGCGCTGGGCCCAGGCCAACCCCAAGGCCTACTACCAGCAGCCGGCCGACATCAAGACCGGCGAGTACGGCGACAAGGACGTACGCGATGAATTTGCATGGGCCGCCGCCGAACTGTTCATCACCACCGGCGACTCCGCCTACTACCAGGCCATGCAGGCGCCCGCGCTGCAGGCCACGGTGCCGACATGGGGTGAGGTGAATGGCCTGGCGTGGCTGTCGCTGGCGCGCCATCGCCAGCACTTGAATCCGGTGGCCGACCAGGCGCTGATCGCCAGCCGCATCGATACGCTATCGAACCGGTTGGCGGCAGTCATGCAGCGCTCGGCCTATGGCTTTGCCATGCAGACCGCCGACTACGTCTGGGGCAGCAATGCCGTGGTGCTGAATCAGGCCATGGTGCTGGTGCACGGCTACCGCTTGACCGGCAAGCGCGCCTACCTCGACGCGGCGCAGGCCAATTTCGATGTCATCATGGGCCGCAACGCCGTCGATCTGTCGTTCGTGACCGGCTTCGGCGCCCGCTCGGCACAGCACCCGCACCACCGGCCGTCGGAGGCGGACGGCATCGCCGCACCGGTGCCGGGCTTCGTGGTCGGCGGCCCGCAGCCGGGCCGCGAAGACCAGAAGGACTGCAAGGCGCAGTACGCATCAGCGCTGCCGGCGCGCGCCTACCTCGACGACGCCTGCTCGTACGCCAGCAACGAGATCGCCATCAACTGGAATGCGCCGCTGGTGTACGTGTCGGCAGCGCTGCAGGTGCTGACGCCGGCACCGGGCAAGTAATCGCCACCACCGGGACAAGCGGGAATTGTTTGCTGAGGTACTATCGAACCCGTAAGCGCGCCGCCGGTGGCGCGCCACGACGGGAGACACGATGAAGGGGACCAATAAACCACGGAGCGCGCTGTTTTTGGCAGGTGTATTGATGCTGGCGGCCAGCACGCCCGCTACGGCGCAACGACAACCTGCCGCAAGCGCAAGCGCAAGCGCAGTCCCGGCCCCCGCCCCAGCCCCAGCCCCAGCCGCACTTGCCCCCGCAACCGCGCCGCAGGACGTGCCCACGCCGCAGCAACTGTTCGGCCCCCTGTACCAGGCGGTGCAAACCGCCCACATCTATCCGGACGCCAAGACCTTTGCCGATGCCGTGCCCAAGTCCGATCCGCAAGCAATCCTGGCCAAGTACCAGCAAGAGCAGCCGCAGGACAAGGCCGCGCTGCAAGCATTCGTCGAACGCCATTTCGAGCTGCCCGCGCCGGCCACCATCACGCTGCGCCAGCACATCGCCTCGCTGTGGCCGGTGCTCACGCGCCCGCCGCTCGATCCGCCCAAGTGGTCGTCGGCCTTGCCGCTGCCGGCCAATTACGTGGTGCCGGGCGGGCGCTTTCGCGAGATTTATTACTGGGATTCGTACTTCACCATGCTGGGCTTGCAGGCCGATCATCGCAGCGACCTGGTCGATTCGATGATCACCGGTTTCCAGAGTCTTGTTGAACGCTATGGCCATATCCCCAACGGCACCCGCAGCTACTACCTGAGCCGCTCGCAGCCGCCGTTCTTCGCGGCCATGGCGCAATTGAAACCGCTGGGTGACAAGGGCGCTGACACCAAGGCGGAAGCCCGCCTGCTCGCTGCCCTCAAGCGTGAGCACGATTACTGGATGCGCGGCACGGCGTGCCTGCCCAAGACGGGGCAGGGCGCGTGCGAACACGTGGTGCGCCTCGCCGACGGCACCATCCTCAACCGTTACTGGGATGCGAAAGACACACCGCGCGACGAAGCGACGCAACCGGACCTCGACACTGCGAAGGATACCGACCGTTCCAAGCCGGAGCTGTACCGCGACCTGCGCGCCGCAGCCGAAAGTGGCTGGGACTTTTCGTCGCGCTGGCAGGACGATCCGCAACGCCTGTCCACCGTGCACACCACGTCCATCGCGCCGGTGGATCTCAACAGCCTGCTGTACCAGCTGGAGGGCGAGGTCGCGCGCCGCTGCGAGGCTGCGCGCGACACCAGCTGCGCCACCCGGTTCAACCAGGCCAAAGCCAGGCGCGCAGCGGCGATCAACCGCATCTTCTGGGTCGCTGCCGAACAGCGCTATGCCGACTACGACCTGCGCCACCAACGCCCGACCAAGGTGCTGAGCGCGGCCACATACTACCCGCTGTGGGTGGGCATCGCCACGCCGGCACAAGCGGCGGCCGTGGCCGATACCACGCAAAAACAGCTGCTGGCTGAAGGAGGCCTGCGCACCACCTTGCTGCGCACGGGCCAGCAGTGGGACGCTCCCAACGGCTGGGCGCCGCTGCAATGGATCGCCATCGATGGCCTGGCACGCTACGGCCACGGCCCGCTGGCGCGCGAGATCGCCAAACGCTGGGTCGCCACCGTGCACCGTACCTGGGTGGAAACCGGCAAGCTGCTGGAAAAATACGACGTCGAGGAACGCAAGAGCGGCGGCGGGGGAGAATATCCGACCCAGGACGGCTTCGGCTGGACCAACGGCGTCACCAGCGCGCTGCTCGAGCGTTACCCGGACCTGGCGCACGACGGGAAGTAGGGGAGAGGCAAGATACTTTAGTTGTCAACGAAGGCCGCATATGGCGCAGGCTGGTTTAGAATGCTGTTCAATCATTCATACTTGCCGAAAGACTAAATAATGCACGAATTTCTGACCCTGCTGAGCGCCTGGTTCCTGCACCTCGATGTGCACCTGTCCGAACTGGTGGCGGCATACGGCCATTGGATTTACCTGCTGCTGTTCGCCGTGATTTTCATCGAAACCGGCGTGGTCATCATGCCGTTCCTGCCCGGCGATTCGCTGCTGTTCATCGCTGGCGCGCTGGCCGCCAAGGGTTTGTTCGATCCGTGGATACTGTTTTTCCTGCTGCTGACTGCCGCCATCACCGGCGACGCGCTCAACTTTGCCATCGGCACCTATGTGCGGCGCAAGGCGGTCGATACGTCGCGCATTCCGTTCCTGAAAGCCGAACACATCGTCCTGACGCAAAAATTCTTCGAGCGCCATGGCGGCAAGACCATCATCCTGGCCCGCTTCGTACCGATCGTGCGCACGCTGGCGCCGTTCGTAGCGGCGCTCGGTTCGATGCCGGCACGCGTGTTCTTCATGTACAACGTGGTCGGTGGCCTGATCTGGGTGGGCAGCCTGCTGCTGGCCGGCTATATGTTCGGTAACATTCCATGGGTCAGCAACAACCTGACCGCCGTGGTGCTGGGCATCGTGTTCCTGTCCATCCTGCCGGGCATCATCGCCTGGCTGCGTTCGCTGGGCACCCGGTCCAGCAAAGCGTAGTGTTAGACATCCTGGCGATCACCAGCCCCATCTACCTGGTGGTGCTGGCTGGTTACCTGGCTACCCGGTCCGGCGTGTTCAACCGCGCCGACATGGCCGTGTTCGGCAAGTTCGTGCTGAACCTGGCGCTGCCCGCGCTGATCTTCAACGCGCTGGCGCAGCGCCACATCTCCGACGTGCTGCATCCGACGTACTTGCTGGCCTACCTGGGCGGCTCGCTGCTGTCGATGACCACGGCCTACCTGATCGGCCGCCGCCTGTGCGGCTGGAACGGTACCCGCAGCACATTTCTTGCCATGGGCGTGTCATGCTCGAACAGCAGCTTCATCGGCTATCCCATCTTGCTGCTGATGGTCGCGCCGGTGGCTGGCGTGGCGCTGGCACTCAATGTTCTGATCGAAAACCTGCTGATGTTGCCGCTGCTGCTGGCGCTGGCCGAGAGCGCGCGCGGCAATGGCGGCACGTGGTCGCAGGTGCTGCGGCAATCATTGCTGCGCCTCGCCCGCAATCCGCTGGTGCTGGCGGTGGTGGCCGGCCTGGCGATCAGCCTGGCGCAGGTGGACCTGCCGCAACCGCTGCTGCGCACCGTGAACCTGTTCGCTCAGGCCAGTGGCGGCCTGTCCTTGTTTGCCATCGGCGGCATGCTGGTGGGCTTGCCGTTGCGCGCCGGCTGGCAAAAAGTAGTGCCGGTGGTGCTGGGCAAGCTCGTGGGCCATCCGCTGGCCGTGCTGCTGGTACTGACCGTGGTCACCGCCCTGGGTGTGGCGCCGATGGAACCGCAACTGCGGGCAGCAGCGCTGCTGATGGCGGCCATGCCGATGCTCAGTATTTATCCGATCCTGGGGCAGGCGTACGGCGAGGCCGATCGTAGTGCGACGACCTTGTTGCTGTGCATGGTGGCGTCGTTCTTTACGTTGAGTGCCTGGATGTGGGTGCTGAAGTAAAAAAAAAGCCCCGTGAGCGCTGGCGCTGACGGGGCTTCGTACCAAGGGGCGTTCGCCCCTTTATCTACAGCTTAGATCGTATCGAGCGCAGCGTTGAAGGTCGCGCTAGGACGCATGGCCGCAGCCGTTTTGGCTGGATCAGGCTGGTAGTAGCCACCGATATCGACTGCCTGGCCTTGCACCTTGGTCAGCTCTTCCACGACCGTGGTTTCGTTTTCGGACAGGGCCTTGGCCAGCGGCGCGAAGTGCGCTTGCAGTTCGGCGTCGTCGGTCTGCGCGGCCAGGGCTTGTGCCCAGTACAGCGACAGGTAGAAGTGGCTGCCACGGTTGTCCAGTTCGCCGGTGCGGGTCGAAGGCGACTTGCTGTTGTCCAGCAGTTTGCCGGTGGCGGCATCCAGGGTCTTGGCCAGGATCTTGGCCTTGTTGTTGTCCTGCTTGATGCCCAGCTCTTCCAGCGACACGGCCAGTGCCAGGAACTCGCCCAGCGAATCCCAGCGCAGGTGGTTTTCTTCCACCAGCTGTTTCACGTGTTTAGGGGCCGAACCGCCAGCGCCGGTTTCGTACATGCCGCCACCAGCCATCAGCGGGACGATCGACAGCATCTTGGCCGAGGTGCCCAGTTCCAGTATCGGGAACAGGTCGGTCAGGTAGTCGCGCAGGATGTTGCCGGTCACCGAGATGGTGTCCAGGCCGCGCGAGACGCGTTCCAGCGTGTAGCGCATGGCGCGTACTTGCGACATGATTTCGATGTGCAGGCCGCTGGTGTCGTGGTCTTTCAGGTACGTTTGCACCTTCTTGATCACTTCGTTTTCGTGCGGACGATACGGGTCGAGCCAGAAGATGGCAGGCATGCCCGAGTTGCGCGCGCGGGTCACGGCCAGCTTGACCCAGTCGCGGATCGGCGCGTCCTTGACCTGGCACATGCGCCAGATATCGCCTTCTTCCACGGTTTGGGTCAGCAGCACTTCGCCCGTTGCCAGGTCGGTGATGTTGGCGATGCCGCCTTCGGTCACTTCAAAGGTCTTGTCGTGCGAGCCGTATTCTTCGGCTTGCTGCGCCATCAGGCCCACGTTCGGCACGGTGCCCATGGTGGTCGGGTCGAAGTTGCCGTGCCATTTGCAGAAGTTGATCATCTCCTGGTAGATACGGGCAAAAGTCGATTCCGGCATTACCGCCTTGACATCGGCGGTGCGGCCATCGGCGCCCCACATTTTGCCGCCGATGCGGATCATGGCCGGCATCGACGCATCGACGATCACGTCGTTCGGCGAATGGAAGTTGGTGATGCCCTTGGCCGAATCGACCATGGCCAGCTTCGGACGGTGTTCCAGGCAGGCGTGCAGGTCTTTCAGGATTTCATCCTTCTGCGACGCTGGCAGCTTTTCGATTTTTTCCAGCAGGTTGGACATGCCGTTGTTGACGTTCACGCCCAGTTCTTCGAAGACCTTGGCGTGCTTTTCGAACGCTTCCTTGTAGAAGATGCGCACGCAGTGACCGAACACGATCGGGTGCGACACCTTCATCATGGTGGCCTTGACGTGCAGCGAGAACATCACGCCGGTTTTATAGGCGTCGTCGATTTCCTTCTCGTAGAAGTCGAGCAGCGCTTTTTTGCTCATGAACATGCTGTCGATGATTTCACCGGCTTGCAGCGAGACCTTCGGTTTGAGCACGATGGTTTTGCCCGACGCGGTGATCAGTTCCATCTTGACGTCGCGCGCCTGCTCGATGGTCATCGATTTTTCGCCGTGGTAGAAGTCGCCGGCATGCATGTGCGACACGTGGGTGCGCGATGCCTGGCTCCATTCGCCCATCGAGTGCGGGTGCTTGCGCGCGTATTCCTTGACGGCCTTCGGCGCGCGGCGGTCGGAGTTACCTTCGCGCAGGACCGGGTTCACGGCGGAGCCGATGCACTTGCCATAGCGTGCTTTCAGTGCTTTTTCTTCGTCGGTTTTGGCATCTTCGGGGTAGTCGGGCAGGGCGTAGCCCTTGCCTTGCAGTTCGCGGATGGCCGCTTGCAGCTGCGAGACGGACGCGCTGATGTTCGGCAGCTTGATGATGTTGGTGTCGGGATTCTGGGTGAGTGCGCCCAGTTCGGCCAGCGTGTTGGGCAGGCGCTGCGCTTCGGTCAGGAACTCGGGGAATTCGGCGATCACGCGGGCGGCGACGGAAATGTCGCTGGCGACAACGTCGACGCCGGCCGGCGCGGTGAACTTCTGGATGATCGGGAGCAGGGAATAAGTCGCCAGCAGCGGCGCTTCGTCGGTCAGGGTGTAAATGATTTTAGATTTTTCTGTTGCCATGTTGATTCCCTCGGTTTTACCAAATTGGATCGGTGCCAGACGGCAGGAGTGTTAGCGGTCAACTAACCCAAACGAATATTTTAGACGTTCCACGTGTAGTTTGTGCAAATTCCGTGCTCGACAGAGGGCTAATCGCGGCAATTTAATCATTCAGTAAGTAAAAACCCGGATCGTCGAGCGCAACAACATGGCTCAACTTGCCGATTGAATAATTTTGTGCTGGACATCAGTGACCGCATGCGTCAATATTGCTTGTTATCAATAAACTACCGATTCCGCCATGCGCGACCATGCCCTCCGCCTGCAGTCCCTGTCCAAGTCGTTCGGCCGCCCGGCTGTCGATCACCTTGACCTGGCGGTGCGCCGCGGCGAGTTTTATGCGCTGCTCGGCCCCAACGGCGCGGGCAAAACCACCACCTTGCGCATGGCCACCGGCCTGCTGGCGCCCGACAGCGGCAGCGTGGAGGTGCTGGGTGTCGATATGCTGCACGACCCGGCCGCCGCCAAGCGCCACCTGGCCTACCTGCCGGACGAGCCGATGGTGTACGCCAAGCTCAAGCCCACCGAGTACCTGGAATTCGTGGCCGGCCTGTGGGGCATCGGTGCGGCGGAGGCCGAGCCGCGCGCGCGCCACCTGCTCGACTGGCTCGACCTGACCAAGCACGCGCACGAACTGACCGAGGGTTTTTCGCGCGGAATGAAGCAAAAGCTGGCGCTGGCCGGCGCCCTGATTCACTCGCCGCAACTGCTGATCCTCGACGAACCGCTCACCGGCCTCGACGCCGCCGCCGCCCGCCAGGTCAAGGACCTGCTGCAACAGCACGTGGTCGATGGCGGCACCGTGGTGCTTACCACCCACATCCTGGAGGTGGCCGAGCGCCTGGCCGAACGCATCGGCGTGATCCGTGCCGGCCGCCTGATTGCCGAGGGCACGCTGGACGAGCTGCGCGCACTCGCTGGCCTGGGCGCCGCTGGCACGCTGGAGGACGTGTTCCTGCAACTGACCGGGGAGCCGGCATGACAAAGCTGAACGGTGCACTGAACGGCGTCCCGGGCGGTACCTGGTGGCTGCTGCGCCACGAAGTGCGCATGTATTTCAGCGCCACCCGCAAGCTGCGCGCCAATGGCAAGATCAGCGCCAGCTGGCTCGGCACGTCACTCACTGTGGTGTTGCAACTGCTTCTGCACTGGGGCGCATACCTGCTCATTCCTCTCATCCATCGCCATGGCCCGACGCCGGCGCTGGCGGCCATCCTGGCCACCGCCGCCTTGCTGGTGGGCGTGACGCTGATGCTGGCGACGGCCTTGCGCGGCAGCGTGGCCGCGCTGTTCGAGCGGGGCGACCTGGACTTGCTGCTGTCGTCGCCGTTGCCGGCCAAGAGCATTTTCTTTGCGCGCTTGCTGGGCATCGTGGTCAGCGTGGCCGGCATCTTCCTGTTCTTCCTGGCGCCGCTGGCCAACATGGGCTTGCTGACCGGCCATCCGCAATGGCTGGCGCTGTACGTGGTGGTGATTGCGCTGGCGCTGCTGGTATCGTCTTGCGCGATGCTGCTCACATTGATCCTGGTGCGCCTGATCGGTGCGCGCCGCACCAAGGTGCTGGTGCAGGTGCTGTCCGCCGTGGCGGGGGCGCTGGTATTCCTGCTGTCGCAGGCGGCCAATAGCCGCAACGAGCTGGGCGCGCGCTTGCAGGAACTGCTGCATGGCGACTGGTCGGGCGTGCTGTGGCTCGGCCACGCCGTGCTGGGCCAGCCGGCGCCGCTGGCCGGCCTGCTGGCGGCCGGCGTGGCGCTGTTCTTTTTCACCACGCGCACAACCCGGGGCTTTTTTGTCAGCGGCGTGCAGCAGGCGGCGGGGTCGGGCAGGGCGGCGGCAGCGCCGTCCGGCGGCCCGCGTTTCAATTTCGGTCGCGGCCTGGTGTGGGCGACCATGGTCAAGGAATGGCGCCTGATCGCGCGCGATACCCGCCTGCTGACGCAAGTGCTGCTGCGCCTGTTGTACATGCTGCCGCTGGGATTCATCATTTTTAAAAATTCCGCCACCATCAACCACGCGGCCGGCGCCTCGCTGGTCTTCGTGTGCGCGTCGCTGGCCGGTTCGCTGGCCTGGATCATCATGTCCGCCGAAGATGCGCCGGACCTGCTGGCCAGCGCCCCGCGCAGCGCCAGCCTGATGCGCCGCGCCAAGCTGGCGGCGGCGACCGTGCCGCCGTTGGCCCTGGTGCTGCTGCCGGTGCTGTGGCTGGCGCTGCACCAGCCGGTGATGGGCGTGGTAACCCTGATCGCCTTGCTGCTGTCGTCACTGGCCAGCGGCATCATCGTCATGTGGAGCGGCCGCCCAGGCACCCGCGCCGACTTCCAGCGCAGCGGCGGCGGCGTGGGCGGCACGCTGCAAGGCGTCAGCTGCCTCGCCTGGGGCGCCGTGGTGTGGTTGCTGCTCGCAGGACTTGAACACGGCGTGTGGCTGAAATGGTGTGCGCTGGCGTTGGGGATCGCGCTGGCGGCATTGCTGATCGCCTGGGGGATCCACGTTGCCAGGGTGGGGCGGTGGAAGCAGCGATCGCCTTTGGGGCAGGTCAAGGTGGCTTGAGGCGGTGTTTGGCCAGGTTGGTGGTGCGATCGTCGTCACGACGAAGGCTTTTCCGTCCGGTTGATCAGCATGCAGATGCGAAGCCACCAAATAGCTCCAGTACCCCGCGCGGCGCCTGTGCATCGAAAAACATCGCCATATTCTGCGCCGACTCGTGCGCGCACGGTTCGCTGCGCGCGAACATCGCTGTCTCGTAACTGGCCAGGGCTGCTTCCAGGTCGTGGGGACTGGCGGCAATCGCCTGGCCCAGTTCTGCGCCGTCGAGCAGGGCCAGGTTGGCGCCTTCGCCGGCGAACGGTGACATCAGGTGGGCCGCGTCGCCAAGCACGGTGACGCCTGGCACGCGGTGCCAGCGGTGCCCGACCGGCAGCGCGTGGATGGGGCGCAGCAGCGGTGCGCTGTCGCTGCCGGTGATGAGGGTGGTGAGTGCCGGCGCCCAGCCGTCGAACTCGCGCGCGAGCAGGGCTGTCGCCTGCGCGGGGGCGGAAAAGTCGATGGCGGTAAACCATGGTTCGGAACGATTGAGGGCGACATAGGTTTGCAAGGTGCCGTCGCCGTGCCGGTGCGTGAAGATGCCCTGGCCGGGCGCGGTGGCGATCATGGTGCCGTTGCCGGCCAGCTTGGCACTGGCCGGATGCCGGCGCTCGGCATCGGCCATCGTGATTTCAACGAACGAGGTGCCGCTGTACGCTGGTACGGCCGTCGTCACCAGTGGCCGCACGCGCGACCAGGCGCCGTCGGCGCCGACCAGCATGGTGGCAGTGACCGTGGCGCCGTTGGTGAAGGTAACTTCGTGGCTGCCGCCGCCGAGTGCGCGCGCACTGGCGAGCTTGTGGCCCCAACGGATGCTTTCCGGCGGCAGCGAATCGAGCAGGATACGCCGCAGTGCGCCCCGGTCCACTTCGGGCCGGCCGCTGTGCACGATATCCGGGCGGTTCAGCAGGACCTTGCCGGCGGTGCTGACCACCCGCTTGGCGTCGGCGCCGGGAATGACGATTTCCAGGAATCGCTCGTACAGTCCGCCAGCCTTGAGCGCCAGCTGGCCGTTGTATTCGTGAATGTCGAGCAGGCCGCCCTGTACGCGGGCGTCCGGGCACGCCTCCGCTTCGTAAATGGTGGCGGCGATGCCGTGCACGTGCAGTACGCGCGCCAGCATCAGCCCACCCAGGCCGGCGCCGATGATGATGATCTGTGGTTGCATGAGTTTTCCATTGGAATGATGTTCCATTATATTGGAATGTTATTCCAAGTGTGTCAAGATGCGGGATGAACAAAAAAACCGTCACCAGGGCGCGGCGCGATGACTCGCTGTCGCGCGAACGCATCATCGAGGCCGCCATCGATCTGCTCGACCGTGAGGGCGAGCGCGGGCTGACCTTCCAGGCCTTGTCGGCGCAGCTGGCCACCGGTCCTGGCGCGATTTACGGCCACATCGCCAACAAGGCCGACCTGCTCACCGCTGCGTGCGACGCCATAGTGGCGCGTACCGTCATGGCGCCGGAGGACGGCGCCACGCCGCAGGCGGCAATCCGGACCGTGGCACTGGCGCTGTTCGATGCGATGGACGCCCACCCCTGGGCCGGCGCCGCGCTGATCCAGTCTGGTGGAAAAATGCCGGTGGTCCGTATTCTGGAGTGCGTGGGTCGCCAGATCAGCGCGCTGGGCGTACCCGAGCCGGCGCGCTGGGCCAGCGCCTGCGCGTTGGTCAACTACATCCTGGGCGTGAGCGGGCAAAACGCCGCCAACGCGCAACTGGCGCGCTCGCAGGGAGCCGACCGCAGTAAATTTTTAGCCGCCGTGGCAGACGCCTGGACCCAGCTCGATCCGGCGCTGTACCCTTTTACGCGCAGCGTGGCGGGGCAGTTGCGGGTGCATGATGACCGCGAGGATTTTTTGGTTGGCGTGGATTTGTTACTGCGGGGTTTGGCATCGCTGACGTAAAGCCAGGTCATATGCCAGCGGTTTTCGGAATTCAAACCTAACATCATTGCGTCAATTCTACGGTGATGACAAATATCCGAAGGGACGTTGATGTGTATCAAAAGATGTTTAATTGACCTCCTCAGGTGATTGAATATTTTGCTCTGAAGCTCATAAAATTTCTTTTTTTAAACAACAGAGGGATTTTATGCAAGTCAATATCAAACAGATTTTTGGAGAGTTCGATCACGGTTACGCTCTCGACAAACACTCGCTTTACAGTACCCCGATTGGTGAAAACGAGCACGGACATATGCAGTTCGATACAAAAAGGACGGAAGCTGGCGAAGCTGTTTTTCAATTGAAATACCGTGATGATCAAAATGCCGTTCATCCACTTGCAAAAGCTGTCGCCGACCACATTGTGCCCAAAATTCCGTCGTTTGGTTTGATCGTCCCCATGCCTGCCAGCAATCCACGCCCTTCACAGCCTGTCACCTCTGTGGCTAAAGCGTTAGGCACACTGCTCCACAAGCCAGTCTTCGACGATATGCTTGTCAAGGCACCCGGCGGAACTTCGCTCAAGAACCTTCAAACGCGCGCGGAAAAAGATGCTGCGCTGGTCAATCAGATCACGTTGTATCCTGCCATTACAACCATGGGCAGGTGGAACGTGTTGCTGCTCGATGACCTCTACCACAGTGGCGCCTCGCTCGATGCCGCGTGCCGTGTGCTACGCACCTATGCGAAAATAGCGGATATTTATGTCGCTACGTTGACTTGGAGGTAGTCATGGCCACCGTTTTTGTTGCGGGTTCGATCACGATCAAAAGTCTGGATTTTAAAGTTCAGGAACGTCTGATGAATATCATCAGTCTTGGCCACGACGTGCTCGTGGGGGATGCCGATGGTGTCGATTCGTCCATCCAGCGTTTTCTGCATGATCAGGCCTACAGCAAGGTGACGGTGTTTTGTACCGGCGATACCCCACGCAATAACGTTGGCGGTTGGCACGTGCATAACGTGACGACTTATCACAAGCCCGGAACGCGTGCCTTCTTTACCGCCAAGGACCTTGCTATGGCAGAGGCGGCCGACAGCGGTTTCATGATATGGGACACCAAAAGCACCGGCACACTTGCCAACGTGTTCGAGCTGCTGAGCCGCAAAAAATATGCGTGGGTATTCATCCAAAAGGACAAAATATTTCAGGCTGTCAAAAACGCTTCCAACATCGAAGCATTGATCGCTGGAATGTCAACTTCCGCGCGCATGACAGCGGACACCAAAATTGGTCTGACCCAAAAGCTTGCCGACTTGCAGTCGCGCGAGCAGCAGTTTGCTCTGCTGGCCGAGCGGGATGCTGCACAGGTCGAGCCGGCGTGATGTCTGTTCCGTTCGCCGCTTGGCGCGCTCACATTACATCCGCTGAACCGCCACCTGCAACGTCGCCCTCAACCCCGGCAAGTTATCAGCCAGCGCCAGGCTGCCGCCGTGCAGGCGCGCCACTGCCGACACTACCGACAGCCCCAGTCCCACGCCAGGTGTGCCACGGCTGGCGTCGCCCCGGTAAAAGCGCTCGATCACTTTCGGCCGCTCGTCCTCGGCCACGCCGGGGCCGTTGTCGGCCACGACCAGCTCCAGCGTGTCGTCGGCCAGGCGGCGGGCGGTGATCGCGATCACGCCGTTTTCCGGTGCATACTTCAATGCGTTTTCCACCAGGTTGCCCAGCGCCTGCGCCAGCAATACCGGGTCGCCCACCGTGTGCAGGTTGCCAGTGGGCGTAAAGCTCAGTGCGATGTCTTTCAGCTCCGCCACCGGCAGGTAGAACTCGGCCACCTCGGCGCCCAGGCGCGCCAGGTCCACATCGACGAAACCGCCACGGCGGCTGCCGCTGTCGATTTCGGCCAGGCGCAGCAAGGCGTTGAAGATGCTCATCACGCGATCGACATCGTTGATCGCCGCGTCGATCTCGGCATACGTCTCCTCGTCGGACGGGCGGCCCACCGACAGTTCCTCGAGCCGCGCGCGCAGTTCGGACAGCGGCGTGCGCAGGTCGTGCGCAATGGCGTTGGAGACGTCCTGCACGCCGGTCACCAGGTGTTCGATCTGGTCGAGCATGCGGTTGACGGTCTGCGTGAGCAGTTGCAGTTCGTCGCCGTCGCCCGGTTCTTCCAGGCGGCGCGAGAGCTGGCCTTCGATGATGGCGGACGTGGTCTGGCTGATGTTCTGCACGCGCGAGAGCAGGGCGCGCCGTATCATCATGCCGCCCAGCGCCGCCACCAGCAGCACCGCGATGGCGCAGCCCAGCAGGCCGTAAATGAACAGGCGCTCCAGCACGTCGAAGCGATTGAGATTGCTCGCGACCAGCAGCCGGTGGCCGTCTTTCAGCGTCACCTGCACCATCTCGATCCGGCGCGGCATGCCATCGACCTCGATGGTGGCCGAGCTGCTGCCATCGACGCGCGGCAAATTGGCCGGCCACCGCGGCAGGTTGCCGGCCAGCTTGACGCCGTTGGGGGCAGTAAACAGGATGATCTTGCGCACGCCGTCGTTGGTACCCATCACCTGGCTGTCGATGGCGGCCGCCAGTGCGAAGGCGCCATTGCGGGCAAACAGGTTGCACATGCGGCGCGAATCGGCTTGCAGCAGCTCGGTGCGTACCTGCTCGATATTGGTGTTCCACGCCCACCACAGCGGCCCGGCAAACATCGCCAGCACCAGCAGGCTGATGGCGGCGTAGCCGATGGCGATGGTGCGGGCGGAAAAGCCGGGCAGTTTCAGCATGGTGCGTGGTTATTCGTGGTCGGTCAGCATGTAGCCGGCGTTGCGCACGGTGCGCAGCAGCGGGGTGGGGAAGCCGGCGTCGATCTTTTGCCGCAGCTTGCTGATGTGGACATCGATCACATTGGTCTGCGGGTCGAAGTGGTAGTCCCACACGTTTTCCAGCAACATGGTGCGCGTGACCACCTGGTTGGCATGGCGCAGCAGGTACTCGAGCAGCTTGAATTCGCGCGGCTGCAAGGCCACCGGCTTACCGGCGCGCACCACCTTGTGCGCCAGCAGGTCCATGGTGAGATCGCCCAATGCCAGCGTGGTCTCCACCGACACGCTTTGCGACCGCCGCATCAGCGCATCGAGGCGGGCCAGCAGCTCACCGAACGCAAATGGCTTGATCAGGTAATCGTCGCCGCCGCTTTTCAGGCCGCGAATGCGGTCATCGACGCCGTCGAGCGCCGACAAGATCAGAATCGGCACGCGGTTGCCGTGCATGCGCAGCGCTTCGATGATCGACAGGCCGTCGATCCCGCCGGGCAGCATGCGGTCCATGATGATGGCGTCGTACGGCTCGCTCACCGCGTGGTACATGCCATCTTTACCGTTGTCGGCATGGTCCACTGTGTGCCCGGCCTCGGTGAGCCCCTTCTTGACGAAGCGGCCCACGCGTTCATTGTCTTCGACCAGTAATAGTTTCACCGCTGTCCTCCACCCGCCATCACGATGCGGGAATCTGTGCGCCGCTGTCGGCCGCCGCCGGCGCATCGCCCGTGTGCTCGATCCAGCCGCCGCCCAGGGCGCGGTACAAACCCACCAATGAACTGAGGCGGTTCTGGCGCGCCGTGATCAGGTTGATCTGGGCGTTGTACAGGTCTGTCTTGGCGGTGAGGACGCTCAGGTAGTCGTTGATGCCGTTGTTGTACAGCAGTTCGGCCAGCGTCACGCGGCGCTGCTGGGCATCGACATTGCGCTGGCGGGCGGCCAGTTCAAGATCGTAGGTGCCGCGCGCGGCCAGGCCGTCGGCCACTTCGCGGAACGCCGTCTGCACGCTCTTGCGGTACTCGGCCACGCCGATATCGCGGTTGATGCGGGCCGTATCGAGATTGGCCTGGCGCGCACCGCCGTCGAAGATCGGCAGCAGCAGTTCGGGCGCGAACGACCAGGCGCCGGAGCCGGCCTTGAACAGGCCGCCCAGCGAATTGCTGGCCGTGCCAGCAGCAGCGGTCAGGCTGATACGCGGGAAGAAGGCCGCGCGGGCAGCGCCGATGTTGGCGTATTCGGCGCGCAGCAGGGCTTCGGCCTGCTGCACGTCGGGACGGCGCAGCAGCAGGTCGGACGGCAGGCCGGCCGGAATATCGGCCAGCATGGTTTGCTGCGCCAGCGGCACAGCGGCAGGCAGGTTCTCGGGCAGCGGTTGACCGAGCAGCAGCACCAGCGCGTTTTCGGCCTGGGCACGCAGGCGCACTTGCGCGGCGTGGTTGGCCTCGGCCTGCTGCAAGGTCACCTGCGCCAGCGATTCGTCGAGTTCCGACGTGGTGCCGGTGTCGTATTGCAGCTTGACGATGCGGTACGATTCGCGCGCGGCCGCCAAGGTTTCGTCGGTCACCTTGAGCTGTTCGTCGTAAGCCAGCATGGTCAGGTATTGCTCGGCCACTTGCGACACCAGCAGGATATGCGCGGCCTGGCGCCCGTAGGCGCTGGCCAGGTACTGTTCGCGCGCGGAGTCGCTCAGGCTTTGCAGGCGGCCGAACACGTCGAGCTCCCACGCCGTATTGAGCATCACCGAATTGCTTTGCGTGGTGTTGCGGGTGTTGGCGGCATTGGCCGTGCTGGACGAACGCGCACCGGAAGCTTCGGCGTTCAAGGTGGGCAGGGCGGCCGCGCGCTGCAATTGCAACGCGGCCTGCGCCTGGCTTACGCGCAGCAGCGCCACGCGCAGGTCCTGGTTGTTGTCAAGCGCGAGGCGCACCAGCGTGTGCAGGCGTTCATCGACCAGGAAGTCCTGCCAGCCCGTGTCTGCGGCAGCGGTGGCGTTCGACGTGGTCGGCGCCGCGTAGGCCGCACCGCTTGGGTAGACCGGCGTGGTGGTCGTGGCGCTGGTGGCCGGTTGCTGGTAGGCCGGCTGCAAGGCGCAGCCCGATACCACCGCCGCGCCCACGGCAAGGATCAATGTTTTAATAGTCGTATTCATCTCAGTGCGCCTCCGGTGTGGCGGCCATGGCAATCGGCGGTCCATCTTCGGATGGCTTGCGCTGCTTGATCTTGCCCGCGATGAGGACAAAGAACAGCGGGATCAGGAACGTCGCCACGAAGGTGGCGGTGAGCATGCCGCCGATCACGCCGATACCGAGCGCGTTCTGGCTGGCCGCGCCGGCGCCGCTGGCAATGGCCAACGGCAGCACGCCCAGCACGAACGCCATCGACGTCATGATGATCGGACGCAGGCGCAGCTTGGCCGATTCCATCGCTGCATCGAGAATGGAGTAACCCTGGATTTGCAGCTCGCGCGCAAACTCCACGATCAGGATCGCGTTCTTGGCCGAGAGACCAATCGTCGTCAGCAAGCCTACCTGGAAGAACACGTCGTTTTCCAGCCCGAACATGGTGGCCGCACCAAGCGCGCCAAGCACACCCACCGGCACCACCATGATGACGGATACGGGAATCGACCAGCTTTCATACAGCGCGGCCAGACTCAGGAACACCACCAGGATCGACAGCGCGTACAGCAGCGGCGCCTGCGCGCCGGCCTGCGATTCCTGCAGCGAGATGCCGCTCCATTCATAACCGAAACCTTCGGGCAGCTGGGCGACCAGGCGTTCCATGATTTTCATCGCTTCGCCGGTACTGTGGCCCGGCGCCGGCTGGCCGAGGATCTCGGCCGACTCGATGCCGTTGTAGCGCGCCATGGCCGGCGCGCCCCACGACCACTGGGCAGTGGCAAACGCGGAGAATGGCACCATGTCGCCCGCCTTGTTGCGCACGTAGAGCAGCTTGATGTCGTCCGGGTTCATGCGGAACTGGGCATCGGCCTGCACATACACGCGCTTGATGCGGTTATCGGTGTCGAAGAAGTTGTTGACGTAACGCGAACCCCAGGCAGTGGAGAAGGTCTGATCGACATCGGTCAGGCTCACGCCCAGTGCCGCCGCCTTTTCGCGGTCGATATTGATTTTGTAGGTCGCGTTGTCGGCCTGGCCCGTGTAGCGCACGCGGCCCAGGGCCGGTTCCTTCCTGGTCAATTCCAGCAACTGGTCGCGGGCCTTGGCCAGTGCCTCGTGGCCGGCATTGCCGCGATCCTGCAATTGCAGCGAGAAGCCGGAAGCCGATCCGAGGCCGCGGATTGCGGGCGGCTCCACCGCCGTGATCTGCGCGCCCTGGAAGTTCGCATAGCGCGCGGAGATGCGTTCACTGAGCGCGGTCACACTGAGCTTGTCGTCTTCGCGTTCGTCCCATGGCTTGAGGCGCACGAACAGGCGGCCCTGGTTCTGGCCGCGCTGCGGCTGGCTGGCGCCGTTGGTCATGAAGGTAGATTCGACCATCGCTTTTTCGTCGGTCAGCAGGTAGTTGCTGATCTCGTCGAGCACCTTGCCGGTGGTTTCCAGCGTGCTGCCGGCGGGAGTCTGCACCTGCACGAACATATAGCCCTGGTCTTCCTTGGGCAGGAAGCCGCCGGGCAGGCGCAGGAACAGGAACAGCACCACGCCGATCATCACCGCGTAGAGCGTCATCCACAGGCTACGGCGGCGGATGATGCTGCCCACGCTGCCCAGGTAACGGTCGCGGCTCTTGTCGAAGCTGCGGTTGAACCAGCCGAAGAAGCCTTTCTTTTCGTGGTGGTCCGGGTCCGGGCGCTTGAGCAGCATGGCGCACAAGGCGGGCGTGAGGGTCAGCGCCACGAAGACGGACAACAGCATCGAGGCCACCACCGTGAGCGAGAACTCGCGGTAAATCGCGCCGACCGTGCCGCTGGAAAATGCCACCGGCACGAACACGGCCGACAGCACCAGCGCCACGCCGATCAGCGCGCTGGTGATCTGGCCCATGGCTTTTTCGGTGGCCTCGTACGGACCCAGGCCGTCCTCGTGCATTACCCGCTCGACGTTTTCCACTACCACGATGGCGTCATCGACCAGCAGGCCGATCGCCAGCACCAGGCCGAACATCGACAGCGTGTTGACGGTAAAACCGAGCGCCGACATGATGCCGAAGGTCCCGAGCAGCACCACCGGCACCGTGATCGACGGGATCAGGGTGGCGCGGATATTTTGCAGGAACAGATACATCACCAGGAATACCAGCACGATACCCTCGATCAGGGTTTTTACCACTTCGTGGATCGACACCTTGATGAACGGCGTGATGTCGTTCGGGTACACCACTCGCAGGCCGTGCGGGAAGTAGGCTTTCAGGTCGTCCAGGCGCGCGCGCACGGCGTCGGCCGTGGTCAGCGCGTTGGCGCCGGGCGCCAGCGAAATGCCCAGGCCCGATGCCGATTTGCCGCTGATGCGCACATCGACGTTGTAGTTCTCGGGGCCGAGCGCCACGCGCGCCACGTCGCCGATGCGCACCGCCGCGCCGTCGGGCTGCACCTTGAGCAGGATGCGTTTGAACTGTTCGGGCGTGCGCATCAGGCTTGCCTCGCTGATGGTCGCGCTCAGGGTCTGGCCCGGCACGGCGGGCGACCCGCCCAGCTGGCCGCCGGAGATTTGCACGTTCTGCGCCTGGATCGCGGCGTTGACGTCGAGCGGCGTGAGCGAGTAGCTGCGCAGCTTGATCGGATCGAGCCAGATGCGCATCGCGTACTGGGTGCCGAACAGGTTCATGCTGCCCACGCCGGGAATGCGCGACAGCGGATCCTGGATATTCGAGGCCACATAGTTGGCGATGTCGAACTTGGTCATGCTGTTGTCGTCGGAGACAAACGCCGCCACCATCAGGAAGTCAGAGGTGGACTTGCTGACGCGCAGGCCCGATTGCTGGACATCGTTGGGCAGGCGCGGCACCGCCGATTGCAGCTTGTTCTGCACCTGCACCTGGGCGATGTCCGGGTCGGTGCCGGCAGCAAACGTCATGGTGGTGGTGGACTGGCCGGTGTCATCGCTGGTGGACGTCATGTAGAGCAGGTTGTCGATCGCGGTCATCTGCTGTTCGATCACCTGCACCACGGTGTTCTGCATGGTCTCGGCGGAGGCGCCAGGGTAGGTGGCCTGGATCTGCACGGTGGGCGGCGAGACCGGCGGATATTGCTCGACGGGCAGCTTGAACAGCGAGATGCCGCCGACAAGCATGATCAGGAGCGCAATGACGATCGCGAAGATCGGACGCTGGATGAAAAATTTAGGCATTGTCGGACCGTCCCTTAGTGCGCGGCGGCAGGGGCGGCGGCGCCGGTGGCGCCGGCTCCCGCAGCGGCAGCCGCAGGTGCGGACGGCGTGGTCGCAGCACCGCCGGCAGCGGCGCCGTTGGCCACAGTTGCCGGTGCTGCAGCGCGCACCTTGACCACGGCGCCCGGTTTGAGCTTCTGGATGCCGCTGGTGACGATGCGTTCGTCATCCTGCAAACCTTTTTCCACCAGCCAGTGACCATCGACCAGCGCACCGGTTTCGATGGTGCGTTGCACCAGCTTGTTGTCGGCGCCGACCAGCATCACGGTCGCTTCGCCTTGCGCGTTACGGGTGACGGCCGGTGCCGGCACGCGCATCACGTCCGGGCGCACGCCCTGGCTCACCGAGGCGCGCACATACATGCCGGGCAACAGCAGGTGGTCGGGATTGGGGAACTTGGCGCGCAAGGTGACCGAGCCGGTGGCCGGATCGACGGTCACGCCGGAGAATTCCAGCGAGCCGGTGCGTTTATACGTGGTGCCGTCTTCGAGTTTGAGGGTGACGGTGGCGTGGTTGGCGCCGTCGAGCTTGAGCGCACCGGCGGCGATATCGCGGCGCAGCGCCAGTCCTTCCACGCTCGACTGCTGCAAATCGACATACATCGGGTCGATCTGCTGGATGGTGGTAAGCAGGGTGGCCGAGCCGCCTTGCACATAAGCGCCTTGCGTGACCTGCGACACGCTGCTGCGGCCACTGATCGGCGCGACCACGCTGGTGTAACCGAGGTTGATCTTGGCGGTGGCGACGGCCGCCTTGGCCGACGCCACGTCGGCGGCGGCCTGCAATTGCGCCGCCTCGGCGTTGTCGAACGCCTGCTTGCTGACCGCGTTGCCGCCGACGAGCACCTTGTAGCGGTCCAGCTGCGCGCTGCTCGACGTCAGGTTCGCCTGTGCGCGCTGCAAGGTCGCCTCGGCGCTGGCCAGTGCCGCGCGGTACGGTGCGGCGTCGATCATGTACAGCGGCTGACCCTGTTTGACGTCAGCGCCTTCCACGAAGCGGCGCTCCTGCACGATGCCATCGACACGCGCGCGTACCTCGGCCAGCAGGAACGGCGCGGTGCGGCCGGGCAGTTCCACCTTGAGCGGCACGCTGTCATGTTTGACGGCCAGCACCGTTACTTCGGGAACGGGCGGCGGCGCGGGTTTCTTGTCTTCACCGCAGGCGGCGAGGGTGAGCGTGACGGTGGTAACGGCAGCAGCGAGCACGGAGCGGCGCGCAAGGGTGGTCAGGGGCATTGGTCGGTCCAGTTGGCAATATGGTCGTAGCGGTCGAAGTATTTCTGGTCGCACGGTACTATGCCGGGTGAGGGCTTAAATGGGCGTGTGCGATTGATTAAATTTAGTTAATGTAACGGCGACAGTCGCAAAAAGACATCACCCGATGGAAACAGGCGCGGATTTGATCGAATAGGGGAGGGATAAAACTGGAGCGGGAGAAGAGTCTCGAACTCTCGACCTCAACCTTGGCAAGGTTGCGCTCTACCAACTGAGCTACTCCCGCATTGGAGTGAATTGCAGACTAACTATTTACTGCGCCAACCCAGCCTTCCGGAAGAAAACTGGAGCGGGAGAAGAGTCTCGAACTCTCGACCTCAACCTTGGCAAGGTTGCGCTCTACCAACTGAGCTACTCCCGCATGGGGCGCTATTGTAGCAACGTTTTTCAAAAGTTGCCAGAGCAAATTGGCATATCGTTTTGGTTATGTATAACCGTGCAAAAGTCATTGGTCCGGCATCGCGGCCTCACTTAGCATAGCGGTAGCTTGCATTACTGCGCCTCACTCACATCTAGAAAGAGACACCATGTCCGCTATCAAACTCGCCATCGTCGGCGTCGGCAAGATCGTGCACGACCAGCACTTGCCTGCGATTGCCGCCAATCCCGATTACCAGTTGATCGCCTCGGCCAGCCGTAACAATACTGTCGACGGCATTCCCGGCTTTAAATCGATCGAAGAGATGCTGGCGCAGATGCCGGAAATCGAAGCTGTCTCGCTGTGCATGCCGCCGCAGTACCGCTACAGCGCCGCCCACGCCGCGCTCACCGCCGGCAAGCACGTGTTCCTGGAAAAGCCGCCTGGCGCCACGCTGTCGGAGGTAGCCGACCTCGAAGCGCTGGCCGCGTCGAAGGGCCTGACGCTGTTTACCAGCTGGCACTCGCGTTACGCGCCGGGCGTACAGCCTGCCAAGGCCTTCCTGGCCGAGCATGCGCCCAGCAGCATGCATGTGATCTGGAAGGAAGACGTACGCCACTGGCACCCGAACCAGGAATGGATCTGGCAAGCGGGCGGCCTCGGGGTGTTCGATCCTGGCATCAACGCGCTGTCGATCGTCACCGAGATCCTGCCCGAGCGCGTGTTCCTGTCCGGCGCCAGCCTCGAGTTCCCGGACAACCGCGAAGCGCCGATCGCCGCCGACCTGCATTTCCAGAGCGCGGGCGCATTGCGCGTGCACGCCGAATTCGACTGGCGCCAGACCGGCAAGCAAAGCTGGGACATCCTGGTGGAAACCGCCCAGGGTCAAGTGAAACTGTCCGACGGCGGCTCGCGCCTGTGGATCAACGATGTCGAGCAGCCACTGGAGAAGGAAGCCGAGTACCCGTCGCTGTACCGCGTGTTCGCCGACCTGGTCAAGGCTGGCAGGTCGGACGTCGATGTGGCCCCGCTGCGCCATGTGGCCGATGCGTTCATGCTGGGCAAGCGCAAGGTAGTAGAAGCTTTCCACGATTAACTGACATCGCAGCAGAAAATAAAGACGGCCCGGGCTTACCACGCGGGCCGTTTTTCATTTCACGTCACGGCAGCTTGCCCGCGCCGGCATTGGCCGGTACCGACGTCAACGTGGCCGCTGCCGTCTGCAGCGTGTACGTGTACGGTGGCGTCCACACGTTGTTGCCGGTCGGTGGCGCGTAGCCGCACTGGCCGTCGATGGCGCTGGTGCCCGACTTGTCGCTGGTGAAGATGTGGCCCGACGAGCGGAAGCCGATGAAGTCCTTGCCCTTGATCGCCTTGCCGCACACCTCCGTCACTTTCAGGCCGGTGAAGTTGTAGTAGTGGTTCTCCAGCAGCATGTTGGAGCGGTAGCGCGCGTCGGTGCCGCCTTCGAACTTGACGTCGCTGTCCTTGGTGCTGGTGCTGCCGGCGATCAGGTTGTTAAACATGTGCACCTGGCCGTAGCGGTTGAGCGGCAGGCGCGTACTGGCGCCGTCGTACCAGTTGCCCGAGAAGGTCACGTGCATGCGGCCCTCGTCGCTCCAGGCGCGCCCCGCATCGCCATTGCCGACCAGCGTGGTCTTGGCGTGCTTGTTGAAGACGTTGCTGGCGATGGTGACGTAGTCGCTGCCGCGCACCACGTCGAGCGCGCCGTCGTGGCGGGTCTTGTTGGTGGACCCGGCCAGCGAGTCTGGCGTGTCGCCGTCGCTGATCGACAGGTGCGAGATGTAGATGTTTTGCGCGCGCGAGAGCGTGATGCCGTCCGCATAGGCGTTGGCCGAGTCTTCCGGGTTGACATCCCACGGCGTGTCGAAGGCGATATTGCGCACGATGACGTTGCGGGTCCAGGTAGGGTAGTCGTCGCCGTCCTTGCCGTCGGCAATCCACTTCTTGAAATCGGCCTGTTCGTCGCCGGTGGCGGTCAGCGCCAGCTCGCCGCCGATCAGAATCGACGTGCCGGTCATGCGTGCCGGCCGGCCTTGCGCGTCGTTGATGCCGACCAGCGTGGTGTTCGACGGCAGGCTGATCGAGCCGCCAAACTTCTGGTCGCGGTAGCTCGTGTATTCGCGGAACACGGTGTTGTTCTGGCTCCAGCGCAGGTCGATGTGGCCGACCACGCGGATGATCTTCGGCTCGTTGCCGGCCTGGTTGATGGCGGCCACCAGCTGCTGGCCGTTGTACACGGTGTACACGCGGTCGGCACGCGCGGCGCCGCCGCCGGTCACCAGCACTGCGCCCTTGCGCGACCACGAATGCCAGCCGTTCGATGGCGCCGGCTGGCGCTCGAAGGTGAGCACGCCGCCGGTCGGATCGGCCTGGGCGAAGCGCCACACCGGCAGCGCCGGCGCGGCCATGTAGTTGGCAGGCGAGTGTTTGCCGTCGGTGAGGACCGGCGCCGAGTAATTGCGCACGCCGTATTGGGCGGTCTGCAGCGGCGTGCTGGCGCCGGTCAGGGTGACAGCGTCGGTGGCGGCGGATGCGTTGGCTGCAGCAAGCCAGCCTGCAGCAGCGGCAAGTAGCGTTAAAGCGAGTTTCATTGGTGTCTCCACTAATTTTTATATAAATGATATGGACCGTTTTCGCGCGCATTGCGACAGCATGGAAAACGGGAACGTTCAGCCCGCGCATGGCGGAAACTGAAGCAGGCACCTTGCGTACCTGCAGCCTTAACGACGAGGGCTTGGGGGAAGCCGAGGTCGGTCAGGTGGCGACGACCGGTGAATAGTAGTCCTGGGAAATGAAATACGCAACCGACAATGTTGGATTTGCGTCATGCGATTTCTGTATACATTTTCGTGGAAAAATGATTGGTCCCGCGACGCGCCCGTCCGTAGCATATCGCTAGTTTTACCCATACCAACATCCAGAGAGACGACATGAAAAACATCCTTCGCGCTGCGCTTGCCAGCCTGTTACTGAGCGGCGTACACCACGCCACCGCCGCCGAGCCGGGCACCTTCGCCAAGGGCGCCGACATCAGCTGGATCACCGAGATGGAAGACGCACGCCGCAACATGCTCAACCGCGACGGCAAGCGCCAAAGCCTGCTTACCACGCTCAAGGAGCAGGGCATGGATTCGGTGCGCCTGCGCGTGTGGGTCAACCCGGTGGACGGCTACAACAACCTGCGCGACACGCTGGTGAAAGCCAAACGCGTGAAGGCGGCCGGCATGCGGCTGATGATCGACTTCCACTACAGCGACGACTGGGCCGATCCGGCCAAGCAGTTCAAGCCGGTCGCGTGGCAGAACTACAGCGTCGATCAGCTGGCCACCGCCGTGGCCGACCATACCCGCACCACGCTCACCGCGCTGCGCGACGCCGGCATCACGCCCGAGTGGGTGCAGGTCGGTAACGAGACCACCAACGGCATGCTGTGGCCCGAGGGCGAGGCCAGCAAGAACATGAAGAACTACGCGCGCTTCGTCACCGCCGGCTACGACGCGGTCAAGCAGGTATTCCCGCAGGCGCTGGTGATCGTCCACGTCGATAACTGCCATGACGGCGCGCAGTTCCGCTGGAACTTCGACGGCCTGGTCGAGAACGGCGGCAAGTTCGACATCATCGGCGCGTCGTCATACCCGACCACGGCCAAGAACATGACCTGGCAAGCCGCCACGGCCGCCTGCCTGACCACCATGAACGATGTCACCGCCCGGTACAAAAAACCGGTGATGCTGGCCGAAGTAGGCGCGCCGTGGGACCACCCGCAAGGCAAGACCATCATTGCCGACCTGCTGGCCAAGGTCCGCGCGGTCAACAACGGCATGGGCGTGGGCGCATTCTACTGGGAGCCGCAGGCGTACGACTGGAAGGGCTATCCGATGGGCGCATTCGATTACAAGGGCAAGCCGATGCCAATGCTTGATGCGTTCATGGAGAAGTAGGCCAGGCTGAGCCCGGCGCGATGGGTGTCCGCAGAGCTGGCTGCGCTGGCTGCCAGTCAGCTGGCTGCGGTGCGCCGCGCCAGGTCCATGGTGCGGTAACTGGCCTGCTCATGGGCGACGCCGGTGGTGATGAACTCCACCAGTCCTGTTCCGGCCAGCGCCATGCGGTACAGCTTTCCCGTGTTGGGCGGGATCAGTAGCGCCACGTGTTTCACCACGTAGCCGGTGCACCCGTCCATGCCGCGCACAACGATGATGCGCGCGCCGCTGCCCGGCGGCGTGGGCGTGCCGCGCGGGCGCAGGTCCACCAGCGGCAATGCCTGGCCGCGCCAGGCGATGGTTGGCAGCAGGTGTTCTGCGGCGTCCATGTGGGCGGTTGCCAGCGCCAGGATTTCCTCGACCGGCTCGATGGGCGTGGCGTGGTGCTGGTCGGTCTGGAAGACGATGTAGGCGTTGCTGTTGACGCGCTGCACTGCGGCCGTCGTTGCCACTGCGCCGGATGCAGGCGCGGTGGCGCGGCTGATGGAAGCTTCCGGTACGCGCGCCAGCAGTGCTGCGATGTCGATCACGCTGATGGCGCCGCCATCTGCGCCGATCACGGTGGTGACGACCGCGCCGGCATTCGCGCCCATTGCTGTGGTGGCGACCACGCTGCCGGCTGGACCGTCCGGGGCGGTGAGCATGCACAACTCGAGAGCCGCGTGTACCATCAAGCCCAGCGCCAGTTCGCCGTGTTCGACGATGGCCAGCAAGGCTGGCTGCGTATCGCCCGGCAGCTCCAGTAACCTGGCGGTATCGATCACGGCGACATTGCGGTCGCGCCAGTTGCAATAGCTGCTGCCGCCGGCCGGGCCGATGGCCCGCAGCGCCGGCAGCCGGATCACCTGCGCCAGTTGGGCGGCGGGCACGGCGATGCGGGTGTCGCCGACGGCCAGCAATGCATGCAGGGTAGCTGCCTTCGCTGGGGCTCCAACACTTGTGTCTCCAGCGTCTGACGGCGCTGGCGCATTATCGCCGCCATGCCAGGCACAAGCCAGCGCCAGCAGCCGTCCCACATCGAGCACGCTGATCACCCGGTCGAGTTCAGCGGATTTGACGACCGTATCGAATACCTCCTCGGGCGCGTCGTCGTGCAGCAGCCGCGTGGGCGCCGGCACGTCGGCCAGTCCCACCAGGGCATCGACGCGCAAGCCGATGGTGCGCCAGCCATCGCCGAGGACCAGGATGCGCGCCGTCCTGTTGTTTGCCTGCGTTGCGCTGCCCACGTCCACCCACTGCGCCAGGTCCACCACCGGCACCAGCGTCCCCGCGTGCTCGGCCACGCCGCACAGCGCGCTCTGGCGGCGCGGCAGCGGGTGCAGGGCGCTGGCCAGCGGCAGCGCCTGCAGCACCGCCGCCACCGGCACGCCCACCGCCACCGCGCCGACCGTGGCCACTGCCAGTTGAACCGTCGGGGAGGCCTGCTCGCGCACGGCTGCCATGTCAGTGCTTGGGCGTGATGGTTTCGAGCTCGGTCAGCAGCGCCGAGGCATCCTGCGTGGCGTTTGCTTGCGCCGAGGTGGCGGCGTGGATCTGGCCGATCGATTCGCTGGTCCTGCCCACCGACCTGACGATGCGTTCGAACGCCGCTTCCACCTCGCCGGACAGGCGCGTACCGTCATCGACGCGGTTAATGGTGTCGTTGATCAGCTTGGCGATTTCGCGCGTGGCGACGGCCGATTTTTCAGCCAGCTTGCGCACCTCGTTGGCCACCACCGAAAAGCCGTAGCCATGCTCGCCTGCGCGCGCCGCCTCGATGGCGGCGTTGAAGGCCAGCAGGTGGGTCTGGCTGGCGATGTCGTTGATGGTGTCGATGATGTCGCGGACGTCGCCGGACGACTTCTGGATCGCCACGATGGCGTCGCGCGAGCGGGCCAGCAGCTTGCTGCCGTCGGCCGCTTCCACCTGGGTCTGGCCGGCGATGCCGGCGGTTTCCTGCGAGCCGTCGGCGATGTCGCCGATCGATTGCGTCAGCTTGTTCAGCACGCCGGAGATGGCCTGCACCTTTTCGCTGACCAGCATTTCGCGCTGCACCTGGTCGGTCACGTCCATCGCGAACTTGACCACCTTGTAGGCCTTGCCGTCGATGTCGAGGATGGGGTTGTAGGTGGCAAGGATCCAGATGTCGGCATCGTGCTTGCCGCGCCGCTTGAACAGGCCCGACTGGAATTCTCCCTGGCCCAGCGCGGCCCAGAAATTGCGGTACTGGGCGCTCTTGACCAGGTCTTCGTCGCAGAACAGGCTGTGGTGCGCGCCCACCACCTCGTCCTCGGTATAGCCCATGGTGCGCAGGAAGTTGTGGTTGACCGACAGCACGTGGCCGCGCATGTCGAATTCGATCACGGCCTGCGAGCGGCCGAGGGCTTCGAGCTTGCCGCGCGACTCGGCGCTGAGTTTTTTCTGCTCGGTGATGTCGGTGGCAAATTTCACCACTTTCACCGGCTTGCCCTCGGCATCGAAAATCGGGTTGTACGAGGCCAGTATCCACACGTCCTTGCCGCTCTTGGTTACGCGACGGTATTCGCCGGCATTGAACTCGCCGCGCTCCAGGCGCTCCCAGAACGCCAGGTACTCGGGTGAATGCACGAAGGCGCTGTCGCAGAAAATACGGTGGTGCTGGCCCTGGACTTCCTCGAGCGCATAGCCCATCACATTGAGGAAGTTGTCGTTGGCGGTGATTATCCTGCCGAGCAGGTCGAATTCGATGATCGCTTGCACCCGGTTGACAGCGTCGCGCTTGCCTTTGAACTCGGCGGCAGCAATCTTTTGCGCGGTGATGTCGGTGGCGAACTTGATCACCTTGACCGGCTTGCCGTCCGGGCCCAGCACCGGGTTGTACGAGGCGGCGATCCAGATATCCCTGCCGCCCTTGGCGCGGCGCTTGAACTCGCCAGAGTGGAATTCGCCATCGCCCAGGTGCCGCCAGAATTGCTGGTACTCGGACGAGGCGGCGTAACCGGGTTCGCAGAAGATGCGGTGGTGCTGGCCGACGATTTCCTCGAGCGTGTAACCGACGGCGGCGAGAAAGTTTTGATTGGCGTGCACGATGGTGCCGTCGAGCTGGAATTCGATCACTGCCTGCACCCGGTTGATGGCGTCCAGCACCGACATGGCGGTGGCCAGCCGGGTTTCCTGGTCAAGGCAGGTCAGCTCTTGCGTGGAATTCTTCATCGTCAGTCTCTCATCAGTAAAGCGGGCGGTGCCAGTGTAGCGCCGGGCATTCACCTGCAAGAGCAAAGCTGACACGGCGACAACAGAAATGTGTCACGCCCGTTGTGTTATTGCATCAAAGTATCAACTTCCGAGCGCGAAGTCGTTATCCCATCGCCGTATCGAGCACCATCATGATGATGAAGCCGATCACCAGCGAGAACGACGCCGTACCGTAATTGCCGCGGCGCTGGGCCTCGGGCACCACGTCGTGGCAGATCACGTACAACATGGCGCCCGCCGCGCCCGCCAGTCCCCACGGCAGCAGGGCGGCCGACGCTTCGATCAGCAGGGCGCCGATCACCGCGCCGATCGGTTCCACCACGCCGGACAGGGTACCCAGCGCGGCCGAGAACAGGCGGCCGTAGCCGGCCACGCGCAGCGCCATGGCCACCACCATGCCTTCGGGAATATCCTGGATGGCGATGCCGGTGGTCAGTGCATTGGCCTTGCTCAGGTCCACGCCGGCGTAGCCCACGCCAATTGCCATGCCCTCGGGAATATTATGGATGGCGACCGCGCCGACAAACAGCCAGGCCCGCACCAGGGTGTTGGCGTTGTCGGACTTGGTGTTGTCGAGCACGTTGTCGGAACGGACCAGGCGTTCGAGCAGCATCACGATCAGCATGCCGATCAGGATGCCGCCACCCACCATCAGGCTCGCTGCCATCGGCGTGCTGCCGGCGCCCTTGCTGGCGGCAATGGCCGGCAGCACCAGCGAGAACGACGTGGCGGCCAGCATGATGCCGCCGCCCAGACCCAGCGCGGCGTCGTAGGTGCGTGCCGAAAAACTTTGCGACAGCAGCACCGGCAAGGTGCCGACCGCCGTGGCGGCAGCCGCCCACAGGCCGCCCATCAGCGCATGATAGACAGGTGGCGGCATGGCGGCGAGGACACCGGGGCTGCGCACGAGCACCAGCGCGCATAGCCCGACGATCAGGGCGGCCGTCAGCAGGCGGCCCGGCGTAAAGGAACTGGATCTGAGCATGAATTTTAAAATTGTCGAAAGTGCACAAAGTGTACAGGGTCTGTGGCTGCGCGGCGCATCGGGATGCGCAATGGTGTGCGTGGCTTCGGCCGCAAACGTGCGGGTGCTAGAATCACAAGGATAACATTTACTTGACGCGCGATGACAGTTGAAACCTCCCTTGTAGTGCAGGCTCTGCCGTTCGCCATCCTCGTGCTCGATGTGTCGCCCGAGTTTGTCATCCTGCACGGCTCCGACGAATACCTGGCCGCCACCATGACGTCGCGCGCCGACGTCATCGGCCGGCCGCTGTTCGAGGCATTCCCGGCTGCATCCAGCGATGCCGACGGTCCCGATCGGCTGTGCGCCTCGCTGCACGAAGTGCTGCGTACGCGGCGCATGCATACCATGGACTTGCAGCGTTACGACGTGCCCGACCGCAAGGGCGACGGTTTCATCGTGAAATACTGGTTGCCCACCAACCTCCCCGTGCTCGATGCGGACGGCCAGGTGGTTGCCATCATTCACCGCGTGTACGACATGACCGCGCTGGTCAATGGCGACAACACCTTGCCACCCGGCGATCCGTCCGAGCACGTCAAGCGGTCGTTCGACGATCTCGAGCGCGTGATCGAAGTGGTCAAGGAAGGCGAACGGCGCCGCACTGCGGCCGAGGCGCGCGCCACCGAGGCCGGCGAGCGGCTCGACCTGGCGGTGCAGGCCGGCGAACTGGGCACCTTTTACTGCCCGATGCCGATGGATAAAATCTACTGGAACGACACCTGCAAGGAACATTTCTTCCTGCCGCTTGATGCCGAGGTCGATTTCGACCCGTTTTATGCGCGCATCCACCCCGACGACCGGGCCCACACGCACGCGGCGGTCGAAGCGAGCGTGCGCGACAAGCAAATGTACGATGTCGAATACCGCGTGGTGGCGCCGGATGGGCGCGAGCGCTGGCTGCGCGCCAAGGGCCGCACCTATTTCGACGCCCACGGCGCGCCCACCCGGTTCGACGGCATCACGCTCGATATCAGCCGCCAGAAGCAGGTGGAGGCCGAACTCTCGCGCAGCAACCGCCAGAAGGACGATTTTCTCGCCATGCTGGCGCACGAGCTGCGCAACCCGCTGGCGCCGATCAGCGCCGCAGCCGACCTGCTGGCCATTGCGCCGCCCGACCCGGCCCGCATCGCCCGCATGAGCGAGGTGCTGTCGCGCCAGGCGCGCCACATGTCAGGCATGCTCGACGACCTGCTCGATGTCTCGCGCGTGACGCGCGGCATGGTGGAACTCGACCGCGTGGTGGTCGACTGCAAGCACGTGGTGGCTGCCGCGCTGGAACAGGTGGCGCCGCTGATCGAACAGCGCGGCCACCGGGTGCACACCCACATTACCCACGAGGGCGCGCTGGTGCTTGGCGACGAGAAGCGCCTGGTGCAGGTGCTGGCGAACCTGCTGGGCAACGCCGCGCGCTACACGCCGGTCAGCGGGCGCATCGAGGTTGCGCTGACCGTGGTCGGCGACGACGTCGTGATATCGGTGGCGGACAACGGCGTGGGCCTGGACCAGGAGCTGGTACCGCGCATTTTCGAGCTGTTCGTGCAGGCCGCGCGCACGCCGGACCGCGCCCAGGGCGGCCTGGGACTGGGGCTGGCGCTGGTGCGCAGCATGGTCGAGCTGCATGGCGGCCGCGTGGCTGCCGCCAGCTCCGGCGAAGGCCAGGGCGCCACGTTTACCGTGTGGCTGCCGCGCCGCCAGGCCGCGCCGCGGGACGCGGCGCCGGTCGGCGGCCACCGTTTCGACGCGGCGCAACCGCTGAAAATCGTGGTGGTGGACGACAACGTCGATGCCGCCTGGACCCTGGCCACGTGCCTGCGCGCCATCGGCCACGACGTGGTCGAGATCAACAGTCCGAAGGCGGCGCTGGCCCTGGCGCCCGAGCAAACGCCGGACGTGTTCCTGCTCGACATCGGCATGCCCGAAATGGACGGCCGCGAACTGGCGCGCCGCCTGCGCGCACAAGCGCATACGGCCGGCGCGCGCCTGATCGCTGTCACCGGCTACGCCAACCCGGAGGAAGCCGATTCGCCGTTCGACCGCTACATGGTCAAGCCGGTCGATTTTTCGGCACTGGCCCGCATGCTCGAACAGCACGCCTGACGAAGCCGCTATCGCGGCGTTGCAGCGCCTTGCCGTAGCTGCGTACGGTCTTCGTCGCTGCGTTTTGCGCTGAAGGCTGGGGCCGGCGCGTTGTCAGGCGGCCGGCCGGGAGATAGGGCGGCTCAGCGCCTTGTCCAGGTCATGCACCAGCCAGCCGTTGCGTCCTTGCGCCTTCACCCGGTACAGCGCTTCATCGGCGGCCTGCATCACCTCGGCCGGCTGCGCATGGGCGATGTCGGCCAGCGCGATGCCGATGCTGGTCGTCATCTGCAAGGTCAGCGCGCCGATCTGAAATGGCGGCGCCATGGCGTCGATGATGCGCTGGCCCAGCACGCCGGCCTCGCCGGCCTCGTTATATGACTCCACCAGTTCGAACACCACCACGAACTCGTCGCCGGCCAGCCGCGCCACGGTATCGCTGGCGCGCACGCTGTCCGTCAGGCGCCGTGCGAATTCCACCAGCACCGCATCGCCCACTGCGTGGCCATGGGTGTCGTTGATCGGCTTGAACTTGTCCAGGTCCAGCATCGCCAGGCCCACGCGCCGGCCGTTGCGCTGGCCGCGCGCCAGGGCGGTCGGGAAGAAGGCGTCGAACAGGCGGCGGTTGTGCACGCCGGTCAGGGCGTCGGTGGTGGCGATCTGCTGCAAATCCTTCTCGAACTGGTCGCGGCGCTGGCCGATGGCGTGGAACGCGCGGCTCAGCAACCCGAACTCGTCGTGGCGCTGCGTTTCCAGCACCGCCAGGCTGGCGGTGCCGCTGTCGATGGCCACCACGTGGTCACGCAGGCGGTTCAATGGCCTGATCAAGCGGGTGGTGATGATCCAGCCCAGCAGCGCGGCAAACGCGGTGATCAGCGTGATCGCCGCCAGCACCCGCAGCCGCACATGGGTCAGCGGTGCAAAAGCGCGTTGCAGCGGCCGCGAGACCGCCACCGTCCAGTCCACGCCGCGCAGGCGCTGGTGGACCAGCAGCGCCGGTTCGCCGCCATCGAGCACGTCGTCGCGCCAGCCGTCGGGCGAGGCCAGCGCGGCAGCGATCACGGCGCCGGCATCGTCGGGCTGGCGGCGCAGGATGAAGTCGCGGTCAGGATGATGGATGATGGTGCCGTCGGCGGCAACGATGAACAGGTAGCCGCCGGTCTTGGCGTCGAGCTCGCGCATCTGGCCCGAGAACGACGGCCGCATCAGGTCCACCGCCCCCACCAGGATGGCGACGATGCTGCCGTCTTCGGCCAGCATCGGCTGGGTGATGACCACCACCGGTTTGCCGCTCAACTGGCTGCGAAACGGCGCCGAAATCAGGCCTTCGCCGCTGGCCATGGTGTCGCGAAAGTAGTCGCGCCCGGCGTAATTGCCCTTGCCGATGGTACGCCGGTCGAGCAGGTTGGCGATCAGATTGCCCTTGGTATCGAAGGCGGTGACGTTATAAAAATCATCGCGCAGCGAGCGATGCGCCTCGAGCAGCGCCTGGATCTGGTCGGGCCCGACGCGGTGGCCGGGCCGTTCCTCGGCCAGCAACCTGAGCGCCTGGCGCTTGCTGTGCAGATCGTTCTCGATGAAGGCGGCGGTGCTGGTCAGCATGGCCATTTCCTGCGCTGCCAGCAACTGGCGCATCGACACATCGAAGATCACCAGCGACACCCGGCCCACGCCGATGGCGGCAACGAATACCATGACGGCGACAGTGGCGGTGATCTTGAACTTGAAACTGTGAAAAAACGGGAGCAGGTGCCGCACGGATGTTTCCTGGCGCGAGAGGCGCACAACAAGTCCGGCGGGGATGGGGCCAGGTGGGCGGCCGCGACGGGTGTTGGGTAGCGGACGCGGCGCTAGTATACCTTGATTACCGCACGAAACTCGGTCGCTTGTTGTCGAATTTCCAGCCCGGGAAGAAGAACTGCATCGCTGCCGCATCGTCGCGGCTGCCCAGGCCCATGTTCAGGTAGCGCTGGTGGGCCGCCTCGATGGCGTCCAGGTCCGGCTGCACGCCCAGGCCCGGCGTGGCCGGCACGGCGATCTTGCCGCCGGCGATCTGGAACGGGTTGTGGGTCAGGTGCTGGCCGTCCTGCCAGATCCAGTGGGTGTCGATGGCGGTGATGTTGCCCGGCGCGGCGGCAGCCACGTGGGTGAACATCGCCAGCGAAATGTCGAAGTGGTTGTTCGAGTGCGAACCCCAGGTCAGGCCCCATTCGTGGCACATCTGCGCCACCCGCACCGAGCCCTGCATGGTCCAGAAGTGCGGGTCGGCCAGCGGAATGTCGATCGCCTGTAATTGCACCGCGTGGCCCAGTTCGCGCCAGTCGGTGGCGATCATGTTGGTGGCGGTGGGCAGGCCGGTGGCGCGGCGGAACTCGGCCATCACTTCGCGGCCCGAGTAGCCGTTTTCGGCGCCGCACGGGTCTTCGGCGTAGGCCAGCACGTCGTGCTGGTCGCGGCACAGGCGGATCGCATCCTTGAGCGACCAGGCGCCATTGGGGTCGAGCGTGACGCGCGCATCGGGGAAGCGCTCGGCCAGCGCGGTGACGGCGACGATTTCGTCCTCGCCGCGCAGCACGCCGCCCTTCAGCTTGAAGTCGCGGAAGCCGTAGCGCTGGTAAGCCGCCTCGGCCAGGCGCACGACCGCTTCCGGCGTCATGGCCTGCTCGTGGCGCAGGCGCAGCCAGTCGTCGGCAGCATCGGGCGCGGTGTCGTAGGCCAGGTCGGTGGCCTGGCGGTCGCCGATGTAGAACAGGTAGCCCAGCACATCGACCTCGGTGCGCTGCTGGCCGTCGCCGAGCAGGGCCGCCATCGGCACGCCCAGGTGCTGGCCCAGCAGGTCGAGCAGCGCCGATTCCAGCGCCGTCACGGCGTGGATCGCCACCCGCAGGTCGAAGGTTTGCAGGCCGCGCCCGCCGGCATCGCGGTCGGCGAACGCCTGGCGCGCCTGGTTCAGGATCGCCTTGTAGTTGCCGATCGACTGGCCCAGCAGCAGCGGGCGCGCATCTTCCAGCGTCTTGCGGATCGCTTCGCCGCCCGGCACTTCGCCCACGCCGGTATGGCCGGCGCTGTCGGTCACCAGCACGATGTTGCGGGTGAACCAGGGGCCGTGGGCGCCGCTCAGGTTGAGCAGCATGCTGTCGCGGCCCGCAACGGGGACGACGCGGATGGCGGTGACGACGGGCGTCGCAGCGTGAGGAGTGGAGGATGCGGAGGCGGTCATGTTCGGATTCACTGTGGTAAAGATTTTCGGGTTGAGCGGAACGGCACAGCCGGCAGGCCGGCGCCGTTGATCAGGTTCGGTTGCGCCGCTTCGTCCCAGCCGAAGCGCACGGCCACGGGGGCCGGCACGTGCGGGCTGGTGACGACGACCTTGCCGTCGCGGACGGTGGCCTCGCCGGCAAAGTAGCGGCCGTCGGCGCCGGCGCGGGTGCTGGCGCTTTCTTTGCCGAATCCGACAGGGCAGTAAAACATTGATATATTAGTGTGTCAACTTTGCGCACTGCATTGGTCAGGTTGTTGAGCAAAGTATCAGTTGCCGGTTTTAGCAATTCTAAAATGCTAATATTTTAGCGTGAACTTTTTGAGAGCGCTTATGACCACCGTGCCGCGTCTGCTGTTATTCCTGCTGGTTTCCCACTGCGTGTTGACGGCAGCGCACGCCGAGCGCCAGTCCTTCAATTTCAACCCGGCCTGGCGCCTGGCCGTGGCCGATCCGGCCAACGCGTCCGATTCCGGCTTCGACGACCGCGCCTGGAAAGCAGTGACGTTACCGCGCGCCTGGAACGAGGACGACGCGTTCGGCAAGGACATCGTCGATCATTCGACCGGCATCGCCTGGTACCGCAAGCGCTTTACCTTGCCGGCCGGAACGCGCGGGCGCAAGGTGTTCCTCGAATTCGAGGGTGCGCGCCAGGCGGCCGAGGTGTATGTGAACGGCAAGCAGCTGGCGCTGCACGAAAACGGCATCACCGCGTTTGGCGTGGACATCTCGGCGGCGCTGGTCGATGGCGAAAACACGGTGGCGGTGCGCACCGACAACCGCTGGGACTACCGCGAGCGCGCCACCAACCAGCGCTACCAGTGGGCCGATAAAAATTTCAATGCCAACTATGGCGGCTTGCCGAAGAACGTACGCCTGCACATCACCGACAAGCTCTATCAGACCTTGCCCCTGTTCGCCAGCCTGGGCACCACCGGCGTGTACGTGTACGCGCAGGATTTCGATATCGGTGGCCGTCGCGCCACCATCCACGCCGAATCGCAGGTGAAAAACGAGTACGCCGAGCCACGCACCTTTACCTACGAGGTGGTGCTGCGCGACCGCGACGGCAAGCAGGTGGCCAGCTTTACGGCGCCAGCGCAAACGGTGGCGCCGGGCGACACCGCCACCGTCAAGGCCAGCGCAAAGGTGGAGAACCTGCACTTCTGGAGCTGGGGCTACGGCTACCTGTACGACGTTACCACCACGCTCAAGGTCGATGGCAAGGCGATCGACAGCGTGGTCACCCGCACCGGCTTCCGCAAGACCGCCTTCGGCGAAGGCATGGTGCGCCTGAACGACCGCGTGCTGCAAATGAAGGGCTATGCGCAGCGCACGTCGAATGAGTGGCCGGCAGTGGGCATATCGGTGCCGGCCTGGCTCAGCGATTACAGCAACGGCCTGGCGCTCAAGAGCAACGCCAACCTGATCCGCTGGATGCACATCACGCCGTGGCGCCAGGACACCGAGTCGCTCGACCGCATCGGCCTGATGCAGGCGATGCCGCCCGGCGATTCGGAGGCGGACGTGACGGGCCGGCGCTGGGAGCAGCGCCTGGAAGTCATGCGCGACGCCATCATCTACAACCGCAACAGCCCCAGCATCATCTTTTACGAAAGCGGCAATCGCGGCGTGAGCGCGGCCCACATGCAGGAAATGAAGGCGCTGCGCGACCAGTACGATCCGCACGGCGGGCGTGCCTCCGGCAGCCGCGAAATGCTCAGCAGCGCCCTGCAGAACGTGGCCGAATACGGCGGCGAAATGCTGTACATAAACAAGAGCGCGCGCAACCCGATGTGGGCGATGGAGTACTCGCGCGACGAGGGCGCCCGCAAGTTCTGGGACGCGCTCTCGCCACCGTTCCACGCGGACGGCGACGGCCCGCAATATAAGGGGCAAAGCGCGGCCACCTACAACCGCAACCAGGACACCCACGCGATCGAAAACGTCAAGCGCTGGTACGACTACTGGCGCGAGCGGCCCGGTACCGGCACGCGCGTGTCGTCGGGCGGCGTCAACATCATTTTCTCGGATTCCAACACTCACCATCGCGGCGCCGAAAACTACCGCCGCAGCGGCGAGGTCGATGCCATGCGCATTCCCAAGGACGGCTACTTTGCGCACCAGGTGATCTGGGATGGCTGGGTGGACGTGGAGCGCCCGCGCGCCCACATTGTCGGCCACTGGAACTACCAGCCCGGCACGCGCAAGGCGGTCACCGTGATTTCCAGCGCCGAGCGGGTGGAGTTGCGCCTGAACGGTAAAAAGGTAGGCGCTGGCGCGCGCCAGAGCGAGCGCTTCCTGTTCACGTTCGACGATATCGCCTGGCAGCCGGGCGAGCTGAAAGCCATCGGCTACGATGCCGCCGGCAAGCAGGTGTGCGAAAGCGTGCTGACCACCGCCGGCAAACCGGTGGCGCTCAAGCTCACGCCCATGACCGGCCCCTCCGGCCTGCAAGCCGATGGCGCCGACCTGGCGCTGGTGCAGGTGGAAGTGGTCGATGCCAAGGGCCGCCGCAACCCGGCGGCGCTGGACACGATCACCTTTGAACTGGACGGCCCGGCCGAGTGGCGCGGCGGCATCGCCCAAGGACCGAACAACCATGTGCTCGACAAGTCGCTGCCGGTGGAGGGCGGCATCAACCGGGTACTGGTGCGCAGCGCCACCGAGGCCGGCAAGATCGTGCTGCGCGCCCGCGCCCAGGGACTGAAAAGTGCGCAAGTGGTGCTGCAATCGAAACCGGCGCCGGTGGTGGCGGGCTTGTCGCAGCGCCTGCCGGGTGCGGATTTGCCGCTGTACCTGGAGCGCGGACCCACGCCGGCCACGCCGTCGTTCAAGGTAAGCCGGATCGCGGTGCCGGTGCAGGTGGCCAGCGCCGCCAGCAACGCCGCCGACGCCGGCAACTCCATCGACGACGACGAAACCACGCGCTGGGCCAGCGCCGCAGGCGCGTCGGCGATCACGTACCGCATGGCACAGCCCACCACGCTGACCGAGGTCACCATGAAATTGTCGGGCTGGCGCGAACGCAGCTACCCGGTGCGCATTGCCGTCGATGGCGAGGAAGTCTTCAACGGCATGGCCCCGCGCAGCCTCGGCTATGTCACGCTGCCAGTCAAGCCAAAGCAGGGGAGCCTGGTGACGGTGGAACTGGTGGGCGCGGCCGAGGAGGGTAATGCCGTCAAGATGACGGAGGTGGCCAACCAGGCCATCGTCGATACCGGCGCCAACTCCACGCCGAAAGGAGTGTTGTCGATCGTCGAGATCGAGTTTTATCGGGCAGCATTGCCTGAATAGGTCAGCAATATTGATATGTTAATATATGAGACCATCACAACACTCCGGTCTCAGCATGGCTTTGCAATCGTTGCCAGGAAATTTCAGCCTCGACCGTTCGCGCAATGCGACGGTCCAGGTGTTCGAGCATTTGCGCGAATTGATCGTGACCATCGCGCTTGAACCCGGCACCGTGCTCGCGCGCCAGCAATTGGCCGAGTATTTCAAGCTGTCCACCACGCCCATCCGCGATGCGCTGCTGCGCCTCGAAGAGGAGCGGCTGGTGGACATCTACCCGCAGCATCTCACCCGTGTCAGCGCCATCGACCTGGCGTCCGCGCGCCAGGCCCATGTGCTGCGGCTGTCGGTGGAGCTGGAAATGGCGCACCAGTTGTCCAAGCAGCGGCCGCCGAATCTGGACGGCTCCCTCAGCGACCTGATCACGCGGCAAAAACAGGCGCTCGAACGCAAGGACCTGGAAAGCTTCGCGCGCATCGACCTGGAATTCCACCGCACCATGTACGCGGCGGCCGATATCGCCGACCTGTGGGACCTGGTGCGCCGCCTCAGCGGCAACCTCGACCGCCTGCGCCGCCTGCACCTGCCGCTCAACAGCAAGGCCCAGCGCATCCTCGACGACCACGGCGCGATTGCCAACGCGATTGCCGCCGGCGCCTCGGACCAGGCGCGCGAAGCGGTGCGCCACCACCTGTCGGGCACCCTGTCCGAAATCGACGCGCTGCGCGACAAATACCCCGACTTCGTGCTGCCGCCGCCGGGGTAAGTGCCGGCTGGTTCACTCCGCCAGCCTTGGTATACCGATCTGCTGTTTCGGCAGCCTATCCCGCCGCCGCTATCCTTGTTAATCCGTCCCGATCCAGCAGTGTGATCCGCCGGTTCTGCACATCGAGCAACCCCGCCGCCCGGAACTGGGTCAGCTGGCGGCTCACGCTTTCCAGCGCCAGGCCCAGGTGCGAGGCGATGTCGTCGCGCGACATGCGCAGTTCCACCGTGTCGGCCGGTTCGACAGCGCCGCCATCGGCCAGGTCCAGCAGGAACGTCGCCAGGCGCTGCGGCGCCTTGGCCGTGCCCAGCATCAGCATGCTGGTTTGTTGGCGGTCGAGTTCGGCGCCGACCAGCTGGTGGAAGCGGCGTGTGAGGGCCGCGTATTGTTTCATCAGGCGCGTCAGGCCCGTGTACGAGATGGCGCACGCGGTGCTGTCGCACAGGGCCAGCACGTCGCAGCGGTGGGTATTGGCGGCCAGCGATTCCAGGCCCAGCAAGCGGCCCGGCTGGTAGAAGCCGATTACTTGCGGGCGGCCGTCCGGCATGGAGCGCTCGGCTTTCAGCTGGCCGTGCTGGACCGAGTACAAGGTGTCGAACGGCGCACCGCGCGCGACCAGGCGCTGGTGGCGCTTGAGTTCGTGGCGCCGTAATACCACCTGGTGTTCGAACGCTTCCAGCGCGGTGGCGTCGAGGCCGGCGGCCAGGCAGTGGCTGCGGGTGTCGCAGTCGCGGCAGCACGGCGGCAGGGCGCCTCGTTGCGAAGGCCTTGCGGGACGTGCGGACAGGGTGGAAGTTGGTTGCATGGAAATTGCTCGAGTCACGATGTGCCAAGACTAGCAACTCTTACCTGAAAAATATTTGATCCACGTCAAGTTTCTCCCGGTAGGCGGTTACCCCAAAATTTGATATAGATCAATTTTGTTATTGATGAAAATCATTATCCTTTGCTCTTGTGATTTATTGCTGAGGAAATATCAATGAGATCTGCGATGCCTGTCGAGACGCCCGGCACCGTCGACGCCCTGGCCCGGCGCATCGCCGCGCTCGAGTCGGAGCTGCGCGTGGTCACCGCCGCGTTCGAAACGGCCGAAGGCATGCTGGTGACCGACGCCCACGGCATCATCCTGCGCGTGAACCAGGGGTTCAGCCGCATTACCGGCTACACCGCCAGGGAAGCCGTCGGCCAGCGGCCCGCCATGCTCAGCTCGGGCAAGCACGATGCCGGCTTTTACCGCAACATGTGGGACGCGATCCACCGCGACGACCGCTGGGAAGGCGAGATCTGGAACCTCCGCAAGGACGGCGAGAAATATCCGCAACACCTGAGCATCGCCGCCGTGCGCGACCAGGGCGGCCGGCTGACCAACTACGTGGCCGTGCTCACCGACATCACCCAGCGCAAGGCCGCCAGCGAAGAGATCGAGATGCTGGCGTTTTACGATCCGCTCACGCGTCTGCCCAATCGCCGCCTGCTGCTCGAACGGCTGCGCCAGGTGCTCAACACCAGCCGCCTGCACGACCGCTACGGCGCGCTGATGTTCATCGACCTCGACAACTTCAAGACCCTCAACGATACGCTCGGCCACAACGTTGGCGACATGCTGCTGCAGCAAGTGGCTGGCCGCCTGCAGGCGGCGCTGCGCCATGGTGACACCGTGGCGCGCCTGGGCGGCGACGAGTTCGTGGTGCTGCTCGAAGGCTTGAGCAGCGACCAGGACGAGGCCGCCGCCCACACCGAAATGCTGGGCGTGGCCATCCGCAACGCGCTCAACCTGCCTTACCTGCTGGGCAGTCACACCTGTCACAGCACGCCGTCGATCGGCGTGACCCTGTTCCACAACGGCCATCCGCCGCACCCGGACGAGCTCTTGATGCAGGCCGATATCGCCATGTACCAGGCCAAGCAGGGCGGACGCAACGGCATGCGCTTCTTCGACCAGGGCATGCAGGACAATATCAACGCCCGCGCCGACATGGAGCGGGCGTTGCGCATCGCCATCGACCTGCACCAGTTCGAGCTGTACTACCAGATCCAGGTGGACCAGCACGGCCGCGCGCGCGGCGCCGAAGCGCTGGTGCGCTGGCGTGCGGACGGCAAGATGATGTCGCCGGCGCAGTTCGTGCCGCTGGCCGAGGAGACCGGCCTGATCCTGCAATTGGGCAGCTGGGTGCTGGAGGAAGCATGCGCGCGCCTGCGCGCCTGGCAGGAAGATCCCGGCCTGCGCGCGCTGACGCTGGCGGTCAATGTGAGCGCGGCGCAATTCCACCAGCCCGGTTTTTGCGAGCAGGTGCGCGGCGCCGTGGCCAGGCACGCGATCGATCCGCGCCTGCTCAAGCTGGAACTGACCGAGGGTATCGTGCTGAAAAACGTGGAAGTGACGGCGCACAGCATGGCCGCGCTGCGCGCCATGGGCGTGCGCCTGTCGCTCGACGATTTCGGTACCGGCTACTCGTCGCTGCAATACCTGAAGCGCCTGCCGCTGAGCCAGCTGAAAATCGACCAGTCGTTTGTCCTCGACCTGGTCAACGACCGCAGCGACCAGGCCATCGTCACCACCATCATCGCCATGGCGCGCAGCCTGGGGCTGGACGTGATCGCCGAAGGGGTGGAGACGCCGGCCCAGCGCGCGCTGCTGCAAAAGCTCGGCTGCTTCCACTACCAGGGCTACCTGTTCGGCCGGCCGGTCGCGGTGGCCGAGTTCGAACAACTGGTGCTGGGCCAAGTGAGCGCCAGACCGCGCGCCTGACTGTACATCATCATGATTCCAGCCTGAATCCGACCTCGCCGCTGGCTGTGCTCCTACAAGCGAACCCGGCCAACGGTGAAACAATAGTGCTTTGTGCTAACAAGGAGTCATCATGTCCAAATGTACTTTCGCGGCCGCGTTCGGAGTTGCTGCCCTGTGCCTGGCTGCACTGTCGCACGCCCAGACCACGTCGCCGGTCCAGCCCACCGGCACCACGGGTGCAACCGCCTTCCACCCTGCCGGACAGGGCAAGGCCGAGGCCGACGCCAGCACCACGTCGGCCACCGACAACGCCGGCAATGCGGGCATGCAGCCTTCGACCAAACCCGGATTCGACAACAAGCCGCCCAAGGGCGTCAAGGAAAACTGCCACCGTCCGCAGGGTGGGGTGGATGCCAGCGGTGGCGAGAACCTGACCGCCACCGGCAAACACAACACGTCTTGCACGGGCAACAAGTCCGACAAAGCGGGCAAGCCTGCCAAAGGTTAATTTTTATCTGCAGCCGGGGCGGCGCCCGCCTCAGCTTCCAGGTTGCCCTTGATGCGCATGAGCAGCGACAGCAATTGCGTGCACTCTTCCGTGCTCATGCCTTGCACTGCCAGGTTCGAGACGTGCGCCCCCATGCCTTCCAGGCTGTCGATCACGTTGCTTCCCAGTGACGACAGGCGCAGGCGCGTGCTGCGGCGGTCGGTTTCATCCACTTGTGCGTCGAGCAATTGCTGGTCGCGCAAGCCCTTGATCAGGCGCGCCACCTGCGCCTTGTCACGCCCCGAGTGGGCCACCAGTTCGCTCTGACTGGCGCCCGGGTGACGAGCGAAAAATCCCAGCACCTTGTATTCCATGTGGGTCAGTTCCTGCGCGGGGTCGCGCGTGCTGTCGCGCAGTCCGCGCAATTGCATCGAGCGGTACAGGTGCATGACGTTGTGGACGGCGTCGAATACGGCGTCCGCCGGCTTGTCCTGCGATTGGTTGACAAGATCAACTGTTTTCGGTAAATTGGGGGACATTGTCAACTAAGGTGAAAATCATGAGTGAGAATAATCGCATACAACGCGTGCGTCACGAAACCCGCATGCGCGACGTGACGGTGGTGCAGGTCGAGCAATTGGCGCCGGATTTCGTTAGCGTAACATTCGAGGGCGAAAGCCTGGCCGATTTCGTCTCGTCTTCCTATGACGACCATGTCAAGTTCGTCCAGCAGATTGGTGACGAGCGCGTGATGCGCGACTACACGCCGCGTCACTACGACCGCGCCGCGCGCCAGCTGACCATCGAATTCGCGCTGCACGAACAGGGCGCGGCGTCCGACTGGGCCCGCGGCGTGGCCGTGGGCCAGCCAGCGGTGATTGCCGGACCGCGCGGCTCGATGATCATTCCCATGGATTACGAATGGCAACTGCTGGCCGGCGACGACACCGCCTTGCCGGCGATCCGCCGCCGCCTGGAAGAATTGCCGGCGGGCGTGAAAGTGCAGGTGCTGGTGACCGGGCCGGCGGCGTCACAGCTGGATTTTGCCAGCGCTGCCACGGTGGAACTGCGCATCGTGCCCGACGCCGCCGCGCTGGTAAAAGCGTTGCGCGACCTGGCCTTGCCGGACGGTGATGGTTTTGTCTGGTTTGCCGGGGAAGCGGCGGTAGCCAAGCAGGTGCGCGATATTGTTTTTGTGGAGAAAGCCTTTCCACGGCAGGCGGCGCGCATTTCTGCCTACTGGAAACAAGGCGCCCTGGGGCATCACGAGAACCTCGAATAAATCAGGCGGACACGTCCAAAAAGCCGGCGATAACAAGGTGAAAAATAAAGTCGTTGCATTCTTGCTGAAACGTTAGATTGCGCGCATTTGTGCGCGGTTGGTGGTGCGACAATCGAGACCTTCTTCAAGGAGAATCACGATGTCCAGCAGCCATACCTATCGCCCCGACCTGGTGTCGTCGGAAATCGTCCAGACCGGCATCGAGCTGGCGGACCAGCAAGGACCGGCCAGCGCCGCCGCCTATCTCAGCGGACGTGGCGTACTGCCGACAGTTATCAACCGGGTGGTGTCCGAGCCCGCGCAGCGCCGCAACATGGGACGTCTGCGTGGCAAGGACGAGCACGCGCTGGCCGAAGAAGCCTCGCGCTTTAAATTCATGCTGTGATGTTGTTGCTTTGCCACGGCGGCCAGTCTGCCAACCACGCAGCCGGCGCCGTGGCTTTCGCTGCTCGACAAGGGTGACGGCTGCTTGTTCCCGCCGCTTCGCATGACTCCCATGTTGCGATGCAATACGGATAAATCTTTACAAAATCCGGCATTCCGCTAAAGTTCAGGCATCAATGATAACGCTAACTTTTGATCCACCCGCGTCATCGAACATTTTCCCTTATTTGTGAGCCGAGTCCTGCATATGCCAGTCCATGTTTTGAGAATAAAAATGTTAGCGCTAACTTGGGGCCGTGCATGAGCCAGGTACGCTGGGTGGTGATGGGCGTGAGCGGCTGTGGCAAGAGCACCGTCGGCCAGGCGCTGGCTGCGCGCCTGAACGTGGCGTTTGTCGAGGGCGACCAGTTTCACCCGCCCGCCAACGTGGCCAAGATGTCGGCCGGCCTGCCGCTTGACGACGACGACCGCGCTGGCTGGCTGCTGGCCTTGCAAGCGGAACTGCGCCGGGCGGCCGGGCAGGGCGTGGGACTGGTGGTGTCGTGCTCGTCTCTGAAGCGCCGCTACCGCGACCTGCTGCGTGCCGGCGATCCGGCACTGCGCTTCGCCCACCTCGACGGTCCGCGCGAATTGATTGCTGGCCGGATGCTGGCACGGCACGACCATTACATGCCGCCTTCACTGCTCGACAGCCAGTTCCACGACCTGCAACCGTTGCAGGCCGACGAGGCGGGCGTGACGCTGTCGATCACGCTGGCGCCCGATGAGCTGGTGGCGCGCATCCTCGCCACCGACTAATTTTTAAAGAGAGCCTGACTAAGCCGGGACTGGCGGACTGGCGGCATTACTCACAACCACAGCAGCGGACCGTCAGCAGTACCGCGCGGACAACACACATAAAACAAACGAAGATCGGAGACAACATGCAACACCCAACCCCAACCCGTCTTACCATCATGCGCCTGGCCGTGGCCAGTGCTTGCGCCTGTTTCGCGTTATCGGCACAGGCACAGCAGGCTGTCGCCGAGGCGCAGCAGGCGCCAGCCGATACAACGCCGGCCACTGCCGCGCCGGCCGCAGCGCCCGCTGCAGTGGAACCGGCCGCGACCCCAGTCCAACCGGCACCGGCAGCCATCGAGACGGCGCCGGGATCGGCAGCCGAAGTGGCAAAAGAGAACGTGGTCACCGTTTCCGGCTCGCGCATCGCCGCGCGCGGTTTCACGCAACCGACGCCCACCACGTCGCTTGGCGCCGAGGACCTGGCCAAGACTGCCAAGCCCAACCTGTTCAACGCGATTGCCGAACTGCCGGCCCTGCAGGGCAGCACCGGCCGCACCACCAGCACCAACAGTACCAGCAGCGGCGTGCAGGGGTTGAGTTCGCTGAGTCTGCGCGGCCTCGGTGCGATCCGTACCCTGACCCTGCTCGACGGCCAGCGCGTGGTGGGCGCCAATGTCACCGGCGTGACCGATGTGAGCCAGTTCCCGCAACTGCTGATCAAGCGGGTGGACGTGGTCACCGGCGGCGCCTCGGCCTCGTACGGTTCGGACGCCATCGGCGGCGTGGTCAACTTCATCACCGACAAGAAATTCGAGGGTTTCAAGGCGAATATCGAAGGCGGCATGACCAGGTATCACGACGACAAGAATGGCTCGCTGCAAGCAGCCTGGGGCAAGGCGTTCATGGACAACCGCCTGCACGTGACGGCCAGCGCGGAATACGGCCGCGAGAAGGGCATCGAGTCGCCCGGTTTCGGCGAAGTGGGACCGAATGGCCGCACCTGGTACAAGAACCCGGCGTTCCAGGTCCGTCCCTTGAGCCAGACCAACGACGGCAAACCACAGTACACGGCCATCGAGCATGCCCAGCAATACCAGTATTCGAAATTCGGCCTGATCACCAGCGGCCCGCTGCAAGGTACGGCATTTGGCGCCAACGGCCAGCCATACCAGTTCAACTACGGCTCCAACGGTGTGCCGACCGGTACCGGTTCGGTCACCAACTGCGTCAATCCGTTCTGCATCGGCGGTGACCTCAGCGGCAGCGTGGGCGCCGGTACCAACCTGGCCATGGACCTCACCCGCCAGGTGGGTTATACCCGCGTGGGTTTCGACATCAGCCCCGACCACGAAATTTACTTCACCGCCAACTACGGCAAGGTCAAATCGCATTTCTCGCCCAACCCTGGCGCGGCCAAGAACGCCAACCTGAACATCCGCTGCGACAATCCCTACCTGCCGGCGTCCATCGTTGCCGCGTGCGCCGCCAACAATATCACCAGCTTCCAGTACGGCACGGCCAATGCCGTGTTCCCGGAAAATATCAATGTCCATCCCATCCGCGAAATGAAGCGGATGGTCGTCGGCGCCAACGGCAAGTTCCAGCTGGGCGGCAAGGAATGGTCGTACGACACCTACGCCGAACACGGCGTCAACCGTACCGACATCATCGTCCATGACATGACGCTCAATGCGCGCTACAACGCGGCGATCGACGCCGTGCGCGCGCCCGACGGCACCATCGTCTGCCGTAACGCGGTGGCCGCTGCCGCTGGCTGCCGGCCGTTCAACATCATCGGCGACGTGCCGGTGGACCAGGCGGCCTGGCGCTACATCGCGCCGGCCAACGGCCCGCAGCAGCACACGCGCCAGACCCAGGACGTGGCCAGCATCAACTTCAACGGCGAAGCGTTTTCGTCGTGGGCCGGTCCGATTGCAATCGCCACCGGCGCCGAGTACCGCCGCGAACACTACAAGGTCACCGGCGATCCGTACGGCAACGGCATCTTCGCCGACAGCCCCAACACCGCCGACTACCCGGCCGACCCGCTGCTCAACACCACTGTGGGCAACAACTGGTATGCCGGCAATTATCACAACGCCCAGGGCACGTATAACGTCAAGGAAGCCTACGTGGAGCTGAACGTGCCGGTATTAAAATCCGCTACCTGGGGCGAAGCCAACCTCAACCTGGCCGACCGTCATACCAGGTACAGCACGTCGGGCCACGTGGAAAGCTGGAAACTGGGCGCCAACTGGAAGACCGGCCTCGACGGCTGGCGCCTGCGTGCGGTCACGTCCAAGGACGTGCGGGCGCCGAATCTGAGCGAGCTGTACGCGGCGCAGGTAGTGGTGAACAATATCGTGCAATACCAGGGCAACACGGTGGCGATCCAGCAGCGCAGCGTGGGCAATACCCGCCTGCGTCCCGAGATCGCGCGCAATACCATCGTTGGCGTCGTGCTGTCGCAACCGTCGTGGGCGCCGGGCTTTTCGGCATCGATCGACTACTTCGACATCAAGGTCGATGGCGTGATCTCGGCGCTGACGGCGCAACAGGAAGTGGATTTGTGCGTAGCCGGCAACCAGGAGATCTGCGGCGCCGTGTCGCTGGGGAACCCGGTGGCCACCAACAACTTCGTGACCGTGCAGGCATTCAACCTGGCTTCGCTGCGCAGCAAGGGTTACGACCTGGAAGGCTCGTACCGGATGAACCTGAAGGACTGGGGCCTGCCGGGCCGCCTGACCCTGCGCGCGCTGGTCACCCGCAACATCAGCTTCCTCACCGATCCGGGCGTGGTGGGCACGATTCCGTCTGAAGGCGCGGGCAACAACCTCGGCACCACGCCGCGCTGGAAAGGCCTGGCGTCGCAGTCGTGGGATACCGACCAGTACAGCCTGACCCTGGCCCAGCGCTGGATCAGCAAGGGCGTGTACAGCAATGAATACATCGAATGCCAGACCGATTGCCCTGTCTCCACCATCATCCATCCGACCATCGCCAACAACAAGATGAAGGGCGCGTTTTACGTGGACCTGGGCGGCAGCTACAAGTTCAGTGACAAGCTGACCGGCTTCTTCAAGATCGACAATATCGGCGATGTCAATCCGGCGCCGGCGCCGCAGACCAACCTCAGCTTCGGCATCAATCCGCAGTTGTACGATGTGCTGGGCCGCGTGTACCGCGCTGGCGTGCGCTATAACTTCTAGGGAGGGCAGATGCGCACCGGTGTCTTGAACCTGGCATGGCTGGCGGCATTGCTGTGGTGCGCGGTGGCTGGCGCGCAGCCGGCGCATTTGCTGTGGCCCGATGGCGCGCCCGGCTCCGAGCGCCGCCATGGAGAGGCGGAGAAGGTGGTCGATACCTACGTCTCCAACATCCACGATCCCTCGCTGACGGTGGTGCCGGCCGATCCGCGCCACGCCAACGGCGCGGCGGTGGTCATCGCTCCCGGGGGCGGCCACCGCATGCTGGTGTGGATGAACGAGGGCATGGTCGCCGCGCGCGCCTTGAACCGCGTGGGCGTCACCGCTTTCGTACTGAAATACCGGCTGGCGCGCGACCCGGGGTCCAGCTATTCGATCGAGCGCGACGCGGTCGCCGATATGCGGCGTGCGGTGCGCTGGGTGAGGGCGCACGCGGAGGACTTCAAGATCGATCCTGACCGGGTGGGCGTGATGGGTTTTTCCGCCGGCGGCGAGTTGGCCACGTTGGTGGCCGACCACGCCGGCCCGGCGCTCACCGGGAAGGTCGATGCGGTTGACCGTTATAACGCCCGGCCGGACTTCCAGGTCCTGGTCTATCCGGGACCGCTGGGCGTGCCGGCAACTGCGGCCAGTGGTGCACCACCGGCGTTCATCGTGTCCGGATCCAACGACACATGCTGCACGCCGCCGTCGATCGCCCTGTATCAGCAACTGATTGCGGCGGGTGTATCGGCGGAGCTGCACCTGTATGCCGATACCGGCCATGCTTTCAACATGGGGCAGAGGTCTGAGCGGCTGTCCGATGCGCACTGGCCCGACCGGTTGGCGGACTGGCTGGCCGATGGGGGCTGGCTGGTGCCCGGTGGGGGCAAGGCAGGGGTGCCGTCGCCAGCGAACGCGAAGTGAGTCGGGCCTGTTTAGTGCGTAAGTTTGAGGAGCAGCGCGGCGATCAATGCCGTTTGCAGCACCCCTACCGACACCACCCAGCGGATCAGCTCGCTTTTGACCTCGGCGGCGACCTTGTCGATTTTTACATCCAGTGTACCCAGTGATGCCCGTATCCCGGCGATTTCGGGAGCGAACTCCTGCTTGCTGAGATAGCGGTCGGCCACCCCCGCACTTTCCTTGCCGATGACCTCGGCAAGAACTTCGATCTGCACCCTGGCCTGCGCGTTAGTGAAGCCAGCGCTCTCCAGGCGCTCCATCATTTTCAGGGTGTCGAACGGTATCGATGTCATGAGATCCTCCAATCAGCAAGGCTGACCTGATTGCACCGCCCATGCTTTGATCAATATCATATCACCGCTTCAAACCCTTGTCTCCGCCTGCCCGGCGCCACGATCTTACCGCGACAACTGGCGCCGCACCTCGCCCACGTTACGGCCCACTTCGCGCACCACCTGGATCAGCCTGGACGGGGTAACGCGGAATTCCTGGGCCCAGTAAGCCACCGCCTGGGCGATGTTCGGGTTGATGTAAGCCTGGTGGCGGAAGTCTCCGGTATTGTTTTGATGTTGGGTGTTCATGATGTCTGTCCGATAATTCTTGGGCGCCCATCATGGCACTTTGGCTTTCTGCACTCGGTGCAGTCGCTCACATAAGTGAATATACCGGATGTTTTCTTGACGCATCACCAAGCTATCACGATAATAGCAATCATTCTCAATTACACCCAGGTCTTGCCGTGAAATCCTTGTCCTCCGCGCCCAGCCCCCGCGCGCTTGTTGTGTTCGTGTCCACCGTATTGACTGCCTGGGTTGCGCCAACCGCCGGGGCCAAGGAAGTTGCCGACGCCAATACCGTGATCGTCTCCGCCTCGCGCTCCAACATCGCCGCCAACCAGGCGCCGCAAACGGTGGTGATCATCAAGCAGGAAGACATCGAGAAGCAACTGGCCATTTCCGGCAATTCGTCCGATGTGTTGTCGAGCATCCTGCCTTCATATACGCCGAGCCGGGGCAAGATGAATGGTTCGGGCGAAACGCTGCGCGGCCGCACGCCGTTGATCCTTGTCGACGGCGTACCGCAATCGAACCCGATGCGTCCCACCGGCCGCGAAGCGCACACCATCGATTTTTCGATGGTCGAGCGGATCGAGATCGTCCAGGGCGCTAATGCCATCAACGGCCTGGGCGCTACCGGCGGCACCATCAACATCATCACCAAGCGGCCGGAAAAGGGCGCCTTCAAGCAGTCTGTCGATGTGCAGACCACGCTGCCCACCACCGACATCGGCAGCGATACGGCCAACTATAAAACTTCGTACAACGCCAGCGGGCGTAACGACAAGTTCGAATACCTGTTCGGCCTCAGTTATGAAGACCAGGGCCTGTACCTCGATGGTAAGGGCCGCTCGATCGGCGCCGACACCACCCAGGGCGACCTGATGGACTCGCGCAGCTACGACGCGCTGGTCAAACTCGGCTACTGGTTCGACGACAACCAGCGCCTGCAACTGTCCGTCAATCGCTACAAGATCAAGTCCAAGGCCAACTACCAGGTGGTGTCCGGCGACCGCGCGCTGGGCATCCCGAGCACCTCGGTCAAGCTCACACCGGCGGGAACGCCGCCATGGAACGACGTGTGGACCTCGAGCCTCAGCTACCGCCACGCCAACCTGGCCGGCATGGAATTGACCGCGATGATCTTCAACCAGGAATTCGAAGGCCTGTTCGGCGCCGACATCTCTGCCACCTTCCAGGACCCGCTGATCGCGCCCACCGGCACCTTGTACGACCAGTCGCGTTCCGTCGCCTCGAAGTACGGCAGCAAGGTGGGCCTGGGCCGCGACGATCTGTTGAGCGGCCGCCTGAAGCTTACCGTCGGTTTCGATACCCTGTTCGACAAGGGCAAGCAGGACCTGTACCTGACCGGCCGCACCTACGTGCCGAACTCCGAGTACCGCAACTACTCGCTGTTCGCCCAAGGCGAGTACAGGTTGACGGACAGCCTGACCGCGCACGCCGGCGCCCGCAAGGAAAAGGCCGATCTCACGGTGGACACCTACCGCACGCTGGCCCAGTACCGCCGCGTACTGGTCCAGGGCGGCAAGCTCGATTTCAGCGAAGAGCTGTATAACGCCGGCCTGGTATGGAATCCGGCGGCGGGCCTGACGCTGTTTACCAGCTACTCGGAAGGCTTCGGCATGCCCGATATCGGCCGCGTGCTGCGCTCGATAAACACGGTGGGGCAGAGCGTTGCGAACATGCGCGACCTGGCGCCGATCCTGACCAGGAACGTGGAACTGGGCGGCCGCTATCACAAGGGCGCCTGGGACCTGGACGCCGCCTACTTCCGCGCCGATTCCGACTTCGGCACGCGCGTGATCGCGGTCAACGGCGCCTTCATGATGGCGCGCGAAAAGACCCGCACCGAAGGCCTGGACCTGGGCGCGGCCTACCGCATCAACACCGCGCACCGCGCCAAGGTATCGTATGCCTACACCAAGGGCCGCTACGACACCAACGGCGACGGCTCGCTCGACGGCAAGCTCGATGGCCTGAACGTGGCGCCCAATCGCGTGATCGCCACCTGGAACGCCGACTGGAACGACCGCTGGTCCACCTTCGTGCAGGCGCAGCACGCGTTCAGCCAGTCGTTCGACGAGGCGGCCAAGGAGTTCAGCGGCTATTCGCTGGTCGATGCCACCACCAGCTACAAGCTGGGCAAAGGCAACGGTGAATTGCGTCTGTCGGTCGCCAACCTGTTCGACAAGAACTACATCACCTATTACTCGCAAAGCGCGCTGGTTGAACCGAAGCGTTACTTCGCCGGCCGTGGCCGCACGCTAAGCCTCGGCTACGCGCTGCGGTTCTAAGGTGACGCCCACTGACGCCAGCGCCGGTTCTGCCGGCGCGCCGCCGTCCGTGCCGGGAGAGCTGCGCCAGCAGGACTATCGGCACAAACCGCATGAACCGCACAGGACGCGTGATCACGATCGCGCGCCCGATGCCCTGGGCCGGCTGCCGGCGTGGCTGGCCCTGGCGCTGCGCGTGGTCGGCGCCATCGTCGGCGGCTACGCGGTTACCGCCCTGGCCGTGGCGGCTTGCAGCGCCGCGCTGGCGCATGCCGGCATGGTGCGCTCCGAGGCGGTGGCCTTGTGCGCCATGCTGGGCTTCGTGTTTTACCTGGTGCTGGCGCTGTGGGCCTTCAGCGTGCGCAGCGTCATGCGTTTGTGGCTGGTGCTGAGCGGTTTGGCAGTGGTGCTAGCCGCGTTATGGTGGACGGTAACCTGACATGGGCGATACGTTGACCAAGTCGATGGCGCTGCTGCACACGTGGGCCGGCGTGATCATCGGCAGCCTGCTGTTCGCGATATTCTGGTTCGGCACACTGAGCGTGTTCGGCAGCGAGATCGACCGCTGGATGCTGCCGCAAACCCGCATCGCCGGGGCGATCGCGCCGCTGTCGCTGGACCGGCTGGCGGCAACCGCCGCGCCACAGGTGCCTGCCGGTGCCAGGCAATGGCGCATCGACCTGCCCACCAGCCGCAACCCGGTGGCGGAACTGACCTGGCGCGACGCCAAGGGCGCCGAGCATGGCCGCTTCATCGACCCGAACACCAACACCTTGCTGGCGCCGCAGCAGTCCGATGCGGCCACCGGTTTCCTGGTGCCGTTTCACTATACCCTGCACATCAAGTGGCTGGAGCTGGGCAAGTGGCTGGTGGGCCTGGCGGCGATGAGCATGCTGGTGCTGCTGGTTTCCGGCGTGGTGGTCCACAAGAAGATCTTCAAACAGTTTTTCACGTTTCGTCCGCACAAGCGCTTGCAGCGCAGCGCACTGGACCTGCATAACCTGACCGGCGTGGTGGCGCTGCCATTCCACTTCATGATCGCGCTCACGGGCCTGATCATTTTTATTACCATCTACTTCCCGCAACTGCACGCGGGCGCTTACGGCGAAGGCGCCAAGGCCAAGGCGGCGTTCATGGCCGAAGCCTACGGCAAGTACACGCGCAAGCCGGCCAAGGCGCCCGGCCAGCTGGGCTCCATCGACGCCATGCGCGCGACCGCTGCCGCCACCTGGGGCGGCGGCGAGCCGTATTTCGTGCGCGTGTTCCACCCCGGCGACGCCAACAGCTACGTCGAGCTGCGCCGCTCGTACGCCAACGACGTCACCATGAACCTGGACCAGATTTTCTTCGATGCGCAAACGGGCCGCGTGCTGGCGCGCTTCGAGGCGGGACCGGTAATGACCGCGCAGCGCTTTATCTCGGGCCTGCACTTCATCCGCTTCGACCACGCGCTGCTGCGCTGGCTGTATTTTGCGGGCGGGCTGGCCGGCTGCGCGATGATCTGCACCGGCTTCCTGTTCTGGATCGAGGGCCGGCGCGCGCAGCATGCGAAACGTGGACTGGCCGGTGTGCGCGTGGTGGAGGGACTGACCATCGGCAGCGTCACCGGCATCGTGCTGGCCACGCTGGTTTTCATGGTCGCCAACCGGCTGCTGCCGACAATCGATAGCCATGCCGAGGGCAGCGCGCTGCACGAAGTGCAGGCGTTCTATGGCGCGTGGCTCGCGGCATTTGCGCACGCGTGGTCGCGCGGCCGCGCCGCGTGGCGCGAACAGGCGATCGTCATCGGGGTGCTGGCGGTGCTGGCGGTGGCGCTCAATTGGGCCACTACCGGCGATCATTTGCTGACCGCCCTGGTTCAGGGCCAGCGTGGCGGCGCCGGGGGCGTGGGCGTCGCTGGGGTCGATTCTGGTTTGCTGTGCGTGGCGCTGGCAGCTGCCTACATCGCCAGGCGTTTGCGCACTTCGTAAAGGTTGCGGCCCACTTCGCGCACGACAGCGATCAGGCGCGCCGGCGGAATGTGGAACTCCTCGGCCCAGTAGCGCACCTCCTGCACGTGGTTCGGGTTGATAAAGCCCTGGCGGCTAGCTACCGTCGAATTAGTGTTTGTATATGCTTGCATGATCGTCCAGCTCCATTCTGCGTAAGGGTGTCTCAGCGCCGTTCTACTGTGCCACTGCTGGCATTCGGTGTCGAGACATTCCCTTAACGCATGAAGCCCGCTGGTGGTTGACACCGGCAGAAACATGAAACAAGTGTTGCTTATTTACCCGGATCCTTCATGTTGGGGAACTGGTCGAATTCGATGTTGTAGACCTCGTTGCCAACCTTTTCCACCTTGCGCACATACACCGTCTGGACGATGTCGCGGGTGGCCGGGTCGATTGCGATCGGGCCGCGCGGGCTATTGAGTTTGATCGTCTTGAGCACTTCCATTGCCTTGTCGCCGTCGATCTTGCCGTTCAACTTGCGGGCCACTTCGTAAATCGCGGCCATGCCGTCGTAGGCCGCCACCGCCATGAAATTGGGACGGCCGCCGCCCGGATTGGTGGCCGCAAAACTTTTCAGGAATGCGGCGTTTTCCGGCGACTTGTGGGCGGCCGAATAGTGGAAGGTGGTGATCACGCCCAGCGTGGCGTCGCCCATGGCCGGCAGCACGTGGTCGTCGGTCAGGTCGCCGGTGGCGATGACCTTAATGCCGGCAGCAGCCAGGCCGCGCTCACGGTAGCCCTTCATGAAGGCGATGCTTTGCTCGCCGGCCGGCACGAAGATGAACACCGCGTCGGGCTTGGCGTCCTTGATGCGCTGGATGTACGGCGCGAATTCCGGGTTGCGCAGCGGGACGCGGATCGCTTCGGTCACCGTGCCGCCGCCTTTTACCAGTTCGGCCTTGAAGGCGGCTTCCGCATCGATGCCGGGGCCGTAGTCGGCCACCAGGGTCACGACTTTCTTGATGTTGTTCTTGGCCGCCCACGTGGCCATCGGCGCCGAGATCTGCGGCAGCGTCATCGAAAAGCGGGCGATGTAACTGGACTTGGTGGTGATCGACGACGTGGCCGCGTTCATGATGATCATCGGCTTCTTGGCCTGCTGGGCAATCGGCGCCACGGCCAGTGCTTCGGGCGTCAGGCCAAAGCCGGCCAGGAAGTCCACCTTGTCGCGCACCACCAGTTCCTGCGCCAGGCGCTTGGCGATTTCCGGCGCCGGGCCGGTCGTGTCCTTGACGATGATCTCGATTTTTTTACCGGCCACGGTGGACCCGTGCTGGGCCATGTAGGCCTTGATGCCGCCTTCGATCTGCTTGCCGTAGTCGGCAAAGGGGCCGGAGAACGCGGCGATCACGCCGACCTTGATGGTGTCCTGGGCGTAGGCGTTCGGGCCGATGGCCAGCGTCGCTGCGGCCAGCGCGATCGTGGTCAACGCTGTCTTTACAAAATTTTTCCTGTTCATGCCGGTCTCCTGTTTTTGTCTATGAAATGCGCGGTGTAGCCCCGCGTGGCGCTGCTCGCAATGTTGCATTGTGGCCTAACGATGATATCAGGCAGCTTGACATCGCCTCGCGACGATCATAGTATCCAATTTATGTGCGATTAACAACCAGATGTTCGTTAATCGCACATGCTTATAAAGAGACAATAAAACAAACAGGAGACAGCAATGAAAAACAGTATCCGTGGCGCCGTGGCGCTGATGGCATGCGTCGGTGCGTCCGCAGCGATGGCCCAGTCCAGCGTCACCGTGTATGGACTGCTCGACACCGGCGTGGTCCACACCACCAACGCCAACGCTGCCGGCGATTCGGTCACCAAGATGCCATCGCTGACCGGTTCCTTCCCGTCGCGTATCGGCTTCCGCGGCGCTGAGGACCTGGGCGACGGCCTGCAACTGGTGTTCACGCTCGAAGCGGGACTGACCATGGACAGCGGCTCGATGGGGCAGGGCAACCGCCTGTTCGGCCGCCAGGCATCGGTCGGGTTGAAGGGTGCCTTCGGCACCGTTACCCTGGGCCGCCAGATCAACATGACGTATATCGCCGGCATGAAGTCGGACGTGATGGGTCCCAACCTGTTCGCCATCGGCAGCATCGACCCGTACCTGCCGAATGCCCGCAGCGACAACGCCATCGGCTACCTCGGCAACTTTAACAATTTCGTGATCGGCGCCACCTACAGCACCGGGCGCGACGTATCGGCCGCCGGCGGCCCGGCAGCGACGGGCTGCCCCGGCGAAGTGGCGGGCAACTCGAAAGCCTGCCGCCAGATCACCGGCCTGTTCGGCTACGAAACGCCGGCGTGGGGCCTGAATGCGTCCTACGACATCATGTACGGCAACGTCGGGGCGGCCGGCGGCTTGACCAGCAGCGACAACAGCGACAAGCGCGTGACCGCCAACGGCTACGTCAAGGTAGGCGAGGGCAAGATCGGCGCCGGCATCGTGGACCGCACCACGCGCGCCGTGACCGGCCTGTCGGAATCGGATTTGTACTTCCTGGGCGTGAGCTATCCGGTCACGCCACTGACCACGCTCGACACGCAGGTGGCCCGCCGCGATCTGAAGAACAGCAACGCCGACGCCACCATGGTGGTCGCGCGCCTGACCTATTACTTCTCCAAGCGCACCGCCAGCTACGTCGGCATCGGCCGCATGAAAAACAGCGGCTTGTCGGCAATCGCGCTTGATGCCGGCGGCACCGTCGGCGCCGGCAAAACGCAGAATGGCTTTATGGCGGGCTTGCGCCATTCATTCTAATCCGGCCATATCACCGGCGCCATGGCGTCGTTGCAGCGCCTTGCCCTGGCGCCGCTGAAATGGCCTCATTCAAGGTAGCAGGATGGATAGTTCCTGTGCTCCCTTGAGGAGCACGGGCAGGAACTCTTTCTCAAGCTCCTTGACACTGACACGTGCGGCTTGCGCACCCACGTTGAGGGCGGCCAGCACCGTGCCCGAGGCGCCGCGCACCGGCACTGCGATCGATCGCAATCCCAGTTCCAGTTCCTCGTCGTTGACGGCGTAACCCTGTTCGCGCACGCCGGCCAGGATTTCGCGCAGGCCCTTTTGGCTGACGACGGTGTTCCTGGTCATCGCGCGCAGCCTGGTGTTGGCCAGGTAGCGGTCGAGTTCTGCGGGCGGCAGGTGGGCCAGCATCACGCGGCCCAGCGACGTGCAGTAGGCAGGCAAACGGCTGCCGGTATTCAAGGCGACCGACATCACGCGCGACGTGGCGGCGCGGGCCACGTACAGCACCTCGCCGTCGTCCAGCACTGCCAGCGAGCTCGATTCGTTGAGCGTGCGGCTGATGCTGTTCAGGTAGGGCTGGGCCGACACCGTCAGCGGCGTCGATGACAGGTAGGAGTAGCCGAGCGTGAGGACCTTGGGCCGCAGCGAGAAGTTGTTCAGCTCCGCGTCCACGTACCCTAGTTCGCGCAGCGTATGCAGGCAGCGGCGCACGGCGGCGCGCGGGATGCCGGTCTTCTGGCTGATGTTGGCGATGGTTTGCGGCTTGCGCGAATCGCTGAACGCCTGCACCACGGCCAGGCCGCGCGCGAGCGACGTCATGAAGCTGGGATCGGTCATGGCGTCGATCTGTTCGGCGATGGTGGGCTCGCGGTCCTCGTCGGCAGTTGCAGGGACAGGCGCAGCGGTTTCGGTTGGTTTGGCTTTTGACATGGCGTGATTTTAATCCAGGCGATCGATTCGATAGACGGTTTTTCTTGACCACCGCCGGAGCAAGTCATACACTGACTGTGCGGTGATCAATCATTAGTTCGATTATCGCACAAACCGAAACAAGAAGAATCATGAAAGCACACGATGATCGACAAAACTTTTGAATCACTGGAGCGCGCGGTGGCCGACATCCACGACGGCGCCACCGTCATGATCGGCGGCTTCGGCAACGCCGGCATGCCGTCGGCGCTGATCGACGCGCTGATCGCACAGGGCGCGCGCGAACTTACCATCGTCAACAACAACGCCGGCAATGGCGAGACCGGCCTGGCCGCGCTGTTGAAGGCCAAGCGGGTGCGCAAGATCATTTGCTCGTTCCCGCGCCAGGCCGACTCGCAGCATTTCGATGCGCTGTACCGCGCCGGCGAAATCGAACTCGAACTGACGCCGCAAGGCAACCTGGCCGAGCGCATCCGCGCAGCCGGCGCCGGCATCGGCGGTTTCTTCACCCCCACCGGCTACGGCACGCTGCTGGCCGAAGGCAAGGAGACGCGCCTGATCGACGGCCGCCATTACGTGCTCGAAGCACCGATCCATGCCGACTTCGCGCTGATCAAGGCGCTGCGCGGTGACCGCTGGGGCAACCTGGTGTACCGCAAGACCGCGCGCAACTTCGGCCCGATCATGGCCATGGCGGCCAAGGTGGCCATCGCCCAGGTGCGCGACGTGGTGGCGCTGGGCGAACTCGATCCCGAAACGATCGTCACGCCGGGCATTTTCGTTCAGCGTGTAGTCAAGGAGGCAGCATGACCGATATCACCAAACCCGCTAAGCGCTTTACCCGCGACCAGATCGCCGCACGCGTGGCGCAGGACATTCCCGAAGGCGCGTACGTCAACCTCGGCATCGGCCTGCCGACCAAGGTGGCCAACTACCTGCCGGCGGAACGTGAAGTCTTCCTGCACAGCGAGAACGGCCTGCTCGGCATGGGCCCCGCACCGGCGCCGGAAGACGAGGACGAAGACCTGATCAACGCCGGCAAGCAGCCGGTTACGCTGCTCACCGGCGGCGCGTACTTCCACCACGCCGATTCGTTCGCGATGATGCGCGGCGGTCACCTCGACGTGTGCGTGCTGGGCGCGTTCCAGGTGTCCGAACATGGCGACCTGGCCAACTGGCATACGGGCGCGCCCGATGCGATTCCCGCCGTCGGCGGTGCCATGGACCTGGCCATCGGCGCCAAGCAGGTGTTCGTGATGATGGACCACGTCACCAAGTCCGGGGAGAGCAAGATCGTCGAGGCGTGCAGCTACCCGCTTACCGGCGTGGCGTGCGTGAACCGCATCTACACCGACATGGCGGTGCTCAACGTGACCCCGAACGGTTTGGCGGTACTGGAAATGGCGCCCGGCCTTACCTTCGAAGAACTGCAGGCGGCCACCGGAGCCACGCTGGTGCAATGAAAGGATTGATGATGACCGATGCTTATATCTGCGACGCGGTACGCACCCCGATCGGCCGCTACGGCGGCGCCCTGAAAGACGTGCGCGCCGACGACCTGGGCGCGGTACCCTTGCGCGCGCTGGTCGAACGCAATCCCGGCGTACAGTGGGACCAGGTGGACGACGTGTTTTACGGCTGCGCCAACCAGGCCGGCGAAGACAACCGCAACGTGGCGCGCATGTCGTCGCTGCTGGCCGGTCTGCCGGTGGAGGTGCCCGGCACCACCATCAACCGCCTGTGCGGCTCCGGCATGGACGCCGTAGGCACGGCGGCGCGCGCCATCCAGTCCGGCGACGCCAGCCTGATCATTGCCGGCGGCGTGGAATCGATGACGCGCGCGCCGTTCGTGATGGGCAAGGCCGACAGCGCCTTCTCGCGCAACGCCTCGCTGCAGGACACCACCATGGGCTGGCGCTTCATCAACAAGGCATTAAAAGATGCCTATGGCGTGGAGACCATGCCTGAAACGGCGGAAAACGTCGCCACCGATTACCAGGTGAGCCGCAGCGACCAGGATGCGTTCGCGCTGGCCAGCCAGAACAAGGCCGCTGCCGCGATTGCCGCAGGCGTGTTCCAGCGCGAGATCGTGCCGGTCACCATTCCGCAAAAAAAGGGTGATGCGATCGTCTTCGCCCAGGATGAACATCCACGCGCCACCACAGTCGAAGCGCTGGCAAAGCTCAAGGGCGTGGTGCGGGCCGACGGCAGCGTCACTGCCGGCAATGCTTCGGGCATCAACGACGGCGCCTGCGCGCTGTTGATTGCCAGCGCCGAAGCGGCGCAGCAGCACGGCTTGAAGCCGCTGGCGCGCATCGTCGGCATGGCCACGGCCGGCGTGGCGCCACGCGTGATGGGCGTGGGGCCCGTGCCGGCGGTGCGCAAGCTGCTGCGCCAGACCGGCCTCACGCTCGAACAGATGGACTGGATCGAGTTGAACGAGGCGTTCGCGTCGCAGGGCCTGGCCGTGCTGCGCGAACTGGGTCTCAGTGATACCGACCCGCGCGTCAATCCCAACGGTGGCGCCATTGCACTCGGCCATCCGCTGGGCATGAGCGGCGCGCGCCTGGTGACCACCGCCACCTGGCAGTTGCAACACAACGGCGGGCGTTACGCGCTGTGCACCATGTGTATCGGCGTGGGGCAGGGCATCGCGATCATCATCGAGAAAGTCTGAAACGGTGTGATTTAATGTAAGTCTGAGAATGGCAGGAGACAAAATGAAACAACGACACCAACACGGCGCCGCAGAGCGCCTGGACATGAAACGGGGGCAGCCATGTTAGCCAACTTCGCGGGCGTGCTGTTCGATGGCATCGCCTATGGCAGCTTGCTGTTCCTGATCAGCGTGGGCCTGTCGGTCACGATGGGCATGATGAACTTTATTAACCTGGCCCACGGCGCCTTTGCCATGCTGGGCGGGTATGTGAGCGTGACCGTGTTGTCCACCCTGGGCGTGCCGTTCCTGGCGTCGCTGCCGCTGGCGTTCATCGCGTCCGCCCTCGTGGGGCTGGTGCTCGAGCGCCTGCTGTACCGGCGCCTGTACAAGGCCAGCCACCTGGACCAGGTGCTGTTCTCGATCGGTCTCACCTTCATGTCGGTGGCCGCTGCCACCTGGTTCTTCGGCCCCACCCAGCAGCCGGTCACGCTGCCGGAATGGCTGCGCGGCCAGGTGCATATCCTGGGCCTGGACGTGGGCGCCTACCGGGTGTTCCTGATCGGCGTGGTGGTGCTGGTGACGATTGCTCTCGGCCTGCTGATCGAGCGTACCCGTTTCGGTGCGCAGATCCGCGCCTCGGTGGACAACCAGACCGCTTCGGCCGGCCTCGGTATCAATGTGAGCCTGGTATTCAGCCTGACGTTTGCGCTGGGCTCCGGCCTGGCCGGCCTTGGCGGCGGTCTCGGTATCGACGTGCTGGGTCTCGACCCGAGCTTCCCGATCAAGTACATGGTGTACTTCCTGCTGGTGGTGGCTGTAGGCGGCGCCGGCACCATCAAGGGTCCGCTGGTGGCGGCGCTCATCCTCGGCGTGTTCGACGTGGCCGGCAAATACTATGTGCCGGAAATCGGCGCCTTCGTGATCTACGCGCTGATGGTGGTGCTGCTGATCCTGTTCCCCGCTGGCCTGATCCGGAGGAAAGCATGAACGCCATGACCGACACCTTGAAACCCGCAACAGTTGCGAAGACCACCATGACCACCATTCCGACCGCGCATCTGAACCTGCCCAACGACCGCTGGAAGCCGCTGGAAATCGTGTTCTGGCTGCTGCCCATTGCCGCCTACTTCGCCTTTCCCGGCTACCTGGTCCTGATCAGCCAGATCATGATCATCGGCCTGTTCGCCCTGTCGCTGGACCTGATCCTCGGCTACGCCGGCATCGTCTCGCTGGGTCATGCCGCCTTTTTCGGACTCGGGGCCTACACTGCCGGCCTGCTGGCCGTGCATGGATGGGGCGAGCCGCTCAGCGGCCTGCTGGCGGGGGCCGTGGTGGCCGGCATCTTCGGCTTCATCGTCTCGTTCCTGGTCGTGCGCGGCCAGGACTTGACGCGCCTGATGGTCACGCTGGGCATCTGCCTGATGCTGCACGAAGCGGCCAACAAGGCTTCGTGGCTGACCGGCGGCGTCGATGGTCTGTCGGGCATGATGGTCGGTAACCTGTTCGGCAGGTTCGAATTCGACTTGAACGGCACGGTGGCCTTCTGGTACAGCTTTGCGGTGCTGTTCATCCTGTTCGTGGTGCTGCGCCGGCTGGTCAAGTCGCCATTCGGTCTGAGCCTGATCGGTATCCGCGAAGGTGTGCGCCGTATGCCGTCACTCGGCGTCAACGTCAATCGCCGCCTGATCGCCATCTACACCGTCTCGGCCGTGATTGCCGGCGTGGCCGGTGGCTTGCTGGCGCAGACCACGCAGTTTGTCGGTCTCGATTCGCTCGGCTTCCCCCGTTCGGCCGAACTGTTGATCATGCTGGTATTGGGCGGCACCGGGCGCCTGTACGGCGCGCTGATCGGCGCGGCGGTGTTCATGGTGGCGCAGGATTACATCTCCGGTCTCAACCCCGCTTACTGGCAGTTCTATATCGGCTTGCTGCTGGTGCTGATCGTGCTGTTTGCGCGCGGCGGTATCCTCGGTGGCCTGGAAAAACTGGCGGCTGGCTTCAAATCGAAAAAGGAGGCAGCATGAGCACCGTCGGCACCGACATCACCTTGCGCACCGAAGGGCTGTCCAAGCGCTGGGGCGCATTCCTGGCCAACAGCGATGTGAGCCTCACCTTCAAGCCCGGCGCGCGCCACGCGCTGATCGGTCCCAATGGCGCCGGCAAGACCACCTTCATCAACCTGCTGACGGGCAGCTTCATGCCCAGCAGCGGCAAGGTGTTCTTGGGCGGCGAGGATATCACCCAGTTGCCGCAGCATGAACGCGTCCATCGCGGCATGACGCGCACGTTCCAGCTCAACACCCTGTTTGCCGGCATGACGGTACTGGAATCGGTGGCGCTGGCGATCTCCGAGCGGCGCGGCCTGCAGTCGGTCTGGTACAAGACCGTGGCCAACCACCCGGACGTGATCGACGAGGCGATGGCGCTGCTGGCCACCCTCAAGCTCAGCGACCAGGCCAACAGCATCACGCGCAGCATGGCCTATGGCAAGCAGCGGCTGGTGGAAATCGCGCTGGCGCTGGCCACCAAGCCGCGCATCCTGCTGCTCGATGAACCGGCGGCGGGCATTCCGTCGGCCGAGAGCAAGGAACTGTTCGAAGTGCTGGCCAATTTGCCGCGCGACGTGACGGTGCTGTTCATCGAACACGATATGGGACTGGTGTTCCGCTTTGCCGACCGCATCACGGTCATGGTGGGCGGCAAGGTGCTGACCGAAGGCACGCCCGAAGAAATCGCGGCCGATCCGCGTGTCAAAGAAGTGTACCTGGGGGAGGCGGAGCATGCGTGAATTACTGAAGCTCGATAAGGTCACGGCCGGCTATGGCGAGTCGATCGTCCTGGAAGACGTGTCGTTCTCGATGAACGAAGGCGACAGCCTGGCGCTGCTGGGCCGCAATGGGGTCGGCAAAACCAGCCTGCTGGTGACCTTGATGGGATTGACGCGCCTGCACGGCGGCGGCATTCACTGGGACGGCGCTGACATCGGCCGCATGACCACCCACAAGCGCGCCCGTGCGGGTCTGGGCTGGGTGCCGCAGGAGCGCCATATGTTCCCGTCGCTCACGGTCGAAGAACATCTGACCGTGGTGGCCCGTCCGGGGCCGTGGAACCTGCAAAAGATCTACGAGATCTTCCCGCGCCTGCACGAGCGCCGCACCAACATGGGCAACCAGCTGTCGGGCGGCGAGCAACAGATGGTGGCGATCGCCCGCGCCCTGATGACCAACCCGCGCATCCTGCTGCTGGACGAGCCGATGGAAGGCCTCGCGCCGATCATTGTGCAGGACCTGGTGCGAGTGATCCGCAAGCTGGTGGAAGAGGAGGGCATGTCGGTGATCGTGGTGGAACAGCATGCGCGCCTGGCGCTGTCGTTGACCAAGCGCGCCATCGTGCTCGATCGCGGCCGCATCGTGCACGACTCGGACAGCGCCAGTCTGCTGGCCGATGGCGACAAGCTGGACAAGCTGGTCGCGGTGGCTTGATGTCTCCTATTTGACGCTGCCGGTGGCAGCAGTGAGCGGCGCGCGGCTCTGCTCATTGTTTTCCTGGACCAGCTTGGTGAGCAACGCCATGAACTGCAACTGTTCCGGCCCCGTCAACGGCGCCAGCAAACGGCGCCGCAGCCGCTGCGCGCCCGGGATCATGTCGGCCAGTTGCTGCTCGCCCGCGCCGGTGATGGTCAGCGCGCGCTGGCGGCGGTTGGTCGGAATCACCTTGCGCTCCAGCAGTCCTTTTTCCTCGAGCCGCGCACACACGGTGGCGCCGGTGGACGTATCGATGCCGGTGAGCGCGGCCAGCGTTACCTGGTCGGTGCCCGGATGGGCCGCCAGGTTGCGCAATACCGCGTACTGGATCGGCGTCAGCTCGCTGCCCATTTCATCGTAAAAGATCGACACCGATATCTGCTGCGCGCGCCGCAGCAGGTGGCCCGGGTGTTCGTACAGGTCGATCAATTTGCTTTCGGTGTCAGGCATGGCGGTTCCCGGCGCCGCTGGTGCGGCGCAATATGAAAAGAGTTGGGTGCGGTGGTTTACTTCTCCGCTTTCAGGACTATACTTTACGATATTCAGTGTACTGAATATTAAAAACAAAGGAGACAATATGTACCCGAAAAATACCTGGTATGTAGCCTGCACACCGGACGAAATCGACGGCAAGCCGCTGGGCCGCCAGGTCTGCGGCGAGAAGATCGTGTTCTATCGCGGCGCGGACGGCAAGGTGGCGGCGGTAGAGGATTTCTGTCCACATCGCGGTGCGCCGCTGTCGCTCGGCTTTGTCCGCGACGGCAACCTGGTCTGCGGTTATCACGGCCTGGAAATGGGTTGCGACGGCAAGGTGATCAGCATGCCGGGCCAGCGCGTGCGCGGCTTCCCGTGCATAGTCAGCTACGCGGTGGAGGAGCGCCACGGTTTCATCTGGGTGTGGCCCGGCGACCGCGCACTGGCCGACCCCGCGCAGATCCCTTACCTGGAATGGGCCGAGAGCCCCGAATGGGCTTACGGCGGCGGCCTGTATCACATCAACTGTGAATACCGCCTGATGATCGACAACCTGATGGACCTCACCCACGAAACCTATGTCCACGCATCGAGCATCGGCCAGAAGGAGATCGATGAAGCGCCGGTGACCACCCGCGTCAATGGCGAGGAAGTGATCACCAGCCGCTACATGGAAAACATCATGGCTCCGCCGTTCTGGCGCGCGGCCCTGCGCGGCAACGGCCTGGCCGACGACGTGCCGGTGGACCGCTGGCAGGTGTGCCGCTTCACGCCACCGAGCCACGTGATGATCGAAGTCGGCGTGGCGCACGCCGGCAACGGCGGCTACGACGCCGCGCCGCAGTTCAAGGCGTCGAGCATCGTGGTGGACTTCATCACGCCGGAAACCGAAACCTCGCACTGGTACTTCTGGGGCATGGCCCGCAACTTCAAGCCCGAAGACAAGGAACTGACCGCCACCATCCGCGAAGGACAGGGCAAGATCTTCAACGAAGACCGCGAGATGCTGGAACTGCAGCAGGCCAACCTGCTGCGCCATCCCGAGCGCAAACTGCTGGCGCTGAACATCGACGCCGGCGGCATGCAGTCGCGCCGGGTGCTGGAGCAGTGGATGGCCAAGGAAGCCGCGCCGGCTGCCCCTGCGGAGCAGCCGGCATGAGCGCCGGTCTGCTGAGCGTCCGGGTGAACCGCCGGACCCGCGAGGCGGACGACATATGCAGCTATGAACTGGTGAGCGAAGACGGCAGCGAACTGCCGCCCTTTGCCGCCGGTGCGCATATCGACGTCCACGTGGCGCCAGGGCTGGTGCGCCAGTACTCGCTGTGCAACCCGCCGCACGAGCGCCACCGCTACGTGATCGGCGTGCTGCGCGACCCGGTATCGCGCGGCGGCTCGCGCGCCATGCACGACGGTATCGCGGCTGGCGCCCGGCTGCAAATCAGCGCACCGCGCAACCTGTTCGCCCTGGCGGACGCGCCGCGCAGCCTGCTGCTGGCCGGCGGCATCGGCGTTACGCCCATCCTGGCGATGGCCGAGGCCTTGTCGGCGCAGGGCGCGCAGTTCGAACTGCACTACTGTGCGCGCGCGCCCGAACGCATGGCGTTCCGCGACCGCATCGCCGCTTCGCCTTTCGCTGCTGTCTCGCACCTGTATTTCGATACCGGCGAAAGCGCCCGCAAGCTGGATCTGCCGGCGCTGCTGGCCAGTCTCGATCGCAGCACCCACATCTACTTTTGCGGGCCGGCCGGCTTCATCGACCACGTCAAGGCGGCGGCCGCGCAGCAGCAATGGCCGGCCGACCAGCTGCACCTCGAATATTTCGGCGCTGTCGTGGTGGAGTCGACCGGCGACCAGCCATTCGACGTGGAGCTCAAGTTCAGCGGCGCGGTGTACACCATCCCTGTCGGCGTGACCGTGATGAAGGTGCTGCAGGACGCCGGCGTGTTCGTGCCAGCGTCGTGCGAGCAGGGCGTATGCGGCACGTGCCTGACGCGTGTTCTTGAAGGTGTGCCCGATCACCGCGACCAGTACCTGACCGAAGAAGAACAGGCCGCCAACGACCAGTTCACCCCGTGTTGTTCCCGTTCCAAAACTCCCAGGCTGCTGCTGGACTTATAAAAATACCCAAGGAGACATGATGACGAACCATATCAACCAGCCACGCCGCCGCCTCGTGTTGGGCGCTGCCGCTTTATCGACCGGCCTGCTGCCGCTGTCCGCATTTGCCGCCAACCCGTTCAAGGTGGGCCTGATCCTGCCGATGTCCGGGCCGTTCGCCTCCACCGGCAAGCAGATCGAGGCGGCCGTCAAACTGTATCTCGCCCAGAACGGCGCCACGGTGGCGGGCCGGCCGGTGGAAATCATTCTCAAGGACGACGGCGGCGTGTCGCCCGACGTCACCAAGCGCCTGGCGCAGGAACTGGTCTCGCGCGACAAGGTGCAGGTGCTGGCCGGCTTTGGTCTGACGCCGCTGGCGTTTGCAGCGGCGCCGGTCGCCACGCAAGCCAAGGTGCCGATGATTGTGATGGCCGCCGCCACCTCGGTGATCCCGCAACGCTCGCCGTACATCGTGCGCACCGGTTTTACATTGGCCCAGGTGACTGCGCCCATGGCCCAGTGGGCGGCAAAAAACAAGATCCGTACGGTGGTGACGCTGGTCAGCGATTACGGCCCCGGGCTAGACGCCGAAAAAGTGTTCGTCAAGGGCTTTACGGAAGGCGGCGGCAAGGTCGTGGAAACGGTGCGCGCGCCGCTGCGCAATCCTGACTACGCGCCGTTCCTGGCCAAGGTGCGCGACCTGAAACCGGACGCGCTGTTCGTGTTCGTGCCATCGGGCGAAGGTGCGGCGGTGCTCAAGCAGTTCACCGAGCGCGGACTGGCCGCAGCGGGCGTGCGCCTGATCTGCACCGGCGACGTGCTCGATGACGATTTGATGGCCAGCATCGGCCCGGCAGCGGCCGGCGTGGTGAGCAGCCACCACTACTCGGCCGCGCATCCGTCGGCCGAGAACAAGGTGTACGTGGACGCGTTCCAGAAAGCGAACAAGGGCATGCGTCCGAACTTCCACTCGGTGGGCGCGTACGACGGCATGCACCTGCTGTACCAGGCGCTGAAAAAAACCGGCGGCGACAGCAATGGCGACAAGCTGCTGGCGGCAATGAAAGGGATGGCGTGGACCAGTGTGCGCGGACCGGTGAGCATCGATGCAGCAACGCGCGATATCGTGCAGACCGTGTATATCCGCAAGGCGGAGCTGGTGGGAGGAGGGTACTACAACGTGGAGTTCGACCAGGTGGAGAAGGTGCGCGATCCCGGCGTATAAGCCTGACAGGGAAAGAGTCCGTCATCGGCTGTCGCAGCGATGACGGACCCGGCGACTTACAAGTTTGCGATAAACCCGCGTACCGCCGCGCTGAACGCTTCCGGCTGCTCGATATAGCTCAAATGCGAAGCCTCCTTCAGCACCTCCAGCTGGGCACCTTCAATGCCCTCGGCCAGCACCTGCGCCATTGCCACCGGCGTGCCCTGGTCCAGTTCTCCCGCAATCACCAGCGTCGGCGCCTTGATCTGGCCCAGGCGCGCCGTGGTATCCACGGTTCCCACCGCGTGGCAGCAGCCCGCATAGCCGACGTTGTCGGTTGCCACCACCCGGCGGCGAAAGCGCGTCACGGTGCCCGGATGCGCAGCGCGGAAGGCGTCGTGGAAGTAGCGGCCCATCACCGCATCGGCGATCGGTTCGATGCCTTCGAGCTGCACGGTGGCGATGCGCTGGCGCCAGACTTCCTGGACCGGCGCCGGGTAGCCGGACGTGGTGTTGGCCAGCACCAGCGCTCGTACCAGGGCCGGATGGCGCAGCGCCAGCTCCTGGCCGACCATGCCGCCCATCGACAAGCCGATCCACACCACCGGGCCGGTATCGAGCTCGCGCAGTAGTGCGGCCGCGTCGTCGGCCAGGTCGGCCATCGCGTAGGCGCCGGGCGGTGATTCCGAACTGCCGTGGCCGCGATGGTCGTAGGTGATGACGCGGTGATCAAGTGCCAGCTGGTTGGCCAGCTGGTCCCACATGGTCAAATCGCAACCGAGCGCGTGGCTCAGTACCACCGTGTGGCGTGGCGCCTTGCCATTGCGTGGTTCGCGCACCGTGTAGTGGAGGGCGGGCCTGCCGCTACTGCGGCCCGCGCTGCCTACGCCCGGATGGCTTGCTGCCAGCGGCGCCGAGGGTTCCAGTTCGTAGCCGATCTGCGGACCGACTTCGCGCAGGATCGCCATGGCGTGGGTGAATGCGGTGTTCGCGGCCGGCACGCCGGCGTAGATGGCGGACTGGATCAGCACTTCCTTCAATTCGTCGGGCGTGAGGCGGTTGCTGTCGTCGCCCAGCAGCGCGGCGCGCACGTGCAGGTCGAATTCTTCCCAGCGGCCCAGCGCGATGGTGATCGAGAGGACGATGGCGCGGCGCGTTTTCTGCTCCAGGCCGGGGCGTCCCCAGATCTCGTTCCAGGCGAAACGCGTGATCAGGTTCTGGAAGTCGGCATTGAACTGGTTGGCGTTGCCGAGCGAACGCTCCACCCACGCGTCGCCGAGGATGGCGCGGCGGTTGCCCAGCCCGCGCTCGAAGTCGTGGTCGATCGGGTCGAAACTCATAAGATACTCACTTGGAAAAATGGTGGATGTCGTCGCGCAGGCGGCGCAACTGTTCCTGCGCCAGCTTGTGCGCCGGTGCGGTGGCGGCGACGGGGTCGAACAGGGTGCGCAGGTGCGCCAGGTCGATGGCGGCTTGCAGTTGCGGGTCGGCGGCAATCGCCTCTTCCAGGACGTCGGCCAGGTGACGCCCGCTGGTCAGCGATTCGCCCGTCATTTTTTCCAGCAGCGCGTGGGCGGCGGACTTGCCGATGGTGGCGGCCAGGTAGCTCGACGCGGCCTCTGCGAACACCAGCCCTTGCAGGCTGTCGATATTGCGGCGCATGCGCGCGGTGTCGATGTGCAGGCCGGCGAACGCTTCGTCCAGCGCCTGCAAGGCGCCGTGCGCGCTCAGGAACAGCCCGGGCCACTCGGCCAGTTCGGCCTGCCAGTTGCCCAGGCCCCGTTCGTGCTGCTGTCCCATGGCGGCCAGCAGCGCGGCGGCGTGTTGCGGAGTGCGGGTGGCGGCGGCCAGCGCGATCATCGCCGAGACAGGATTGCGCTTGTGCGGCATGGCCGACGAACCGCCCCGGCCATTGCCCGAAGGCTCGGCCAGTTCCGCGATCTCTCCTTGCGCCATCAGGCTCAGGTCTGTTGCCAGCTTGCCCAGGCTGCCCGTCAGTACCGCCACTTCCAGGCCCAGGCGCACCCATTCGTCGCGCTGCGTGTGCCATGCCGCGTCGGCCAGGCGCAGATCGAGCGCTTGCGCCATGCGGGCGCCCACGGCGGCGCCTTGCTCGCCCATCACCGCCAGCGTGCCCACTGCGCCGCCCAGTTGCAGCTGCAAGGCGCGCTGCGCGCATTCGCGCAAACGCGCGCGCGCGCGCACCAGCGGCGCCAGCCAGCCGGCAAGCTTGAAGCCGAAGCTGGTCACCTGTGCCGGCTGCATCAGGGTACGCGCCAGCACCGGCGTGGCCAGGTGTTCTCCAGCCAGCAGCAACAGGCGGCCGGTGAGGTCGTGCAGGCCGTCGTCGAGCAGTTGCAGGGCGTCGCGCGTGGCCAGCACCATGGCCGTGTCGATCACGTCCTGGCTGGTGCTGCCCCAGTGGACCTTGGCGGCAGCTTCCTGGTCGTACAGGGCCACGGTCCTGGTCAGCTCCTTGACCAGCGGGATGGCCAGGCTGCCGGCGCGGCGGCCGGCGGTGATCAGGGCGGGGATGTCGTACAGCTGGGCGTTGCACACGCCGGCAATCGCCCGCGCAGCCGATTGCGGCAGCAGGCCTTCGTCGGCCTGCGCCTGCGCCAGCGCCTGCTCGAAACGGAACATGCCCTGCACGATGGCCGCGTCGTCGAACACGGCGATCATGTCGGTAGTGGTCAAAAAGCTGTCGAAGATCGATACACTCACTGCGGCTCCAGGCTAAACGTAGTCGAAGAAGGCGGTTTCCATGTCGCCTTGCATGCGGATGTCCCAGCGATACTGGCCGTCCGATGTTTTCGTTGCGAGCAGGGTGGGGCGGCGCGTGGCCGGCACCTGTTCCAGTATCGCCGATTTTGCCAGCTCGGCGTCGTCGGCCAGGAACACGGCGGTGAACTGGTGCTTGACCAGGCCGCGCGCGAACACGGTAACGTAGGCTACCGGCTGGCCGGGCGCCAGCGCGATATCGGCCAGGGTAAAGGTGAAGCCGCCCTGGTCGTCGCTGGGGATGCGGCGGAAGGCGGGAATATCGCGCGCTGCTTCCACTCCGGCAGCGCCGGGCTGCCAGGCCTCGATCTGGGCATCGTTGATCGGCACGCCGTCGCCATCGTAGATGGTGCCGGCAATCGTGATGCCGGCGGCTGCCGCGCTGGCGACAGTGCCAAGCTCCACCGCCCACTGCCACGCTTCGTGCGAGAACGGACCGATGGTTTGGGAGGTTGTGATAGGTGTGGTCATGTGGTGCTCCTCAGATGCCCATGGGCGTGGCGTTGCGTCCGCGCAGGACGATATCGAATTCGTAGCCCAGCATCTGGTCGCTCACCGTCTCTTCGAGACTGAAACGCGAGATCAGGCGCTGGCGCGCGGCCAGGTCGGGAATGCTCTGGAAGATCGGGTCGAAGTCGAACAGCGGGTCGCTGGGGAAGTACATCTGCGTCACCAGGCGCTGCGCATACACATTGCCGAACAACGAAAAATGAATGTGGGCGGGACGCCAGGCCTTGTGGTGGTTGCCCCACGGGTAAGGGCCCGGCTTGATGGTCACAAATCGGTAGCGGCCTTCGTCGTCGGTCATCATCTTGCCCCAGCCGTTGAAATTGGGGTCGAGCGGCGCATCGTGCTGGTCCTTCTTGTGGCGGTAGCGGCCAGCCGCATTGCATTGCCAGACTTCGACCAGCGAATTGCACACCGGTTTGCCGTCTTCATCGACCACGCGGCCGGTGACCACGATTTTTTCGCCCAGCGGCGCGCCGTCGCCTTGCGCGGTCAGGTCGGCGTCGAACGGCAGCAGGATGCGCGGGGAGGGCGCGATGTTTTCGCTTACCGGCACTGGCGCGTTGATGCGCAACGCCGGCTGCAAGGGGCCGCGCTTGAGCGTGGATTTATACGGTGGATAAACGAGTTCGGGATAGACGCCCGCGGCGATGGTGTCGAATTTCACAGCTGTCTCCTTGGTGTTGGTGCCAACGATGTTAGGCAAAGCACCCCCCTGCGACAAGACACCTGGTGCGTGCTATATTCGACATGCGCACGGTTTGTGCGCATAGCGCCCAAATCCGCATTTATCTGCCTATGACAACCGACATCGACGACAATCCCAGCCCGCGCGACCTGGTGGGCGGCCTGGAAAAAGGGCTGCAAGTGATCCAGGCATTCGACCAGGAACGCAGCCGCCTCAGTATCGCGGACGTGGCCGCGCACACCGGTCTCACGCGCGCGGCGGCGCGGCGCTATCTGATCACGCTCACGCACCTCGGCTATATGCGGCACGAGAACAGGCTGTTTTCGCTGACGCCGATGGTGCTGCGGCTTGGTCAGTCGTACCTGCATTCGGCGCGCTTGCCGCGCCTGGCGCAGCCGCTGTTGTACCGGCTGGCGTATTCGCTGGGCGAGGCGTCGTCGGTGGGCATCCTCGATCACGACCAGCTGGTGTGCGTGGCGGCGGTGAGCGCCGGCCAACTGGTCTCGAGCACGCTGCAGCCGGGCACCCGGGTGCCCGCGTGGTGTACCGCCAATGGCCGCATGCTGCTGGCCAGCCTGCCGCCTGCGCAGCTGGACGCCTACCTGGAGCGCGTGCAGCCCGAACAGATCACCGAGCACACCGTCGTCAGCAAGGAACGCCTGGCGCTGGAGATCGCCCGCGCCCGCGCCCAGGGTTACGCGCTGGTGGACCAGGAGCTGGAACTGGGTCTGCGCACGCTGTCGGTCCCGCTGCGCAATTTCCGCAACGAGGTGGTGGCGGCCATGAACATCAGCGTCCACGCGGGCCGCATGCCGCCGGGCGAGATGGTGGAGCGCTGCCTGCCGGCGCTGGTCAAGATCCAGGTTGAACTGAACGCGCTATTGTGACGGCACGCGCAGCCGGAACGCCTTCGGCGTCACGCCCACGCGCTTCTTGAACAGGCGGCTGAAATACGCGGGGTCCTGGAACCCCAGCTCGTAGGCGATGCTGGCAATGCTGGCCGGGACGTAGGTGAGCTTGCGGCAGGCTTCGAGCACCAGCCGGTCCTGGGCGATGTCGAACGCCGATTTGCCGGCCAGCTTGACGCACAGGCGGTTCAACCGGGTGGGCGTGGCGCGCAGTGCGCCGGCATAGTCGGCCACCTGCCATTGGTCCTTGTAGTGTTGCTCAACCTCGGCGCGAAAGCGCGAAAACAGTTCGAAGTCCAGGCGGCCCGACTGGTCGGCGATGCGGTGCTCGGCGTGCACGCGCACCAGCAGCAGCAGCACGCAGCGCGCCAGCCAGTCGAGCATCAGGGTGTGGCCGTGCTGCGGCCAGGTCGCCTCGGCCAGCAACTGCTGCAGCAGCACCTCCAGGCGCGCGCGCATCTCGGGCAGGGCCGCCAGGTCGATCGCCAGCGGCGCCATGAACAGCGACGCGTACAAATCGGCCTGGTTTTCAGCCGCCGAAAACACCACGTTCTGGTCCACCGTCAGCACATAGCCGTGCGCCTCGGGCGCGAAGTCGAAGCCGTGGGCCACGGCCGGGTTGATGGTGATGACGGTCGGTCCCGTGCACTCCCACACCTGGTCCTCCACCCCGGCGTGCACTTCGCCGCCGAACAAAAAAAGTACCTGAAACATGCCCGGATGCGTGTGGCGGTCGATATGCCAGTCGTACACGCGGCTGCGGGTTTCGATCAGCTCGATATGCACGGATTCGGCGTTTTCCGCCCGTGTTTGCTCACCGTACAGGGCGAAGCGCGGAATTGCGGCGGTGGTGGTTTCAAGTAGCGGCGCAGTCTTGGGCATGGCGGGTGCGGTAGGAGGTCTGTCGAAATAGTACAAGTTTTATGCGCTTTCCTCCATGTTTTTTCTGCCGGTGCGGCGCTACGATGCAGCCATAACACTTCAAACAACAACCCGGAGACACACCATGCATACCCAGGTAGCCATCATCGGCGCCGGCCCCGCCGGCCTTCTGTTATCCCATCTGCTGCACTTGCAGGGCATCGAATCGGTCGTCATCGAATCGCGCTCGCGCGACGATATCGAGGCGACCATCCGCGCGGGTGTGCTGGAACAGGGCACGATGGACATCCTCAACGAGTCCGGCGTCGGTGAGCGCATGCGCACCATCGGCGCGCTGCACCACGGCGTGGAGCTGTCGTTCGACGGCAAGCGTCACCGCATCGACCTGACCGAGTTGACGGGCAAGGCGATTACCGTCTATCCGCAGCACGAGGTGATCAAGGACCTGGTGGCGGCGCGCCTGGCGGCCCAGGGCCAGATCCTGTTCGAGGTGTCCGGTGTGGCGCTGCATGGCGTGGAGACCGACAAGCCGTCGGTCACGTTCATCCATCGCGGCGAGGAGGCCCGTATCGATGCCGATTTCATTATCGGCGCCGATGGCTATCATGGCGTGTCGCGTGCGTCCATGCCGGGGCAGGAGCAGCGCCGCGACTTCCAGCGCATCTACCCGTTTGGCTGGTTCGGCATTTTGGTGGAATCAAGCCCGTCGTCCGACGAGTTGATCTACGCGCAGCACGATCGCGGTTTTGCGTTGGTCAGCACACGGTCGCCAACCGTACAACGCCTATACTTCCAGTGCGACCCGAAAGACCATGTCGATAACTGGTCCGACGACCGCATCTGGTCCGAACTGCACGCCCGGCTGGAAAACAACGATGGCTGGAAGGTCAACGAGGGCCGCATCTTCCAGAAGGGGATCATCGCCATGCGCAGTTTCGTGTCCACGCCGATGCAGGCAGGGCGCCTGTTCCTGGCCGGCGATTCGGCGCACATCGTGCCGCCCACCGGCGCCAAGGGCATGAACCTGGCGGTGGGCGACGTCAAGCTGCTGGCGCGCGGGTTCGAGCAGTTCTACAAGCAGGGCAGGGATGCGCTGCTGGCCGGTTACACCGACGATGCGCTCAGGCGCATCTGGCGCGCCGAGTACTTCTCGTGGACCATGACGCGCCTGCTGCACACGTTTGCCGACGCCACGCCGTTCGAGCGCGAGATGCAGAGGGCGGAACTGGCCAATATCGTCTCGTCGCGGGCAATGGCCACGGCGCTGGCGGAAAACTATGTCGGTGACTTCTAGTAGCAGGTTTCCGCCCGGGTGATCCGGGTAGGACTGGTCTTACGCTGTGTTATGTTCCTAACCTACATTAGGCGTGTAGGTGGTCCTATAAGGTAGCGAACATAGCGGGGATATAGTGTTGTTCATCAGCCGGCACTTGTAAACAGGCGCCGGCAGCAGACAACAACACTATTCGAAGAGGCCCGCCATGTTCCACGTTACTCAAACTTCCGTCTCCGCCAACACCATCGGCAACGCAGCTCGCACCATCGCGACGGAAGCTTCTGCTACCGTGAGCCTGACCGGCGCTCAACAGAACGAGCTGCTGCGCGCCCTGTCGCGCGAAGAGCTGATCGCCATGTTTGCCGACCTGGAACTGGTTCCGCTGCAGGCCGGCAAACACCTGTTCGACATCGGCGACAAAATGGACTACGCCTTCTTCCCGACCAACGCCATCATCTCGCTGCAATACGTGACCGAAGAAGGCGGCGCCACCGAGATCGCCGTGGTCGGCCGCGAAGGTGTGGTGGGCGTGTCGATGTACGAGACCGAACGCGCCAACTGCTCGGCCGTGGTGCAAACCTCGGGCTACGGCTACCGCGTTCGCGCCTCGGTGCTGCGCAATGCTTTCTTTAGCGGCGGCGCCCTGGCCCAGCAACTGATGCGCCACACCAGCGCCCTGTTCGCCCAACTGGCGCAAACCGTCGCCGGCGTGCGTCACGGCAGCATCGAACAGCGCCTGTGCCGCTGGTTGCTCGAACGCCTGGACCGTTCGCTGTCGAACGAACTCAAAGTAACTCAGGAAATGATCGCCAACATGCTGGGCGTGCGCCGCGAAAGCATCACCTGCTCCGCCGGCAAGCTCCAGGAAGAAGGCCTGATCGTTTATCGTCGCGGCACCGTCACCGTCATCGACCGCGCCGGCATGGAACGCCGCGCCGGCGGTTGCTACACCCCTGCATAATCCTCGTTTGCACTGAACCGCCCGGTACCGGTGCGGCTCAGTGCAGATAGCGTGGCGCCTGCTGAAGCTGATCCAGCTTGCGCTGCACCACCTGGTACCAGGCGTTGGCCCAACGCGAAGCCCTCACCGATTCTTCCACCGTAGCAGCGGACATGGTCCGCTGCACGGCCACCATCTGCCGATGCAGAGCGTAGGCCGCTGGGGGATGCTTTTTGACGGTGCTGTGCGAGGTATCCATGGGTTGATTCTGCCCCCGCTCCGATTTCCCGGCTGTACGCTGCCTCACCTTGGTTGATCTGAACGAGAATACGTAAATCGCATAACGATGAATGTTTTCATTCGTTTTCCAAGTTTGCGACCATCTCTATACTTGATCCCGTAGCAGTTCGCGGAGGTCAGGATGGTTGGGCATTATGCAAGGTCGGAATATCTCGATAGTCTTCAGCGCGCCGAAGTGGCATGCGAACGCGCCCGCCCCCTGTGGCGTGCCGAGTGGCCCACCTGGCTGCTGATTGTGGCGATCTACGGCGGCTGGCTGCTCACGCTGGCCAACTGGCGCGTATTGGGTCCTGTCCCGGCAACGCTGCTCTTGATCTGGTGGAGCTCCTGGTACATGTCGCTCCAGCATGAGCTGATACACGGCCATCCTACGCCGTGGCCATCGGTGAATCGCCTGTTCGGCCATGCACCGCTGGCGATCTGGTATCCGTACCGCCTGTACCGCGACAGCCACCTGGCGCACCACGTCGATTCGCATCTGACCATGCCGGCGCTCGATACCGAGAGCCAGTACATCTGCCCGCGCGAGTGGGCGGGCATGAGCCGGCCGGTGCGGCTGGTGTACTGGTTCAACAAGACGTTCTGGGGCAGGGTGCTGGTGGGGCCGGCGCTGGCCATCGGCGGCACCTTGTTCGAGGCGGTGCGCCAGCCCTGGCGCGGCGACTGGCGCTACGTGCCGATGTGGCTTGCGCATATCGCCATGGTGGCGGCGCTGCTGTGGTGGATCTGGTCCGCGTTCGGCGTGCCCTCGTGGTGGTACCTGCTGGCGATATCGTACCCGGCGCAATCGCTGGCCATGGTACGCTCGTACCACGAGCACCGCCCTGCGCAAGACCACAAGCAGCGCATCGTGCTCAACGAAGCAGGGTGGTTTTTCCGCCTGCTGTTCCTCAATAACAATCTGCACCTGGTGCACCACGACCTGCCGTCGTTGCCATGGTATTTGCTGCCGCGCGTGTACCGCGCCAGGCGCGATACCTACAACGCGCGCAGCGGCGGCTTCCACGTGGACGGCTACGGCGAATTGATGCGCCGTTACGGTTTCACCGCCATCGACGCGCCGGTGCATCCCCTCATGCCCCAGCATTCCTTGACCGATCATGCACTGGAAAACCGCGCTGCCCATGTATAACGTCTCGCCCCGTTTGCAGCAGGGTTACGACACTCTGCTCGCGGTGCTGATCGATGAAGCCGGGGTGCGCGCCATGCCGGACCATCCTGCCTCCCTGATCGATTTCTGGCGCCGGCCCGACCTGCTGGTGAGCCAGACCTGCGGTTACCCGTATGTCACCCAGCTGCGCGGCCAGGTGCAGTTGCTGGCCACTCCCGCCTACGACTTTCCCGGTTGTGACGACTGCGATTATTCGAGCGTGATCGTCACCCGCACCGGTAACGGCATCGCCAGCCTGGAACAGGCGCGCGGGCGCGTGGCAGCGATCAACGACGCCCACTCCAACAGCGGCATGAACGCGCTGCGCCATGCGGTGGCGACATTCGCTGGCGGCGGCGAGTTCTTTGGCGCGATAAAGTGGTCGGGCAGCCATGCGGCCAGCCTGGCGCTGGTGGCAAGCGGCGATGCGGACATCGCCGCCATCGATTGCGTTACCTATGGCTATATCGCGCAGGAGTACCCGGAGCGGCTGCGCGCGATCTCGGTGCTCGACTACTCGGCGTCTGCGCCGGGGTTGCCGTTTATCGCGGGCGGGCAGGTGCCGGCGCACTTGGTGGAGCGCTTGCGGGCGGCGTTGTTATGGCCGAGTGCGCGGCTGCGATCGGCCATGGATGTTTTGCGCATCAAGGGTTTCGATTATCTCGACGATGCGGCGTACGACCGCATCGCCCGGATGGCTGGCGCCGCGCTTACAGCGTAGCCTTGCCGTTCCACAGCGGGACCGCCGTCGCATCGAGCTTGCGCGGCAGCAGGCCTTCGTTGTGGAAGGCGTCGGCGATGCGCTGCTGTTCGGCCAGCGCGCCCTTGACCACCAGCCGCACTTCGTAGCTGCGGCGGCCGTTGGCCAGTTCCACGGTTTTCGCATCCAGACCCCACGCTGGCGCCAGCAATTCTGCCGCTTCCTTCGGTGACTGCTTGACCCATTTTCCGGTCTTGCGCAGCGCTTCGAATACCACTGCCAGCACATCGGGGCGCGCCTGCGCATACGCGGTGGAAGCCAGGTAGTAGCGCTGGTAGTCGGCGACGTTGCGGCCATCGGCCAGGATGCGCACGGTGGACTGGCGCTGCACGCCGGCCAGGTACGGGTCCCACGTGACCCATGCAGCCACGCTGCCGCGCTCGAAGGCGGCGCGGCCGTCGGCCGGCGACAGGTAGGCCGGTTCGATATCCTTGAAGCGTATGCCCGCTTCTTCCAGCGCCGCGATCAGCAGGTAATGGCTGCCGGCCGCCTTGGTCACCGCGATCTTTTTTCCTTTCAGTTCCGCCACGCTGGCAATCGGCGAATCGGCGCGCACCACGATGGCCTGCGCCGAGGGCGACGGCGACTCCTGGGCGAAATACGTCAGCTGCGCGCCGGCCGCCTGGGCGAACACGGGCACCGTATCGGCCACGTCGGCGCTCAGATCGACACCGCCGACATTGAGTGCTTCGAGCAGCGGCAGGCCGCTGGAAAACTCGTGCCAGCTCACCTTCACACCAAGCGGCGCGAGGTCCTGCTCCAGCTGCCCGCGCACCTTGAGGATGGTGAGCAGGGTGGACGATTTCTGATAACCGATGCGTAGTAGGGATGCGGGCTTTTGCGCGAACGAAGCCAATGGCAGCAAGGCGATGGCGGTGAGCAGGGTACGACGGCGCAGCAAGGTCATGACGACTCCAGGTAGGGTGGTGGTCGCATTCTAGGGCGCTGCGCGGGGTGGCGGGAACGAATGGTTTCGCGTTTGTTGCGTCGCTATTCGTATAAGGGCATGCAATGCTTCGTTCAGGTTTTCCGCTTGATGGTCCGTTTGACTTTGGGCTTGGCCGCAGCGACGGAATGCGCCGGGCCATCGGGGATTGCTTGTGGCAGACTGAAGCCCGAAACGACATTGACGAAAGCATCGAGCGCACGCACGACCACATCGTTCAAGGACGAGTTGTCGGACACCGCACGCAACACTGCGGCCTTGTGCAATGCTGGAGGGATGCGGACATTGAATTGTCCCTTGAGCGGAACCTCTGGCTCGCGGCCGAGCGCAAGACATGTGTCGAGGTAGTCGTCCACCGCAGCCTCGAATTCCTTTTGGATGTCCGCAATCGACACAGACTGGAATGTCACGAGGTCACGGACGAAAAGAATTTTCCCTCGGCAAACCCCACCTTCTAGGTCGAGTTCGACACTTCCTTCGTAACCTTTGTATTTCAGAATATTCATATCCTAATCCTTGATGAATCCATGTGCGCGCAAATGCTTGGTCATGGCTCATCACCGCGAGTTTCATGTAACTGGATTTTAGTTACTTTTCTGATTAATGCAAGCGTAAGCTGCCGCTTTGGATATCTTGGCTCCGGCTATTGGCTCCGGCAACGCCAGCAATACCGGATCGGGCGAGAAAAATCATGAAAATACATTATTCTCAAAGAACATATTTAATTATGATAAATAATTAGTTCTAGCATAATTATCGACAGCATAAGATCGTTCCAACTTGATCATTCGTGGAGCTCTTATGCCTGTCAGTCGTCGCAATTTCCTGGTTCAACTTGCCGCCAGCAGCGGCTATGCCGCCGCTGCCGCCATGACCACGCTCGGTCTCGGCGCTGCCACGGTCGTTGCGGCGGCAGGTCCGGCGCCGGTGCTGCCGCAGCTTGCGCCTGGCTCCGGCAAGGGCAAGCGGGTGCTGGTGCTGGGGGCGGGGATTGCCGGGCTGGTGTCGGCGTACGAGCTGCGCAAGGCCGGATACGAGGTACAACTGATCGAAGCGCGCGACCGCGTGGGTGGCCGCAACTGGACCATCCGCGACGGTACCCGCATCGTTTACACCGATGGCAGTACGCAGGTGGCGCAGTTCGAGCCGGGCCACTATTTCAACGCCGGGCCGGCGCGCCTGCCCAGCCATCACCAGGCCATTCTCGGTTACTGCCGCGAGTTCGGCGTGCAGCTCGAAGCGGAGGTCAACACCAGTCGCAGCGCCTACTTCCTGCCCGACCCCGCCCGCGGCGACAAACCGATCCAGCTGCGGCGCGCCATCAACGACGCGCGCGGCCATATCGCCGAGTTGCTGGCCACGTCGGTGGGCAAGGGCGCGCTTGACGACGAACTCAGTGCCGCCGACCGCGCCAAACTGGTCGAGTTCCTCAAGGTGTATGGCGATCTGACGCCGCAGGGGCAGTTCAAGGGCACCGAGCGCTCCGGCTACAAGGTCTTTCCCGGCACCGCCGACCAGGTGGGCGAGCGCCAGGAACCGCTGTCGCTCGATGCGCTGCTCGACCCCGACCTGTGGACGTCGCTGATCTTCGACGAGCTGCTGATTTTTCAGCCCACCATGCTGCAACCGGTGGGCGGCATGGACCGCATTCCCGCCGCGTTCCACGAACGCCTGAAAGACGCGGTACGGCTGGGGACTGAGGTGAAATCCATCCACAACCAGGCCGACAAGGTGGCGGTGGTGGTGCGCGACCGCGCCAGCGGCAGACAACAGACTCTCGATGCCGATTTCGCCATCGTCACCTTCCCGTTGCCGGTGCTGGCAAAAGTGGAGAACAACTTCGCGCCCAACGTCAAGGCGGCCATCGCCAGCGTGCATTACGACACGGCCAGCAAGATCGCCTGGCAGGCCCCGCGCTTCTGGGAGCTTGATACGCAGATTTACGGCGGCATCTCCATCGTCAAGCACGAGACAGGCCTGATCTGGTACCCGAGCGGCGGCTACCACCAGCCGACCGGCGTGCTGGTGGGCTGCTACAACATCGGCCAGGTGGCGCGCGACTTCACCGCCAAGCCGCTGGCCGCGCAATTCGCCTCGTCGCGCGACGTCATCGACCGCGTGCATCCCGGACGTGGCGCCGCGCTGCACCACCCGGTCAGCGTGGCCTGGCACAAGGTGCCCTACAGCCTGGGCTCCTGGGTGCACTGGGCCACGCCGGCCGAAAAGGAATACACGCTGCTCAACCAGCCCGACGGCCGCGTGCACTTCGCAGGCGAGTACCTGAGCCAGATCGGCGCCTGGCAGGAGGGCGCGGTGCTGTCGGGCCACCACGCCGTCGCCGCCATCGCTGCCCGCAACGCATAACCATCCACCCTTGAAGAAAGCCGCACCATGAAAACCTCCATCCTGCTCGCCAGTCTGCTGATCTCTACTGCCACCATTGCGAATGCCCAGCAAATCAAGCGCACGCCGATTCCGAATTCGAATTTCCCGATTTCGGTGGCCGTCACCGTGCCTGCCGGCGCCGACACCATTTATCTCAGCGGCGTGCTGCCGGACGTTGCCGATCCTACAGCCGCCAAGGGCACGCCGGCCGCCTATGGCAACACCGAGACCCAGACGCTGTCGGTCCTGCGCAAGCTGCAGGCGGCGCTGGCCAACGAGGGCTTGAGCTTTGCCGACGTGGTGTCGCTGCGGGTGTTCCTGGTGGGCGATCCCAGGCTCGATAACAAGCTCGATTTCACCGGCTTGAACAACGCCTTCGGCCAGTCGTTCGGCACCGCCGCCCAGCCCTCGAAGCCGGCGCGCACCGCGCTGCAAGTGGTGGCGCTGCCGCTGCCCGGCGCGCTGGTGGAAATCGACCTGGTCGCCGCCCGCGTCAAGAATTAACCCTTACAGTTACCGGAGCCCTGCATGAAGCCATCCCGTACCAAATTAGCCATCGCCATCTCCTTGCTGTTTACCGCCGCACCCGTGTTGGCGGAAGACGCCGCATCCCCCATCATGGTCCAGGATGTGGTGGTCACCGGCACCCGCGACATCACCCGCTCGGCCGCCGAGAGCCTCAGTCCCATCGATGTGATCAGCGCCAAGGATTTGCAGCGCACTGGCCAGACCGACCTGCGCGACGCACTGGTCAAGCTGCTGCCGTCGATTAACCGCCTGGCGCAAGCTGGCGACGCCGCCAATCTCACCAGCGCGCTCACGCTGCGCGGCCTGAGCCCCAACCACGTGCTGCTGCTGGTGAACGGCAAGCGCCGACACACCACCGCCAACATCAGCGCCGACCCGGGCGCGCAGCAGGGCGCCACGCCGGTCGATATCGACCTGATTCCCGTGAGCGCGGTCGATCACATCGAGGTACTGCGCGACGGCGCCGCCGCCCAATACGGTTCCGATGCGATTGCCGGCGTGATCAACGTCATCCTCAAATCATCGAGCCAGGGCGGCACGCTGACCGCCACCAGCGGCCAGTACTACAAGCGCGACGGCTTTACCCTGGGCGGCGCGGCCGACGTGGGCCTGCCGCTGGGCGCGGACGGCTTCGTGCACCTGAGCGCCGAGTACCGCCGCCACGAACACAGCGTACGCAGCGGCCCCGATGAGCGTACCGGCGGCTACGACAACCGCACCCTGGGCGACCCGCGCATCCGCCGCGAATCGTTCAGCGCCAACGCCGGCATCCCGCTCGGGCCAGACGTGGAACTGTATGCATTCGGCACCGCCGCCCACCGCGCCGGCGCCACCGTGCAGAACTTCCGCCTGGCCTCGCGCCTGCCGCAGGTGTTCCCGAACGGGTTCAGCCCCGTCGAGACCAGTAACGAAACCGATGCCGCGCTCACCGCCGGCATCAAGGGCACCGACCTTGGCGGCTGGCGCTGGGACCTGAGCGCCAGCTATGGCAGCGACAACGTCAAGATCGGCATGAACGATTCGGCCAACACGGACCTGTACGCCGCCACCGGCGCCACGCCGACGAGCTTCCACCTGTCGAAATTCCACAATATCCAGCAGAGCGCCAATGGCGATATCGCCCGCTCGTTCGAGACCGGCGTGCTGCCGGCCGCACTAAGCGTGGCGCTGGGCGCCGAGTACCGGCGCGAGAGCTACGAGATCGGCGCCGGCGATCCGGCCTCGTACTTCGGCAGCGGTTCGCAAGCTTTGCCCGGCCTGTCGCCGGTCAGCGCCGGCAAGCACTCGCGCAACATCAGCGCGGCGTACCTCGACCTGTCCACCAAGCTCACTAAACAGTGGGAAGCGGAAGTGGCGGCCCGCTACGAGCGCTTTTCCGACGCCGGCAGTACCCGCAACGCCAAGCTGTCCACGCGCTACGAGTTCGATCCGCGCTACGCCATCCGCGCCACCGGCAGCACCGGCTTCCGGGCGCCGTCGCTGGCGCAGTCGTATTACACCAGCCTGGCCGTCTCGCCCACCACTGCCGGCGGCCAGCTGGCAGTGAATTCAAATGCCGCCCGCACCCTGGGCGCGGCGCCATTAAAACCGGAAAAGTCACGCAGCTACAACCTGGGCCTGGTGGCGCAGCCCATCGATAAACTCAACCTGACGCTGGACGCGTACCACATCGAGATCCGCGACCGCATCGTGCAGGGTGGCACCTATAGCGGCGCGGCCGCGATCAATGCACTGACCGCCGCCGGTATCGCATTGCCCACCGGGCTGTCATCGGTAAGCGCCAGTTATTTTGCCAACGGGGTGGAAACGCGCACGCGCGGCGTGGACCTGGTGGCGGGCTACCCGGCCGATTTCGGCAGCGCCGGCCGCATCGACTGGGACTTCAGCGCCAACATCAACGACAGCAAGGTGACAAAGATAGCCAATGACCGCAATGGCCGCCCGCTGCTCAACGCCCAGCAGGTTGGCTACCTGACCACGTCCACGCCGAAGAATAAATTGATCGTCGGCGGCACCTGGAGCCTGGACCAGTGGAGCGTGACCCTGCACGCCACCCGCTACGGCAAGACCGAGACCGAGGCCACTTTCTATTCGGGGCCGAACATCTATTCGACGTCGGTGTTCAACCACATCGAAAACAAGCCGAAGACCATCACCGACCTCGAAGTGCGCTACGCGGCCACGAAGAATCTGCAACTGGCCGTGGGCGCCAACAACCTGTTCGACGTGTATCCGACCGAGACGCCGGCCGCCAGCCGCTACCTGGGCGTGTACCGCTTCGACACGTCGGCGTCGCAGATTGCCTTTAACGGCGGCTATTACTACGTGCGCGCCAACTACAAATTCTGAATCTGAAACGATACTGCTAAGATGGCGCCTGATACCGCATGCCTTACACCGAAACCCTTATGAAAATTGATGACATCAGCGCCTTCGTGGCCGTGGTGCGCAACCAGAGCATCAGCGCCGCTGCCGACGCGCTGGGGCTTACCCAGTCGGCCATCACGCGCCGCGTGCAAAACCTGGAGCAGGCGCTGGGCGTGGAACTCCTCGACCGCAGCGTCAAGCCGCCCAAGCCCAGCGCCATGGGCAAGCAGGTGTACGAGCAGTGCGCCAAGGTGCTGCTGGAGGTCGAGCGGCTGCGCGACCTGGTGCAGGAAGACCATGCACCCACCGGCGTATTCCGCATCGGCGTGATCCAGACCATCGGCGACGTGGTGCTGCTCGATACCCTGCAAAAGCTCAACCAGGCCTTCGATGGCCTGCACACGGAAGTGGCGTCCGGCTGGGGCGCGCAACTGGTGCAGCGTGTGGACAAGGGCGAGATCGATGCGGCGGTGGCGCTGTTCCCGGCCACCAAGGTGCTGCCCGACGGTCTGCGCGGCCGCACGCTGGGCCGCATCGAGCTGGTGGTGGTGGCGAAAAAAGATGCGCTGTCGCGCCGCGCCTACAAGCTGCGCGATATTTTCGGCCAGGGCTGGGTGCTCAACCCGGACGGCTGCGGCTTCCGCGCCGGGCTGGCGCGCGCGCTGGCCGAGCAGGGGCTGTCGTTCAAGATCAACCTCGAGACTTTCGGCACCGACCTGCAACTGGGGTTGGTGGCCAACGGTGTGGGGCTGGGCCTGATGCCGCGGCCGATCCTTGAGCGCAGCCGCCACCGCGCACAGCTCGACATCGTCAACGTCACCGACTTCAAGCCGGTGCTCGATATCTGGCTGGTGCAGCCGCTGCAACCGGGGCCGGTGCAGCATGCGATCGATCTGTTTGCGGAATCGGTGGAGCAGGCGTTTGCGGCAGCGCCTTTGAAAATTGTGGCGCGCTGACCACGTATAACGATATACAAAATAGCGGCTTAGTAAATGGGCCCCGCTTACCTAGAATGGTGGCGGGGTCTTTATTTGCGCTCGTCACTTGTTTGCGCAGTTTGCGTAATGCGCATGGTCAGGCCTCAGGATTATTCCAGAAAATCATATATCAATAGTCGAAACAATTAGTTCTATCATAATCATTTGCTTTCTATACTAGGTTTCATCGGCTGCACAGCCCTCGATAACCAGCACAGGAAAGCACAATGTCGGTACTCACTCCCGCCTGCAACGCCTCGCCGCCCGGTACCCGCCGCTGGGCAATCGGCAAGACCATCACGCCCCTAGTCAAGCGCGCCATCGGCCCGCTGGTGATGCTGGTAATCTGGGAAATCGCTTCGCGCACCGGCGTGCTGCCGGAGCGCATCCTGGCCGCACCGTCGCAAATTTTTGTCACCCTCGGCGAGTTGATCGCGTCCGGCGAAATGGGCAGCAACGTGCTGGTATCGCTGCAGCGCGTGTGCACCGGCCTGGCCGTCTCGCTCACGCTAGGCACCGCGCTGGCGCTGATCGCCGGCCTTACGCGCCAGGGCGAAATGGCGGTCGATTCCACCATGCAGATGGCGCGCACCTTACCGTTCCTGGGCCTGGTACCGCTGTTCATCCTGTGGTTCGGCATCGGCGAGTTCACCAAGATTGCACTGATCGCGTTTGCCACCACGTTCCCGATGTACCTGACCTTGTACAGCGGCATACGCGGCATCGATTCCAAGCTGGTGGAGGCAGCGCGCCTGTTCGGCCTCTCGTACCCGCAGCTGATCGTGCACGTGATCCTGCCCGGCGCGCTGCCGTCGTTCCTGGTGGGCCTGCGCTACTCGCTGGGTGTGAGCTGGCTGTCGCTGGTGGCGGTGGAGCAGATCAACGCCACGGCGGGCCTGGGCTACCTGATCAACAACGCCCGCGACTTCATGCGCACCGACGTCATCGTCGTCTGCCTGCTGGTCTACAGCCTGCTGGGCCTGGCCACCGACCTGCTGGTACGCGCCATCGAACACTACGCGCTGGCCTGGCGTCCGACTTTTATCAAGGATTGATTCATGCAGACCATACCACTCGATCTGCCCGGCGCTCATTTGCGTAACGATGTGTGCAATGAAGCGGGCGGCCGGCCGCAGGTGCAAGCCGTGCCAACCCCGGTCACCACGGATACCCAGGTGCGCGCACGCCAGCTGACCAAGCGCTTTGGCGACAACACCATCCTCGATCAGCTCGACCTCGATATCCGCCCCGGCGAATTCGTCGCGCTGCTGGGCCGCAGCGGCTCGGGCAAGACCACGCTGCTGCGGGCGCTGGCCGGCCTCGATCGCATCACGTCCGGCACGCTCGACGTGCCGCAAGCCCGCGCCGCCGTGTTCCAGGAGCCGCGCCTGATGCCATGGAAGCGCGCCTGGCGCAACGTCACCCTCGGCTTGAACATCGACCAGCCGCGTGAACGCGCCAACCAGGCGCTGGCCGAAGTAGGGCTGGCCCACCGCGAATACGCCTGGCCGGCCACGCTGTCCGGCGGCGAAGCGCAGCGCGTGGCGCTGGCCCGGGCGCTGGTGCGCGAACCGAAGCTGCTGCTGCTTGACGAGCCGTTCGCCGCGCTCGATGCGCTGACCCGTATCCGTATGCACCAGCTGATCCTGGCGCTGTGGCGCGAACACCGGCCGTCGGTGCTCTTGGTGACCCACGACGTCGATGAAGCGGTGCTGCTGGCCGATCGCGTGCTGGTGCTGGAAAAGGGCCGCATCGTCTCCGACATCGCGATTACCCAGCCGCGCCCGCGCAGCGCCGAGCGGCCCGAGTTCCAGCGCGTGCGCGCCCAGTTGCTGCAATTGCTGGGCGTGGAGATCGAAGCGGCACCCGAACCGGTAGCCCCGGTGCCCACGCCAGTCCACACCCCGTTCAACTTCAGCAATTTTTCGATTTAATCGAGCGTTCCGACCATGCCTACCTCCGTCCTCCGCTTACCTACCGCAGACCACACGCAGCAACTGGACAGCCCGGAATTTGCCGCGCTGCTGGACACCTTGACGGCGGAATTCGCCGCCACCGCTGCCGACCATGACCGCGATGCCAGCTTCCCGCACGCGAACTTCGAACGCCTGCACCAATTGGGTCTGCTGGGCCTGACCGTGCCGCGCGCCTTGGGCGGCCTTGGCGCCGACCTGGCGCAGACCACGCGGGTTGTTGCGGCCGTGGCGCGCGGCGAGCCGTCCACCGCCCTGGTGCTCACCATGCAGTACTTGCAGCATGCGTCCGACCGCAAGGCCAAGTGGCCGCAGCACCTGCTTGATCGCGTGGTGCGCGAAACCTTGCGCGACGGCGCCCTGATCAACGCGCTGCGGGTGGAGCCGGAACTGGGTACCCCGGCGCGCGGAGGCCTGCCCAACACCATTGCCCGCCGCACGCCGGAAGGCTGGCGCATCAGCGGCCGCAAGATTTACTCGACCGGCATTCCGCGCCTGACCTGGCTCGGCGTGTGGGCCCGCAGCGACGATGCCGAGCCGCTGGTGGGCAGCTGGCTGGTGCGGCGCGATACGCCGGGCATTACCGTGATTGAAAACTGGGACCACCTGGGCATGCGCGCCACCGGCAGCCACGAAGTGGTGTTCGACAACGTGCTGGTACCACTCGACCATGCGGTGGATGCGGCGCCCGCCGGCGCCGCGCCGGACCTGGAACCTGCGCTGCTGCTGTGGATGTCGGTGCTGCTGTCGGCCATTTACGACGCCGTGGCCCGTTCTGCCCGCGACTGGCTGGCAACCTGGCTCGAAGAACGGGTGCCGGCCAACCTCGGTGCGCCGCTGTCCTCCTTGCCGCGCTTCCAGGAAGCGCTGGGCCAGATCGATGCCTGGCTATTCTCCAACCGCGTGCTGATCGACGCCGCCGCCAATGGCTCGATCGCGTCCAAAGACGCGTTCCAGGTCAAGTACCTGGTGACCAACCAGGCCATTCAGGTCGTGGAAAAGGCCATCGAATTGAGCGGCAACCCCGGCCTGTCGCGCACCAATGCGCTGCAACGCCATTACCGCGACGTGCTGTGCAGCCGCATCCACACGCCGCAAAACGACACCATCCTGGTCAATGCCGGCCGCGCGGCGTTTGCTGCGAGCGCGGCCAAAAAAATATCTCCCGCCGGCGGCGCCGGCTTATCTTCAATCACTGCAAAGGAAGCATCATGAGCATCGAATTCATCGGCTTTAGCGCTACCCAGGAAGTCTCCGAAACCGTGCTGCCGCAAGGCCCGGTCGTCAACAAGGCGTTCCTCGGCGCGGTGGCCCGCGCCCACGAATACGCAGGTTTCGACCGCGTGCTGGTGGCGCACAGCAGCGCCTCGGTGGACGGTTTCCAGGTGGCGTCGTACATCGCTTCGCAAACCGAGAAGCTGGGCATCCTGCTGGCCCACCGTCCGGGCTTTGTCGCCCCCACGCTGGCGGCGCGCCAGTTTGCCACGCTCGACCACTTCAGCGACGGCCGCCTGGCGGTCCACGTCATCAGCGGCGGCGACGACACCGAGCAGCAGCGCGACGGCGATTTTCTCGACCACGGCCAGCGCTACGCCCGCACCGACGAATACCTCGACATCGTCAAGCAGACCTGGTCGTCGAGCGGCGCCTTCGATCACGAAGGCCAGATCTACCGCCACAAGGGCCAGAACGCCGGCGTGCGCCCGGTGAACGGCCACAGCGTGCCGGTGTACTTCGGCGGCTCGTCCGACGTTGCCATCGAGGTGGCCGGCAAGCACGCGGACGTGTATGCGCTGTGGGGCGAATCGCTGGCGCAGGTGGGCGAGACGATTGCCCGCGTGCGTGCAGCCGCCGCCAAGTACGGCCGCGCCGACAAGATCCGTTTCAGCCTGTCGCTGCGGCCGGTGCTGGCCGAGACCGAAGAAAAGGCATGGGCCAAGGCCGACGCCATCCTCGCCGCCGCCACCGAGCGCGTGGGCCGCAACGACCACTTCAGCCGCCGTCCGCAGCAACCGCAAAACGTCGGCTCGCAGCGCCTGCTCGACACGGCCGCGCAGGGCAAGGTGGTCGATGAGCGGCTGTGGACCGGCATCGCTGCGCTGACCAAGGCGGCCGGCAATTCGACCGGCCTGGTAGGCACGCCGGAACAGGTGCGCGATGCGCTGCTCAAATACTGGGAACTGGGTGTGACCACCTTCCTGATCCGTGGCTTCGACCCGATCACCGACGCGCTGCAATACGGCCGCGAACTGATTCCGCTGGTGCGCGCTGCCGTTGCCGAGCGCGAAGCGCAGGACCAGTCCCAGCGCCTGGCCGCTTAAGTCATACAGTCACACAGTCATAAAGTCACACAGTCATAAAGTCACACAAGGAGAAGCACATGAGCGATGTCATCGTAGCCAGCCAGTTCGATCCCAAGGTCAATGCCTTGCTGGCGCAGCGCGCTGGCTTGGCCGTGGTCGATGTGCCACCGGGCCCATTGACCGCGCTGCCGCCGGGCGCAGACGTGGTGTTCGCGCTGCCGGCGCCCAAGGGCCAGTCCCTGCTGCACACGCCCGCGCCCAGCGGCTGGCAGGACGTGCGCTGGGTGCAGCTGGCGTCGGTGGGCATCGACTATTACCCGGACTGGCTGTTCAACGGTCCGGTGGTGACGTCGGCGCGCGGTACCGCGTCCGTCGCGATTGCCGAATACGTGCTGGCGGCGATCTTCACTGCCGCCAAGCGCGTGCCGGAGATCTGGCTGGAGCAGGCCGGCGACTGGCGCCGCCTGTCGCTGCGACTGGTGCAGGGCACCACCCTGGGCCTGTATGGCTTCGGCTCCATCGGCCAGGCGCTGGCGCAGCGCGCGCTGGCGCTGGGCATCAAGGTGGTGGCGCTGCGCCGCTCAAATGCGCCGTTCGAAGTGGAGGGCGTGGAGCGGGTGGCCACTTTGGAGGAATTGATCGCGCGCGCCGACCACCTGGTATTGGCCGCGCCATCGACACCGGAAACGCGCCACGCCATCAACCGCGCCACCCTCAAGCACGCCCGGCCCGGCCTGCACCTGATCAATATCGCGCGCGGCAATCTGGTCGATCACCAGGCACTGCTCGATGCACTGAACGAAGGCGCGCTGGCGCTGGCTACGCTGGACGTGACCGACCCCGAGCCGCTGCCGGCCGGCCATGCGTTCTACGGCCACCCGCGCGTGCGTCTCTCGCCCCATATTTCGCCCAGCACCGAGCAGATCGTGCCGGCGCTGATCGACAAGTTTTTGCTGAACCTGGACCGCTTCCGCAGCGGCGCTCCCCTGACCGACGTGGTGGATACCGCGCGCGGCTACTGAACAAGAAGAGGATCATTATGAGCAGCCCATCCCCCCTGCATTCCGCGCCGCTGTCGCGCCCCCATTTGCGTACCGTCGGTAAAGCGGTGCCGCGCCCGGCCATCCACAACGCCCCGCGCGACGCCAACGGCAACATCATCTTTGCCGAACCGCCGCCACCGCCGACCCTGGAAGCGCAACGCCAGCACCGCAAGGAGCGGCTGGCCGTGTCGTTCCGGCTGTTTGCGCGCTATGGCTTCGACATGGGCGGCGCGGGCCACATCACCGCGCGCGATCCCGAGTTCCCGGACCATTTCTGGGTCAATCCGGCCGGCGTGTACTTCGGCCACGTGCGGGTATCGGACCTGATCCTGGTCAGCCACGACGGCAAGGTGGTGGAGGGCGACGGCCTGCTCAACCGCGCAGCGTTTGCCATCCACTCCGAGCTGCACAAGGCGCGCCCGGACGTGATCGCGGCGGCCCATTCGCACGGCTTGTACGGCAAGGCCTTTGCCGCCCAGGGCCGCCTGCTCGACCCGCTCACGCAGGACTCGTGCGCCTTTTACGAAGATCACGCAATCTTCTCGGACTTCAGCGGCGTAGTGCTCGATACCAGCGAGGGCGAGCGCATCGCCCAGACGCTGGGACCGCGCAAGGCCGTGATCCTGCAAAACCACGGCCTGCTGACCGTGGGTTCCTCGGTGGAGTCGGCCGTGTGGCGCTACATCTCGTTCGAGAATGCGGCGCAGGCGCAGTTGCTGTCCGAGGCAGCCGGTCCCACCAAGCCGATTCCGCACGAGGTGGCGCGCCACACTGCCGGCCAGATCGGGTCCGACGCCGGCGGCTGGTTCAGCTTCCAGCCGCTGTGGGACGTGATCACGCGCGAAGAGCCGGACCTGTTCGATTAATCGTTTTCAAAAAGGGGAATCCAATGTCCAGCGCCACACTCTCTCTGCGCGACCGCTACCCGGCACAAGCCGCACCTGTTATCCAGGCCGATGCAGTCGTCGTCACACCTGCTGCCAACGACAGTTTTGTGACCTCGTATCCGGTCCTTGGCGACGGCGGCGCGCGGGCCTGGTGGCGCCGGCCCGGCGCGGTCGTCTCCATCGTGCTCCACGGCGTGGCAGCGGTGGCGATCTGGAACTTCAGCAGCACGGTCATCAAGGCGCCGCCGCCACCGCTGGTGGTGCAGCTGATCCACCTGCCGCCGCCCAAGGAAATCACGCTGCCCAAGCCGGAGCCGCTGCAGCAAAAGACCCTGGCGCCGCCGCTACCCGTGGTGCAGCCGGTGCCGGTACAAAAAATAGTGCCGGTGCCGCAGGAGACATTCACGCCGCCGGCGCCTGTGCCAGTTGCCGCCGTTACCACGCCGGCACCGGTCGCGCTAGCACCCGTGGCGCCGCCGGCACCCCCGGCACCCGTGGCCCCGGCGGCGCCGCGCCAGATCAGCACTGATGGCATCCCGACCGACTACGTGAACCAGGTCTACGCCCGCATCAACAGCAGTACCGATTACCCGCGCGAAGCGAAGATGCGGCGCCAGCAGGGCAAGGTCGGTTATCGGCTGACACTGAGCCCCCAAGGCGCGCTGCTGTCGTTCGATATCGACTCGTGCGGCATCCCGGCGCTGGACGAGGCGGCGCGCGAGGCTATCCGCCGGGCGGCGCCGTTCCCCAAGCTGCCCGACCTCGGTGGCGCCAGCTACCTGCTGGCCGGGAATATCGTTTTCAGGATTAACTGAGCAAGCACCAACACCTCTCAACTCGTACAGGCGGTAGCTATGGATTCGAAGGCATCGAAGGGCGGCGCTCGTCGTCAATTTCTACAACGTTCCGCCAGACTGGGCGCGGCGGGCGGCATCGCCGCGCTGTTCGGCGGCTGGAGCACCGGCGTGCGCGCCAACGCGGTCCAGGCCCGCAATGCTTTTCTGCGCGTGGGCACTTACAAGGGCGGCGACTCGTATTACTTCAAGGAGGCGGGCGTGGACCAGATCCCGTACCGCACCCAGTTGGCCGAATTCGCGGCCGGTAACCTGATCGTGGAAGCGCTGGCCGCCGATTCGCTGGACCTGGGCGGCATGAGCGAAATCCCGCCTATCTTTGCCGCCGCCAGCGGCGCCAAGATGAAGGTGGTGGCGGTGCTGCGCGGGGATGTCAACAACCAGGTGGTGCTGGTGCCGAAGGGTTCCAAAATTGCCGATCCGGCCCAGTTCAAGGGCAAACGCATCGGCTATGCGCGCTCCACCACGTCGCACTACTTTCTGATCAAGCTGCTCAAGGAAAACGGCTTGACCTTCAAGGACATCGAACCGGTAGCGCTGGCGCCGCAGGATGCCTTTGCGGCCTTCAAAAGCGGCCAGCTCGATGCCTGGGTGATCTTCGGCCTGGTGGTGGAACTGGCCAAGAGCCAGGGCGCGCGCGTGCTGCGCACGGCCGACGGCTATTTGTCCGGAAACTACGTGATCAGCGCCGCCACCAAGGCCATCGCCGATCCGGTGCGGCACGCGGCCATCGGCGACTACCTGCAACGCATCTCGAAGGTGTACGACTGGATCAACCGCAATCCGCAGCCCTGGTCCGCCAAGAGCGGCCAGATCGCGGGTGTGCCGGCGCAGTACTTCCTCAACCAGGTGAGCCAGCGCAGCCAGCCCTACAAGCTCACCGCCATAGACGACGCGGCCATCGCCTCGCAGCAGCAGGTGGCCAACGTGTTTGCCGATGCGGGCTTGCTGGCGCGCCGCATCGACGTGCGCCCATTGTGGGACCGCAGCTTTTCAACCTATCTGTAACCAATACATCCAAACAAGAGGGAATTACGGCATGCAGCAGACCACTCATAACAATAAATCGCCACGCCTGACGGCATTGCAACTGGCACTGGCGGCAGCAGGCTTGCTTGGCGCTGGCGTGGCCATCGCACAAAGCACTGCGGCACAAACCAGCATGGGCCAGGTGCAGGACGTGGTGGTGACCACCGGCGTGCGCGGCGAGGCCCGCACCGTGGCCGACAGCCCGGCGCCGATCGACGTGATCAGCGGCGAGCAATTGATCCATACCGGCCGCGCCGAACTGGGCGAGGCGCTGGCGCGCCTGCTGCCGTCGTTTAACTTCGGCACCAACCAGGCCGGCGTCAACTCGGTGGTGCGGCCGGTGAGCAATCGCGGCCTGGGACCGGCATATACGCTGGTGCTGGTCAACGGCAAGCGCCGCCACAACTCGGCGCTGCTGACCAACGGCGGCGGCGACACCAGCGGCGTTAACGCCATCGATCTCGATACCATTCCACTGTCGATTATCGACCATATCGAAGTGCTCAAGGACAGCGCTGCCGCCCAGTATGGCTCGGACGCGGTGGCCGGCGTGGTCAACGTGATCCTCAAGACCGGCAACCATGGCGGTCAGCTGGGAGTGAGTTACGGCGAGCTGAAAGAAGTGGACGGCAATCCGAGCAACGCCAAGATCGAAGGCAATGCCGGTTTCCGCCTGGGCGACGACGGCTTTGTCAATATCGGCGTGGCGGCGCGCAAGCGCGGCCAGTCGTGGAAAAACTTCCCATCGACGAACCTGGTGGCGTATTCGCCGGCATCGAACCCCAAGAACGCTACCTGGAACCGCGACGGCGCCCACAACGGCGACCCCGGTATCGAAGCCTACGACGTCGGCTTCAACCTGGAAAAGCCGCTCGACAAGGACACCACGCTGTACGCGTTCGGCACGGCCGGCACCCGCAACACGGTGGCCGGCAATAACTTCCGCCGCCCGAATGGCCTGGCGACCTTGGCCCAGGTATACCCGGACGGCTACTTCGCCATCAATAACATGAGCGCCTTCGACTTCCAGTTGAATGCCGGCGCACGTGGCCGCACGGCCGGCTGGAACTGGGATATCAGCACCGGCTACGGCAAGAACCGCGCCCGCCAGTACAGCAACCTTACCCTGAACCCGTCGCTGGGACCGACGTCGCCGACCAGCTTCGACAACCTGGCCACGTACCAGTTCGAACAGTGGACTACCAACGAAGACTTTACGCGCGCCTTCGACGTGGGCCTGAAAAAGCAGCTGCAATGGTCGTGGGGCCTGGAGCAGCGCCTCGAGCGTTTCTCCACCTATGCGGGCGATCGCCTCGGTTACATCAATGGCGGCTACATCTTCCAGCCCGGCGACCAGGAAGGCAATCCGAACGTGGGCCGGCCGGCAGCGGTGGGCGCGCAGGCCGGTGTGGCCCTGTCGCCGGACGATGCCACGCGCGTAAAACGCACGGTGCTGGCGATCTACAACGACATCGGTTTCTACCCGGTGGAGCAGTGGTTCGTGGGTGCGGCGGTGCGCGCGGAGCACTACAACGACAGCGCCGGCAATACCGCCAGCGGCAAGCTCAATACACGCTACGATTTTTCGCCGGTGGTGGCGATACGCGGCACCGCCGGTTCCGGCTTCCGCGCGCCGTCGCTCACGCAGATCGGCTACTCGCAAACCGACAACCGCACCAACATCAACCCGGTGACGGGCGAGGTGGCGCCAAGCCTGTCCAAGCTGCTGCGCAACGACTCCGACCTGGCCCGCCGCTTTGGCGCGCGCGATCTCGACCCGGAAAAGTCGGTGAACTTCGGCTTGGGGCTGGTGCTCAAACCGGCCGACAATATCAACATCACGCTCGACGGCTACCAGGTCAAGGTAAAAGACCGCATCGTCCGCACCGGCTACATGTTCGGCCCCGCCTTCGCACCGACGCTGCGCGCGGCCGGACTGACCGGCACCGAGTGGGTGCAGTACTTCGCCAACGCCATCGACACCCGCACCCGTGGCGCCGACCTGGTGACCGATCTGACCAGCGACTACGGCAGCTATGGCCTGGTGCGCTGGGGCGCGGCAGTGAACTGGAACCGCACCAAGGTCCAGCGCATCAACGCCACGCCTCCGGAGATCACCGCGCTGGGCGCCAATACCGGCGGCAGCTCGGTGTGGTTCGGCTACTCGGCCGGCGGCGGCATCGGCGACTTGAGCGCCACGCCGCGCACCAAGATCATCCTGTCGGCGCGCTGGTTCGCGGGCGACTGGGAAGTCAATGCGCAAACCACGCGCTTCGATTCCTACACCTGGCAAACCACCGCCAACCGCGCCCAGGATTACCATTTTGGCGCCAAGTGGCTCACGGATTTCGACGTCAGCTACGCGGTCAGCAAGAGCGTCAAGCTGGTGCTGGGCGCGGCCAACCTGTTCGACACCAAGCCTGACCGCAACGGTCCCGGCGACGCCAACTCGGGCAGCAGCGGCTTTACCTATGGCCCGTCGCCATTCGCGCCGAGCGGCGCCTATTACTATGGCAAGGTCGCATATGACTTTTGAGCCCGACCGCCTGCGCCGCCTGCTGACCATGCTGCCGGCGGCGGCATTGCTGGGCGCCTGCGGCAAGCAGGGTGGGGTAGCTGGCGCCACCGCTGCTGCCGGCGCTGCGCCCGACCTTTCCAAGGTCACGCTGGTACTGGGCGACCAGGTCAAGCTGTTGCGCACCAAGGCCGAAGCGGCCGGGGTGCTCGACAACCTGCCGTACCAGATCAAGTGGGCCAGCTTCCAGGGCGCCGCGCCGTTGTTCGAGGCGGTGGTGTCGGGCGATGTCGATACCGCGATGGCGGCCGACACGCCGGCGCTGGCTGCTGCTGCCGGCGGCGCGCGGGTAAAAGTGGTGGCGGCCAGCGTGTCGTCGCCGACCGGTGTGGCGATCCTGGTGCCGCCCGGTTCACCGATCAAGACGGTGGCGGACCTCAAGGGGCGCAACGTGATCGTCTCGTCCGCGCGCGGCAGTGTGTCCCACTACCTGTTGTTCGGCGCGCTGCGCGAGGCGGGACTGAAACCGGACGACGTGGTCACCGGCTTCATGCTGCCCAGCGACGCCGCCGTGGCTTTTTCGAGCGGGAAGATCGAAGCATGGGCCACGTTCGGCACGTACCAGGCCAATGCCGAAATCCAGGGCGCGCGCATCCTGCGCGACGGCGTGGGCATCAATTCCGGCATCGGCGTGATCGCCGCGTCGGACGCCGCGCTGGCCGATCCCGGCAAGCGCTCGGCGCTGGCGGACGTGCTGCGGCGCCTGGCGCTGTCGAACACCTGGGCCAATGCCCATCCCGAGGAATATGCCGCAGTTTTCCAGCAGCTGACCGGCCTGCCGCCGGACGTGGTGAAGCTGGTGGTGGGCCGCGACCGCCCGCAACTGCGCGCCGTGGACCAGGAGATCGTGCGCCAGTTGCAGGATGTGGCCGATACGTTTTATGCAGCGAAGCTGTTCCCCAAGCGGGTGGATGCGAGTGCGCTGGTCGATGCCAGCGTGTTCCGCCCGGTCTGAAAACCATACAGAGAATCGATACAAGGAGTCATCATGAGCACACATCAAGCACCGCGCCAACTCAAACTCGGCTTCATCCTCCACGGCGTAGGCCCCGGCTGGGGCGACTGGCGCCATCCCGACGCCGATCCCACGGCCAGCACCAATATCGACTTCTACCTGCGCCAGGCCAGGCTGGCGGAGCAGGGAAAGTTCGACTTTCTGTTCGTGGCCGACAGCGTGCATATCACCGAAAAATCGAGCCCCCATTATCTGAACCGCTTCGAGCCGCTCACCATCCTCTCGGCGGTCGCCACCCACACGAAAAACATCGGCCTGGTGGGCACGCTCACCGTCAGTTACAGCGAGCCGTACACGGTGGCGCGCCAGTTCGCGTCGCTCGACCATATCAGCCGTGGCCGCGCGGGGTGGAACGTGGTCACCTCGTGGTTGTCGGGCAGCGCCGAGAACTACGGCAAACCGACGCACCCGCCGCATGAAGTGCGCTACCGCATCGCCGCCGAACACCTGACCACTGTGCAGGGACTGTGGGATTCGTGGGAGGACGACGCGCTGGTGCACAACAAGGAAACCGGTCAGTTCATCGATCCGACCAAGCTGCATACGCTCAACCACCAGGGCGAGTTCTTCTCGGTGCGCGGACCGCTCAATATCGCCCGCTCGCCGCAGGGGCAGCCGGTGATCTTCCAGGCCGGCGCATCGGAAGACGGCCGCAATTTCTCGGCGCGGTATGCCGACGCCTTTTTCACCGAAGGCTCCACCATCGAATCGTCGCAGGCGTATTACGCCGACATCAAGAAGCGTGCCGCCGCCTTCGGCCGCGCGCCGCACCAGGTCAGCGTGCTGCCGGCGCTGCGCGCCATCGTGGGCGCGACTGAAGAGGAAGCGCAGGCGCTGCACCGCCAGGCCGAAGGGCTGATCCGCATCGAAGACGCGCTGGTGGCGCTGGCCCGGTCCTTCAACGAGCATGACCTGACCCAGTATCCGCTCGACGGCCCGTTCCCGGACATCGCCCAATATGGCGCCGACAGCAATCGCAGCTCGTCGGAGCGCATCATCCGCACCGCCCGCGAGGAAAATCTCACGCTGCGCCAGGCTGCGCTGCGTTACGCCAGCCCGCGCAAGGAGTTCGTCGGTACCGGCGTGCAGGTGGCCGATGCGATCCAGCGCTGGTTCCTGAACGATGCCGCCGACGGTTTCATCCTGTTCGAGGCGCTGCCGTACCAGCTCGATGCTTTCATCACCCACGTGGTGCCGGTGCTGCAGGAGCGCGGCCTGTTCCGGCGCGAGTACGAGGCCACCACCTTGCGTGGTAATCTGGGCCTGGACGTGCCGGAAAACCGCAACACCGCCGCGCGCCGTCAGGCCGCGTAATCAGGGAGTAACCATGGCAGACACTATCGCCACCGGACAGCCGGCGCCGCCCCGGCTGCGCCGCTTCATCGAGGACCTGGGCCGCGTGCTGGAAGAGGGCGCCGACGAACCGCGCGTGGTGCGCGAGGGCGCGACACTGCTGCGCGACCTGGTGGCCCACGACGACTGGCTGCCCGACGACCTGGCCCAGCCCGACGCCCAATACTACCGCCAGTACCTGTTGTACCGCGATCCGCAGGCGCGCTTTTCCGTGGTCAGTTTTGTGTGGGGCCCGGGCCAGTCCACGCCCATCCACGACCATACCGTGTGGGGCCTGATCGGGCTGCTGCGCGGCGCCGAGATTTCGCAGGATTTCGAACGCACGGCCGACGGCGCGCTGGTCAAACTGGGAGCGCCGCAGCGGCTCGAGACCGGCGCTGTCACCGCCGTCTCGCCATCGCTGGGCGACATCCACCAGGTCTTCAATGCCTACGCCGACCGCGTGTCGATCGGCATCCATGTCTATGGCGCCGACATCGGCGCGGTGGACCGCAGCGTCTTCTCGCTTGATGGCGCTGTGAAACCTTTTCGTTCCGCCTACGCCAACCAACCATGACCAAAAATCTTACCGCGACCTATCAAGACGTGCGCGCTGACCTGCTGGCCGGCCGCGAAATCGCGCTGCTCGACGTGCGCGAGGAAGACCCGCACGCCCAGGCCCACCCGCTGTTCGCCGCCAATTTGCCGTTCGGCCGCATCGAGCTCGATGCCTACACCAAGCTGCCGCGCCGCGACGTGCGTGTTGTCACGCTCGATGGCGGTGAAGGCCTGGCCGCATCAGCCGCCGCGCGTCTGCGCCAGCTGGGCTACCTCGATGTGGCCGTGCTGGCGGGCGGCGTCGATGGCTGGCGCGATGCCGGCGGCGAGTTGTTCCGCGACGTGAATGTGCCGAGTAAATCTTTCGGCGAACTGGTGGAGGAACAGCGCCACACGCCATCGCTGTCGGCGCCCGAAGTGCAGGCGCTGATCGACGGCGGCGACAACATCGTCATCCTCGACGCCCGCCGCTACGACGAATACCAGACCATGAGCATCCCGGGCAGTCATAGCGTGCCGGGCGCCGAGCTGGCGCTGCGCGCGCGCGAACTGGCGCCCGATCCGGCTACCCGCATCATCGTTAACTGCGCCGGCCGCACGCGCAGCATCATCGGTACCCAGTCGCTGATCAACGCCGGCGTGCCCAATCCCGTCTCGGCGCTGCGCAACGGCACCATCGGCTGGACCCTGGCAGGGCAGAAGCTGGCGCACGGCCAGTCGCGCACCTATCCGCCGGCCACGGAAGCCAATCACCGCCAGGCGGCTTCGGATGCTCGGGCGCTGGCCGACCGCGCCGGCGTGCTGCGCGTGGCGCACGAGGGATTGGCGCAGCTGATCGCGGAACCCGGCCGCACCACGTACCTGCTGGACGTGCGCAGCCCGCCGGAATTTGCCGATGGCCGCCTGCCCGGCTTCCGCTCCGCGCCCGGCGGCCAGCTGGTGCAGGAAACCGAGCAGTTCGCACCGGTGCGCGGCGCGCGCTTCGTGCTGGCGGACACCGACGGCGTGCGCGCCAACCTCACCGCGCACTGGTTGCGCCAGATGAACCACGAGGTGTATGTGCTCGACGGCACGCAGGCGCAGCATTTCAACGTGACCACGCCGTGGAGCGCCGACCTGCCGCCGCACGCGCCGGTGGAGGAAATCGATCCGGCCACGCTGGCGCGCTGGCTCGATGACGATGCCGACGGCACCGTGGTGCTGGACTTTACCTCGGGCGTCAACCACGTCAAGCGCCACATTCCCGGCGCCTGGTTCGCGCTGCGTTCGGACTTGCAGGCGGCGCTGGCGCGGGTGCCGGCAGGCGCGAAGCGCTACGTACTGACCTGCGGCAGCAGCCTGCTGGCGCGCTACGCGGCGGCCGACGTGCAGGCGCTCACCGATTTGCCGGTGGTGGTGCTGGCGGGCGGCACCACCGCGTGGGCCGACGCAGGGCTGCCGGTGGAGTCGGGCGAGCAGCGCCTGGCGTCGCCGCTGATCGACCGCTATCGCCGGCCGTACGAAGGCACGGACAACCGCGCGGAGGCCATGCAGGCGTACCTGGACTGGGAGTTCGGCCTGGTGGCACAGCTGGGACGCGACGGTACCCATGGCTTCCACGTGGTTTAAGCAATAACTTTATAGTTAATCCGTTAGTATAATTGCCCATTGGAAATGGTGCGGGTATAGTGGCAGGAGGCCGCGTCAAGATGGTCGCCACCCCCTCACCTCCATGGAAAAGTCTATGAGTATCACTAAACGCTTGATCTTGACCTTGTCAGTGGCCTTGCTGGCCCTGATTTTCGTTGGCGTCACTGGCCTGTCCCAGCTGTCCAACGCCCACCACCGCCTGGACATGGTGCAAACCCGCTTGATCCCGAGCATCGAAGGACTGAACTCCGCCAAGAGCTATGCCGCCGCCACGCGTCTGGCCGGCTACCGCCTGTCGGTGTTCTCCAACCTGGAAGACAAGACGGCGCTCGACAAAGCCTACAACGACGCCCACGCCAAGTTCGACGAGGTGCTGGCCAGCTACGAGAAAAATCGCATTTTCGATGACACCGACCGCAAGATGCTGGAAGAGGACAAGCAGCACATGGCCGCCTACCGCCAGGCGCTGGTGCCGTTCATCGCGGGCGCCCATGCCGGCGACATGGACGCGGTACGCGCCACGCTGATGCCGGGCACGCCGCTGGCGCTCACCGCCGCCGCGCTGACCAAGGGTTTTGACGACCACATCGCCTACAACAACAAGCTGATTGCCGACATCCGCGACGAGAGCGTGAACGCCTATGACTTCGCCTTTACCCTGCTGGTGAGCGTGGTGGCGCTGGCGCTGCTGGTGACCGGCGCGCTGGCATGGCAGCTGTATAAACTGATCAAGGGCAGCCTGGAGTCGATCCGCAGCACGCTGGTGCACGTGAGCGAGACGCTGGACCTCACGCGCAAGATCCCGGTTGCGCGCATGGACGAAATCGGCCAGACGGCAGTAGCCTTCAACCAGCTGCTGGCGCAGATCGGCCGCGTGATCGACACCGTGCGCGCGTCCACCGGTGCGGTAGGTTCGGCCTCGAGCCAGATTGCCGCAGGCACCGGCGACCTGGCGCAGCGCACCGCCAGCCAGGCGGCGGCACTGGAAGAGACGTCCGCCAGCATGCATCAACTGACATCCACCGTCGGCCAGAACGCCGACAACGCGCGCCAGGCCAACCAGCTGGCCCGCTCGGCCTCGCAGGTTGCCTCCGAGGGCGGCGCGGTGGTGGAGCAGGTGGTGGTGACCATGGGTTCGATCAACGAATCGTCGCGCAAGATCGTGGACATCATCTCGGTCATCGACAGCATCGCCTTCCAGACCAACATCCTGGCCCTGAACGCCGCCGTGGAAGCAGCGCGCGCCGGTGAGCAGGGCCGTGGCTTTGCCGTGGTGGCCAGCGAAGTGCGCAACCTGGCGCAACGCTCGGCCGCCGCCGCCAAGGAAATCAAGACGCTGATCGACGACTCGGTGGAAAAAGTAGGTTCTGGCACCAGGCTGGTGGAACAAGCCGGCACCACGATGCACGAAGTGGTATCGAGCATTCGCCAGGTGACCGACATCGTGGCCGAAATTAGCGCCGCCACCCAGGAGCAAAACGACGGCATCGCCCAGATCCACCGCGCGATCACGGAGATGGACGGCACCACCCAGCAAAACTCCGCGCTGGTCGAAGAAACTGCCGCCGCCGCCGAGACGCTGCGCGAACAGGCCGACATGCTGGAGCAGACGGTGGCCGCATTCACCATCGCGGCGGGGCAGGGGGCCAAGCCGGCAGCGAAACCAGCACCAGCCGAGGCTGTACCACGCGTAGCGGCCAGGGCGCAGCCGAAGTTGAAGGCGCCGGCGCCGGCGGCGACTGCCGATGAGTGGGAAGCGTTCTAGTCAGCGTCTATCGAGTGTCTTGATGATCAAGCTGGCATGACGCGATGCACGCCAAGCTTGAGTCCCGCGGCATCGAGCACCGCCAGCAGTGTTTTAATGGTGGGGTTGCCGTTGGGCGAGAGCGCACGATACAGGCTCTGTCGGGGTATGCCGGCACGCTCGGCAACGCTCGCCATGCCTTGGGCTTCGGCGACGTGGCGTAATGCTGCCAGGAATGCCTGGCGACCACCTTCTTGGTAGGCATCTTCCATTGCTGCTGCAAGGTATTCGTCGATAAATGCCGGATCCTCGCGCAGCAGTTCCACCACTGCATCGTCATGCGGGCGAGACGATTTGTTCATGCTGCATTCCTTCCGTTCCAGTCTTTCCAGTAAGCAGAATGCGAGCGCGAGACTGCCGGTCAGCCTGGTGCATTGGTGCGGGCGCGGTGCGTAACCTGGTGTGGGACCACCTACATGGCTACGCAACGCCATCAGATCTTGCCGATATCGACCTTGCGTACTTCGACGAGCAGGAGTTACCGGAAGAAGAGCCGCGGCACCAGGAAATAATCGCTCATGCCTGTCCGGGTTTGCCTTGGGAGGTGACGAATCAAGCCCATGTCCACCTGTGGTTTGAAAAGTATTTCGGATATCCTGTCACGCCGCTGCACAGTCTCGCGGAGGCGGTGGCGACATGGCCGGAGTTTGCCACGTCGGTGGGCATCTGCCTCGACGAAGATGACGCACTGCATATCATCGCGCCTTGGGGCCTCGATGATTTATTCGAGATGCGAGTCCGGTGCAATCCGGTGCGGGTGAGCGAGGAGACGTTTTTGAGCCGGACCAGGAGCAAGCGCTATATGGAACGCTGGCCGAAGGTGCGTGTGCGGTAAGGCAGTGGTCTTTTTGCGGACTACGGCACCACCTGGTCCAGACTCCCCTGGTCAAAGATCAACGTCTTCACCGGCCCATCCACCTGCACATTGACGGTATTTTTCTGCGCCGGAATCAGGTCCGTCAGCACCGCGTTATGGATGCGCGAGCCGGCGCCGAGGCGGGTGCGCGCGATCTCCTGGAAGATCACCACGCTGTCCGCATCGGCCTTCATGCCGATCCAGGTCAGAGGCAGGCGCTCGCCCTTGCGGCCCGATACGGTGAACTGCTTTTCGGCGTACTTGCGCAGCAGCGCTTCGCTGCCCGGCTGGCCCAGGTCCACCACGCGCCCGGCCTGTCTGGTCAGCAGCGTGGCGACATCGTGCGCAGTGTAGGTGTGGACGATTTCGGTGCTGCCGGTGCGTTCGTTGTAGCTGATGTCGGCGATCCCCATGTGGTAGTTATGGGCGCTTGCCGCCGCGCTGGAGAACACCAGCGCGGCGGCGGCGCCGCAGCGTAGCAAACGCAGAACCATCAATTACCTGCTTCGGCCTTGGACTTGTCGTCCTTGGCCTTCAACGGGGTATTGTAGTCGCGCATCAAGTTGACCTTGTCACGCTCGGTCTTGAACAGCTCCAGGCGCGACTGGGTCGGCTTGCGCGGCCAGGCGTTGTTGCTGGTGTCGATGTCGGCGGTTTCCCAGTACGGGTCCTGGGTCAGGCCCACCATCGGCTCGTCGGTGACGATCAACTTGGTGATCTTCTTTGGCGAGTAGCGCCATACTTCGGCCGGCACGCGTTCCACGTACTTCTTGCCGCTCTTGAGTTCAATCTCCAGGATCAGCGGCATCACCAGCCCACCCACGTTGGAAAAGTCCACCAGGTACAGGTGCTTGCCCTGGTCCAGCAGCTGCTTTTCCCACGGTTCGAGCTTGTCCACCGCTTCGGCGTACGTGTTGCGGTCCTTGTTGGTGACCGTGAATTCGTCATGTTCGTTGTAGAAGTCCTTCAGTTCCGGGTGCGCGTCGGTGCGCTTCGGCAGGGACTTGTTCAACTGCTGCGAAATCGAGATCGGTTGCGCTTCCTTCTGCGCGCGGCGCCATGCCTTTTCCTTTTCCGGGTCCTTGGTGTTGACGCCGTATTCGCTGATGCCATCGATGCTGATGTCCACCGCGTCGGTCGTGTAGAACCAGCCGCGCCAGAACCAGTCGAGGTCCGTGCCCGACGCATCTTCCATGGTGCGGAAGAAGTCGGCCGGGGTAGGGCGCTTGAACTTCCAGCGCTGCGCGTACTCCTTGAACGCGTAGTCGAACAGCTCGCGGCCCAGGATGGTCTCGCGCAGGATGTTGAGCGCGGTGGCCGGCTTGGCGTAGGCGTTGTTCCCGAACTGCAGCAGGGACTCCGAGTTGGTCATGATCGGCACCTGGTTCTGGCTGCGCATGTAGTCGACGATGTTGCGCGGCTCGCCGCGACGCGACGGGTAGTTGTCTTCCCATGCCTGCTCGGCCAGGTACTGCACGAAGGTGTTGAGGCCCTCGTCCATCCAGGTCCACTGGCGCTCATCGGAGTTGATGATCATCGGGTAGTAGTTGTGGCCTACCTCGTGGATGATCACGCCGATCAGGCCATACTTGGTCTGCTGCGAATACGAAATTTCGCCGGTCTTCTTGTCCTTGGTCGGACGCGGACCGTTGAACGAGATCATTGGATACTCCATGCCGCCTACCGGGCCGTTGACCGAGATCGCGGTCGGATACGGGTAGTCGAAGCTGTACTTGTTGTACTGCTCGATGGTGTGCACGATCGACTGGGTGCTGTACTTCTCCCACAGCGGGTTGCCTTCTTTCGGATAGTAGGACATGGCCAGCACATTGGTGCCGCCCTTTTTGTAGCCCTGCGCATCCCAGATGAACTTGCGGCTCGACGCCCACGCGAAGTCGCGCACGTTGGCGGCCTTGAAGTGCCAGGTTTTCGACGCGGTGCTCACCGATTTTTCGGCTTGCTCGGCTTCGGCCTGGGTGACGATCACCACCGGCTTGTCCGACGTCCTGGCCTTGGCCAGGCGGTCGCGCTGCGCTGCGCTCAGAACATCGCCGGGGTTTTGCAGTTCGCCGGTGGAGGCCACCACGTGGTCGGCCGGCACTGTCAGTTTCACGTCGTAGTCGCCGAATTCCAGCGTGAACTCGCCGGAGCCGAGGAACTGCTTGTGCTGCCAGCCCGTCACGTCGTAGTAGGCCGCCATGCGCGGGAACCACTGGGCGATTTCGAACAGGTCGTTCTTGTCCGCCTGAAAGTGCTCGTAGCCGGAACGGCCACCCAGCACCAGCTGCTCGTTGATGTTGTACGACCAGTCGATATTGAAGCTGTAGGTCTGGCCCGGCTTCAACGGCGTTGGCAGGTCGATGCGCATCATGGTGCGGTTGATGACGTGCTTGAGCGGCTGGCCGCCGGCTGTCACCGCGCTGATCTTGAAGCCGCCATCGAAGTCGCGGCCGGCCAGCACGCCGCGCAAGCCTTCGAACTTGAAGCCGTCTTCGGCACCGCGTGGCTTGGTCCACGCTTCGCGCGACGGCTGCGTGAGCATCATGCGTGCGTCGGAATCCTTCTTGTAGATGTTCTGGTCCAGCTGCACCCACAGGTAGGTGAGCGTGTCGGGCGAATTATTGTGGTAGCGGATTTGCTCCGAGCCGGTCAATGAGCGCTTCGATTCGTCCAGCGTGGCGCGGATGGTGTAGTCGGCGCGCTGCTGCCAGTAGGCTGCACCGGGAGCGCCCGAAGCCGTGCGATAGGTGTTGGCGGTAGGGAGAACTTCGTCCAGTTGACGGAATTTGTCGTCGAAAGGTTCCGCCGCAAACGCGGATACGGTCAAGCATAAGGCCATGAAGCCGAAGGTTGTGCGCATAGTTTGTGTTCCTGCTCTTTGCCCGAATAAAAGGAAGTAGTGTATAGCAACCTTCTGAATTATTTCCCGTAGATACAATAATATACAAACCAACATATGGTTTATACGATTAGTGTATTTGGATAGTCACAGCTGTCACCAAGCCAGTGCAAAACCGGACCGGATTGCACTGTTTTGAACCTGCCTGGCGCAGGTCTGCCACAGCCGCTGCACCATTGTCGAGCTGCCGGTGGTCAGCCGTCTGGCGCGCACGGGCTTGTACTACAGTTGACTAACGCACCCGTCCCGCCACCGCGTCCTGGAACTCGAAGCGGGCGTCGTCGGGCGCCGCGATGGCGCGCGGTTCCACATCGAGCAGCATCACCGGCGAGCCGGCGCCGGGGAGCGCCTGCGGCCACTTCGGCAGGCTGCGGCCATTGGGGTTGCCGGTCTTGATGAAGTTGGCGAAGTAGCCTTGCATCTGCTTCGACAGCGCGCGGTCCTCGGGTGTCCACGCATAGGTCTTGTTGCCATCGAGGTTGCCAAGTGCGTATTCGATTTCGGCCGAATGGGCCGCCCCCGTGTCGCCGGGCCGCGCGCGCGCGTAGTAGTAGCGGTACACCGGCTTGCCGCTGTTGCGTGCATGGCTGTCGAGCCACCGCCAGGTGCCATACGAAATGAAGCGGTCGCTGGCCAGGTTGGTGGCGGCCGTCGTCACTTCGTCGGTCGAGGCGCCTGCGCCCAGATAGGCGAGGCGCGCCGTATCGGCCTGGTCGCCGTAGAGTTTTTGCAGCGAGGCGGTGAAATTTTCCACGGTGGGTTCGTCCTGGCCCAGCACCTGTTTAAAAGAACCTTCGTGCGAGTTCCAGCCTGCCAGCAGCGGCACCCTGGCTTGCTGGCCGGCCGCGTACAGGATCTCGGGCGAGCGTGGCAGCACGTAGCCATCTTCGATCACGAAGAAGCCGGTACGGGTAGCGGGAATGGCATCGAGCAGTTGCTGGGCTGGCAGGGCGCGCAGCGCAGCCAGGTCGGCCGCGCCGATCTTGGCGGCGAAGGCGGCGCCGGACCGTTCGGCATCGGCCAGCGTTTGCGGCGCATGCAGGCCAAGCAGCGAACCGCTCTCGCCGATGGCGCCGGCGATCAGGCCCTTCGCCAGCGGCGAGATCATTTGTGCGCTGACCGAGAACGAACCGGCCGATTCGCCGGCGATGGTCACCCGCGCCGGGTCGCCGCCGAACGCCGCGATATTCCTGTTTACCCATTGCAGCGCCGCTGCCTGGTCCATCAGGCCGTAGTTACCGGAGGCCTTGTGCGGCGATTCGGCCGACAGTTCCGGGTGCGCCAGGAAGCCGAACACGTTGAGGCGATAATTGACGGTCACAGTGACGATGCCCCTGGCCGCCATGGCCGCGCCGTCATAGCGCGGCTCCGAACTGTCGCCAGCCGCGAAGCCGCCGCCGTAAAAGTACACCAGTACCGGCAGCTTGGCGCCCTTGACCCTGGCGGGTTTTACTGGCGTCCAGACGTTCAGATACAGGCAGTCCTCGCTGCCCGTGTCGGACCGGAACACCATGTCGGCAAACAGCGGCAGCTGCATCGGACGCGGTCCGAACTGCGTGGCCGGGCGCACACCGCGCCACGCCTGCGCCGGTTGCGGCGCCTGCCAGCGCAGGTCGCCCACCGGCGGCGCCGCGTACGGGATGCCCTTGTACGACGCCACGCCGGTGGCCAGCACCGCGCCTTCGACAACACCAGTGGCGGTCATCGCGCGCGGCGCCTGGGCAGGCGCCGCCTGCGAGGCGGCGGGCAGGGAGGCAAACGCCAGGGCGCTGGCGGCGAACAACAGGCGGGAGGCATGGGTCATGTCATGTTCAGTAATGAGGAAAACGACAACTATACTCTGGCCATCATTCCAGCGTCGCTCAAGAGTACGCTGGCGAACATACAGGGCACTGGCGCGTTGCTACGATCAACCCATCAACAATCACAACGAGGTCCATCATGGCAAGCGCAAAACAAGTCCTGGTCGTAGACGACAATGTCGAAATGGTGGAAATGCTGTCGGCCATGCTGCAGCACCACGGTTACGAAACCGCGTCGGCCCATAACGGCTACGAGGCGTGCGACTGGGTACGCGAAGGGATGCCGCGCGCGATCATCATGGACCTGGGCATGCCGTGGATGGACGGCTTTGGCGCGGTGCGCGCAATCCGCCGCATGCCGGGCGCCGAAGCGCTGCCGATCATTGCGCTCAGCGGCTCGGCCGACAACGACTCGGCGAAGAAGGCAGTGGCGGCCGGGTTTACCCAGCACTTTTCGAAGCCGCTCAACTTCGAACACCTGAACCACTACCTCAATACCCTGAACTGATCAGCCGGGAGCTGTCAAATTACCGGATTGCCGCGCAGGCGGGAATCCGGTTTGGCGTTTACTTCAGCGTCTCGACCAGCACGCGGCCTTCGGAACCCGCCGGCGGGCGCACGCGCAGGATGTTGGCCAGCGTCGGCGCAATGTCCACCACTTCGGCGTACTGGCCGTAGTAGCCAGGCTTGATCCAGCGTTTACCCATGATCATCAACGGCACGTTGGTGTCGTAGGCGTACGGCGAACCGTGGGTAGTGCCGGTGGCGCCGCTGGCGAAGTACCAGTATGGACGCGTGATCACCATCAGGTCGCCCGAGGCTGCACGGTTCCAGGCACGGCGCATCAGGGTGGCGATGCGGGTGCCGGTGACGGCGCCGCTCTCGAACTGGGTGCGGGTGAAGGTGTCGCTCACGCCCGGCTGGTTCAGCAGGAACTGGGCGGCAGCGTCTTCCACGTCGGCGTGGCGCAGACCGGCCTTGTCGGCGGCTGCGTAGTCGAGGTGGATGTTGGGCAGCGACCAGGCGGCCAGCAGCTTGGCGCCGCCGAATTTGTCGGACAGGTGCTGGCCCAGGTCCTTCATCAACTGGTCGCCGTTGATGCGCTTCGATTCGCTGCGCTGCTGGTTCGAGAATTCCGCCGTGTTGGCAAAGCCATGGTCGGCGGTGAGCACCACCAGCACGTTGTCCATGCCGATACGCTTGTCGAGGTAGTTGAAGAATTCACCGAGCATGCGGTCCACGCGCTGCAAGTGGTCGTGCGACAGCTTGCTTTCCGGGCCGTAGGCGTGGTTGACGTAATCGTGCGCCGACAGGCTCACACCCAGCAGGTCTGGCACGCCGCTATCGTTGCGGCCCAGGTTTTCGCCTTCCACCGCCGCGCGCGCGAAGTCCAGTGTCAGCTGGTCCAGGTACGGGCCGGTTTTCAGGCTGTTGTAGTAGCCGGCGTCGATCTGGCCGCTCTCGCTGTAATAAGTGTATGGCAGGCGGTTATGGCCGCCCGGTTTGGCGGGGGTGAGGTCGTCATGGGCGTCGCCGGCGTAGGCGGCGTCGGGCAGCAGCGCGCTCCAGGTCTTGCCGTAGTAGCGGTCCTGCGGCTTGCCGGCCTGGTACTGCGTGACCCAGGCCGGGTGCGCCGGCATATAGAAGGTGCTGCTGGCGAAGTTGCCGGTTTGTTCCATATACATATAGGCGGTGCCGGTTTTACCGGCCAGCAGGATCGCGCCCCGATCCTTGCCCGATACGGTGATTACCTTGCTGCGGTTGCCGGAGGCGTAGCGCAGCTGGTCGCCCAGCGTATCGACGCGCAGCCTGGTCGGCGCCGTGCCGTCGCTCGGGTCGGTATGTTCGCCGATATAGGTGTAGTTGGTGTCTTCGGTGCAGTACACCGATTTCCTGGTGGTCGGGTCGATCCAGTTATTGCCGATGATGCCGTGCACGTAAGGGTAGGCGCCGGTAAGCACTGCCGAGTGGCCGATGGCAGTCACCGTCACGCCGTGCGCCTGGTGCGCGTTGCTGAAGGCGGCGCCTTCGGCCAGCATGCGTCCCAGGCCGCCCTTGCCATCCTTGCCGAACTGGTCGCGATAGCGCTGCACCTGCTCGTTCGGCAGGCCGTCCACCACCAGCACCACGACCAGCTTCGGTTGCGGCGCAGCGGTTACATTGGCGGGGGCGGCGAAGGCGCAAGCGTGCAGCGCAAAGCTGGACGCGGCGATCACGAGGGCGGGCAAGGACAGTGATTTCGTCATGTGGGTGGTTTTCTAGTAGATGGAATAACAACAATGTGCAACGGCGCATAGCGTACCATGGGCCGGGCGACAGATTAAGGGATTCATGTGACCGCCTCGTGACACGAGAGCTGGCATACTGACAAAGTTTCCGTTGGGAAAAACACACTAATCTGCTCGGCAAGCCGCTAAATTACGTGCCTCTTGGAAAAAAAATTGCTAGAATGATGTCGTGAGGAATCTCTCTTCGGGAGCGGAAAAATGATTACGGTAAACAGTATTGGTGGCGGCACCTTGTCGGCGGTAGTGGTCGCGGAAAAGTCGCAGGGCACCCAGCACATCGCACCGGCGCAGGCGCGCACGGATGACGACGCCGGCGCCTCGATCGCCGCCTATCTGTCGCTGCCGGGGTTTAACGCCGCCAGTGCGGTTGATACCAGCAACGATACGTCCACTGATACCCAGGCCGATGGCGGCCAGGCCGCCGCGCTGCAAGCCTTGTCGGATTCCGATGACGACGGCCTCAAACAGGCGCTCAAGGATTTCGACGCCGCTCTCAAGAACCTCTCCCAGCGTCCGGAAACCCAGGCTTATCGCGCCAGGTTCGGCAGCGAGCCGCTGGCGGAAGACAGCCTGCCGCCACCGGTGCCTCTGCCAGGCATCGACGAGAACGGCCTGCTGCTGATGCCGGGCCGCGACAGCCTGTCAGCCGACGCCGACCATGACGGCAAGGTGAGCGAAGAGGAGTTGCGCCGTTACCAGGAACCGCTGACCTACCGCATCGCCGCCGGCGCCGGCCGCCTCGACGCGCTGGCCGATGGCCCGTCGGCCTTCTCGCTAGTGGAAGCCAACCGCGCCTATGGCGTGGTATCCGCCGCTGGTGCCGCCGCCTGACCAGCCGAAATCGCTGCGCGAGACGGGTTTTGCCTGCCGGGCGAAGCCCGTTTTTTTTCGCCGGACTGCGTGACAATTGAACACCGCCGTCGCAAAAAATGCGACTATGTTAGCTGATGTTTACCTTTTTTCGAGACAGCAGGCTGCGGAGCGTAAACACTCCGGCTCCCTGCAACACGGGAGTCGGTCTATGGATAAACGGACGTTGCGCGCTTACGTACATCAGGTACGCCAGGTACGTCATGTTGGCGTGCTGGCAGTGGTGGCCGGGTTGGCCAGCCTGGGCGGTTGTGCGGTGGGCCCAAACTTCCAGACCCCTGCCGCGCCGGTAGCGGACGGCGCCAGCTACACCCCCGAACCAATACCCGCGCAGACCGCGTCCAGCCCCGGCACCGGCGGCGGCGCCCAGCGCTTCGTCACCGGCATGGACATCCCGGCCCAGTGGTGGTCGGTGTTCCAGTCGCCCGCGCTCGACCAGTTGCTGCGCGGCGCACTGGCGCAAAACCCCAATATGGCGGCGGCCGAAGCGGCGCTGCGCCAGGTGCGCGAAAACTACAATGCCCAGGCGGGGCAGCTGGTGTACCCGGCCGTCAACGGCGCGCTGGGCGCGTCGCGCCAGAAAACCCAGGTCGCAACGCCTGGCGGCACCCAGGCTGCCGTGCTCGATCTATACAACGCCTCGGTCAACGTGTCGTACACGCCCGACGTGTTCGGCGCCACCCGGCGCACGCTCGAAGGTGCGCAGGCGGCGGTGGACTACCAGCGCTACCAGGTGGAAGCGACGTACCTGGCGCTGTCGGCCAACGTGGTCACGGCCGCCATCCAGGAAGCTTCGCTGCGTGCGCAGCTGCAGGCCACGCGCGACGTGCTGACGGCGCTCACCCGCCAGCAGAACGTGATCGAGAAGCAATTCGAGTTTGGCGCCATCGCGCGGGCCCAGGTGCTCAGCCAGCGCAACCTGGTGGCGCAAACGGCAGCCACCGTGCCGCCGCTGGAAAAAGCGCTGGCGCAAACGCGCCATCTGCTCTCCACGCTGGCGGGCAAGCTGCCGGGGGAGGCCGGCATGCCCGAGTTCACGCTGGCCTCGCTCACGCTGCCCGAGGCATTGCCGGTGTCGCTGCCGTCGGCGCTGGTGCGCCAGCGGCCCGACATTCGCGCCAGCGAGGAGCTGCTGCGCCAGGCCAGTGCCGACATCGGCGTGGCCACCGCCGCCCTGTATCCGCAATTTACCCTGAGCGGCAGTTACGGTTCGGCATCGCCCACCTTCAGCAAGCTGTTCGAGGGCGACAACGCCATCTGGAGCCTCACTGCCGGCCTGACCGCACCGATCCTCAACGGCGGCGCACTGCGCGCCCGCAAGCGCGCGTCCGAAGCAGCCTACGATGTGGCGGCGGCGCAGTACCGCGCCACCTTGCTCACCGCGTTCCAGAACGTGGCCGACAGCCTGCGCGCGCTCGAATCGGACGCCGCCGCGCTCACCGCGCAAGCCGAGTCCGAGGCGCTGGCGGCCGAAACCCTGGCGCTGTCCGAGGAACAGTACAAGCTCGGGGCGATCAGCTACCTGTCGCTGCTCGACGCCCAGCGCGTGTTCCAGCAGGCGCATATCGGCCTGGTACAGGCGCAGGCCGCGCGCTATGCCGATACCGCCGCGCTGTTCCAGGCGCTGGGCGGCGGCTGGTGGAACCGCGCCGACGGCGTGCCGGCCGCTGTACCCGTCTCCACCATGCCGAGTTTGTCGACTATCAGCCAGAATCCCTAATACACCTCTACCGCAGGAGAGAGTTTCATGACCAAGCGTATGCTCATCATGGTTGGATGCGTAATCTTGCTGGTCGCCGCGCTGGCGTTCGGTAAATATCTGCAGATCCAAAAACTGATCGCCAGCTCGCCCAAGCCGGGGGCGCAGACGGTTACCGCGATCAAGGTCACGGCGTCCGAATGGCAGCCGCAGATCAGCGCCGTGGGCACGCTGGCGCCGGTGCGCGGGGTCGATGTCACCACCGAAATCGCCGGCCTGGTCCGCAAGGTCAATTTCAAGTCGGGCGACGAGGTCAAAGCCGGCCAGGTGCTGTTCGAACTCAATGCCGAATCGGACCAGGCGCAACTGCGTTCGCTGCAGGCCGCCGCCGACCTGGCCGCCACCACGCTCAAGCGCGACAAGCTGCAACTGGGAGCGCAGGCGATCAGCCAGGCGCAAGTCGATAACAGCGAGGCGGAACTGAAAAGCCGGCAGGCGCTCGCTGCCCAGCAGCAGGCGCTGGTCAACAAGAAAACCATCCGCGCGCCGTTCGCGGGCAAGCTGGGCATCACCGCCGTCAACCCGGGCCAGTACCTGAACCCCGGCGACACGCTCGTCACGCTGCAAACCATCGATACCGTGTATGTCGATTTCTACGTGCCGCAAAAGCAGGTGGCCGAACTGTCGGTGGGCCAGAAGCTCAAGCTCACCAGCGACGGTTATCCGGGCGTGTCGTTCGATGCGAAGGTGACGGCCATCAGTCCCAAGGTCGATGCGGCCACGCGCAACGTGCAAGTGCAGGCCACGGTGCCCAACCAGAAACGCCAACTGCTGCCCGGCATGTTCGCCAACGTGAGCCTGGAGCAGGGCGCGCTGAAAAAATACCTGACCTTGCCGCAGACGGCGATTACCTATAATCCTTACGGCTCCACCGTGTTCGTGCTGGCGCAGGGCACCGGCAAAGATGCACCGAAAGACGACAAGGGCAATCCCCAGCTGATCGCGCAGCAGGTGTTCGTCACCACCGGCCCCACGCGCGGCGACCAGGTGGCCGTGCTCACCGGCGTCAAGGAAGGCCAGACCGTGGTCACCAGCGGCCAGCTCAAACTGAAGAACGGCACGCCGGCGGTAATCAACAACCGCGTGCAGCCGGCCAACAGTCCGAACCCTACGCCGCAGGAACAGTGAGGACGCCCGCGCCATGAACTTTACCGACATCTTCATCAAACGGCCGGTGCTGGCCACCGTGGTCAGCCTGCTGATCGTGGTGCTGGGGCTGCGCTCGCTGTTCAGCCTTCCGGTCAACCAGTATCCGAAGACGCAAAACGCGGTGGTCACCATCTCCACCACGTACTACGGGGCCGACGCCGCCACCGTCGCCGGCTTCATCACCCAGCCGCTGGAAGCGGCCATCGCCCAGGCGCAGGGGATCGACTACCTGTCGTCGTCGTCCAACAGCGGCGTATCCACGATTACCGCCACGCTGCAGCTGAACTACGATTCCAACCGCGCGCTGACCGAGATCACCACGCAGGTGAACTCGGTACGCAACCAGTTACCGGAGCAGGCGCAGCAGCCGGTGATGAGCGTGCAGATGGGGCAAACCACCGACGCCATGTACATGGGCTTTTACAGCGACACGCTGCCCACCAATAATGTCACCGACTACCTGGCCCGCGTAGTAAAACCCAAGCTCGATTCGATCGACGGCGTGCAGACCGCCGAGCTATTGGGCGCGCGCCAGTTCGCCCTGCGCGCCTGGCTCGACGCCGACAAGATGGCGGCCCACGGCGTCACCGCCACCGAGGTCAGCGCCGCGCTGGCGGCGAATAACTACCTGGCCGGCCTCGGTGCTTCCAAGGGGCAGATGGTGACGGTGCCACTCACGGCCGGCACCGACCTGCACACGGTGGAGGAATTCAAGGCGCTGGCCGTGCGCCAGAGCGGCGGCGCCATCGTGCGCCTGGAAGACATCGCCAACGTCACGCTGGGGTCCGAGAACTACGACTTCAATGTGGCGTTCAGCGGCGTGCGGTCGGTGTTCGTCGGCATCAAGGTGGCGCCTGACGCCAACATCCTCGACGTGGCCGAGCGCGTGCGCAAGGTGTTCCCTTCGATCCGCGAGCAGCTGCCGGCGGGACTCACCGGCGAAATCGTGTACGACTCCACGGAGTTCATCAACACGTCCATCGTCGAGGTGGTGCACACGCTGGTGGAAGCACTGATTATCGTCACGGTGGTGATTTACCTGTTCCTGGGCAGCCTGCGCGCGGTGATCGTGCCGGTGATCGCCATGCCGCTGTCGCTGATCGGCACCTTCTTCGTGATGCTGATGTTCGGCTATTCGATCAACCTGCTCACGCTACTGGCCATCGTGCTGGCCATCGGCCTGGTGGTCGATGACGCCATCATCGTGGTGGAAAATGTCGATCGTCACATGAAGGAGGGCATGAAGCCGTACGACGCCGCCATCCAGGCCGCGCGCGAACTCGGTAGTCCCATCCTGGCCATGACGGTGGTGCTGATCGCCGTGTATGTACCGATCGGCTTCCAGGGCGGGTTGACCGGCGCGCTGTTTACAGAGTTTGCTTTCACACTGGCCGGCGCGGTGGCGGTGTCCGGAATTGTCGCGCTCACGCTCTCGCCCATGATGTGCGCGCGGTTCTTCAACGAGCACCAGGACGAGGGCAGGTTCGTCAAGTTCATCGACCGCACCTTCGCGAAAGTTCACGACGGCTACCTGCGCGTGCTGCACAAGCTGCTCGAAACCTGGGCGGTGCTGATCGTGCTGGGCGTGATCCTCACCGGGCTGCTGGGCGTGATGTTTGCCATGTCGCAGTCGGAACTGGCGCCGGAAGAAGACCAGGGCATCGTGCTGGCGCAGGTGGTGGGCGCGCCTACCGCCACGTCGGACCAGATGCAGGCGTATGCCAAGGAGATTTTCGAGATATCGAAATCGCTGCCCGAGTACGACCAGATGTTCCAGATCACGGGCGTACCGACCACCAATGCCGGCATCGGCGGGGTGCTGTTCAAGCCGTGGGATAAACGCAGTCGCTCGGCGCACGAGATCCAGCAGGAGCTGCAACAGCGCTGGGGCAATGTGGCCGGTGGCCGCGTGGCGGCATTCCAGTTCCCGGCGCTGCCGGGCAGCTCGGGCCTGCCGGTGCAGTTCGTGATCACCACCACCGAACCGTTCGAGAACCTCAACACGGTGGCGCAGGCGGTGCTCGACAAGGCCACCAAGGAAGGGAAATTCTATTTCGCCGACGTCGATCTGAAAATCGATTCGCCGCAGGCCAAGGTCGATGTGGACCGCGACAAGCTGGCCACGCTGGGCTTGACGCAACAGGACTTCGGCAACGCCATGGCGGCCGCGCTGGGCGGCGGTTATGTCAACTACTTCTCGATCGCGGGCCGTTCGTACAAGGTGATCCCGCAGGTGCGTCAGGTGGATCGCCTCAATCCGTCCGATGTGCTCAATTTCCACGTCAAGACGCCGTCCGGTGCGATGATACCGGCCAGTACCGTCGCCAGCATCTCGTACAGCGTGCAGCCGGAATCGGTCACCCGCTTCCAGCAGCTCAATTCCGCCACCATCTCCGGCGTGTCAGGCGCGTCGCAGGGCGAGATTCTCGAGTACCTGCGCAATGCCGTGGCCGAGGTGGCACCGTCGGGCTACACTATCGACTACGCCGGCTCGTCGCGCCAGTTCATGAACGAGTCGGGCGGTTTCGGTCTGACCATGGGCTTCGCGGTAGTGATCGTGTTCCTGGCGCTGGCCGCACAGTTCGAGAGCTTCCGCGATCCGATCGTGATATTGTTCTCGGTGCCGATGGCACTGTTCGGCGCGATGATGTTCATCTTCCTCGGCTTCGCCTCGATCAATATTTATACGCAAGTGGGGCTGGTGACCCTGATGGGACTCATTTCCAAGCACGGCATCCTGATCGTGGAGGTGGCCAACCACCTGCGCGAAGCAGGCAAGACCAAGCGCGAGGCCATCGAGGAAGCTGCCGCCACCCGGCTGCGGCCCATCCTGATGACCACGGCGGCCATGGTGTTTGGCGTGGTGCCGCTGGTGATTGCATCGGGCGCCGGTGCGGCCGGCCGCCATGCGATGGGACTGGTGATCTTTACCGGGCTGTCGATCGGCACCTTGTTTACGCTGTTCGTGGTGCCGGCGATGTATATGTTCCTGGCCGGGGAGCACAAGGCGGCGCCGCAAAAGAGCGGCGCCGAGCCGGCTGGAGCAGTTCAACACGCGCCGGGATAACACGGCGTTGTAACAATAAATAGAAGAGACCAGCAGTGCCGATACCAGATTCGAGAAACAACAAGGACAGCCCGTTCGCGTGGTTGTCCGACCGTCGCAAGCGCAGCAAGGAAGAGGTCATCCTGATCATCATGTGCGCGCTGAGCATCCCCAGCATCCTGCCGTTCGGCCTGTACCGGCTGTGGCAGGGGGCCTGGCTGTCGGCGGCGGTGGACCTGGCGCTGGTGCTGGCCATGCTGTCGGTGATCGTGCACGTGTGGCACACGGGCCGCTACAAGCTGGCCAGCCTGGGCGTGACGCTGTTTTACTCGGCCGGCATGCTGGCCACGATCTACCTGCGCGGGCTGTCCCTGGTGTACTGGGTATATCCCACCATGATCGCGGCGTTTTTCATGTTGCGACCAAAGGTAGCGCTGGGCATCAACAGCGTCTCGCTGCTGGTGCTGGTGGCCTTGCTGCTGCCGCACATGGAGATGCTCAACCTGCTCACGGTGGTGGTGACGATTTCGCTGGTCAACCTGTTCGCCTACATCTTCTCGCACCGCACCGGCTTGCAGAACCGCGAACTGCATATCGAGGCCGAGCGTGACTTTCTCACCGGCGTGGGCAACCGCCGTGCCTTCGACAGCAAGCTGGCCGGCTACGCAGCCGAGCGCCGTCCGCAACCGGAGGCCTGCCTGCTGCTGCTCGACCTCGACCACTTCAAGCAGGTCAACGACCAGCACGGCCATCCGGCCGGCGACGAAGTGCTGCGCCGCCTGTGCGACGTGCTGCGCCACCACACCCGCGTGACCGACGAGATATTCCGCTACGGCGGCGAAGAATTCGCCATCATTGCCAACGGCGCCGGCCTGCGCGCAGCCGGCAAGCTGGCCGAGACCCTGCGCAGCGCGGTGGCCGCCGCACCGCTGCTTGACGGCCACCCGATCACCGCGTCGATCGGGGTGGCGCCAATGCCGCGCGGCGGCGTCGCATCGGAATGGCTGGAGCAGGCGGACCGGATGCTGTATGCGGCCAAGGAAGGTGGTCGCAATGCGGTGCGGGTGGCGGGGGCGATGGAGGAGCGCGGGTGAGGGGGCTGGGCAGGCTGGCGTTGTTGGCCCGGTCTTTCCTGGCAGGGCCACTCTTGGCAGGGCCGCTCATGGCAGGGCCGCTCATGGCGGGGCTTCTCCTGGGCGGGCCGGTAATGGCCTGGGCGCAGTCTCCTGTTGATTCAGCGGTCGCAGCGGAGCCGCCGATGCCGGAACTGGAGGCGCCGCCGCAGCCTGCGGGCGTGACCGACGCGATCATCCGGCAGGCCGTGCGCGACACCATCGCGGAAGATCCGCAGCCGTTGCAGGCGCCGGGGCAGGGCGCGGCAGCGTTGAGCGGCGGCGTGACGCAGGCGCGCCTGAACGCGGCGTTCGACCAGGCCAAGGTGCCCGATTGCCTGCATGGCGACGCCCTGAAACACCAGCCGGCGCATATCGGACCGATTGCCGTGGTGGGTATTTATTCGCTGCCGTGGGTGGTGGCTGCCGTGGTAAGGGGCAAGTGCAATTGAACCCCCGCCCCAACCGTAGCAGATACGCCTGGTCCATCCTGTGCGCGCTGATTTCAGAAGGTGGCGCTGGATAATCGGGCTATGCAACAGCTAAAGTGAGAACTCTTGAGTTTTGCGGATAAGCAAGCGGGTATGCTGAACGTCAACCATCAACTTTGGCCCAAGATGCACTTCGAGATAATTTATGAGAAAACTACAATGGCTTTAACCAGGATTTTTTCAAAATTTTGGTTGGCCATTGATGGGTGCCTTGTATTTCCTCGGACGGCTGTCGGCTTATCGCAAAAACTGTCCTGGATAGTTATCTTCGTTTCGGGGCGAAAGCTGCACCGCATTACACCCAGCAGCCAAATTTTGAAATTGAAAATGGAATAAAAATCCCCCATATGCATTAATTTTCTGCCTGATACCTCAAAAGGCTGTGGAAAGAGCGCTCGCCAGCAAGATCGCAAGCCACCCTCAGTCCTCATCATCGTCCGGATCCAGGTCCGGCGCCCCTTTCGGATTCATCACAGGCGCCGGCATGGCATCCACCTGCTTCACCACCGCCGCCAGCAAGGCCTGCGGCCGATACTGCAACGCGCGCGGTGTCAGTCCCAGGCGTACCACCACCAGTTGGCGCGATGGCACGATGGCGATCGACTGGCCGTCGTGGCCCTGCATCCAGTAGGTATCTGCCGGCAGGCCGAACGGGCCGTCCGCATTCTGTCCTGACGACGGTCCCTGGCGCCACACCTGGCCCTGGCCGTACTGGCCGACGGAGGCTGGCGCTACCGCCTGCATCGATGCCACGAATCCTGCCGGTAAAATGCGCTTGCCTTGCCATACGCCGTCCTGCAGCAGAAATTGGCCGAAGCGCGCCCAGTCCTGGGTGCTCGCGTACATATAGCTTGAACCGACCACGGTGCCGCGCGCGTCGGCTTCGATCAGGGCGCTGCTCATGCCCAGCGGTGCGAACAGCTGGTCGTGCGGCAGGGCCAGCACGCCGATGGCTGTTGTCCCGGTCATCGGCTTGACTGGCATATTCGGTCCCGCCGCCGCGCGCTGCCAGATGCGTGACAGCAGCACGGTGCTGCCGCTCGAATAACTCCAGTGCGTGCCCGGCGCGTGCGCCAGCGGTTGCGCGGCGGCGTAAGCCGCCATGTCCGGCTCCAGGTACAGCATGCGCGTGACATCCGAGACGTCGCCATACGCTTCGTTGAATTGCAGACCGGACGTCATCGACATCAAATGCGCCAGCGTGACCTGCGCGCGCGGGTCGCCGTGTTCGGGCCAGAAGCCCTTGCGTTCCGGCGTCAGGTTGCCCCTGGCGATCTCGATGCCTACCAGCGCTGCCGTCACGGTCTTGGTCATCGACCAGCCCAATAGCGGGGTGGAGACGCCGAAACCGGCGCCGTAGCGCTGCGCCACCAGCCGGCCGCGATGGATCACCACCAGGCCGCGCATGCCAGGACCGGCCAGTGCGTCGTCGTTGACGGCCGCCTGCACCGCCGGCACGGTGTCGGTCATCGAGCCGGTAGGCCAGGGCACGTTGGGGGAGGCGCTCCAGATGCGCATCGGCGTGTATTGGTACTGGTTGGCCTGGGCCAGGTCGCCGTCCGGCACGGCGGCGCAGCCGGTGCCGGGGCGGTACACGGCGAGGCCCTTGCCGAGGATGCCGAGGAAGTCGGCGTGTACGGTCTTGTTTTGCTGGTCCACCCGCACGCGCAGGTATTTGAGCAGCGGATGGCCGGGCGCCTGCACATCATCGGCCAGCACTGCCTGCGGATCGCGATGGGCGATAAACACGTTGGAGCAGACGATCTTGGCGCCGTAACTGGCGCCTACGCGCAGCAGTTCGGGCGGACGTCCGATCAGGAATAACGCGCCCCCGGCGGCGGCCACCAGCACGACGCCGGTGGCAATGATCAGGCGGGACACCAGCTTATTCGGCATAGGAAAACATGCAGTCGACTTTCATTCACAAATCGACTCGATTATGCCTACATCATCCTGCGAACACAACGGTCACGCACGCGCGGCAGCGCGACCGCCACGCCGGCCATGGTGCCCAACAGGTGCGCCTGCCAGCCCACCATCACGTCCGGCGGCAGGTCCGACCCGCCCAGCGAGAAGCCGCGCGCCTCGGCGGCGATCTTGGCGGCCAATGCCACCGCCAGCAGGGCCAATGCAGCGCGGACCATCGCAACATGGTTACCGCGCGCTTGTTGCCACAGGCCGGCGCCGGCCATCACGGCCAACAGCACGGCCAGGCCGGAAGCGCCGCGATAGTACGCGCAATCGGGCGCGATGAGCAGCAGGCCGATGGAGATAAAGGGCGCACCCGGCGCCAGCGCGCACAATACCCGGCGCGCACCGAACGACTGCGTGGCAATCAGGCCAGCCACCAGCGCGGTGGCGAGGTCGATCAGCGCGTGCTGCACCGAGTAGTGCACCAGGTGCCCGGTCCACAGGCGCCATAACTGGCCGGCCAGGATGGCGTGGCGGTCGAACTCCAGCAAGGCCGCCATATCTGCCACGTCAGGCACGGCGGCGAACCGCGTACGCCATGCCGGCCAGCAGCGCGATCAGCGCCAGGCTGACCCAGCCCAGCGCGCCGGCGCTCTTGTAGCCGGACTTGTTCTCGACCTGGTAGCTGGCGTCGTTCTTGACGCTTTCACGGAAGCCGTCGAGCTGCGCCTGCAACTGCGGGATCAGCTGGTCCACCGCCTTGTCGTAGCCGTCCACGCGCGCGGCGCGGGCCTTGTCGCCGAAGCCGGCCAGCGGGGCGCTGCCCTTGACCTGGCTGGTGCCCGGTGCGCGGAACAGCAGCTTGCGGCTTTGCACGTCGAAGACGGCCGCATCGACCATGGTCTGCACATCGTACTTTTCGCCATTGATCACGTACGCGCCGATGATGGTCCAGTACAGCACCGACAGCGCGTTGGCGTCGTTGAACTGCACCTGGTCGTAAGAGAGCAGGGCCACCACTTCCACATCGAACATGCGGGCCACTTGCTCCAGGTTGGCGAAGCCGCCCCTGGCGCGCATGTACTGCGACGGGATGACTTCGATCTTGCCGATGTATTCGTGCTGCGAGAACGACGCCTTGACCCGCTCCAGCAGGCGCAGGCGCTGCGCTTCGGACAGGTTGTCGGTGCCGGTTTTACCGGGAGCGAAGGCAATGCCCACCCTGACCGGCGGGCGCAGTTTGACGACGGTCGGCGCCATCGCCGGCGGCTGCTTCGCATCCGGGTACAGGTAATCGACCAGACTGGCCGATTGGGTGACGCCCCGCGGATTATGCCAGGAGGCGCAGCCGGCGAGGGCAATGGCGGCGATGAGGATGATGATCGATTGTATGCGGCGCATGAAGTCTCCTTGATGATCGCGCCATTATAGTGGCGCGTATCGAGCGGGAAAAAACATGCGCCCCGGGTCGCCGCAGACGGTACGCGAAGTACCATCGGACGGCACCAGCCGGTTAAAAGCTCGTCGACAGCCCTGCATACAGCGAACGCCGCGTGCCGTACTGCGGCGCACCCACGCCCACGCCGGAACCGTCGCGCAACAGGTAAGATTTGTCGAACAGGTTGATCACCGCGAGGCGGCCCTCGATGTCGCCGGCGCCGGTCTGCTTCCAGTGGTGGGTGAGCGCCAGGTTGACCGTGGTGTACGACGGCAGGTGGCCCGAGTTGGGCGCGGCGCCGTCAGGCGTGGTGCGCAGGCCGCTGCCGTACAGGAAGTCGCTGCTGATCTGCGAATCGCCCCAGTGGTAATGGGCGCCGCCCGATACCGTGTAGGTCTGGTCGTGATCGACGTGGATGTAGTGGTTGCTGATGTACGCCAGTTCGTCCGCGCCGAACAGTGACTGGCCCGAGACGATGTTCTGCGCCTTGGCCTGCTGCGTGGTCAGGTTGAGGAAGCCGCCCCAGTGGGCCTGGCTGTAGATCGCCGACAGTTCCAGGCCCTTGGCAAAACCGCGCTCATAGTTGAACGGCGAGAGGATCAGCGCCTGGCCGAACTGGCCTTCGTCGAGCATGTTGTGGATCTTCTTGTAGTAGGCGTCGGCGGTCACGGTCAGCGCGGCGTTCACCTTGTGACTCACGCCCACGTCGAAGTAGTTGGTGCGCTCGGCGCGCACATTGTCCGACACACCTACTTCCGGCGCGTTGGTGGTGCCGGCGTACTTGTTGATGCTTTCCTGCGCGGCCAGTTCCTGCGGCGGCGGCGTGAAGTAGCGCGAGTAGCCGGCGTGCAGCGCGGTGTCCTTGCCCACCTGCCAGGCGAGATTGACGCGCGGGTTCCATTGCTGTTCGTTGATGAAGGCCTGCACCTTGTCGTAGCGGATGCCGTAGTTCAGCGTGAGCGGCGCGGCGATATGCCATTCGTCCTGCAGGTACACGCTCGAGAGCTTGCCGGTCTGGCGGCTATTGTCGATGATGGTGCTTGGATCGTTGGATGCCTGGGTGCCGTCGCTGTTGGTGTCGAACACCGCCACCGAATTGTCGCTGCGGGTGTTCTGGCGCGCATACGACAGGCCGGCGCGCAGCGTGTGCTCGGGATTGAGCTTGTAGCTCGAATCGAACTGCGCCCCGCTGGCCGAGTTGGAGCGCAGGGTGTTGGAACCGACGCCGTTGTAAATCAGGTCGCCCAGCGCGTCCGGCGTGTAGTGCAGTTCCGAGTACTGGTGGAAAGCCGACACCTGGTAATTGAGGTCGCCCAGGCTTTTTTGCAGCGACAGCACCACGAAGCGGTTCACTTCGCGCTGCTTCTGGTCCAGCTGCGACGACGGCGCGCTGGTGGTGCCGGCGCCGGCGTCGCTCTGGCCGGTGAGCGAAAACGCCGGCGCCTGGTCCGGGTTGTTCGGGATCTGGAAGCGGCCGTTATAGGTGCCGAACATCAGACCCAGGCGGGTCTGGTCGTCGAGGAAGTACGACAGTGCGCCGAACGACTTGGCCTGTTTGGTCTGGTTGTGCAGGGCGTCGCGCGTGGGCAGCGGGTTTTCGATGCCCATGTCGCTTTTCAGGTAGCTGCCCGACAAGTAATAGTTGAAGGCGCCCTGGGTGCCGAAGAATTCGGCGCTCGGTTCATAGTGGTTGTTGGTGCCGGCCAGTACGCCGATGCGGCCACCCGGCTTGGTCGTGCCTTCCTTGGTCTGGATATCGACGATGCCGGCCGTGCGCAGGCCGAATTGCGCCGGCAGCGCACCGGTGATGAAGTCGGTCTGCTGCACGAAGCGGGTGTCGATCGACTGGCCGAAGCCGCTGATACTCTCCGGCAGCTGCACGCCATTGACGCGGTACTGCACGTTGGCGTGGTCGTCGCGCACGTGGATCGAGCCGGACGCCTTGGAATCCTGGCTCACGCCGGGCAGGCGCAGCAGCACTTCGTTGAATGGCGTGTTGTCGCCCTGGCCCAGCTGGTCGATCATGTGGCGGTCGATCGTGTAGATGGTGGTGCCCACGTTGGGCGACAGGTCGATGCGGGCGCTTTTCAGGTGGGCGGCGGTCACTTCCACTTGCTGCATCGGCTTGTCGGCGCCGGCATCTGCCGCATCTTCGGCGTGGGAGTGGGTGGTGTAGAAAGCGGCGGCCAGCAGCAGTGGCAGGGCGCGCAGTTGAGGGGCGTGTTGCATGTTCTATCCTTGGATGTCGGGCGTGACGGCGCACGGACGTGCGAAATCGTCACGCAAAGCGTCAATTAAGCGTCAAATTAGCGTCGGTTCAGCGGCAAGCGCTGAAACTAAAAACGATCAGAGGGAGAAAACAGCAACGCCGGGCGGCGCTTGCGAAGGCGGGGTGAGATAGCTGGTACGGATGTGCGGTGCATGATGCGCTGGCGCGGGCGGCACAAACGCCACCAGGGCGGCCACCGGCGCCACCGTGGCCGGCGGCGGCAGGTCGCCCAGCGGCATGTCGGCCACCTGGCAGGCGGCGCAATCGGTGTGGTTTTCGGCGTACGCGTGCGCGTGCGCATTGGAACCCAGCAGCTGCAGCGCCAGGAACAGCAGCACGAACACCATCACCAGGCGCTGGTAGCGCGAGTTGCGGTGAGACGTGTTGAAGCTGGCGGCGAGGGCTTGCATGGGCGCGATTCTACAGGGATGTACCCATAACGACAACGCTTGCTATCGTATCAATGGTATCAATGTTGGCTGGCTTCGCGGGCGGCAGCGGCAGTGTTCGAGTAGTCGCCCACCAGGCCGCGCCTGGTGGCCAGCACCACGGCATGCGTGCGCGCGGTGGCGCCCAGCTTGTCGAACAGGCCTTTGACATGGGTTTTGACCGTGCCCACGCCGATGCCCAGTTCGCGCGCGATCGACTTGTTGCACTGGCCTTGTGCCAGCAGTTGCAGTACGTCGGTCTCGCGGCTGGTGAGACCAATGCGGGTGAAGCTGTCGGCCACGCAGCGGCTCAGGTCCGCGCTCAGGTAGCGCATGCCGCGTCCCAGCGTGCGCACGGCGGTGAGCAGCTGGTCGGCCGGGCTGTTTTGCAGCAGGTAGCCGTGCACGCCGGCCATCATCGCCGTGCGCACTTCCCATTCGCGGTCAAGCTGGGTGACGATCAGTACCCGTGGCTGGGTGTCGCCGTGGTGGCTGCTGACGGCGTGGCGCATGTGCTCCATGCCAGCCTTGTGGTCGAGGATGACGACGTCGGCGCCATGCAGGTCGGCGCCATCTGACGCCACGCGCACGTCCACATCGACGTTGGCGCCGAGCAGCGCGGCCAGGCCGGCGCTGACGATGGCGTCCGCATGGGCCACCAGTACCGTGACTTTTTCTCCGTGTTGCGCGGCGCCGTTGTATCCGTTCTGGCCCGAGCTACCTGTCGTGCCCGCCTGGGGCCAGCTTTTGCTATCGAGTCGCATGTCGTTTCTCCTGGTTGCCGTGCCGGCGGTGGTTCGCCAGCGTGACGACAGCGTACCTTTGATTGTGCAAATTGCCACGACCCGATCCGGGGGGATCTCCCTCCCTAGATAGGGTGATACGAAAGTGGGAGGGGCGCCGATCACCCGAAAGAGGTAGTAGTAAAGGGTCAATACCAGTGATGGCAAGGCCGGGCCGCGCCCCTACACTGTGCCTCTTGCCGTGAAGCGCTGTCCCCTGCACAAAGACAGGTGTGATGCTGGCCTTCGGATAGTACAGTTTTGACTTTTAAGGAGTGGCCCGCCATGAGAATGTATGTCATATCGATTGCCACCGGCCTGCTGGTCGGTGTCATCTACGCGCTGTTGAATGTACGTTCGCCGGCGCCGCCGGTGATCGCCTTGCTCGGCCTGGCCGGTATCCTGATCGGCGAACAGATTCCGCCGCTGGTACGCACCTGGCTCAAGCCCGAAGCGACCAAGGTCTCGTGGGTGGAAGACCACGTCAAGCCACACTGCTTCGGCGAACTGCCAGCCGCCCAAAAATCTGACGACACCAAAAGGAGCGCATGATGTCCCACCCTACTACCAACGCTGTGCCTGACCTGATCCTGCATCGCGGCCTGTTCACCACCCTCGACCGCAGCAACCCGCACGCCGAAGCGGTGGCCATCAAGGACGGCCGCTTTACCCACGTGGGTCGCGCCAACGAGATCATGGCGCTGGCCGGTCCCAATACCCAGGTGATCGACCTGCATGGCAAGCGCGTGCTGCCAGGCCTGATCGACAACCACTGCCACATCATTCGCGGCGGCTTGAACTTCAATCTTGAACTGCGCTGGGACGGCGTGCGCAGCCTGGCCGACGCCATGGGCATGCTCAAGGCGCAGGTGGACATCACCCCCGCGCCGCAATGGGTGCGCGTGGTGGGCGGTTTCACCGAACACCAGTTCATCGAGAAGCGCCTGCCCACCATCGAAGAACTGAACGCCGTGGCGCCTGATACGCCCGTGTTCATCCTGCACCTGTACGACCGCGCGCTGCTCAACGGCGCCGCGCTGCGCGCCGTAGGCTACACCAAGGACACCCCGGAACCACCGGGCGGCCAGATCCTGCGCGACGGCTCCGGTAACCCGACCGGCCTGCTGCTGGCCAAGCCGAATGCGGCGATCCTGTATTCCACGCTGGCCAAGGGCCCCAAGCTGCCGCTCGAATACCAGGTCAACTCCACCCGCCACTTCATGCGCGAACTCAATCGCCTCGGCATCACCGGCGTGCTCGATGCCGGCGGCGGTTTCCAGAACTACCCGGACGACTACCAGGTGATCCAGCAGCTGTCGGACGCCAAGCAGCTGACCATTCGTCTCGCCTACAACCTGTTCACCCAAAAGCCGCAAAAGGAAAAGGAAGACTTCCTCAACTGGACCCAGAGCGTGACGTACCAGCAGGGCGACGATTACTTCCGTCATAACGGCGCCGGCGAAATGCTGACCTTCTCGGCGGCCGACTTCGAGGACTTCCGCGAGCCGCGTCCCGACATGCCGGACAATATGGAAGACGACCTGGAAGGCGTGGTCCGCATCCTGGCGCAAAACCGCTGGCCATGGCGCATGCACGCCACGTACGACGAAACCATCAGCCGCGCGCTGGATGTGTTCGAGCGCGTGAACCAGGACATTCCCTTGACGGGCCTGAACTGGTTCTTCGATCACGCAGAGACCATCTCCGACCGTTCGATCGACCGTATCGCCGCGCTGGGCGGCGGCGTGGCCGTGCAGCACCGCATGGCCTACCAGGGCGAATATTTTGTCGAGCGTTACGGCCACGGCGCGGCAGAAGCCACGCCGCCGGTCAAGAAAATCCTCGAAGCCGGCGTCAAGACGTCGGCCGGTACCGATGCCACCCGCGTCGCGTCGTACAACCCGTGGGTGTCGCTGTCGTGGCTCATCACCGGCAAGACCGTGAGCGGCATGCAGCTGTACCCGCGCGCCAATTGCCTGGACCGCGAAACGGCACTGCGCATGTGGACCGAGAACACCACCTGGTTCTCGAACGAAGAAGGCAAGAAGGGCCGCATCGAGGCGGGCCAGCTGGCCGACCTGATCGTGCCGGACAAGGATTTCTATGCCTGCGCCGAGAGCGAGATTACCGACATGACGTCCGAGCTGACCGTGGTCGGCGGCAAGATCGTCTATGCGGCCGGCCGCTTTGCCGCCCTCGACACGCCACCGCCACCGGCCATGCCCGACTGGTCGCCGGTACGCCGTTTCGGTGGTTACGCCGGTTGGGGCGAGCAGATCGGCAATAACCGCGCTGCGTTGAAAGAGCTGGAAAAACGCAAGCAGCAGCAAGCGCAATTGCGCGCCCAGGCGGCATCGTGCGGCTGCGCCAACGAGTGCAATGTCCACGGCCACCAGCACGCGTCGGCGTGGGCCAGCAAGCTGCCTACCACCGACCTCAAGAGTTTCTGGGGCGCGCTGGGCTGCGCCTGCTGGGCGGTGTGATGGTGCCGGCGTTCCTGCGCGCCCCGTGGGTGCGCTGGGTCTGCCTGTTGCTGCTGTGCTCGGCGTATCTGCAGGGCGGCTTCAACAAGCTCACCGACTTCAACTCGGCCATCGCCGAAATGCAGCACTTTGGCGTGGCGCCGGCGGCGCCGATGGCGGCGCTGGTGATCATCGGCGAGCTCGGCGCGTCGCTGATGATACTGGCCGGATTTTATCGCTGGCTGGGCGCGGGCTACCTGGCGGTGTTTACCGTCATGGCCACGCTGATGGCCAACCGGTTCTGGGAAATGTCGGGCCCGGAACGTTTTTCAGCCGCCAACGGCTTCTTCGAGCATCTCGGCCTGGCAGGCGCGTTCCTGCTGGTGGCGTGGCTCGATCTACAAGATGTAAACAAGGAATAGTATGGAACGAGGAAATATCAAGCAAGGCATCTCGCTGGCGTTTTTGGGCGGGTATGTCGATACGCTGGGCTTTATTGCGCTGTTCGGCCTGTTCACGGCCCACGTCACGGGCAACTTCGTGCTGATCGGCCGGGCGCTGGTGGAGCCGGCGCACGAGCTGATTCCGAAACTGCTGGTGTTCCCGGTGTTCATCCTGTTCGTGGCCATATCGCGCATGCTGATCCTGCACTGGGAGCGCAGCAACAGCCCGGCGCTGCGCAACAGCTATCTGCTGCAACTGTTCCTGCTGCTGGCCACCATTGTCTGCGCGTACATCGCCTCGCCGATGGCCAATGCCCATCAACCGTTGAGCCTGCTCACCGGCATGATCTGCGCCGGCGCCATGGCCACGCAAAATGCCTACGGCAAGCTGCTGCTGGGCAAGTCGGCCGCCACCACTGTGATGACCGGTAACGTCACCCAGCTGGTGATCGAGCTGACCGACTCGCTGCGCGGCGATCCGCAGGCGATCGGCCGCTGCAAGGTGCTGGTGTGGCCGGTGGTGTCGTTTGCGGCCGGCTGTATCCTGGGCGCCTATGCGTACATCGGGTTCGGCTTTGCCGGCTTGCTGGTGCCGTGCGTGGTGCTGGCGTTCATGGCGGCGGCCACGAAAGACTGAGTCTCCTGTGAAGTGCGGCGCAGGGGGGGACAGTCGCGCAGCGCGCCTTCCAGGCCATGATGACGATGCAGAAAATCGACGTGGCCACGATAACGGCGGCCGTGGCTGGCGCTTAGTTCTCGACGCGTTTGTATATGGACTGATACATATCGGCGCTGTTTTAGATATTGCCCGAAAGGTATAATCTTTTGTCACACCGCCGGTGTTACCAATACTGGCGTGCCTCCGATCATACCTAGAAGGAATCTCGTGTACCGTACGCTGATCAGCGCCGCCTGCTGCGCCTTGCTTGCCTTGTCTTCCCCATCGTTGCACGCCGAAACGGCTGCGCCGGTCTCCGGCATCGACCTGAACACCCTCGACCCGGCCGTCAGTCCCAAGGTCGATTTCTATGGCTACGTCAATGGCGTATGGGCCCGCAATACCGAGATCCCGGCCGACAAATCGACCTGGGGCACGTATATCGAACTGCGCGAAATCGCCCAGCGCCAGTTGCGCGCGCTGATGGATGACGCCGTCAAGCACCCCGGCAAGGCCGGCAGCGACACCCATAAAATCGCCGACCTGTACACCAGCTACATGAACGAAAAAGCGCGCGACGCGGCCGGTTTCAAGCCGCTCAAGGCCGAACTGGCCAGCGTGGCGGCCCTCAAGGACAAGCAGGATTTACCGGCCTTGTTCGCAGCGCTGCAACGCAGCGGCATCCAGACGCCATTTTCGGCCGGCGTGGCGCCCGATGCGCAAAATCCCGAGCGCTACACCATCAATATCAGCCAGTCCGGCCTGGGCCTGCCCGACCGCGATTATTACCTGAAGGACGACGACGCCAAGCTCAAGGGCGTGCGCGACAAGTACCTCAAGCATATCGAAACCATGCTGGCCATGAGCGGCGACAAGCAGGCCGCCGCCCATGCCGCCCAGGTGCTCGACATCGAGACCCGCCTGGCCGCCGTGCAATGGACCCGCGTGCAGATGCGCGATCCGGTCAAATCGTACAACCGCGTGGACTTCGACCAGTTCGCCGCGCTGGCGCCGGGCTTCGACTGGAAAGCCTACTTTGCCGCCGCCGGCTACGCAGGCAAGGAGACTTCGGCCGTGGTGCGCCAGCCGAGTTTCCTGAAAGGCTATTCCGAGACCCTGGCTGCCGTGCCGCTCGACGCCTGGAAGAGCTACCTGAACTGGCGCATCATCGAAAGCTACGCGTCGTATCTGGACAGCGCGGCAGTGAAGGAGCGCTTCGCTTTCGAGGGCACGACCCTGCGCGGCGTGCCGCAAAGCGAACCGCTGTGGCAACTGGCGCTCAAATTCACCGACGGCGCACTGGGCGACGCGGTGGGCAAGAAATACGTGGCGATGTACCTGCCGCCGGAGACCCGTCCGCGCGTGATGGCCATGTTCGACAATTTCGTCGCGTCGTTCAAGGATGGTATCGAACACCTGGACTGGATGAGTGCCGAGACCAAGAAGGAAGCGCAGCTCAAGCTGGCGGCCTTGACCCCGAAGATCGCCTACCCGGACCAATGGCGCGACTACAGCGCCATGAAAACGCAGCCGAAGGACCTGGTCGCCAACGTGCGCGCCGCGCGGGCCTGGAGCCGCCAGTACAACCTCGACAAGCTCGGTAAGCCGGTGGACCGCGACGAATGGTCGATGACGCCGCAAACCGTCAACGCCAGCTACAGCCCGGCGCTCAACTCGATCACCATTCCGGCCGCCATCCTGCAACCGCCGTTCTTCAATGTGAAGGCGGAAGATGCCGTGAACTACGGCCTGCTGGGCATCACTTTCGGCCACGAGATCAGCCACGCCTTCGACGACTCCGGCAGCCAGTACGATGCCAAGGGCCGCCTGCGCAACTGGTGGACGGTGGCAGACCGCACCGCCTTCAAGGCCCGCGCCGCCGGCCTGGTCAAGCAGTACGGCGCCTACAGCCCGGTGCCGGGCTATCACATCAACGGCGAACTGACGCTGGGTGAAAACATCGGCGACAACTCCGGCCTGTCGCTCACCTACAAGGCGTACCAGCGTTCGCTGGGCGGCAAGCCGTCGCCGGTACTCGACGGCCTGACCGGCGAGCAGCGCCTGTACATCGGCTTCGCCCAGAAATGGCGCGCCAAGCTGCGTCCCGAAGCGGCGATCGCCCAGATCAAGAGCGACCCGCACTCGCCAGGCGAATTCCGCGCCAAGGGCACGGTCATGAACCAGCCGGGCTTCTACGAAGCGTTCGACATCAAGCCGGGCGATCCGATGTACCTGCCGCCGGAGCAGCGCGTGATCATGTGGTGATGACGGAATAGGGCAGGGCCACCTTTGACCGACGCCTGTCGGTTAAAGGTGGCGTACCTGCGCCGGTGGCGTTTCCCAGTTGTCGTTCTTGCCGTCCAGGTAGGTGATCGGCGCGTTCGCAAGTTCTTCGGCTGTGATATCGTCGAGGCATGACAGGTTGACCGCGTAAAATTCGCCCCAGCGCGGCGAGCGGCCGACGCCAAAGGCATGCACACCGCATTGCTTGCAAAACAGGTGTTGATCGGTTTTGCTCAAAAACTGGTATTTGCTCAGCTCTGCTTCACCGGAGAGCAATCGAAACGCCGCCGGCTGCACGATCGCTGGCCAGAACCGCATCTTCCAACAGATCGAGCAGTTGCACTTGATGGTGCCTGCGCCCAGGTCGATATCCGCCTCGAACCGCACCGCGCCGCAATGGCAGCTGCCATGGTACGTTTTCAATGGGCCTCCACTATTGGGTTGCCGCGCGGCTCCCACGTACTCCACACGATTAACGCCAGCAACGCCACCTGGACCGGCAACCGCAGCCACAGCGCCCATAGCGGCACGTTGAACAACTCGGGCTGTTGCAGCATATAGATGTGGGCGGGCGTTACCGCCAGGGTCAGCAGGAACAGGCCGACGCCGGCGGCCCTGCGCAGCGACGGTACCAGGATGCCCGCCGCACCGAGCAATTCGAACACGCCGCTCACCAGCACTGCCGCCACCGGCCATGGAATGTATGGCGGCACGATGGTCGCTTCCAGGCCGGTGGCGACAAAGTGCGCGATGCCGCCGATGAAAAACCAGAGGAAGACGATCGCCAGGCCGATTATTTGCGGTCGGGACATCTGCTGCGCGTGCTTCATCAATTAATTCCCTGTATGCTTGACTGCGTCCATGGTGGCGCAAGCTTCCCACGTTATCAGAAAATATTGAATACGGGGCAGGGTATGAGGTTGAAATTCTCTGGGCTTCAAGGCTACGCCATGATCCTGATGTTGACCGTTGCCGGCCCGCTGTCGGCCGCAGAGGTGACGGAGAATGAAAGTATCCTGGACGTCATCCATGGCATGCGCCAGGTAGCGATGGAACGGGCGGCTGTCGAGGCGCTCTTCGACGCCCAAATTGCCGAGGTGAAAGGCAATGGGTATTGGACATACCACGAAGGCGCGGGGAACATTTTCGAGCATGGATCGAAGATCAGAAAGTTCGGATTCATGACAAAAAATGACGGCACCGGCGCCCCGGTGGTGTACGCCGATTTATCGGGACATTGCGTTTCGTTTGCGCAGGTCAAGTATCGTTATCCCGACATGGTTTCGCGCGGCAATGCGCCGTCACCTCATTCCAGCAATCCGACCGTGGGCTACGTGTATCTGAACGAAGAAGGTCAAATGAGTTTCTCATTCACGATCGATAAGCACTTTAATCCCGTCTGCCTTGTCAACGTCGGATTTTCTCCAGCGCGTACCTTCCGCTCACCGCCTTCGTAAACCCCCGCAGGCAGGCATTGGTCAGGCCCCGGTCCCGCCAGCGAGTGGCAACGTTCTGAGCCTGATCTCGATCGCGGCACGCACTGCATCCGGCATGTCCATCTTCAACATTGCACTCGGCCAAAGGTCCCTGGCCAGCATGACCGTGTGCGCCACCGCCGCCTTCGCAATCCGCTCGGATATGCCCGCCTGCCTGGCGATAGTGGCGTAAGTGTCGAGCGTCTCTTGCCGTTGCAACTTGTCGATGGCGACATTGGTGGCGAAGCCCTGGAAGCCCGGCAGTGCCGCCACGCAGACGATGTCGTAAGCCGGGGACAGCGCGGGTCGTACGCCATCGCGGTAGAGCACACTGAAGTTTTTCAGGTGGGCATCCGAGTTGCCGAGCAGCGTGTTGACGGTTTGCCGTATAAAAAACTGGCGCACATCGTCGATGCCGTTCGCACCGAGTTGGTCCAGCACCTGCAGGAATTTGACGAACTGTTTTGCGCCGGAATATTTTTGGCCGGGCATCAGCGTCAGCAACTGGCACGCGTCTTCCATGTGTATTGCGCCGCCGGGGCTGCGGTCGAACCGGTCCACCGCCAGGAAACGCGTTTCGGCACCCAGAGCGGCAACCAGTTCAGGGTGATCGGTCATCGTACTCATGGGGGCGGGCCTGCATTGTGCGACGTTCACCCCGGCCATGCCAGCCAACTGCATGCACGCATATTCATTCATGACTTGCGAGTCGTTGCCGGCTGCCGGCAGTTTTGCAATCAGGTCCGATAACTTGCCTTTGACGGGCATGCAGTAGCGCTTTCCGTCGCGCGCATGCGAGAGCGCCAGCTTGTCCTGCACGCCCGATAACGATGCTGCACCCTCGGCAGCCTGCTCGGGCACCGCGATCTCGAGATTGTCTGCGCCGCCGGTGACGCCATATGCGCGCGCCACAGCCGTCAGCTTGTCAAGGTCGGCGGGCACGACGGTCACGGCGCCCGGGAGGTCTTCACCAGCGGCGGCGAGGATGCCGAAATCATCCATGTCACGGTTGCTCTTGCGCGTGGCGGCCAGGCGGCGACGCAGCGATCCCTCAGGCAACAGTCCTGCGAAGAAAGGCGGTAGTTCGCCACGCTCGTGGTACACGGCCGGGTCAAAATAATTCTTCATGATGGCCTGCGTAATTTGCTCGGCACCGGGGATCGTCAGGGACAGCGAGAGCGTAGCGCGCCGGTTATCTGCCAGGTATTGCTCGGTAGCGATGAAGCGCGTTACCCTTCCTGCTTCGCACAACCAGCCCACGTGCCGTCCGTGTAACAGCACTTCCAGGTAACGTGGACTTAAAGGGTGGCTCATGGAGTGCTCGCAAGGAACCGGTCCACTGACGATGGCACATCGTCCGGGCCGATTGCTTTACCGGACAACAGACGTTCCACCTCAGGTAGCAGATGCTTGGGGATCACGACAACGCTGGCCTCCATGGCATTCGCCAGCGCTTCGACGGTGCCAAACCTCGCATCGACTTTCCCGCCTAAAACGTTGCTGACCTGGGGCACGCTCATGCCCGTCAAAGTCGCAAGATATTGCAAGGTTTTTCCTTGGGCGTTGCGGCGCTGTTGAAGTTGTTGAAAGATGGTCATCTTATGCTTTCGTATAAATGCATAGATGATTTTACGTTAAAACATAAGTCGCGGCACCATGTGGATGTGTCTTCAGCGTGACCGCACCACCTCGTCGATTTCAGCCATCAACACCCGCACCAGCTGCGCCGCCGCCATTTCCCTGATCAGCGGAGCGCCTTGCCCGGCCCAGTGCGCGGCGAATTCGTGGTTGCCGGCCTTGCTGGCGGTGCCATGCAATTGCTTGCCCGCGTCGTACGCGACCGGGTAGTCGGCTGCCGGTGGTGCGCCGGCGGCTTCGCCGTGCAGGATCAGCTGGTTGACCAGGCCCCGGGCCAGGCGGCCCGAGATGGCAGCGGTAAGCCGGGTGGAACCGGCGCGGTCGCTTTGCAGCATGGCGCGGTAGCCGGCGTTGGCGGCTGACTCCGGGCAGAGCAGGAAGGCGGTGCCCAGCTGGGCGCCAGCGGCGCCCAGGTCCAGCGCGGACTGGATGCCGGCGCCGTCCATGATGCCGCCGGCGGCGATCACGGGCAATTGCGTGTGTTTTGCCAGCAGGCGCACCAGCACCGAGGTGCTCAGCCGTTCGTCGGGCGCTTCGGTATCGAACACGCCACGGTGGCCGCCCGCTTCCACGCCTTGGGCGACGATGGCGTCGATGCCCGCTTGCTCGATGCGCCGCGCTTCGTCGAGGCTGGTGGCCGTGGCCATGGTGCGGATGCCCGCCGCATGCAGCGCCGCCAGCCACTCGGCGCGCGGCAGGCCGAAGTGGAAACTCACCACCGCGGGCCGCAGTTCGAGCAGCAACTGGAACGCTTCTTCGTCCTCGATAAAAGTCTTGTAGATTTCGTCCAGCGCGGTGGGCGGCTCGATGCCGGCCTGCGCGAACAGCGGCGCCAGGTAGGCGATCCACGCTGCTTCGCGCTGCGCGTCGCGCCTGGCCGGTGGGTGGCAGAACACGTTGACGTTGATCGGGCCGGCGGTGAGCGCTTGCGTCTCTTCGATCAGCTTGCGCGACTGCGCCACGGTGGCCGCGCCGATGGCCAGCGAGCCGAGCGCGCCCGCGTTGGTTACGGCTGCCGCCATCGCCGGGGTGGAGAAGGCCGCCATGGGCGCGGCGATCAGGGGATGACGTACGCCAAGCTGGGTGAAAAACGGGTGGACTGCTGCCATGGTGGCGCCTTCTGACGAGGGGGGGGGAGATGTTTACCCTAGATCGTAATGATCCCACGTTTGAGCGCGATCGTCACCGCGTGCGTGCGGTCGTTGGCGGCCAGCTTGGACAGCACGTTTTTCATGTGCGCCTTGACCGTCTCTTCGGAGATCGACAGGTGCTCGGCGATGCGGCGGTTGGAGTTGCCGCTGGCGGCGTGGTTCAGCACTTCCATCTCGCGCGGGCTCAGCGGCCCCTGGCCCATGTGCTGCGCCAGCTCCATGGCGATTTCGGGCGGGATGCGGCGCTGGCCGATGTGCACACCGCGCACGGTGTCGAGCAGTTCGCGGCGCAGGGTACTTTTTAGCAGGAAACCGGCCGCGCCGGCCTGCACCGCGCGCAGGATCTGGGCATCGCCCTTGTAGGTAGTGAGCATGATCACGCGTGCGTCGCTGTGTTCGCCCCGGATGCGCTGCAAGGCGGTCACGCCATCGAGCTCCGGCATGGCGATATCCATGATCGTGACATCGGGACGCAGCTCCTGGTACCGCTCGATGGCTTCGCGGCCATTGCTTGCCTCGCCCGCCAGGCGCATGTCGTCCTGGCTGGAAATGGCTTCGCCCAAGCCGGCCCGCAACAGCGGGTGGTCATCGACGACAAGGACGGAAATGGGGCGTGGAGCTTCCATGGTGTAACGAGTGTTGTATTCCAAATTTACTTTTCTAAGGTCTTAGTGTGCGCTGCAACACTAAAGTATGCATCGCACGAAAGAATGGCACAATAGCCAGACATGCAAATGACCTTTGCACTATCTGCAAACTTTGGAGACCATCTTGATCGATACCTTGCATTGCTTGCTGGCCGTGGTGGAGCACCGCAGCCTGTCGCGCGCAGCCACGCAACTGGAAATGTCGGTGTCGTCGGTGTCGCGCAAGCTCGACGCGCTTGAGGCGCAACTGGGCGCGCGGCTGCTGGTACGCGGCGCACGCCAGGTGGCGCTCACGGACGCCGGCGAACGGTTTCTGCCGCGTGCGCGCAATATGCTGGCCGAACTGGCCGAAGGCATGGCGGCGGTGCAGGAGCTGGACCGCGAGCCGCGCGGCGTGTTGACGGTTACCGCGCCCGCCGGCTTTTCGCGCCTGCACGCGGCGCCGGCCATCGCCAGCTTCCTGGCCCGGTATCCGTCGCTGGAAGTGGAGCTGCTGGTGGGGGACAACGTGGTGGACCTGGCTGAACAGCGCGTGGATGTGGCAATCCGCGCCGGCGTGGCGCCCAGCGGCGAACTGGTGGCAACCCGGCTGGCGCCGCAGCACCGCGTGGTGAGCGCCAGCCCGGCCTACCTGGAATGCCATGGCTGGCCGGCCTCGCCGGCGGAGCTGGTACAGCACCAGTGCCTGACCATGGTGGGCAAGTCGCCGCGCGCCTGGTGGCGCTTCGACGGTGTCAATCACAACCAGCCCTTGCCGGTTAAAGCTGCCTTCCGCTGCGACGATACCGACACGCTGCTGCACGCGGCGCTGGCCGGCGCCGGCATCGTCCACCTGGCCAACTGGATGGTATGCGACGCCATCGTCGCCGGTACCCTGGTGCCGGTATTCCCGATGGCGCCGCTGGCGCGCGCCACGTCCTCACGCCACGATCCCGCCGAATCGGCGATCCACGCGGTGCACATGCCGGGACGCTCCAGCCACGCCAAGGCGCAGCTGTTGATCAGTCACTTGAAGGAGTTTTTCGGCGATCCGCCGTACTGGGATGTAGCGATGGAGAAGGCAGGGGCGGCCAAGCGGCGCGCCCCATAAATTCAGTTAGAGCCCTGGCATAGCCTTCAGAGCAAGGCGCAGCGACGAAGGCAGTACGAATGTACGCCGAGGAGCTGTATCGCAGCCATGGAGCTTATGCCAGAAGCTTTAATTCCAGTCGTCGCCGCCTGCTGAACCACCACCTGCATCGTCCCAGCCGCCACTGACGCCGAAGTCGGTGCCGCCCATGTCGTCGTTCTGGACGATGTTGCTGCGGGTGGGATCTTCGTAAATGATGTCGGTGCGGCCGCCGTCGGTGGCAGCGCTGTCGGTGGCGCCGTGGTTACCGCTCATATTGCGGGCAATCGCCTCGGCTGCCATGAAGCCTGCGCCGACTGCAGCACCGGTGGCCAGGCCGCCCATAATGCGCGAGCCCATGCCCGGACCTTGCTGTGGGTAACCTTGTTGTGGGTAGCCCTGCTGCGGATAACCCTGCTGCGGATAGCCACCGCCTGGTGGATAGCCCGGAGGCGGCGGGGTGCCCGGATTGTAGCCGGGGTTGAAGCCGCCGTTACCACCCATGCCGCCACCTTGCTGCTGGCGGTTGCGCATGAAGCGTGTTGCCACGAAGATGAACGCGACCAGCACGCCACCCATCAGCAGCACGCTGCCCCAGGGGATGCCGGCAGAGGCTTGCGGTGACTCGGCACGGTTGGCGTAGCCGCCGCTTTCACGGCCGGCGCGGTTGGCCGGCGCTTGCTGGTTGTAGTTGGGAGCAGCATTGCCCGCCGCGCCGCTCTCGCCCTGGGCGATCAGCGCTTTCAGGTTGGCGACCGAGGTGGCGTTCACCTTGGGCAGGCCGGGCGCCAGTCGCTCGGCAGTGGCCAGCGACCGCTGGGCGGCGGCAAACTTGCCCTGCTTGGCCAGCAGTTCGGCTTCGACGAAGTGCGCCTGCGAGCTGTTCGGATGCTCCTTGAGCACCTGGTCCATCATCGCCTGGGCTTCGGCAAACTTGCCCGCCTCGGCCGCGACGTACACCTCGTGCACGGTGGGCGAGGCGGCAAACACGGGCGCCGACAGTGCCAGCGCGCCGGCAAGCACCAGGCGGGTGGCGACGGATTTTGCATTCATGGTGTTTCTCCTGTGGGAACAATCCCTAAGTAATTCCAGTCTAGGCCATTTTCAAGGGTTGGGTGGTGCGGTGGACCACAGAGCGCGGCCCGCCCACCGAAGCTACAACGGTCTCCGCAATGGTCTCGGCCGTGGCGGCGGACAAGGTCCAGCCCAGGTGGCCGTGGCCGGTGTTGTAAAACACGCACGGCGCCTTGCCGCGCCCCACGCGCGGCACCAGGTTCGGCATCATCGGCCGCAGGCCGGCCCACGGCGTGATGTTGCGGGTGGAAACGCCGGGGAAGCAGCGCTGCACCCAGTCGACCAGCGGGGCGATGCGGTCGGCGCGGATGTCGCGATTAAAACCGTTGAACTCCGCCGTGCCGGCCACGCGGAAGCGGTCGCAGCCCAGGCGGCTGGCCACCAGCTTGGCGGCGTCGTCTTCCAGGCTCACCAGCGGTGCGCAGGCGCGGCTTTCATCATCGTCCAGGTGCACCGTGATCGAATAGCCCTTGACCGGATAGACGTTTACGCGGTCGCCCACCATGGCGGCCAGCGCGCGGCTGGCGGTGCCCGCGCAGACCACCACGCCGTCGTACACGGCGATATCCGGCGCGCCGTCCTGCAGCAGTGTGACGCAGGCGCCACGGGCATCGGCCGACAGGCCCACCACTTGCTGCGCGTAGCGTGTGTGCACGCCCAGGCGCTGGGCGGCAAGCGCCAGGCCGGCAGTGAATTTATGGATGTCGCCGGAGCTGTCGCTCTCGGTGTAGTGGCCGGCGTAGTAGTCGCCGGCCAGCGCGGGTTCGATGGCGCGCATTTCTTCAGGCGTGACGGTGCGCCGTTGTACGCCGCCCTGCGCCAGCAGCAGCGAGACATCCTCGCCATGTTCGAAGTCGGCGCGGTCGCGGTAGATGTGCAGGATGCCGCGGCGCTCCAGGTCGAAGGCGATGTTTTCGTCTTCGGCCCACTGGAACAGGTGCTGGCGCGCCGCCACCGCCAGTCTGGCAATCGCGATCGTGTTCTCGCGGTAGTCGGGCATGGCCGATAAAAACTCGGCCAGCCACGAGAGCTTGTGCCAGCTGGGTTTGGGGTTGAGCAGCAGCGGGGCGTCGCTGCGCAGCATCCAGCGCAAACCTTTGCCGACGGTGCTGCGGTGGTTCCATACCTCGGCGTTCGATGCCGAGAGCTGGCCGCCGTTGGCATACGACGTTTCCATCGCCGGATAGCGGTGGCGCTCGATCAGCGTCACGCGCACGCCACGCCTGGCCAGCGCGTAGGCGGTCGTCACGCCGGTAATGCCGGCGCCGATGACGGCGATGGTCTTCATGGCGCCTCCGGTTTGCCTCAGGTGCGCTGGGCGGCGGCGATGTAGCGGTCGATCACGGTCGGCAGCACCGTGAGCGGCACGCCGCAGCTTTGCACCAGCGCGTCGTTAAACCCCGGCAGGTCGAATTTGGCGCCCAGCGCGGCGCGCGCGCGTTCGCGCTGACGCACGATCTCGTTGTGGCCCACCTTGTAGCCGCACGCCTGGCCCGGCGACACGCTGTAGCGGTCGATCTCGCTGGTCATGGCCTGTTCGCCACGGCCGGTGTTCTCGACCAGGAAGCGGATTGCCTGTTCGCGGTTCCACTTCATCGCGTGGATGCCGGTATCGACCACCAGGCGGCAGGCGCGGAACTGCTGCGCCTGCAGGTAGCCGATCTGGCTGAACGGGTCTTTGGCGTAAAGGCCCAGTTCATCGACCAGCTGTTCGGCATACAGCGCCCAGCCTTCGATGAATGCGTTGAAGCCGATCAGCGACGAAATCAGCGGCAGGCGGTCGTGGTGCTCGGCCAGGTAGGCGCCCTGGAAGGCGTGGCCCGGCAAGCCCTCGTGCGCGGTGAGCGTGGTCAGTTCCTGCTTGGGCCACAGCGTGGTCGATTTCAGGTTGACGTAGTAGATCGCCGGGCGGGTGCCGTCGAGCGAGGCGAAGTTCATGTAGCCGAGCGGTGCGCCCGCCTCGATATCGGTAGGTACACGCTTGATTTCGAGCGGCACCTTGAGGTTCATGCGCGAGATTTTCGGCATCAGGTCGCGGATCGCTTCCACCCGCTCGTTGCAGAAGGCGATCAGTTCCTCGCGGCCCTTGTCGTTGTCGGCATAGAAGCGTTTTGGATCCTTGGTCAGCGCCAGCAGGCGCGCGCCCACCGTGCCCTGGGTGATGCCCTGCGCTTTCAGGATGGTGTCGATGCGCGCTTGTAGCGCCAGGTTCTGTTCCATGCCGATCGCATGGATTTCCTTGGCCGACAGGCGGGTGGAGGTGCCGAGGCGCAGCGCCCATTCATAATAAGCTTCGCCGTCCGGCAGCCGGTGCACGCCGGCGACATCGGTGGCCTTGGCGGTGGCGGCGGCAAACGCCTTGATCTGGCGGTCGAGCGCCGGGTACACCTGGCGTTCCACCAATTTGGTCGCGCGCGCGGCCCAGTCGCCGTCGATGCCCAGCTTCTGGGTACGATCGACCAGCGACTGCACGAGCTTTTGCTGGCCCACCGGGGTGGCGCGGAATTCCTTCAACTGGGCCAGTGCGGTGCGGGCGATGAAGTCGGGCGGCATGATGCCACGGCCGGCCTGGTTGGTAATTCTCGTGTTTTCCTGCTCGAGCATGCGCGCCAGGCCGCTCAGGCGGTCGAGGTAGGCATTGGCGTCGGCCGCGTTGGCGATCTGGTGCTGCGAGTGCAGGAACTCCGGCACCCGGATGATGGCGCCGTCCTGCTGCGTGACCGGGAACGGCGAGGCATAGCCATTGAAACCGCTCGACGCGCCGCCGTAGGAAAAGCGCAGACCCTCGATGCCTTCGTTGGCGGCGTAGCGCACGGTGTCGTAGCGCAGCTGGGCGTCTGGCCCCAGCTTGAGGCGGTCCACCCCATCGAGCCGCTTGAGCATCGACTTGACCTGGCTGGCCCAGGCGGCGTCGCCGGAGCGGCTGATGTTTTCCAGCTTCGACTTGAGGTCGGCGCGCGCGCCCTTGTCCAGTCCCAGCGAGGTAGCGGTAGTGGGCGACAGGCGCAGGATTTCATCGGCAAAGGTGTCGAGCAGCTTGGCGAACGCGGCGTCGCCCGGCGCAGCAGGTGCGACATTCCCCGCTTGTCCCTGTGCCAGTGCAAAACCCGGCAAGACCGAGACAGCGGTGGCGGAGAGGGCGGATAACAACAGGTCGCGACGGGAGAAATTCTGGGGCTGGTGGCTCATGACATCCTTTTTTTCTTTGTTAGAAGTATTTTTCGTAACTTGCGGGTAATGCAACAGTTGCGAAAAAACAGCGCGACGATGACCATAGCGCGCCGCGCTGATCGATGTCAATGGGAATTGCGTGCGGGTTAAGGTGGGATTAATGCTGGAAGAGGGGCAATGCCGCCGTCATCGTGTCATTCGCACCGCAATGCCGCGCTTGGCACCGCTGTCAGGCAGTTCGTCGCATTGCCACCCGGACCAGGAGGGCGCCGGGCATAGTGTATCCATCTCAACCGCACACCATCGGAGCCCGTCATGCTGCAACAGATCATCGCCCACACCCCCCTCTACGTCTGGGCGCTGCTGGCCTTTCTCGTGTACCGCGGCTACCTGGCCGCCAGTGACCGAGAAGTGCGCCTGCGTAACTTGTTCATCATTCCGGCCGTGATGTTGTACCTGTCGGTCAGCGGCATGCAGCAGTACTTCGGCAGTGGCGCCGCCGTGTGGGCCTGCTGGATGGCCGGCGCAGCAGCCGGATCTGCGCTGGCCTGGCGCATGACCGGCGGCGTGGTCGCCGTCAACCGCGCCGAAGGTACGGTCATCCAGCGCGGCAGCTGGGCGCCGCTGGCCCTGATGATGGGCATATTTGTAACCAAGTACACGGTTTCGGTGCTGATGGCCGTGCTTCCACTCGCCGCCCATGACGCCACGATCGTTGCCGCCACGTGCGCCTTCTTCGGATTGTTCAACGGCATCTTTGTGGGGCGCCTGGCACGCTACCTGTCGGCCTGGCTGCGCCAGCCGGCTGCCATCGCCGCCTGAACGAGGTTAATTGCCATTCCTTGTAGCGTGAATATCGATAGCCACCGGCTCATCGTCGGCAAACCGCAACCCCCACTGCGCAACCAACTCCTGCAGCACATCGGTTTCCTGGCGCGGCAGGGCCAGCGCCACGTGCAGGTCGGGACGCAGCAGGTAGGCGGCGTCTTCGAGCAGTCCGGCTTGCTCGGCTGCGGCGCTCCACGGCCAGGCGCGCAGCGGCAGGTGCAGGGCGGCGGCCAGCGCCGCCAGTTGCGGGTCGATTGCGCCGTACACGTGCAGTTGCCAGTCCAGCGTTTGCAGCGGCGCGAAATTGTCGTGGCCATCGGCGCCGTCCGGGCCCGGCACCCACGGCAGCCGGTCGCCGCCGATGATCTCGCCGGCGCGTCCGCCCGACAGCGCGCTGTCGTGGTAATGGATGCGCACTTGCGAGATGGTGCGGAACAGCGCCCGCTGCGCGGCATCGAAACCGGCCAGCGCCGGCAGCACGTGCGGCACCAGCCAGTTGCGCAGCAGGCGGCCGCCCGCGCCTTGCGCCACGATCAGCTGGAACGCGCGGTCGGTGGTGGACACCAGCTTGCGGGCAAAGGCGCTGCGTTCGGGTTCGTAGGTGTCGAGCAGCGCTGCATCGGCGTCGCCGCGCAGCACTTGCGCCAGTTTCCAGGCCAGGTTGACGGCGTCGCCGATGCCGGTATTCATGCCCTGGCCGCCGGCCGGGCTGTGCACGTGGGCGGCGTCGCCGGTCAGGAAAACCCGGTCCACGCGAAAGCTGGCGGCCACGCGGTGGTGCACGCGGTAGGTGGAAAACCAGTTCACCTGGTCGATGGCGATGCCCAGCAGCGCTTCGAGCCGGGGCCGCAGGTCGTCGAAGTTCACGTTGTCGCTGCCAGTTTCAGGCACGATGCCGATCAGCCGCTGCATGCCGGCTGTGCGCACCGGCAGCATCAGCGCGAAGCTGTTGGCGTCCAGATGAACCATGATGTCGCGGTTGGCGCTGGCGGTGTGGACGTCTGCCACGTAATACAGGTGGTCGTAGGTGCCGCCGTCGAAGGCGAGGCCCAGCGCATGGCGCGTGCGGCTGTGCACCCCGTCGCAGCCGCACAGGTAGGCCGCGCTGGTGTTGATGCGTTGCCCGCCTTGCAGCAGCACGGCGCGCACGCCCCATTCGTCCTGCTCCAGGTGTTCCAGCGCCGTGTTCCATTCCACTTCCACGCCGGCCGCGCGCAGTTGATCGACCAGCAGCCGTTCGTGCTCGTCCTGCGGGAACGACAGTACAAAAGGGTAGGGGCTCAGGTCCGCGCCGATATCGCCGAGCGGCAGTTCGGCGGCGTCTTCGCCGTCCTCGCGCAGGTGCACTGCATGGATGGGAATGCCCAGGTCCACCACCTGCTGCGCGAAGCCGAGCTGGCGGTAGAACTCCAGCGTGCGCGCATGGACCACCATGGCGCGCGAAGCCTGCCCCGGGCCGCTGGCCTGGTCGAAGATGCGCACGGCCACGCCGCGCCGCGCCAGGCAAAGAGCGAGTGCCAGCCCGGTGGGACCGGCGCCGGCAACGAGTACTTGTGGTTGGGGTGGTTGTGGTTGCATCGGCACAGTGTAGCGCCGCATGCTGTGCCGGTGCGCGCGATTGGGCTACTTCGCGTGCCCGGGCGCTGGTATGATGGCGATGCATATTGCATAACCAATTTTCATCTGGGCGAATTTTCGATGACCTGTTTTACTACCCGCCGCAGCTTGCTGCTGGCGCTGGCCGCCGCGCCCATGGCCGGCATGGCGGAAATCCTGGACAAGCCGCCGGCAGCCACCGTGCTGTCGCCGGCCGCGCAACTGGCGCGCCTGGAAGCCGATACCAAGGGGCGCCTCGGCGTGGCGGCCATCAACACCGCCGACGGCCGCATCCTGTCGCATCGCGGCGACGAGCGCTTTCCGCTGTGCAGCAGCTTCAAGGCCATGCTGGCGGCGGCGATTTTGCAGCACGAGCCGTCGCTGCTCGACAAGCGCATCCGGTACACGGCGGCCGACCTGGTGAGCCACTCACCGGTCACCGAGCAAAACCTGGCTGACGGCATGACGGTGGGCGAATTGTGCGCGGCCACCATCCAGTACAGCGACAACGCCGCCGCCAACCTGCTGATGAAGCAGATCAAGGGCCCGGCCGGCGTGACGGCCTATGCGCGCTCCATCGGCGACAAGGCATTCCGGCTCGACCGCTGGGAGACCGAATTGAACACCGCGATTCCGGGCGACCCGCGCGACACCACCACGCCGCTGGCGATGATGAAGTCGCTGCAAAGCTTTACGCTGGGCCCCGCGCTCACGGTGGACAAGCGCAATCTGATGACCGAATGGCTGATCGGCAATACCACCGGCGACACGCGCATACGCGCCGGCGTGCCGTACGACTGGCAGGTGGGAGACAAGACCGGCACCGGGTCGTATGGCAGCACCATCGATATCGGCGTGGTGTGGCCTGCGGGTAAGGCGCCGGTGGTAATGGCGCTTTACTTCACGCAGCCGGGCAAGGACGACAAGGCCAACTCGGAAATCCTGGCTTCCGCTGCGCGCGTGGTGGTGGAGGCGTTCAAGCTGGCATGAGCGACGTGGCGCCGTCCACGTACACCAGCGTGCCCACCAGGCCTTCGGGCAGGTCGAGCGTCACGGTAGCCCCCGACGACTGGCTGTGCGCCGGCCACTCGTCGAGCCCCACGCCCAGCCACTTCAAATGTGCTTCGCGCGCGGTCCAGGCCCGCGCGAATACGGCCGCGCGTTCGTGCCGGGGTGTGGCAGCGATGCGCGCCGTGGCCTCCGGTCCCAGGTAGTCGCGCGCCACCGCCTCCCAGCCCGCCACTTCCTCCGAGAGCATCAGATCCACCCCCACCGGGCCGTTGAAGCATACGGCCGCCAGCGACATGCCGCCATCGTGCGCGAACGAGCAATGCAGGCGCTGGCCGTCGGGCATGACCACCATCGGCGCGGCGCCCGGCGAGGCTTCGATTTCGATCTCGCGCGGCGGCAGGTCGAACAACGCACCGAGCGCTTCGGCCAGGGCCTGGCGCAGCTGCAGGCGCGCTTCTTCGCGCTGCTCGCCGGTGGCAAGGCCCATCACGAACACGCCGTCGTCGATGGTGGGCGCGGTGCCTGGCCAGGTGTGGACAGTGAGTTTTTGCATGCTATTCATGTTCTTATGCCTTTGCTGGCGCGGCGGGACAGCCGGCCCAGTTGCCGTTGGCGGGAATATGCTCGCCCTTCATCACCAGCGTGAGGGCGCCCAGGCGCGCATTGCGCCCGACTACTGCGCTGTATAGTACCGCGCTGCGCGGTCCCAGGTATACCCGTTCGCCGATATCGACCCGGTCGATCTTCATCACCCGGTCTTCGAACAAATGGGTTTGCGGGCAGGTGAGGGCATTGAGCTCGCTGTGGTCACCGATGCGCACGCAGTCGAATTCGGTGATGTCGGTGGTGTCCATATAAACGCCCTTGCCGATTTTTGCGCCCATCAGGTTGAAGGCGAGCGGCAACCACGGTGTGCCGCGCAGGTAGCGCATGAAGTTGGGCACGGCGATGCCTTCGTACAGGTTGGTCACACCCTCCGACAGCCATACGAACGGCGTCCACATCGGCTCCGACTGTTTGCGGTAGCGGCCGATCAGCAGCCACTTGAGCAGCACCACGAACACGTAATTGCCCACGCCGTACACCAGGCCGGCCAGGGTCAGGTCCCAGATCACTTCGGCCCAGCGGCCGGCGCCGGCGGCCGGCATCACTTCCAGCACCACCGTGTAGCCCACCGCAATCACCAGAGCATGCGGCGCGACGATGCGGAACGCCTCGATCAAACCGCGCCCCAGGCGCCGCAGCGGCGACGGGTGGAACGTGAGCGACTCGGGATAACCGCTGGTCTGCTCGCGTGCTGGCAGGTTCAATGGCGGTGAGCCGAGCCAGGTGTCGCCGGTGTTCATGCGGGCGTTGCCCGGTGCGCGCGAGTGCACGCCGATCAGCACCTGCTCGGGCAGCACGGTGCCGTCCGGGATGTAGGCGCCGTTGCCGACGAAACTGCGGTTCGAGATCACGGTGGGCTGCATGGTCATCCAGCCGCCGTCGATTTCCTCGTCGCCCAGCATCACGGCGTCGGCGATGAAGGTTTCGTCGCCGAGGGTCAGCATGTCTGGCACCACGCCCAGCGCGGTGGAGATTTCCGCATCCTTGCCCACCTTGGCGCCAAGCAGCCGGTACCAGTACGGCGCAAACACGGTGGCGTAGATGCCGTGCAGGACGTTCAGGCTCGATTCCTGGATCTGGCTCACCAGCCACTTGGCGCAGTAGGTATTGCTGTGCACCGCGAAGCGGCCCGGTTTCAGGCGCGGCAGCACGGTCCAGCGGATGCCGGCCGACAGCAGCGCGGTAAGCACGATCAGCACCGCGCTGGCGGGGAAGGCCAGCACAAAGTAGCGCAGCAGGCGGATGCCCATGCCTTCGCCCTGCAACCACGGCATCCAGCCTGCCTCGTCGAACCAGTCGATCAGCACAAAACTCGGGAACACCGGCATGAAGAACAGGGTGACGATCAGCAGGATGCCGAACACGAAGAACACGGCTTCCGTCAGACTGCGCGCGGCCGATACCATGGGACGCGGCGGCAGGCGCGCGGGGTCGAACGCGCCCACGTCGCCAGCCGGCGAACCGGCCCAGATGCGGCCGGCCGGCACGTGCGCGCCGTCGCCCAGCGCCGACTGGCCTTCCAGGTGGCCTTGCGCCTCGATGCGGGTATTGCCTTCCATGACAGCAAAGGAGCTGACGCAGGCGTCGCGCTCGAGGGTGATGCGGCCCAGTTTGAGCACGCCGCGTTCCACCCGCGCGTTCTCGAAATTGACGGCGTTGCCGATGCTGGCGTAGTCGCCCACGCGCAGGAGGTCCGGCGCCCGCAAGGTCATCGAGCCGATGATGACATCCTTGCCGATCTTTGCCCCCAGCGCGCGCAGCCACCAGTTGTTCAGCGACGAACCGGCCAGCAGGTACACCGGCGCGGCTTCCACCAGCCGGTCGGCCAGCCACCAGCGGTAGTAGGCCAGGCTCCAGAGCGGATATTCGCCCGCCTGCAGGCGCCCGGCGATCAGCCATTTGCCGGCAATTGCAATCGCAAACTCCAGCACCGTGGCGATCAGGAACACGCCGACCGACGCGGCGATCGCGCGCGGCACCGAGTCGCCGGGGTCGCCGGTAAAGAAGTGGTACGTGAAGAACGGCGCCAGCCACTGCGCCATGCGCAGGGCAACCAGCACCGGCATGGCGGCAGCCTGTGCCAGCCCGCAGGTCCAGCGCTTGACGTTCGATGGCGGCGTCCATTCGACTTCGGCCCTGGCCGCGCCGGCGTCAATGGCGCCGTCGGCCAGGGCCTGGGCGATCTTGCCAACCTGGCGCTGCTGGTAGATGTCGCGCACCGTCATGTGGGCAAAGCGCGGATCGGCGCGCAGGGTTGACGCCAGGCGCGCGGCAAAGAACGAGTGGCCGCCCAGGTCGGAGAAAAAGTCGGCCTGGCGCAGGATGGCCTGGCCCGGAAACAGCGTGGCCAGCGCCGCGAACAGCGCCGCTTCGGCCGGCGTTTCGGCCAGATCCGATTCCGTTGTGCTGCCCGCTGGCGGTGCCGATAACGGCATGGCTTTTAATGCCTTGCGGTCGATCTTGCCGGAGGTGAGGCGCGGCATGGCCGCCTGCATCTCGTAACGGCCCGGCACCATGTACGGCGGCAGGGTGGCCGCCAGCGCGGTACGCAATGCCTTGGGTTCGAGCGTGACGCCGGCTTCCGGCACCAGGTAGGCCACCAGCTGGTCGATGCCGTCGTCCTTGCGCAACAGGACCGCCACCGTGCCCACGCCCGGTTGCTGCGCCAGCAGCGCCTCGATCTCGCCGAGCTCCACGCGGAAACCACGGATTTTCACCTGGTCGTCGGCGCGGCCCAGGCACGTCACTTCACCGTCGGGGCCGATGCGCGCCAGGTCGCCGGTGCGGTACAGGCGGCTGTCATGGTCGCCGCTGGCCCACGGATTGGCCAGGAATTTTTCGGCAGTCAGGTCGGGGCGGCCCAGGTAGCCGGCGGCCAGGCCCGGTCCGGTGATGCACAGTTCTCCGACTTCGCCGATCGGCAGCAGCCGCAAGTTGCCGGCTTCGACGTTGGCGTCCACCACCAGCAGGCCATAGTTCGGCAGCGGCGTGCCGATGGTGACCGGGTGGCCGGGGCGCAGGCGCGCCAGGCTGGCGGAAACGGTGGCTTCGGTGGGACCGTAGGTGTTGAACAGCTGCCGGCCCGGGCGCGACCAGCGCTCGACCAGCGCTTCCGGGCACGCCTCGCCGCCCAGGTTGATCAGGCGCAGCGACGGCACTTCCTGGTTGAATAACGCCAGCAGGGTGGGTACTGCGTGCAGCACGGTCACCTGGTTTTCATCGAGCATGCGCGGCAAGGTTTCGGGGTCGCCGCTGATCTCCTTGGGGCCGATCCACAGCGTGGCGCCGGCCAGGTAAGAAATCCAGATCTCCTCGAACGACATGTCGAAGGCCACCGAGAAGCCCTGGTACACCTTGTCGGCTGCCGTCACCTGCAGCACCGCGTTCTCGCTGCGCAGGAAATGGCAGATGCTGCGCTGGGTGATCAGGATGCCTTTCGGCTTGCCGGTGGAACCGGACGTGTAGATCACGTAGGCTGGCACGTCGGGCGAAACCGGGCCGCGCGTGGCCAGCACTTCGCTGTCCGTGGGCGCGGCCAGCAGGGTTTCGATGGTCCAGGCCGGGCGTGCGATGTGTTCGAGGCGCGGCGCCAGCGCGGCGCTGGTGACCACGCCGGCGCCGTCGGCGTCATCGAGGCATACCTGCAGGCGTTCGACCGGCGTGTCTTCGTCCACCGGCAGCCAGGCCGCGCCGGCCTTGGCGATGCCGGCTTGCGCCACCAGCAGAGTGATCCCGCGCGGCAGCCACAAGCCGACGATCTGGCCCGGGCGCACGCCGGCGGCCAGCAGGCGCGCCGCCACCAGGGCGGCTTGCGCATCGAGTTCGCGGTAGGTGAGGATGACATCACCGAAAACCAGGGCCGGGTGATCGGGGGCGCGGACGGCGCTTGCTTCCAGCAAGTCGGCCAGGATTTCCTCGCGCAGCAGCGCGGCGTCGGGTTGGCCGAACAGGATGTCGGGATGCGTGTTCGTAAGGCCCTGCGGTGCTGGCTTGGTCATGCTGGAAAAGTGTGGAAAAGAGGTGCCCATTGTACGTTACGCGCACCGGCTTTTTTGCTTACCTCTCCTAGCGGTAAGGAGAATTATGCAACTTCCGCTGGCAGCCCTTACAATGGAATCCAGAGCTATCTTTTAAGGAGTCGTATGTCACCGAACCGTCCTTTCATCGCCCCCGTGCAATTCGACGATCCTGAAGCCGCTTTCGACCAGGTGCTGGCCATTTACGACGCCAACGTCGCCCACCTGCGCGACGCCATGAAGCGCTTCGTGGCCGGCGAAGACGTGGGTGAGCATGTGCGCGCCTGCTACCCGTTCGTGCGGGTCCATACCGACACCGTGGCCCGCGCCGACTCGCGCCTGGCCTTCGGCTTCGTCGCCGGCCCCGGCACCTACGAAACCACCGTCACCCGGCCCGACCTGTTCAAGCGCTATTACATCCAGCAGTTCAAGCTGCTGCTGAAAAACCACGGCCACCGCCAGCAGGTGCGCATCGAGGTGGGTACCAGCGCCCAGCCGATCCCGATCCACTTTTCGTTCGCCGAACACGAACATATCGAAGGCAGCCTGACCACCGACCGCCGCATGCTGATGCGCGACGTGTTCGACCTGCCCAACCTGGCGGCCATGGACGACGGCATCGCCAACGGCACCCACGAACCGGCGATGGGCGAGGCCCAGCCGCTGGCGCTGTTTACCGCGCCGCGTGTGGACTATTCGCTGCAACGCCTGCGCCACTACACGGGCACGTCGTGCGAGCACTTCCAGAAGTTCGTCCTGTTTACCAATTACCAGTTCTATATCGACGAATTCATCAAGCTCGGTCACGAGTTGATGAGCCAACCGGTGGGGGAGGGCGACAACGAGTACATCGCCTTTGTCGAACCGGGCAACCTGGTCACGCGCCGCGTGGGCCAGCCGGCGGCGCCGGGCGACGCCTACGGCACCCAGCCGCCACGGCTGCCGCAAATGCCGGGCTATCACCTGATCCGCGCCGACGGTTCCGGCATCTCGATGGTCAATATCGGCGTCGGTCCCGCCAATGCCAAGACCATCACCGACCATATCGCCGTGCTGCGCCCGCACTGCTGGCTGATGCTGGGCCACTGCGCAGGCCTGCGCAACACCCAGGAACTGGGCGACTACGTGCTGGCCCACGGCTACGTGCGCGAAGACCATGTGCTCGACGAAGACCTGCCGCTGTGGGTGCCGATCCCGCCGCTGGCCGAGGTGCAGGTGGCAATCGAAGCCGCCGTGGCCGAGGTCACGCAGCTGACGGGCCACGACCTCAAACGCGTGATGCGCACCGGGACCGTGGCCAGCACCGATAACCGCAACTGGGAACTGCTGCCGCAACGCACGCCGGAGCGCCGCTTCAGCCAGAGCCGCGCCATCGCGCTGGACATGGAAAGCGCAACGATTGCCGCCAACGGTTTCCGTTTCCGGGTCCCGTACGGCACGTTGTTGTGCGTGAGCGACAAGCCGATGCACGGTGAAATCAAGCTGCCGGGTATGGCCAACCAGTTCTACCGCGACCGCGTGGACCAGCACCTGCGCATCGGCATGAAGGCGCTCGAGATGCTGCGCAATCTCGGCGTAGATAAGCTTCATAGTCGCAAGTTACGCAGTTTTACCGAAGTCGCCTTCCAGTAATCCCCGCTGCTACCTGGCCCAAAACCCGCCATGTGCGGGTTTTTTTACGCTCCGAATGCCATGTTGATACCATTTTAGGTATCGAAAACGCCAAAAAATTGATTGGTTTGTTTTCCCGCTCACAAATAAGATCATTTCAACAGCCGATACAGGCTGGGGTAAAGCCACATAACAACGAGCACTGGAGACACATGAACACCACGATCAACGGGACGGCATCGTCCCGCGCGCAGCATCGCCTCGTCCTCAAATCGAGCGTTGCAGTCCTGGCAGCTGCCGGCCTGCTGTCTGCTTTCCCTGTACTGGCACAAGAAACTCCGGCCCCCGCACCGGCGCCGGCAGCTGAAACTCCCGTCGCTGACCCCAATGTCTCCGTCATCACGGTGACCGGCATGCGCCGCGCGGCCGAATCGGCGCAGAAGATCAAGCAGAATGCCGACAACGTGATGGACTCCATCGTTGCCGACGATATCGGCAAGTTCCCGGACACCAATGTGGCACAAACCCTGGCCCGCGTCACCGGTGTACAGGTCAGTCGCAACGCCGGCGAAGCCGACACCGTCCTGATACGCGGTTTGGCGGGTATTGCCACCTTGCTGAACGGGCGCGAAATGTTTACCACCACCGGCCGCTATATCCAGTTGGCCGATATTCCATCGACCATGTTGCAGCGCGTGGATGTCAATAAATCGCAGAGCGCCGACATGCTGGAGGGCGGCGTTGCCGGCGTGATCGACGTCCGCACCAATCGTCCTTTCGACTTCAAGGAATTTACTGCCAGCGCCCAAGTGGGTGCGAGGAACAAGGACAAAGCCGGCGCCACCGATCCCGAACTGTCGGGCATGATCTCGAACCGCTGGAAAACCGGCATCGGCGAGGTGGGCGCGTTATTTGGCGTGTCGTCGGTGAAGGACCGCTATGCCGAGGAGCGCGTGTTCCAGACCTTCCCGATCAATAAGAGCTTTGCCGCGCCGGACCTGACCGGTCCCGACCTGGTGGGTTTGCAAAACATCCACGGCCAGCGCAAGCGCCAGGCTGCCAACTACGCCTTGCAATGGAAGCCGAACGCCGACCTGGAAGTGTATGCCGAAGGCCTGTATTCGACCCTGGACCGGACCGCCGCGACCGATTTCTTCGTCGGACTGCCGTGGGCTACCAGCCCGGACCAGATCAAGGTGACCAAGATCCCCGGCACCAACCAGACCGAGACCATCAACGCGACCAACACCTTCACCATTCTGTCGACCCAGGTGCTGGAGTCGAAGACAACCTCGTCGCAGCACGCCATCGGTGCGAAGTGGCGCGCCGCGCAGGGCCTGCGCCTGAGCTCCGAGCTGGCCGTCACCGACAGCAAATTCGATTGGGTCAACCCCATCCTCGACACCAGCACCACCGCCGCCAGCGTGTACATCAAGACCAATGCAGGCAAGAGCCCTTACGCGCAGTACACCGGCGCCGGTTTGAACGACCCGACCAAGATCGTGTTGTCGCAGTTCTTCGATCGGTATGGTAAAGATACCGGCAAGTCCACCGACTGGCGCGCTGACGGCACCTGGACCCCGGAGCGCGATGGCTGGTTGAGGGATCTGAGCTTCGGCGTACGCACCAACGAGCGCAAGGCCAGTTCGATCAAGTCCATCGAAGGCAGCGTCCAGGCTCTGCCCGGCGTGACCATGGCTAGCGTACCTGGTCTGGCGTGTACTACGCCCGGCATGTCGGAAAACTATGGGACCGCCGGTTGGTCGACACCGTGCGCGGACTACCTGGTCAACAACACCGCTTCGGTACGCGAGCTGACCACCGGATCGTCGGCTGCCAAAGCCATCGACCCGGCCTCGTTCTTCAGCAACACCGAGAAGAACTACGCGGCCTACGTCAAAACCCGCGTGGGCTTCGACCTGGGCCAGTACCCGGTCGAGGGCGTGATTGGCGTGCGCGTGTCGAAAACCGATGCGACCATCGATGCCAACAACGCCACCGTCGGTACCGATGGCAAAACCGTCTACACCCCGACCACCAGCAAGACCTCGAGTACCGACGTGCTGCCGAGCGCTAACTTCAAGCTGGAGCTGCGCAATGACTTGCTGGCGCGCGCCAGCTATAGCAAGACGCTGACCCGTCCCAATTTTGCGGATCTGAATCCGGCTACCGCTTACATCAGGCCTAACGGCACCACCAATGTGGCCAGTGCCAGCGGCGGCAATCCGGACCTGAAGCCGTTCACCGCGCAGAACCTCGACGGCACCCTGGAATGGTATTTCGCGCCCACCGGATCGATCAGCGGCACCGTGTTCCGCCACAACTTCGACGGTTACATCGTCAACCGCGTGGTGTCGGAAAACTTCGAGGGCGTGGCGTACAACGTCACCCGCCCGGTGAATTCGGCCAAGGGCCACCTGCAAGGCGTGGAACTGGCGTACCAACAGTTTTATGATGGCTTGCCCGGCTGGTTGAGCGGTTTCGGCCTGCAAGCCAACGTCACCTACACCGAAGGCGGCGTGACCTCCGGCGACACGCCCTTGCTGCTGAATAAGCCGTTCCAGGGCATGTCGCGGCTGTCGTACAACATCGTGGGGCTGTACGAGAAGGACGCCTGGTCGGCGCGCCTGGCCTACAACTGGCGCTCGAAATACGTTTTGAACTATGGCGAGACGCCCGATGTTGCCAACCTGGCTGGCAAGGACCTGACCGCAGCGCCGGTGTCGTCGCTCGATGGTTCCCTCAGCTACAAGCTCAACAAACATGTCACGTTCAACCTGACCGGCACCAACCTGCTCAACTTCAAATACCGCGATTACTGGGATAACGAGAACGACTTCCCGCGCGATACCCGCCGCTACGACCGCACGGTGGGGCTGTCGATGAACTTGAAGTACTAAGTAATTCCGTAGTATCCCAAGCCATCCCGCCGCGTGCGGGATGGCTGCATTGATAAGAGGTAGCTAGCAGATGTCGAATAAAAAATTATCGCTGTTGGAAAAAGTGGGCTTTGGCGCCGGCGACATGGCGCTCAACGTGGTGATCTCGTCGATGATGTTGATCATCACGTTCTTCTACACCGACATCTACGGCCTCAAGACCTCCGACCTGGCGCTGCTGTTCTTCGTCGTCAAGGTGGTGGGCGCCATCGGCGACCTGGTGGTCGGCCAGCTCACCGACCGCTACACCAGCCTGCGCATGGGCCGCTATCGTCCGTGGCTGCTGGCGCTGGCCGTCCCTTACGGGATCAGCGTGTTCTTCGTATTTACCACGCCGGACTGGGAATACAGCGCCAAGCTGGTCTGGGCATACTCCACCTACATCATCATGACGCTGATGACGTCGGGCGTGGGCGTGGCGTATATCTCGCTGCCGAGCAGCCTGACCGACGACCCGCAGGACCGCCTGTCGGCCAACGGCTACCGCCTGTTCTTCGCCAAGATCGGCGCCTTCATGGTGACGGTGGTGGTGCCGGTGCTGTCCGAGCGCTGGGGCGGCGGCAATCCTGCCGTCGGCTACCAGGCCGCGATGGCGGTGATGGCGATCGTCGGCATCGCATTGTTCCTGTTCTGCGTGTTCACCACCACCGAGCGCGTGCGCCACGTGGTGCAGCGCCAGTCGCTGTCGGACCAGTTGAAACTGCTGCTCAAGAACGACCAGTGGCTGATCCTGTGCGGCGTGTGCGTGGTGGGCACCATCGGCTACGTGGTGCGCGCATCGGCCGCCATCTACTACGCCAAGTACTACCTGGGCGGGAACACCGCCACCGTCTCGACCTTTTTGTCGATCGGCGTGGTGGCGGCGATCCTGTCGATGATCGCGTCCACCTGGATCACCAAGTTCTATTGCAAGGTCAAGCTGTTTCGCTGGTCGCAAATCGCCGTGGGCGTGATCAGCGCGCTGATCTACTTCGTGGTCAAGCCGGGCGATGTGATGCTGGCGTTCGTGCTGTACTTCCTGCTGTCGTTCGTGGTGGACCTGCATGCACCGGTGTTCTGGTCGGCCATTGCCGAGACCATCGACTATGGCCAGGTGAAAACCGGCAAGCGCGTCTCGGGCTTTGCCTACGGCGGCATTTCGGTATGCCAGAAAGCCGGCATGGGCATCGCCGGCGTGCTGGTGGGCTGGTTGCTGACGTACTTCCAGTACGCGCCCAACCACGAGCAGACCGCGTTCGCGCTGCACGGCATCGTGCTGATGGTCACCCTGATTCCCGGCTTCTTCCACACCGTGATGGGACTGATGATGTTCCGCTACCGCGTGACCGACGAGTACTATGCGCAGGTGAAGAAGCAGATGGCTGTGCAAGCCCCGGCTTGATTGAATAAATAGTGAATAAATTAGTGAACAACTTAGAGTGGAAACCGAAGCAATGCAAAATCCCGACATCCTGCAGCCGCTGATCGAGCAGCGCGCCGACCCGTTCATCATCCGCCACAGCGACGGCTATTATTACTTCACCGCGTCGGTGCCGCAGTACGACCGCATCGAACTGCGCCGGGCCAAAACCATCGCCGGCCTGGTGGACGCCGAAAAGGTCGACGTCTGGCACAAGCCGGACACCGGCGCTTACAGCGAACTGATTTGGGCGCCCGAGATCCACTTCAACGACGGCGCCTGGTATGTGTATTTTGCCGCCGCGCCGAGCCGCGAGATCAAGCACAAGCTGTTCCAGCACCGCATGTACGCGATCCGTAACACCTATGCCAATCCACTGGAAGGCGAGTGGGAGTTCATGGGCCAGATCGACACCGGCATCGATACCTTCTGCCTGGACGCCACCACCTTCACCCACAAGGGCCAGCTGTACTACCTGTGGGCGCAAAAGGACGTGGCCATCGAAGGCAATTCCAACCTGTACATCGCGCCGATGAAAACGCCGTGGCAGCTGGGCGGCCCGCCGGTCATGCTGAGCAAGCCGGAATTCGACTGGGAGATCCGTGGCTTCTGGGTCAACGAGGGCCCGTCGGTCCTGAAAAAGAACGGCAAGATCTTCATCAGCTACTCGGCCAGCGCCACCGACGAAAACTACGCGATGGGCATCCTGTGGGCGGACGAAAATGCCGACGTGCTCGATCCTGCCGCATGGACCAAGAGCCCGCAGCCGGTGCTGCAGACGTGCTTCGAGCACGGCGTGTACGGCCCTGGCCACAACAGCTTCACAATCGGCGACGATGGCGAAACCGTCATGCTGGTTTATCATGCACGTACGTACACCGAGATCATCGGCGACCCGCTGTGGAACCCGGACCGTCACACCTATGTGAAACCACTGAAGTGGGACGAGCAGGGCATGCCGGTATTCGGCAAGCCATCGATCGCTTGATGACCGTGAGCTGATGAGCCGTCATTTCCGCGCACGCGGGAATCCATAGAACATGCGCGCGGCCGGGCAGGTGATCAACCTCTCCGGCCGCAGTACCATCGAGAGACCTCCACATGCAACCATCGATTACCGAATCGCCATTCGGCCAACTGCCCGACGGCCGCGCCGTCACCCAATATTCCCTCACCAACGCCAACGGCATGATCGTCAAGATCCTCGACCTGGGCGGTATCATCACCGAGATCCATGTGCCCGACCGCGACGGCAATGTGACCGATGTGGTGTGCAGCTTCGACGACGTTGCCGCCTACCTGGGCGAGTCGCATTACTTCGGCGCGCTGATCGGCCGTTACGGCAACCGCATCGCCAACGCCAGCTTCACGCTCGACGGCACGCAGTACCAGCTCGACGTGAACAACGGCGCCAACCACCTGCACGGCGGCGTCGATGGCTTCCATCGCCGCCTGTGGACCGCCGAAACCTTCAACACTCCCAAGTCGGCCGGCCTGATACTCACGTACCTGAGCGCCGACGGCGAGCAGGGCTACCCGGGCAACCTGGAAACCACGGTGATCTACGAGCTGCGCGCCGATAACGAGTTGCGTATCGCCTTCCACGCCATCACCGACCGGGCCACACCGGTCAATCTCACCAACCACGCCTACTTCAACCTGGCCGGCGGCGGCGACATCCTCGGCCACGAACTGACGATACAAGCCGACCGCTACACGCCGATCAACGCCGTGCAGATCCCGCTGGGCGACCTGCCGCCGGTGGCCGGCACGCCGTTCGATTTTCAGACGCCGCACGCCATCGGCGCGCGCATCGACGCCGACGACGAGCAAATTCGCAATGGTTTTGGCTACGACCATAACTTCGTCCTCGCCAAAAAGACGGAGGGCGCCCTGGAACTGGCCGCGCGCATGCGCGAGCCGGCATCGGGCCGCGTGCTGGAGGTATGGACCCAGGAGCCGGGCGTGCAGTTCTACAGCGGTAACTTCCTCGGCGATTCGGTAAAAGGAAAAGGGCGCATCTACGGCCATCGTAGCGCCTTCTGTCTGGAACCCCAGCACTTCCCCGATTCGCCCAACCGGCCCGCGTATCCATCGACGATTTTGCGCCCGGGCGAGGAGTACACGACCGTCATGGCCTACAAGTTCACGACCGAATGAGCGCCAGGGACCGATATCCATTTCGGTATCGAAGTCGTTTAACAATTTATTGGAAAGTTATCTCAGTACATTTTAGACTGCTTTCATCGCTGTGCTGGCGTGGTTTGGCCGGGCCGGCGCACAAGAATAACTGAGGAGATTTGCATGTCCGAGAACGACAACAAGAAGGTAAAGCTGCGCTCCGCCGAATGGTTCGGCTCCAATGACAAGAACGGTTTCATGTACCGCAGCTGGATGAAAAACCAGGGCATTCCCGATCATGAATTCCAGGGCAAACCGATCATCGGCATCTGCAACACCTGGTCCGAACTGACCCCATGTAATGCCCATTTCCGCAAGCTGGCCGAACACGTCAAGCGCGGCATCCTGGAGGCGGGCGGCTTCCCGGTCGAATTCCCGGTCTTCTCGAACGGCGAATCGAACCTGCGTCCGACCGCCATGCTGACCCGTAACCTGGCGTCGATGGACGTCGAAGAATCGATCCGTGGCAATCCGATGGACGGCGTGGTCCTGCTGGTGGGCTGCGACAAAACCACTCCGGCACTGCTGATGGGCGCCGCGTCGGTCGATATCCCGACCATCGTCGTCACCGGAGGTCCTATGTTGAACGGTAAACTGAATGGCAAGAATATCGGTTCCGGCACCGCCGTCTGGCAGCTGCACGAGCAGGTCAAGGGCGGCGAAATCAGCATGCACGAATTCCTGGCCGCCGAAGCAGGCCACTCGCGCTCCGCTGGTACCTGCAACACCATGGGCACCGCATCGACCATGGCCTGCATGGCCGAATCGCTGGGCACCTCGCTGCCGCACAATGCCGCCATTCCGGCCGTCGATGCGCGCCGCTACGTGCTGGCGCACATGTCGGGCATCCGCATCGTGGAAATGGTCCGCGAAGACCTCAAATTGTCGAAGATCCTGACCAAGGAAAACTTCGAAAACGCGATTCGCGTGAACGCCGCCATCGGTGGCTCGACCAACGCGGTGATCCACCTGAAGGCCATCGCCGGCCGTATCGGTGTAGATCTGGAACTGGAAGACTGGACCCGCGTGGGCCGTGGCATGCCGACCATCGTCGACCTGCTGCCATCGGGCCGCTTCCTGATGGAAGAGTTCTATTACGCCGGCGGTCTGCCGGGCGTGATCCGCCGCATGGGCGAAGGTAACCTGCTGCCCAACCCGAACGCGCTTACCGTCAACGGCAAAACCATCTGGGAAAACTGCGTGGATGCGCCGATCTACGACGACGAAGTAATCCGTCCGCTGGAGAAGCCGCTGCTGAAAGACGGCGGCATCTGCATCCTGCGCGGCAACCTGGCGCCACGCGGCGCGGTACTGAAGCCATCGGCTGCCACCCCGGCGCTGATGCAGCATCGCGGTCAGGCCGTGGTGTTCGAGGACTTCGAGCACTACAAGTCGCGCATCCTAGATCCGGACCTGGAAGTCGATGCGAACTCGATCCTGGTCATGAAAAACTGCGGCCCGAAAGGTTATCCCGGCATGGCCGAAGTAGGCAATATGGGCCTGCCGCCGAAGCTGCTGGCAGCAGGCGTGAAAGACATGGTCCGCATCTCGGATGCCCGCATGAGCGGCACCGCCTACGGCACCGTGGTGCTGCACGTGGCGCCCGAAGCGATGGCCGGCGGTCCGCTGGGCATCGTCAAGGATGGCGACTGGATCACGCTGGACTGCGCCGGCGGTGAACTGAACCTGGAAATCTCGGACGCCGAGATGGCCGAACGCCAGGCCGTACGCGTGGCCGGCAGCGCGCCGGGACCGAAAACCGGTTACCAGCAGCTGTACATCGAACACGTGCTGCAGGCCGACGAGGGCTGCGACTTCGACTTCCTGGTCGGGAACCGTGGTTCGGCTGTGCCGCGCCACTCGCACTGATTCGCCTTCATCCAGGCAGCAATCCATACCCTTGGCCACGCTCCGTCTCCCGCAACGCCGGGATGACGGAGCCCCGGCCCCCCGATTCAAGGAGACACCCCATGCTGATCATCCAATTCATCAACGAACAAGGCGCGCGCCAAATCGGCGTGCTGGAACAGGACACCGTCCGCATCATCCACGGCTACACCACCACCTACGCCCTGGCGCAGGACGCGATCCGTAAATCGGTCGGCCTGGCCGCCCTGGCCGACAAGTCCATCGGCACCAACACCGCGTCCTTCAAAGCGATTGCCGCCGACGGCCGCCTGCTGGCGCCACTCGATCACACCGACGACGCCCACACCTATGTCACCGGCACCGGCCTGACCCATCTGGGCAGCGCCGACACCCGCGATGCCATGCACAAGAAAATCGGCGGCGACGTTGAAACCCTGAGCGACTCCATGAAGATGTTCCGCATGGGCGTGGAAGGCGGCAAACCTGCGGCCGGCGAGGCTGGCGTGCAGCCGGAGTGGTTCTACAAGGGCGACGGCTCCATCGTCGCTGCCAGCGGCAAGGACCTGGCCATGCCGGACTTCGCGCTCGACGGCGGCGAAGAGCCCGAAGTGGCGGGCCTGTACGTGATCGGCGACGACGGCCAGCCGTATCGCGTCGGTTTCGCGATCGGCAACGAGTTCTCGGACCACGTGACCGAGCGCCAGAACTACCTGTACCTGGCCCACTCCAAGCTGCGTGTTTGCGGCCTGGGTCCGGCCCTGCTGGTCGGCGCAGCGCCGGCGCACATCGAAGGCACCTCGCGCATCTATGATGTTGACGGCAAGGTACGCTGGGAAAAGGCGTTCTTCAGCGGCGAGCAGAATATGTCGCACACCATCGCCAACCTGGAGCACCATCACTTCAAGTACCCGCTGTTCAACCGCGCGGGCGATGTGCACATCCACTTCTTCGGCACCGCCACCCTGAGCGTGGCCGACAACATCGTGGTCAAGGAAGGCGAGACCTTCGAGATCGACGCGCCGCAATTTGGCCCGGCACTGCGCAACAAGCTGGCCGTGTACAAAACCGAAGTCGCGAAAGTGAAAGCCTTATGATCGATACCAGCGTTCTCACCGGCGAAGCACTGATCGCGGGCCAGCCCGTCAAAGGCACGGGCGCCTCCCTGCGCGCCTGGGACCCGGCAGCGGGCAAGCTGCTCGAGACCGAATTCTTCGCGGTCGATAACCAGCAAATCGACGCGGCCTGCCGCGCGGCGGAAGCCGCATTCGACACGTTCCGCTCCATCAGCGACGAGCAGCGCGCCGTGTTCCTGGAAACCGTGGGCGAGCAGATCGTCGCCCTCGGCGACACCCTGGTCGAACGCGTGATGGCCGAAACCGGCCTGCCGCGCGCCCGCGTGGAAGGTGAGCGCGGCCGTACCGTCGGCCAGCTGAAACTGTTCGCCAACCTGCTGCGCGAAGGCTCGTGGAACGATGTGCGCATCGATGCCGCGCTGCCCGACCGTGCGCCGCCGCGTCCCGACCTGCGCCTGCGCATGATCGGCCTCGGTCCGGTGGCGGTTTTCTCGGCCAGTAATTTCCCGCTGGCGTTCTCGGTGGCCGGCGGCGATACCGCCTCCGCCTTTGCCGCCGGTTGCCCGGTCGTGTTGCGCGGCCACTTCGCCCATCCCGGCACGTCGGAACTGGTGGGCCGCGCGGTGGCGAAGGCTGTTGAAATTTGCGGTTTGCCGGGCGGCGTATTCTCGCTGCTCACCGGCGCCGGCAACGCCATCGGCCAGGAACTGGTGCGCCATCCGGCCATCAAGGCGGTGGGCTTTACCGGTTCGCGCGGCGGTGGCATGGCGTTGATGGCGGTGGCTGCCGCCCGTCCGGTACCGATTCCCGTGTATGCGGAAATGAGCTCGATCAATCCGGTGTTCCTGCTCCCGGCCGCACTGGCCAACCGCGCCGAGGAGATCGCGGCCGGTTTCGCCGGTTCGCTCACGCTGGGCGTGGGCCAGATGTGCACCAACCCCGGCCTGGTGCTGGCGTTGGCTGGTCCCGAACTCGATCGTTTCACCACGGCTGCCTCGCAGGCGCTGGCTGGCGGCGCGGCAGTGACCATGCTGTCGCCCGGTATTGCGGGTAACTTCCAGCGCGGCGTGGCCCAGTTGAAGGATCAGCCCAATGTCTCGACCGTGGCGCTGGCGCCGCAGGAAGAGGGCAAAGGCGCGCCGGCGCTGTTCGTTACCACCGGTGCGGCCTTCCTGGCGCAGCATGCGCTGGGCGAAGAGATCTTCGGACCGGCATCGCTGGTCGTGGCGTGCAAGGACGTTGCCGAACTGTTGCTGGTGACCGAAAACCTGGAAGGCCAGCTGACCGCCACCCTGCAACTGGACGACGCCGACCTCGATGCCGCGCGCGCACTGCTGCCGGTACTGGAGCGCAAAGTGGGCCGCATCCTGGCCAACGGTTTCCCGACCGGCGTGGAAGTGGCCAGCGCCATGGTCCACGGCGGTCCGTTCCCGTCCACCTCGGACGGCCGCAGCACGTCGGTGGGCACCGGCGCCATCGTGCGCTTCCTGCGCCCGGTGTCGTACCAGAACCTGCCGCAGGCGCTGCTGCCGGAAGTATTGCGCGATACCGGCGTCGCAGCCTGGCGCCGCCGCGACGGTGAGCTGACCCGCAATTAAGTCGTTGTCCGGAGTGAGCCCTGCAAAGACGGGGCCGCGCTGATCCTTCAGGAGACTGCATGACCCAGTTGGCCAAGTTCCCCAGCTTGCGCGGCAAGCGCGTATTCATTACCGGCGGTGGCAGCGGTATCGGCGAGGCAATGGTGATCTCGTTTGCCGAGCAGGGCGCCAAGGTAGCTTTCGTCGATATCGCCCGCGATCCCAGCCTGGCCCTGTGCCGGCGCGTGAAGGAAGCCGGTTATCCCGAGCCGCTGTTCCGCCTGTGCGACATCACCGACATCGCCGCGCTGAAGGCCACGATGGCCGAGCTGACTGGCGCCATCGGCAACTTCGACATCCTCGTCAACAACGCCGCCAACGACCAGCGCCACGACACGCAAGACGTCACGGTCGAATACTGGGACCAGCGCATCGCCATCAACCAGCGCCCGATGTTCTTCACCTGCCAGGCCGTGTTCGACGGCATGAAGGAGAAGGGGGCCGGCGCCATCATCAATGTCGGCTCGATCTCCTGGCAGGTCAAGAACGCCGGCTATCCCGTCTATGCCACCGCCAAGGCGGCCACCCATGGCCTTACGCGCGGCCTGGCCCGCGAATTCGGCGCCCACGGCATCCGCGTCAATACCGTCACGCCGGGCTGGGTGATGACCCAGCGCCAGATCGACCTGTGGTTAGACGACGCCGGCGAGCAGGATATCAAGCGCAACCAGTGTTTACCCACCAAGCTGCTGCCGCAACATATCGCCTCCATGGTGCTATTCCTGGCTGCCGACGACGGCGCCATGTGCACGGCGCAGGAATTCATTGTCGATGGAGGATGGGTTTAGAAACGTAGTACCGCAGCACCGCAGCACCGCAGCACCGCAGCACCGCAGCACCGTTCGCCGCCCCGGAGACAGCGCCCAGCATGAGGCGCCTGGGCCACATAACCCTAAAAAATGGTATGAACAATGGTGAAGAACTTCATTTCTGCACTCGCGCTCGGCGTGATGGCCGCGCCGGGCGCAATGGCAGTCAGTCCTGTCTATAATCCGGCGAAGATGCCTCTGTCCGGCCCCGATGCCCGCATTCAGGTGAATGTCCGCGCCACTCCCGGCGAGCCACTGAGCTACACCGTCTCGCGCGACGGCAAGCCGGTGCTGCTGGCATCCCGGCTCGGCCTGCAACTGCAGGGCGCCGACTTCTCCGGCGAGCTGACCGTCGTCGGCGCTACCAGTGGCAGGACCATCACCGACAGCTACCGCATGGCGGTCGGCAAGAAGCGCGACATCAGCTACCGCGCCAACGAAAGAACCTGGACCGTGCAGAACGCACAAAACCAGAAGATGGACATCGTGTTCCGTGTTTCCGACGACGGCGTGGCATTCCGCTATGTCATTGCCGAGCCGTCGCTGCCGCGCAAGCAGCTGATCCAGGAGCGGACCACGTTCGCATTTCCCGGCACCGCCAGGGCGTGGCTGCAACCGATGTCGGTCGCGCAGACCGGGTGGGAGCGCACCAATCCCTCGTACGAAGAACACTACAAGATGGACATCGCCGTGGGCACTGCCTCGCCATCGCCAGCTGGCTGGGTATTCCCGGCGCTGTTCAAGACCGACGAGACCTGGCTCGCGCTGTCGGAGGCGGGCATGGACGGCACCTACCAGGCTTCGCGCCTGGCGCCGGAGTCGAAGAACGGCGTGTACAGCATAGGCAATCCGATGCCGGCCGAGGCTTACGGCGGCAAAGGCTTGCTGGCCGACGTCGAGGGCACGTTGACCACGCCGTGGCGGCTGATAGCACTTGGTTCGCTGGCTGCAGTCACCAATTCCACGCTGGGCACCGACCTGGCCGCGCCTGCGATCAGGTTCGACGAGAAGCTGGTCAAGCCGGGCCACGCGTCGTGGAGCTGGGCGCTGCTCAAGGACGATGGCACCGTGTATGACGTGCAGAAGAAATTCATCGACTACGCGGCGGATATGCACTGGGACTATACGCTGATCGACGCCGACTGGGACCAGAAAATCGGCTACGAGAAGGTGAAGCAGCTGGCCGATTACGCCGCCACGAAAAACGTGGGCCTGCTGCTTTGGTATAACTCGTCCGGCCCGTGGAACGGCACCAAGTATTCGCCCAAGGGCAAGCTGCTCACCCACGAGCAGCGCGTGGCGGAGTTCAAGCGCATCCGCGACCTGGGCGTCAAGGGTGTGAAGATCGACTTCTTCAACGGCGACTCGCAGGCGATGATGGCGTATTACGTCGACATCCTGAACGATGCGGCCGCGGCCGGTCTGCTGGTGAACTTCCACGGCTCCACGCTGCCGCGCGGCTGGCACCGCACCTGGCCCAACCTGATGACGATGGAATCGGTCAAGGGCTTCGAGTTCACCAGCTTCGAGCAGAAGGATGAAGACGCCATGCCCACCCACGTGGCCATGCTGCCGTTCACCCGCAACCTGTTCGATCCGATGGATTTCACGCCGATGGTGTTCGGCGACATCCCCAACATCAAGCGCACCAGCAGCAACGGTTTTGAGCTGGCGACGTCGGTGCTGATGGTCTCCGGCATCCAGCACTTTGCCGAGCGCCCGGAAGGCATGGCCACCGCGCCTGCTTACGTCAAAGACTTCCTGCGCGAACTGCCGCGCAGCTGGGACGACAGCCGCTATGTCGATGGCTACCCGGGCCAGTATGCGGTGATCGCCCGCCGTGCCGGCGACACCTGGTACATCGCCGGCATCAACGCCACCGAGTCCGACAAGACGCTCACGCTCGACCTGTCGTTTGCCGGCAGCGGTGCGGCGCAGATCATCGCCGACGGCGAAGCCGTCACCGGCAGCCCCGCCAGTTTCAGCCAGCGCAGCATTGCCGCCGGCACGAAAGCAGTAGTGACCATCAAGCCGCGTGGCGGCTTTGTGATAACAAAAAAACAGTAACCAGGAGACCAGAATGAACCATATCAAGAATGCCGTAGCCACCCTGTGCCTGATCGCCGCCGGCGGTTATGCGTACGCCGCACCAGTGACCGTCACCATCGACACGTCGAAACCTGGCCCGGTAATCAACAAGAATGTCTACGGCCAGTTCGCCGAACACCTGGGCACCGGCATCTACGAAGGCATGTACGTCGGCCCGAAATCGAAGATCCCGAATACCCGTGGCTGGCGCAACGACGTCATCGGCGCGCTCAAGGAAATGCACGTGCCGCTGGTGCGCTGGCCGGGCGGCTGCTTCGCCGACGAATACCACTGGCGCGACGGCATCGGCGCGCGCGAAAAACGCCCGGTCAAGGTCAACACCAACTGGGGCGGCGTGGAAGAATCGAACGCGGTGGGCACCCACGAGTTCTTCGACCTGGCCGAGCAACTGGGCGCCGACACCTACGTGAACGGCAACCTGGGCACCGGCACGGCGCAGGAAATGTCGGAATGGGTGGAGTACATGACCTCCGACAGCAAATCGACGCTGGCCGAACTGCGCCGCAAGAATGGCCGCGACAAGCCGTTCAAGGTCGACTTTTTCGCCATCGGTAACGAGGCCTGGGGCTGCGGCGGCAACATGACGCCGCGCTACTACACCGACCTGTACAAGCAGACCGAAACCTTCCTGCGTGCGCCGAAGCACCTGCGTCCGCAAATCATCGCCAGCGGCGGCAACGATTACGACACCACCTGGACCGACATGATCAGCCGCGAGGCCAAGAAGCAGACCTACGGCATCAGCTTCCACTACTACACCATCCCGACGGGCAAGTGGGAAGTGAAGGGCGCGGCCACCGGCTTCAAGGAAGACGAATGGTTCTCGACGCTGTCGAACACGCTCAAAATCGACGGCATGATCAAGAAGAACGTCGAAGTCCTGGACCGCAACGACCCGGAGAAAAAAGTCGGCTTCCTGGTGGACGAGTGGGGCACCTGGTATGACGTGGAGAAGGGTACCAACGCCGGCTTCCTGTACCAGCAAAACACGCTGCGCGACGCGGTGGTGGCGGCACTGAACTTCAACATCTTCCACGACCATGCCGACCGCGTGCGCATGACCAATATCGCGCAGATGGTCAACGTGTTGCAGGCGATGATCCTGACCGACAAGGACAAGATGCTGCTCACGCCAACGTACCACGCGTACCATATGTACGTGCCGTTCCAGGACGCGACGTCGCTGCCACTCACGCTCAAGGACAATCCGCAGTACTCGTACAACGGCAGCAGCATCCCCGAAATCAGCGCCTCTGCCGCGCGCGCCAAGGACGGCAAGCTGTACCTGGCACTGGTGAACACCAACCCGAACAAGGATGCCGAAGTGGCGGTGGATGTGCCGGGCGTGAGCATCAAGTCGGTCAAGGGACGCGTGCTGACCGCGCCGGCCATCGACACCCACAATACCTTCCAGGCGCCGGACACCATCAAGCCTGCGCCATTTAGCGCCAACGCCGGCGCGGACGGCAAACTGACGGTCAAGATCCCGTCGAAAGCGGTGATCGTGGTGGCGGTGGAGTAAGCCATGGAAGACTTCATGCTCTCGCGCCGCAAGGCGATCGCCGGCGGCGTAGCGCTGCTGCTGGCCGGTTGCGGTGGGGGCGACGGGGTGAGCAACCCTGTCACCGCCACGCCGACGCCTACCCCGACGCCAACGCCAACGCCGACACCGACACCGACACCGACGCCAACGCCGACGCCGACGCCCACCACGATCGCCTTCACGGAAGCATCGGTGCACGATCCGTCCGTGATCCGGGTCGATGGCACGTACTACGTGTTCGGCTCGCACCTGGCTGCCGCCAAGTCCACCGACTTGATGAACTGGACCAAGATCGCCGACGGCGTGGACGCGGCCAACCCGCTGTTTGGCAACGTCCTCACGGCGCTGGCTCCCACCTTCGCCTGGTCGCAGGTGAACGGCCTGTGGGCGGCGGACGTGGCGCGCCTGGGCGACGGCAAGTTCTATTTCTACTACAACTCGTGCAAGGGCGATTCGCCGCGGTCCGCCATGGGCGTGGCCGTGGCGGACAAGGTGGAAGGTCCGTACGTGGACAAGGGCATGTTCCTGCGCTCCGGCATGTGGGACCAGGTCAGCGAGGACGGCGTCAATATCTATAACGCGCTGACCATGCCCAACGTGGTGGACCCGCAGACCTTCTTCGACAAGGACAGCAACCTGTGGATGATCTACGGCTCGTACTCGGGCGGCATCTTCATCCTGAAAATGGACAAGATCACCGGCAAGCCGGTGGCAGGCCAGGGGTACGGCAAGCACCTGATGGGCGGTAATCACAGCCGCATCGAAGGCGCCTATGTGCTCTACAGCCCGGAGTCGAAGTTCTACTACCTGTTTACGTCCTTTGGCGGCCTGGATGCCATCGGCGCGTACAACATGCGGGTGGCGCGGTCGCTCAACCCGGACGGTCCGTATGTCGATGCCAAGGGCAACGACATGGCCATGGTGAAATCCGATCCGGCCAAGCCTCTGTTCGACGACGCGACCATCGCGCCGTTCGGCCAGAAGATCATGGGTAACCACCAGTTCGCGCTGGCGGCGGGGGAAAGCGGCCCGGCGCTTGGCTACGTCTCGCCGGGCCACAACTCTGCCTATTACGACACTGCCACCGGCCAGTACTTCCTGATCTTCCACACGCGCTTCCCCGGCACCGGGGACCTGCACCAGATCCGCGTGCACCAGATGTTCATCAACGCCGACGGCTGGCTGGTGGTGGCGCCGTTCCGCTACGCGCCGCTCAGCAAGAACGCAACGCCGTTGTCGGCGGTGGTCACGGCGGCGGATGCTGCCGGCAGCTACAAGATGATCAACCACGGCAAGGATATTTCGGCGGTCATCAAGGCGTCGCAAAATATCCAGCTGGCGTCCGGCGGTGCGGTAACCGGTGCGGCGACCGGCACCTGGACCCATGATGGCGACAACCGCATCACGCTGGTGCTGGGTACGCTCGGTACGTTCAAGGGCGTGCTGTCGCGCCAGTGGAATACCAACGCCAGCGCGTTCGTGGTGACGTGGACGGCGCAGTCGGTCGATGGTGTGTCGATCTGGGGTGCGCGCACTGGCAGTTAAATCAAGACCCGCCATTGCTATTGTCCAGCAATGGCGGGGGCTTTCAGTCAAAGGCATTACATGAAGTCTCTCATTTCCTCCGTCATTCTCGCTGCCGTCACGGTGGCGGCACTCCCGTCCACCGCCAAGGAAGTCAGCGTTCACGATCCCGTGATGGCCAAGGAAGGGGACACGTATTACGTGTTCTCCACCGGCCCCGGCATCACCTTCTACAGTTCGAAGGACATGAAGAACTGGAAGCCGGAAGGACGCGTGTTCGCCGGTCAGCCCACGTGGGCCAAGCGCGCCGCGCCGACGTTCGACGACCATATCTGGGCGCCGGACATCCAGCACCATAATGGCAAATACTATTTATATTATTCCGTCTCCGGTTTTGGCAAGAACACGTCCGGCATGGGCGTTACCGTCAACAAGACGCTCGATCCGCGTTCGCCCGACTACCGCTGGGAAGACCAGGGCATGGTGCTGCAATCGGTGCCGGTGCGCGACGACTGGAACGCCATCGACCCGAACGTGATCGAAGACGAAAACGGTGATGCGTGGATGTCGTTCGGTTCGTTCTGGAGCGGCCTGAAACTGGTCAAGCTCAACCGGGAGTGGACCGGCCTGGCCGAGCCGCAGGAGTGGCACGCGATCGCCGCGCGGCCGCGCAGCGACAAGGTGGCCGGCGAGTCCGCGGGGCCTGCCGAAATCGAGGCGCCGTACATCTTCAAGAAGAACGGTTATTACTATCTGTTCGCGTCCTTCGGCCTGTGCTGCAAGAAGGCCGACAGCACCTACCACCTGGTGGTGGGGCGCTCCAAGTCCGTCAAGGGCCCGTACCTGGACAAGCAGGGCGTGGACATGGTCAAGGGCGGCGGCTCGCTCCTGATCGCCGGCGACAAGGACTGGAAGGGCCTCGGCCACAACAGCGCCTACACCTTCGACGGCAAGGACTACCTGGTGCTGCACGCCTACGAGACAGCCGATAACTACCTGCAAAAGCTGAAGATCATGGAAATGAAATGGGACAAAAATGGCTGGCCCACCGTGGACCAGGCTGACCTGAACAACTACCGCAGCGTACAACTGTCCGCCAAATGAAATACCAGCTTCGCCTGCTGGCCGCCGCAGCCCTGATCGCGGTATCGAGCGTTGTCCATGCGGCGCCCCTGAAACTGTTCCCGCTGCAGGACGTGCGCCTGGGCGCCAGTCCGTTCCTGGAAGCGCAGCAGACCGACCTCCATTACATGATGGAGATGGAACCGGACCGCCTGCTGGCGCCGTTCCTGCGCGAGGCGGGTCTGCCATTGAAAAAGCCGACGTACGGCAACTGGGAGTCCACCGGCCTCGATGGCCACATGGGCGGCCATTACCTGTCGGCGCTGGCGCTGATGTATGCATCCACCGGCGATGCGGAAGTCAAGCAGCGGCTCGACTACTTCGTGGCGGAGCTCAAGCGCTGCCAGGAAAAGAACGGCAACGGCTATATCGGCGGCATCCCCGAGGGCAGCGCCGTGTGGCAGGCCATCGCCCGTGGTGAAATGAAAGCCGATAACTTCTCGGTCAACGGCAAATGGGTGCCGTGGTACAACCTGCACAAGGTGTACGCGGGCCTGCGCGATGCCTACAAATATGCCGGCAACGAGGATGCGCGCGCCATGCTGGTCGCACTGTCCGACTGGGCGCTGGCACTGAGCTCGCACCTGACCGATGAGCAGATGCAGAACATGCTGCGCGCGGAGCACGGCGGCATGAACGAAGTGCTGGCCGACGTGGCCGAGATGACGGGGCAGAAAAAATATATGGACCTGGCAGTGCGATTCTCGCACCAGGCCATCCTGCGCCCGCTCGAAGAAAAAAAGGACAAGCTGACCGGCCTGCACGCCAACACGCAAATCCCGAAAGTGATCGGCTTCAAGCGCATCGGCGACATGACGGGCCGGCGCGACTGGCAGCAGGCCGCGCAGTTCTTCTGGCAGACGGTACATGATCACCGCACGGTGGCCATTGGCGGCAACAGCGTCAAGGAGCACTTCCACGACGCCAACGATTTCACGTCGATGATCGACGAGGTGGAGGGGCCGGAGACCTGCAATACGTACAATATGCTCAAGCTCACCGAGATGCTGTTCCTCGGCGACGCGAAAGGTTCGTACACCGATTACTACGAGCGTGCATTGTACAACCACATCCTGTCGTCGCAGCGGCCCGATACCGGTGGCTTCGTGTATTTCACGCCGATGCGGCCCAACCACTACCGCGTGTATTCGCAGGTGGACAAGGGCATGTGGTGCTGCGTGGGTTCAGGCATCGAGAGCCACGCCAAGTACGGTGAATTCATCTACGCCCACGGCAAGGATGCGCTGTACGTGAACCTGTTCATCCCGTCCACGCTCAAGTGGAAGGAGAAGAACCTCACCATCACCCAGACCAACCAGTTCCCGGACCAGGACAGCAGCACGATTACCGTGACCGGCAACGGCAAATTCGCGATGAAGATCCGCTATCCGTCGTGGGTGGCGCGCGGCGCCATGCAGGTGACGGTCAACGGCAAGGCGATTGCCGCCAAGCCTGGTGCGGACAGCTATGTCAGCGTCGAGCGCACCTGGAAGAGCGGCGACAAGGTGGAGGTGAGGCTGCCGATGACCACCTGGCTCGAACAGATGCCGGACAAGTCGAACTACTACGCCGTGCTGCACGGCCCCATCGTGCTGGCCGCGAAAACCGCGCCGATCGCCAATGAAAAACTCAGCTTCCTGGCCGACGATTCGCGCATGGGCCATATCGCTTCCGGTCCGATGTGCCCGCTGGAGTCGGCGCCCACGCTGGTGAGCGACACCAAGGACTTCATGGATCGCTTCAAGCCGGTGCCGGGCCGTCCGCTTACGTTTACCGCGCCAGGACTGGTGCAAGGTAAAGACGTGGGCAGCGTGGTCTTCATGCCGTTCTTCCGCCTGCACGATGCGCGCTATGTGATGTACTGGCCGTACTCCACGCCGGCCAACCTGCAGGCGATGCAGGCCAGGGCGGCCGAAGGGGAGAAGGAGCGGCTGGCCTTGAATGCGCTCACCATCGACCAGGTGGCGCCGGGCGAGCAGCAGCCCGAGTCCGACCACTTCTTCAAGTCCGAAGGCGGCGAGGCGGGGATCAACCAGGGCAAGCACTGGCGCCACGCGACCGGCTGGTTCAGCTACGACCTCACCGACAGGAAGGGAGAAGCAAGTGCGCTGCGCCTGACCTATGCCAGGGGCGATGCCGGCCGCAAGTTCGACATCGTCGTCAACGGCCAGTTGCTGGCGGAAGTAACGCTGGACGACCAGGCCGCGCAGCCGTTCTACACGGTTGACTATGCGTTGCCGCCGGCGCTGGTGGCAGCGGCGAAGGGCAAGCTGGTGGTGAAGTTCGTGGCCAAGCCGGGCTCGATTGCTGGCGGCTTGTACGGGCTGCGGCTGCTCAGGCTATATCCGAAATGATATCGAACAAGCGCAAAATGTGATTGGATAGATATTTCCCCAGCCCTTAGTATTTGCTCGATAAATACGAGCTAACCATACGAGCCATTCGGAGACTTAGGAGTTGTACATGAAACTGAAGAAAATTGCCGCCATCATTGCTGCCGGCGTGGCCTTTGCTGCCGCCAACGTGGCCACCGTGGCGCATGCTGCCAATCCGCTGTTCCCTATAATCTTCACCGCCGATCCGGCCGCCTTCGTGGAAGACGGCGTGGCCTACCTGTACGTGGGCCGCGACGAAGCCACGCTCAAGGACAAGGATTACGTGATGAAGGAGTGGCGCCTGTACTCGAGCTGCGACATGAAGAACTGGACCGACCGCGGCGTGCCGCTCAAGCCGTCTGCCTTCAAGTGGGCGATCGGTAAGGTGGATGCCTGGGCCTCGGACATCGTCAAGCGCGATGGCAAATACTACTTCTATTCCACCGTCGATCACGCCACCATTCCCGGCCGCGCCATCGGCGTGGCCGTGGCCGACAAGCCGGAAGGTCCGTTTGTCGATGTGCGCGGTTCGGCGCTGGTCACCAACGACATGACCAAGGAGTCGCCGATCTTCTGGGACGATATCGACCCGGGCGTATTCGTCGATGACGACGGCCAGGCTTACCTGTACTGGGGTAACACGGTGCTGAAATACGCCAAGCTGAAAAAGAACATGATGGAGCTCGACGGCCCGATCATCACCGTGGGCATGGACCGCTTCACCGAGGCGCCGTATCTGCACAAGCGCAACGGCATCTACTACCTGTCGTACTCGCGCGAGTATCCGGAAGAAACCGCGTACATGACCGGCCCGAGCCCCACCGGCCCGTGGACCTATCGCGGCGTGATCATGTCGAAGAATAAAATCGTCAAGACCATCCACCACGCGTTCATCGAATTCAACGGCAAGTCGTACATCGTGTACCACAACGACAAGCTGCCCGGCGGTGGCGAGTTCCGCCGCTCGGTGGCGGTGGAAGAGTTCACCTACAATGCTGACGGCACCATCCCGTACATCAAGCAGACCAAGGAAGGCCCTGCAGCCAACCCCAGCCCTGCTTGCGGCAAGTGAACGAGTGATATCGAAACAAACGGTGTTGACTAAAAATCTATACCGTTTGTGATATCATTTTCCTATGGAAACAAACCCAAACTGGTTTTTACGTGCACGGCTCAAGACGCGGCAGCTGCTGCTCCTGATCGCGCTCGACGAACAGCGCAACATCCATCGCGCCTCGGAAGAGCTGCACATGACGCAGCCGGCCGCCTCCAAGCAATTGAAGGATCTCGAAGAGATGCTGGGCGTGCAGCTGTTCGACCGTCTGCCGCGCGGCATGGAGCCGACCATCTACGGCGAGACGATGATACGTCACGCCCGCATGGCGCTCACCAGCCTGTCGCTGGCGCACGAGGATATCGTTGCCATCAAGGCCGGCCTGGCCGGCCAGGTCGATATCGGCACCATCATGACGCCGGGGATCGCGCTGCTGCCGCAGGCGATCACGCGCACCAAGCAGGCCGCGCCGCGCCTGCGCATCGGCGTGGAGATGGAGCAGTCCAACGTGCTGCTCGAGCAGTTGCAGCGGGGCCGCCTCGATTTCATGATTGGCCGCATACCCGAGCGCCAGAGCGCCCAGGGCTTGAGTTACGAAGAGCTGGGCGACGAGCCGGCATGCGCGGTGGTGCGTCCCGGCCATCCGCTGCTGGCAGCGCGCAACCTGCAACTGCGCGACATCTCGTCGCAGCCGTGGATCCTGCCGCCGCAAGGCAGCATCCTGCGTGCGCGGTGCGAACTGATGTTCCGCCGCGCGGGACTGGAAGTGCCGTTCAACGTGATCGACACCACGGCGGTGCTGATGATCAAGCCGCTGTTGCAGCAGACCGACGCGCTGAACGTGATGCCGGTGGCGGTGGCGCAGTACTACGAATCGCAGGGGGTGTTGAACATCCTGCCGATCGAGCTGCCGTGCCGGATGGACGCCTACGGCATCATCATGGTCGATGGTCACCTGATGTCGCCGGGGGCGGAGCTGTTGTTGCGGTACGTGCGCGAGGTGGCGCGCGAGATTTATTGAGCGCTGCCGCCTAGCCGAAGCTGGCGAACGTATCGAGCAGCACCTTGGCCCGGAACGGCTTCACGATTACCCGGCTGATATCGCGGCTGCGCAATTCCTGCAGCAGCGCCGCCGTTGGATGGTCCACCATCACCGCGATCGGGATCGTCGCGCGGCTGGCCGACATGCCGCCGCGTACCCGGTCGAGCAGCGTGAAATTGTGGGCGGCGCCGCCAAAGGCGCCGCATTCGAGCGAAATCACCGCACCCTGGAAACTGCGTTCGCGCAGCAGCTTTTCGGCCGCTTCGGCGGTTGCCGCCTCGTGCACCGTACCCATGCCCAGCGAGCGTGCCGTCATCGACACGGTTTTGCGCAGCAACGGCTGTTCTTCCACCAGCAGCATGTCGATCGGATTGCGTGGACGTTCAGGCATGGTCATTCCCTCCCGATAGTTCCTCTTGCAGCAGGTCGCGCAGGCTGGCCAGGATCGCCAGTTCGGTGGTATCCAGGGTGCGCGGCTCGTGGTCGAACAGGCACAGCGTGCCGATGGCGTGGCCCGATGGCTCGAGCAGCGGCGCGCCCGCATAGAAAATCACGCGCGGCTCGCCCGTGACGACCGGATTGTCGGCAAAGCGCGGATCCTGGCGGGCGTCGGGTATCACGAAGATATCGGGCTGCACGATGGCGTGGCCGCAGAACGAGATGTCGCGCTGGGTCTCGCATGCGTCGATCCCCACGCGGGCCTTGAACCACTGGCGGTTTTCATCGACCAGCGACAGCAGCGCGATCGGCACGCCGAATTCTTCGGCCGCGAAGCGCACGATCCTGTCGTAGCGCTCTTCCGGTGGCGTATCGAGGATCAGCAGCGCGCGCAGCGCAGCCAGGCGTTCCTTGTCGTTGGCGGGTATCGGTGCTGCAAGCATGGTCGGTCGGGGCGCGGCGGCCAGATAGTCATGTTCGGTAAACTTTACCACTACCACGATACAAATGGCACACACCGTCGGCAAGCACATGGCTGGCGAAATCTGCGCTTCCGGTCTCCGGCGCGATTGCCCGCCTGGCGCGGCTCTGGCACACTGGCCGGCATGTCAATCATGGTCGCGAGGACGTATGCGCAACAAGCGGTGGTGGAAATGGCCGGGGCGGGTGCTGCTGGCCGTGGTGTGCCTGATGCTGCTGGCGGTGGCCGGTGGCTGGTTGTACCTGCGCGCCAGCCTGCCCGCGCTGGACGGCATGCGGACGGCGACCGGTTTGCACGACACGGTCAGCGTGGCGCGCGACCAGCATGGCGTGCCTGTCATCAGCGGTGAGAGCCGGCTCGATGTGGCGTATGCCACCGGTTTCGTGCACGCCCAGGAGCGCTACTTCCAGATGGACCTGCTGCGCCGGGTGGCGGCCGGCGAGCTGTCGGAGCTGTTCGGACTGCGAGCGCTGCCCACCGACCAGGCCCACCGCCTGCACCGCCTGCGCGCCCGCGCCGACCTGGCGCTGGCCGCGCTGCCGGCCGGCGACCAGCAACTGCTGGCGCGCTACACCGACGGCGTCAACGCCGGCCTGGGCGCGCTCGGCGCCAGGCCGTTCGAGTATGTGCTCACGGGCGCCGCACCGCGTCCGTGGCGCGCCGCCGATTCGCTGCTGGTAATCTGGGCCATGTATTTCGACTTGCAGGGCAACCAGCTGCCGCGTGAGCTGGCGCGCGGCTGGCTGCGCGACCACACCGATGATGCCCAGCGCGCTTTCCTGGCGCCGTCATTTACGCCATGGGATGCGCCCCTAGACGCTGCCACCGTCAGCGGCGACGAAGCGCCGATACCCGCCACCGCGCCCGCATGGTGGGGCCGTCCGCGCACGCCAGGCTTGCAGGCGTCGCGCCGCCTTGCTTTGGCCGCTCCTTCGGCCGTTTCCGCGACGGCGCCGCGAGCCGAACCTTCCATCGCCCTGGTCCCGACGTTAGCCGAATCGTCCACCGCCTCGCTCGTACCATTCGCTCAACCGTCCACGGCCTGGCTCAACACCGTGGGCAGCAACAACTGGGCGGTAGCTGGCAGTCGCAGCGACAGCGGCGCGGCCATTGTCGCCAACGATATGCACCTCGGCCTGCAACTGCCGGTGATCTGGTACCGCGCCGCCTTGCAGTTCGCCGATGGCAAGGGTGGACAGCGGCGCGTGGTGGGCGTGACATTGCCCGGCGCGCCGGTGGTGGTCGTCGGCAGCAATGGCCAGGTAGCATGGGGCTTTACCAACAGTTATGGCGACTACCTGGACCTGGTCGAAGTCGATGCCGACCCGGCCCATCCGGGGCAGGTGCGCACCCCGGCCGGCCTGGAGACCCCGGTGGTTCACCACGAGACCATTATCGTCAAGGGGCAGGCAAGTCAAACACTGACAGTGCGCGATACCTCGCTCGGGCCGCTGCGCGAGGCCGACGGCAAAACTTACGCGGTGCGCTGGACCGCGCACCAGCCGGGCGCTGTCAATGTCCGTGCGCATTTGCTCGAAAGCGTAGCGACGGTGGAACAGGCGTTGGCGCTGGCGCCCACGCTCGGCATCCCGGCGCAGAACATGGTGGCCGGCGACAGCGGCGGCCATATCGGCTGGACCATCGCCGGCCGCATTCCACGCCGCGCGATCAATGCAATGGACGCCAGCTACCCGCTGCACGGCGACGACCCTGCCGCCGCCTGGCAGGGCTGGCTGGCGGCGGACGCCTATCCCAAGTTGATCGATCCGGCCGGCGGCCAGCTGTTTACCGCCAACAGCCGCCAGTTGAATGGCGCCGGCGCAGCGCTGCTGGGCGACGGCGGTTACGACCTCGGTGCGCGTTCGCGCCAGGTGCGCGACGGCTTGACCGCGCTGGGACCGCGCACCGGCGTCAGGCAAGTGTACGCGGTGGCGCTCGACGACCGCGCGCTGTTCCTGGCGCCGTGGCGCGACCGGGCTATCGCCGCGCTGGATGCGCGAGCGGTGGCCGGCCAGCCGCTGCGCGCCGAGGCGCTGGCGCTGCTGCGGTCCACCTGGACCGGCCGTGCCAGCGTCGATTCGGTGGCTTACCGTCTCACGCGCGGCTATATGTATGCGCTGTACGACATCCTGTATGGGGGCGCCGACCAGCAGTTGCCCGCCCTCGATCCCAAGGCCGGCATGGCGGCAGTCAGCGCGCGCTGGCCGGTGGTGGTGGCGCGCCTGCTCGATGCGCAACCGCCGGCCTGGCTGCCGCCGGGTCACGCCAGCTGGCAAGCGGTGCAACTGGCGGCGCTGGACCGCGTGATCGCCGATCTGACGCAGGACGGCCGGCGCCTGGCCGACGCCACCTGGGGCCAGCGCAACACCGCCGCCAGCGCGCATCCGATGGCCGCATCGATACCGGTGCTGGGGCGCTATCTGAAAGTGGCGCCCGACATGATGGCCGGCGACCAGCACATGCCGCGCGTGGCGGGCCCGACTTTTGGCGCGTCCGAGCGGCTGACGGTGGCGCCGGGACGCGAGGATGAGGGCCTGTTCAACATGCCGGGCGGCCAGAGCGGCCATCCGCTGTCGCCATACTTTCTCGATGGCCGCGACGACTGGGTGGCGGGACGGGCCACGCCGCTTTTGCCGGGGCCGCCTGTCCACACGCTGCATTTCAGCAGACCTTGATCCAGATCTAATCAGGCTCACGCAGGCGGAACCGCGCCGCCCCGGAGGAACTCCAAGCATGATAACCAGGAGTTCCCCCATGCTGAAAATTGCACTCATCAGTTCGTACGCATCGCCGCTGGCCGTTAGTGGCAGCGTCGATTGCGACAGCCTCGGCTTCTACGTCGGCCAACTCGGTTCGGAGCTGGGCGCGCTCGGCTGCCAGGTCGATATCTTCACCCGCCGCTACCGTATCGAACAGCCCCAGGTCCATTTTTGGCGGCCCAATGTGCGCATCATCCACGTGCCGGCCGGTCCGCCCGGCGTGTTCGGACGCGAACCCCTGCAACCTTATATCGAGCAGTTCGGGCGTTTCATGGTGGGCTTTGCGCGGCGCCAGCGCGGCGGTTACGACATCGCCCACGCCTGCGACCTGCGGTCCGGTTGCGCGGCGCAGCAGTTGCGGCGCACGCTGGGCGTGCCGTATGTGGTCACGCTGCACGCGCCGCCGGCGCAGCAGGGCAGCGCGGCGGCGGTCGCCTTGCAACAGCAACTACTGAAAGATGCCGACAGCGTGCTGGTGCTGTGCCGCCAGCACCGCGATGCATTGCAAGGCTTGCCGGGCCGGGCTCACACCCGTATCGACATTGTGCCCTGCGGCTTCGACCCTGCGCTGTTCTGGCCGGTGCGGCTGCGCGCGCGGGGCTTGCTGGGATTGCCGTCGGATGCCTTTCTGGCGCTGTACGTGGGGCGGCTGGGGTCCGGGCATGACATTGATACCGCCATCGAGGGCATGGCGCAACTGGCCAACCGGCACGCGGTGGCGGCGCGGCTGCTGGTGCTCGGCGCGGCTATGCCGGACGAGGGTGGCCATTTGGCGCGCCCGCTCGATGCATTGCTGTCGCACCAGCCATGCGAGACGCCGCGGTCAACCCGGTCGCAGCAGTCATTCCAGTCGCAGTCGCCCAATCAGTCGCACCCATCGGTCCAGTCGCACCAGTTATCGCATCTGGGCGAGTTTCAGCGCCTGCGCGACCTGGCAGGCCGGCTTGATGTCGAGGTTGCTTTCCTGGGGCCGCAGCCGGCTTCCGCGCTACGCCACTGGTATAGCGCGGCGGACGTTTGCGTCGCCACGTCGTGCTACAACGCTTTTGGTGCGGCGGTGCTGGGGGCCATGGCGTGCGCCACGCCGGTAGTCGGGGTGGCGGCCGGCTGCATCGACGACATGGTGCTCGATGGCGAAACCGGCTACCTGGTCGCGCCGCACGATCCGGCAGCGCTGGCCGACCGGCTGGCTAGCCTGCACGCCAACCCGGTGCAGGCGCGCAGCCTCGGCGTGCAGGGCTGGCGCCGCGCCCATCGCCACTACACCTGGCGCAGCGTGGCGCAGCGCCTCACGGCAGTCTATGCGCAGGTGCTGGCCGGCGTGGCCGCCGACGTGGCCGCTGACGGTGCCAGCGAGCTTGCCGGCAAGGTAGCCAGCAAGGTGGGCGCCAGCGCCTCGCTGGCCTGAGCGGGGGCTTGGACATGGCTCGCATCCCGCACTGCCCGGCGCATCTTGCCCAGCCCGAACAAGGGCCGCAGCACCGCCACCCGCCGCACCAGCTCGAACACGGCAAAGCTGATGGTCACGGTCAGGATCACCAACACCGCGCCTTCCACGGCCGGCGCCAGCCCGACCGGCTTGAACCAGTGCGCCATGGTCACGATCAGGGTCTGGTGCAGGATGTACACGGGGAAGACGGCTTCGGTCAGGTAGCGGCGCGGGGCGCTGTCGGCGGTCACGTGGCGGTGGGCGTAACCGCACACGGTCAGGATTGCCACCCACTGGTTCAGGCTATAGATTGCGCCCATCACCGGGCGCCACGGCGCCACGGCCGGGCTGCGCATCAGTTCGGGCGGCATGGTGTAGCACACCACCAGGATGGCCCAGCTGCCCAGCCACATGCCCAGCGAGGTCCAGCGCAGGCGGTCGGCTTCCTGCCACACGCGGCGCTGGCTGGCCAGCAGCGCGCCCAGCACGAACAGGTAAAAGTACTGCGCATGGTTGTAACAGTCGCCAGCCAGGGCGTGGGTGCTGGGGTAGCTTGCGGAAAGCGTCAAGCGGGCCACTACCAGTACAATCACCGGCAGCAGCACCAGCTTCCAGCCGGCCAGCACGCGGCCTGCCAGGTTCGACAGCGCCGCCAGGCGCTTGCCCGCCAACCAGGCCAGCGCGCCGAACACCATCGTGTACACCCACAGGTAGGCCACGAACCACAGGTGATTCCAGGTCGGCATGGCCAGGCAATCGTCGCCCCGGCAAAAGCCGTCGTAGCTGGTCATGTACAGCTTGAGGAAGTCGCCGTAACCGCCCTGGTAGGCTACTTTTTCCACCACCTCGAAGTACGCTTGCGGCGGCACGATCACCAGCATGCCGAAGGCCAGCGGCACCAGCAGGCGCCAGCTGCGCTGCGCCATCAGTTTGCCGACGTGCAGTTTGCCCAGCATGAAGGCGGTGGCCACGCCCGAGATCATGAACAGCAAGCCCAGCCGCCAAGGCGCAGACAGGATCATCAGCGGTTCGATGGCATGGCCGGCATCCGGACTTTTTACGTGCCAGTCCCAGCTGACATAGTACATGCCGGTGTGGTACAGGATCAGCACCAGGAAGGCGATGATGCGGATCCAGTCGAGAAAATACAGGCGTTGGTGGTTGTGCATGCTGGCTCCGTGGGGGATGCGTGGTTCGATGGAGCCAGCTTATGCGGCCGTCCGCTCAGGGTCCAGCGTCGTGGGGCGAACCGGGATGCCGGTGGGGCGAGTTGGAATTATTGGAGCTGCCGGGTGCGCCAGGGACGTCGCCTAACACCGTGCCCGCTTGCAGCCGCGCCACCACCTCGTTGCGGAACTGGCGCGAGCACGGCACCCGGGCGCCGCCGCGCAACAGCAGTTCGCCGTCGCCCTTGTCGAGTACCTCAATGCCGGCCACCCAGTCCAACTGCACTGCGGCGCGGCGGTGGCAGCGCACGAAGCGCGGGCCGAGCTTGTCGAGCAGGCCGGCCAGGGTCTGGCGCATCAGCGGCTGGGCATCGGCCGTATGCAGCACCACGTAGTTGTCGGCCGTTTCGATCCACTGGATGTCTTGCACCCGCACCACGCGTATCCCGCTGCGTTCCGGTACCAGCAGTTGTACCGGGGCGGGCAGGGTTGGCGATGTGGCTGACGACGGCGTTGCGGCTGGCGTGACCGGATTAATCGGTACTGAAGGCGTGGACGGCGTACAGGGTGGCGAGGCAGAGAGCGACGAAGCAGCGCGTGGCAAGGCAGGGCTTGGCGAAGCAGACGGCGACGCAAGCGCACCGTGCGGCAAGCGCGCGCGGGCCCGGTCCAGGGCGCGCCGCAGCCGCTGCTGGTCGTAGGGTTTGAGCAGGTAGTCGATGGCGTTGGCGTCGAAGGCGCGGATGGCGTAGTCGTCGTAGGCAGTGACGAACACCACCAGCGGCGCCGGGACCGGCAGCGAGGCCGCCACGTCCAGGCCGTTTATTTCCGGCATCTGGATGTCGAGCAGCAGCAGGTCGGGCGCGAAAGCGGGCAATTGTTCGAGCGCATCGACGCCATCGCGCGCTTCGCCGATGGCAGTAATGTCCGGCTCCTGCTCCAGCAGGCGCCGCAGCTTGTCACGCGCCGGGCGCTCGTCGTCAACGATCAGGATCCGCATGGCAGCCGCATTTCCGCCCGCACGCCGGCAGGCGCAAGCTGGATCAGGTTGAACGTCGCCCCGGCGCCGTACCCGGTCGCCAGGCGCTCGCGCAAATTGCGCACGCCGATGCCGGTGTTGTCGCCAGCGTCACTCGCCGTCGCCAACCGCCCGCCATCATCCTCCACCCGCAGTACCAGCAACCCGTCTTCGCGGTGCGCGGTGATGGCAATGGCGGTTGGCTGGCGTCGCCGCTCCACCGTGTGCTTGAAGATGTTTTCCAGCAGTGGCTGCAGGCTCATCACCGGTACCGGGCAGTCCAGCAGCACTTCGTCGATTTGCCAGGCGATGCTGACGCGGTCGGAGAAGCGTTCGGCCATCAACGCCGCATAGCCGCGCAGCAGGCGCAGTTCGGTTGACAGTGGCACCTGGTGCTGCTCGCCCACGTCGAGCGTGGCGCGCAGCACGTCGGCCAGCTGGATCAGCATGGCGTCGGCGCGGTCCACGTCGGTGTGCATCAGCGACGAGACGGTGTTGAGGGCATTGAACAGGAAGTGCGGCTGCAGTTGCTGAGTGAGCCGCAGCAATTGCACTTCGCGCAGCGAGGCGTTCACCCGTTCCAGTCTGAGCTTTTCGCTGAGCATGGCGTGGTATGACAGGATGCCGAAGGTAATCGTGGCAAAGATGAAAAAGAACACCGTCATCTTGACGTTCTCGTACAGCAGCACCTCGGGCCAGGCTTCGTGGGTATAAACATCGCCGGCCATGCCGTACAGCAGGTGACGCATGCCGAAAGCAAGCGGCGTGAACGCCACCCAGTACACGGGGAGCCACACCAGCTGGTGCGCAAACCACCGCACCGGCGAACCGACCAGGTCATCGTAGCGGGCGGTGTAACGGCGTTGCAGGTAGAGCAGCAGCGTCACTGCCAGGAACGAGGTCGCTTCCCACGAGATCGGCTTCCACAGCGCGCCGCCACCGTCGCGGATGAATTCCTGGATGGCAGTGGCGGTCATCAGGCTCCAGAACAGGAGCCAGGCGATGGCGAGGTTGAGCCTGGTGCGACTCTGGAACTTGGCGGACATGGCGGCCATGATTGGTCATTCTTGCCGCATTGTCAAACGTCACCTTGCTGATGAAATCGTTTTCAGATACTCTGTGGTCACAATAATGATGGAGATTCATGATGACCAATGACGCCCGCCGCAAGGCCTTTAAAACTATGCTGGCTGGCGCCGCCTCGCTATCGGCCGTGCCCGCGCTGGCTGCCACCGCTGCCGCCGTTAATGCCGCCAGCAACAGCCGCAGCGCCACAGGTACAGGCACAGGCGCAAGCACCGTCACCAGAACGGGCGCAGGCGCAGGCGCCGCCGACGCCAATGCCAACGCCAACGCCACTGCCAACCCAGGCGCGGCTGGCTGCACCTTACCACCCTCACCAAGCTGGGGCAAAGGCATAGAAGGGCAGCGCCAGGCCGACCTCGGCAACGGCTTGTACCGCAACCCCATCATTGCTGGCGACCATCCCGACCCGACCGTGCTCAAGGACGGCAGCGACTACTACCTGACGTACTCTTCGTTCTACTCGTACCCCGGCCTGGTGATCTGGCATTCGACCGACCTGGTCAACTGGCGGCCGATAACCGCCGCCCTGACCAAGCCGCTGGGCGCCGTGTGGGCGGTGGACCTGTGCAAGCACAACGGCCGCTACTTCATCTATATTCCCGCCGCGCCCGACGGCGATGCCTGGTCGATCTACGCGATCTGGGCCGACGACATCGCCGGTCCGTGGAGCGAGCCGGTCGATCTCAAGATCGCCGGTTGCATCGATCCCGGCCACGTGGTGGGCGAGGACGGCAAGCGCTACCTGTTCGTCAACGGCATCCGCAAGATCCGCCTCACCGACGACGGCCTGGCCACCGACGGCCAGCTGGAAAAGGCCTACGAGCCATGGCGCTACCCGGTCGATTGGGTGGTGGAAAACTTCGCGCCGGAAGGCCCGAAGCTGCTACGTCGCGGCAAGTGGTTCTACCTGGTGACGGCAGTGGGCGGCACTGCCGGGCCGGTCACCGGCCACATGGTGATTGCCGCGCGGTCAGCGTCGATCCACGGACCGTGGGAGCATTGCCCGCACAATCCGCTGGTGCGCACCACCAGTACCGCCGAGCCCTGGTGGTCGCGCGGCCACGCCACGCTGGTCGAAGGACCAGCCGGCGACTGGTGGATGATTTATCACGGTTACGAGAACGGCTACCGCACGCTGGGCCGCCAGACCCTGCTCGAACCGATCGAGTGGACTGCCGACGGCTGGTTCCGGGCGCTGGGCGGCGATTTGTCGCGGCCGTTGCCGAAACCGCGCGGAGGCAAGGCCGGACCTTCGGGCCATGCGCTGTCCGACGACTTCGGCAGCAACCGCATGGGCGTGCAATGGGCGTTCCACGATCCCGCGTCCGACGAGTCGCGCCGCGCCCGCTATACCCAGCATGGGCTGGAACTTGCCGGGCGCGGCCTTACGCCGGCCGACAGCCGGCCGCTCACCTGCGGGGTGGGCGAGCGCTCGTACCAGGCGGAAATCACACTCACCCTGGACGGGCAGGCGGAGGCCGGCCTGCTGCTGTTCTATAACAGCAAGGCGTTTGTGGGACTGAGCTTTGCGCCGGACACCATCAAGACTTTCCAGTACGCCGAAGAGCACACATGGGCCCGCGTGCAGCGCGCCACCTCGACGGTGCGGGTGCGCCTGACCAACGTGGAAAACGTGATCACCTTTCATTACTCGCACGATGGCGGACGCCATTGGACGTTGCATGGTACGCGCATGGAAGTATCGGGCATCCACCACAACGTGTTCGGCGGCTTTCTCAGTCTGAAGCTGGGCGTGTATTGCGCCGGCATCGGCACGGTGCGGCTGAACGACTTCACATTCCAAGCCATTGATGCGTCACAAAAGTAACGAATTTTGAGGTGATAATTTACAAAATTTCTGCGTGGAATTAATTGCTGTATAGTTGGATATTCCCCATGTAACACCTCGATGCTATGACTGCCGTTAATTCCGACCTGATGTATCGCCTGCTGGTGCAAGGCGTTTCCGACTATGCCATTTACATGCTCGATCCCGACGGCCATGTGATCAACTGGAACGCCGGCGCCGAGCGCGCCAAGGGCTATCAGGCGGACGAAATCATCGGCAAGAATTTCGCCCTGTTCTACAGCGACGAGGATCGCGCTGTGGGCCTGCCGCAGCGCGCGCTGTCGATTGCGCGCCAGGACAGCCGCTTCGAAGCGGAAGGCTGGCGCCTGCGCAAGAACGGCAGCCGCTTCTGGACCAGCGTGGTGATCGAGGCGATCCGCGACCAGCGCGGCGTGTTGCTCGGCTTTGCCAAGATCACGCGCGATGTCACCGAGCGCCGCCAGCAGCAACTGAGCCTGATCGAAGCGAAAGAGATGGCCGAGCAGTACAGCGTGCAGATGGCCGGCATGTCGCGCTTCCTCGATTCGGTGATCGCCAATATTCCGGCCAGCGTGCTGGTGCTGGACCGCGCCACCGGCGAAATCCTGCTGGCCAACCAGCAGGCGCAACTGCTGTTCGCCCAGCCGCGCCACGACATGGTGGGCCGCACCCCCGGCCAGTGCCTGACATCTGAAATCGCCGCGTACATCGCGCGCCAGACCTCGGGCGACCTGTCCGAAGCGGAGCGGGTGGACAGCGAAAGCCTGGTGCAGACGTCGATCGGTCCGCGCCACCTGCGCAGCCGGGTGGCGATCGGCAGCCGGCCCGACGAGGGCGGCGATTATGTGCTGGTGATTACCGAGGACGTCACCGAGGAACTGGCCGCCTACGCGCAAATCCACCACATGGCCCAGCACGACGGCCTGACCGACCTGCCCAACCGCGCCTTCTTCAATGCCCGCCTGGAGCAAGCCATCTTGGACGGGGAGGGCAGCGAGACCGGCACCGCCATCCTGTGCCTGGACCTCGACAACTTCAAGAACATCAACGACGCGCTGGGTCACGCTTTTGGTGACAAGATCCTGCTGGCGCTGGGCAAGCGCCTGAAAAAATCGCTGCGCGAGCAGGACACGCTGGCCCGCCTGGGGGGCGACGAATTTGCCGTGGTGCTGCCGCGCGTGAAACGGCTCGATGAAGCGCGGCTCGCGGCCCAGCGCCTGATCGACGCGGTGGCGCCGGCGTTCCTGATCGACGGTCACAGTTTTTCGGTGGGGCTGTCGGTGGGCATCGCGCAGGCCACTGCCACCGAGCCTGCCAGCGGCGAGGAGCTGATGCGCTACGGCGACATGGCGCTGTACGAAGCCAAGCGCAACGGCCGCAATCGTTTCGAAGTCTTCCGCCCGGAGCTGGAAGAAGCGTCGCGCCACCGGCGCCAGATGGAAACCGAACTGCGCCGCGCGCTGCACCAGGGCCAGCTCGAAATGCATTACCAGCCGGTGATCGAATCGGACGGCCGCATTTCCGGTTACGAGGCGCTAATGCGCTGGCAGCATCCCACGCGCGGGCTGGTCCCGCCGATGGAGTTCATTCCGATTGCCGAGGAAACCGGCTTGATCCACGAGATCGGCGTGCGTGCGCTGAACCTGGCGTGCCAGGAGGCGGTGGGCTGGGAAAATAATGCGGTGGTGGCGGTCAACCTGTCGCCGGTGCAATTCAAATGCACCGACCTTGTCAAGGTGGTGGCGCTGGCGTTGGCCGACTCGGGCCTGGACCCGGCGCGGCTGGAGCTGGAAATCACCGAATCGGTCCTGCTCGACAACAGCGACGGCAATATCCGCACGCTGCGCGCGCTCAAGCATTTGGGCGTGGCGATTTCGCTCGACGATTTCGGCACCGGCTACTCGTCGCTCAGCTATCTGCGCTCGTTCCCGTTCGACCGCATCAAGATCGACAAATCGTTCGTGCGCGACATGGGCACCAGCAAGGAGGCGATGGCCATCATCCGCGCCATCACCGGCCTGTCGAGCAGCCTGCTGATCAAGACCACGGCCGAGGGCGTGGAAACCGAGGCGCAGTTCCTGCAACTGAAAAACGAGGGCTGCTCGCACTTCCAGGGCTTCCTGTTCGGCCGCCCGGAGGCGGCGGAGAACATGCTGCAAGATGCGTCGGCCCCGATGAATTTTTAGCGCTTACTTGTAACGCTCTTCCATCAGGTCGATTTCGCGCACCAGCTTGCGCGAAATCGAATCCGAGATCTTGTCGTGCCGCGCCAGGTCGAACACCACGCGCCGCTCTGCCTTCAGTCCCGCCAGGCGCAGCTCGCGTTCGGCCGAATCGGTGCGGCGCCAGGCGCCTTCCTTTTCCGGCGCCACTTCCTTGAGCCGGTGCTCGTAGAACGCGATCACGCGGCCCGCCGCTTCCGGATACACATTCGGATCGACGCAGGTGCCCGACTCCATCAGCTTGACCTGTGCATCCTTGACCGCTTCGAGTGCGGCAGTGGCGGCGGCGCGACGCCCCAGGTCTTCCTCCTGCTGCTCTTCCGGCTCGGCAGGGAAGGTCACGCCCTTGAGCAGGCGCGGCAACCCGATACTGGCGATCAGCAGGGACAGCAGGATCACCGAGCAGGCCAGGAAGATGGTCAGCGCACGGGCGGGGAATGGTTCGCCATTGGGCAGCAGCAGCGGCAGCGTCAGCACGCCGGCCAGGGTGATGGTGCCGCGCGCGCCGGCCAGCGTGGTGGCCATCACCAGGCGCCACTTGATTTGCGGACCCGGCGCATGGCGCAGGCGCTGCTTGAAAATGGTCAGCCGCAGCGACGCCCACACCCAGGCAAAGCGCAGCACCAGCAGGCCGCCGGTAATGGCCACCGCGTACACCGCCAGCCACCACGGGTTGAGGTGACCGCTTTCCTCAATGGTGGCGCGGGCGCCCTTGAAGATGTCGGGCAGCTGTTCGCCCAGCAGCACGAACATGATGCCGTTGAGCGCAAACTGCACCGTGTCCCACACGGCCGAGCGCTGGATGCGGGTATTGGCCATGGCCTGGCCGCTCAGCTCCACGTAGCTCATGGTCACGCCGGCCGCTACCGCCGCCAGAATGCCGGACGCGTTGAGCCGCTCTGCCACCAGGTAGGCGCCGAACGGCAGCAGCAGGTTGACCAGGATCGGCGAGCCGACCGGTTCGCCGAAGTGACGCGTGAGCCAGCGCTGCACCCAGGTCACGACCATGGTGACGGCCACGCCGGAGCCGAGGCCCGCGATCACCACCCACACAAACGTCAGGCTGGCGCTGCCGATCGAAAACGCGCCGGTCATGGCAGCGGCCACCGCGAAGCGAAAGCACACCAGGCCGCTGGCGTCGTTGAGCAGCGATTCGCCTTCCAGGATGTGCATCAGGCGCTTAGGGATCGGCGTGTTGGACGCGATCGAACTGACCGCGATCGGATCGGTGGGCGAGACGATGGCCGCCAGCGCAAAAGCCACGGCCAGCGGCATGGCGGGAATCAGCCAGTGGATCAGGAAGCCGGCGCCGATCACGGTAAAGAACACCAGCCCGAATGCCAGTTCGAGGATGGTGCCCTTGTCGCGCAGCAGGCCGCTCTTGGGGATGCGCCAGCCGTCGAGGAACAGCAGCGGCGGCAGGAAAATCAGGAAAAACAGGTCGGGCTCCAGTTCCACGCCGTGCGTGGACTTGGCAGCGATCAGGGCCCCCAGCGCGATCTGCACCAGCGGCAGCGGAATCGCACTTGGCAGCAGCCGCATCAGGTACGCGCTGGCCACCACGGCCAACAGCATGACCAGCACAATTTCAATCGAATCCATTCCAGTCCTTCATTACCATTGCTAAATGGTATGAAGTTTAACCGATGGGGCGCACGGTAAGAACTTGGCAAAGGGATAGCAGAGGGCACTGGTGTTTTTGAAAAAGTTCTGTCATAATCTTGCCTCTCTAAGCGGGAGTAGCTCAGTTGGTAGAGCGCAACCTTGCCAAGGTTGAGGTCGAGAGTTCGAGACTCTTCTCCCGCTCCAGCATTCAGATGCGCAGGTCGTTGAATCTGTGTATCGCTCAAAAGGACCTGCGGGTCCTTTTTTTGTAGCCGTCATTTGCAAGTGACAAGGCTTGTTTTTTTATTCATAATGAATTTTCTTGTGAATGGAGAAACTGCATGGCACGCCGCTTTATCGCTCCCCTGGTTGCAACATCATTGGTCTTGCTCTCGTCACCGGCAGCAGAAGCCGCCGATACCCCGGATTTCGGCATGCTGGCTGACACCGTCTGCACCAAGGCCAATCAGGCCGTCGACGAAAAAGGCTTCGTGCGCATCGGTGGCATGGACCAGTGGGTGCGCATCAAGGGCAGTAGTTGTACCAACCCGATCATCGTGCTGATTCATGGCGGCCCCGGCAACCCGACCACGCCGTTTGCCGACGCTGTGTACCAGCCGTGGGAACAGCATTACACCATCGTCCAGTGGGATCAACGCGGTTCCGGCATGACGTACGGCCGCACACCGTTGTCCGACGACGTCCCTCTGCGCATCGAACAACTGCGCGATGACGGCATCGAAGTGTCGCGCTATGCGGCCAGGCGTTTCGGCAGGAAGCAAGTGATCCTGATGGGTGGTTCGTGGAGCTCGGTATTGGGCGTAAACATGGCCAAGGCCGATCCGGCCATGTTCTGCGGCTACATCAGCTCATCGCAACTGGTGGGCAAATTCGGCCAGAACGGCAGCTACAGCGCCACGCTGGCGCGCGCCCGCGCTGCCAACGATGCCGATTCGATCGCCAAGCTCGACGCCATCGGCCCGCCGCCGTGGACCAACCCGCGCAACGCCGGCATCTTGCGGCGGGTGATCGTCAAGTACGAGCGGCTGGTGACCACACCAGCACCCGCCTCGTGGTGGGTAACGCCGCCCGAGTACGAAACGCCCAAGGCCAAGGCCGACTACATGGCCGGCGAGGATTATTCCTGGCTGCAGTTCGTCGGCATGAAGGGCGACGGCATCGGCTATTCGATCGACCTCTACCATCTGGGGCCGAAGTTTGCCGTGCCGTTCTACATGGTGCAGGGCCAGGAGGATCTGCTGACGATGGCCGACCAGAGTCGGCGCTACTTCGACTTCATTGAAGCACCGCGCAAGCAATTCGTGCTGGTGCCCGCCGCCGGCCACGATCCGAATCCACCGATGGTGGCGGCGCAGTACAAGCTGTTGCGGGAGAACTTTGATCGTTGTGATTGAGGTTCAGGCTGCGGGCTTGCCGCCTCGGCCAATATTGCTTGTGTCGAGCGCGATCCCGAGCGATATACATTGTTTGATAAACTCATTGAGCGTCTGCCCCATGCCAGCAGCCTTGATCGCCGCTGCGCGGTGCATTTCCTGCGTGAGTCGAACGTTCAGCGTGCCGCTAAAAGGCTTGTCAGGTTGCAGGCCTTGCGCACTACACTGTTCAACGTATAAGTCCACGGCGTTTTCGAACGCCGATTTTAACTGTGCCGGTGTTGTCGCCTCATATGTGACGAGATCTGTTATGAAGAGTATTTTTCCAAACAAACAGTCATCTTCGACGCTGGTTTCGATAGAGCCGCAGTAGCCCTTGTAGTTCAAGGTGATGTCACTCATGATAACGTCCTCATAGCAGACCAAATTCCTTCAATTTACTGACAACTTCCCGTACCGCGTATCGCCTCATAATTTTTCCGGGATGTGGCTCATGTAGAAAGATCTTTCGACCGTGCTTATCCGTGAAGGTGCGATACGAACCACCTCCAGCTTTCCCTTCCGTAAAACTGAAGCCGGCGAGCACAGTGCACAACTCATCCCAAGTGAAATCAGCGGGTATGCATATCATTCGTGCAACGAGCTTTGCGGTCTTGGACATGAGATTATGTAACCCGTATCGGTGAAGTGCAACTGAAATTTAGTTGCGAATCTGGTGGCCAACGGCGAGAGAGAAGATGACTACATCAGCTGCTGAATAATTCCAGACCTTGATCACATTAGACATCGAGCTTCGCCAAAAGCTCCCCACTATGGCCCAGGGAAAATCATTCAATCCACATTCACCTCAAATCCCTGCTTGAATTGACAATGTTGCCTCACAGACCGTTGTTTATCGTGCTGTAGGACAAGATTACGCCACTGAAAGTGCTCCGTAACAGTGTTGCGAACGTTATACTTCTCAGGCAATGGCAGCAGGGGTCCGCGGTGGACTCGCTGTTCTGCGCACCCGACGGAGACGATCTATGAAATCAGTTCAGCAGGAAGTGGATGAACGCAGTAATTTGACCAATTCCAACAAATTCGAACTGTTGCTGTTCCGCCTCGGCGCTGACGCCAATGGCGAACACTCGGAATTGTTCGGTATTAACGTCTTCAAAATCCGCGAAATCGTGGCGATGCCTGAAGTGACAGCTGTGGCCGGATCCCCGCCACACATGCTGGGCGTCGTCAATTTGCGCGGTCAAATTATCACGGTGCTCGATTTGCCGGGCATCGTCGGTGTGACCCCAAAAACTGGTCTCAATATCATGCTGGTTACCGAGTTCGCGCGCACCACGCAAGCGTTCGCTGTGGAATCGGTGGAAGAAATCGTGCGCCTCGACTGGAGCCAGGTGCTGACGGCCGAAGGTACCGCCGGCGGCAAGGTCACCAGTATCGCGCGCGTCGATGGCGATGTGCAAAACACCCGCCTGGCGCAGGTGCTGGACGTGGAAACCATCTTGCGCGAGCTGGTGCCGCCCGATGGTAAAGACGTGGACATGGAAACCATCGGCCCGAAAGTGCTGTTGAAGCCAGGCTCCGTGGTGCTCGCTGCCGACGATTCGGTGGTGGCGCGCAACCTGATCGAAAAAGGCCTGGAAGCGATGGGCGTGCATTTCATCATGACCAAGTCGGGCAAGGAAGCCTGGGAGCGCCTCAATTCGATTGCCGATGGCGCCAAGGCTGAAGGCGTACCGGTCAGCGACCGCGTGGCGATGGTGCTGACCGACCTGGAAATGCCGGAAATGGACGGTTTTACCTTGACGCGCAAGATCAAGCAGGACGCCCGTTTTGCCAAGATCCCGGTGGTGATCCACTCTTCGCTGTCAGGCAAGACCAACGAGGATCACGTCAAGGGCGTGGGCGCGGATGCGTACGTGGCCAAGTTCTCGGCCGAAGATCTGGCTTCCACCATTCGTAACGTGATTGGCAAGGTTGCCGCTTAAGGCAGCAAAACACGGTAGTATCGAGGGCCACGGCGGTAACGTCGTGGCCTTTTTTCTTTCACTCGAAAGGATCTATCGTGACAGCCAAAAACATCCTGTTTCTGACCGGCGACTTTGCCGAGGATTACGAGACCATGGTGCCATTCCAGGCGCTGCAAATGGTCGGTCATGTCGTCCACGCCGTCTGCCCGGGCAAGCGCGCCGGCGACACCATCAAAACCGCCATCCACGATTTCGAAGGCGACCAGACCTATACCGAAAAGCCCGGCCACCTGTTTGCGCTGAACGCCAATTTCGACGAGGTCGATACCGCCAACTACCATGCGCTGGCAATTGCCGGCGGCCGCGCGCCCGAGTACCTGCGCCTCAATCCGCGCGTGATTGCCATCGTCCAGGAGTTTGCCGCAGCCGGAAAGCCGATCGCGGCGGTGTGCCACGGCGCCCAGTTGCTGGCCGCCGCCGAGGTCATACGCGGCAAGACCATCGCCTGCTACCCGGCCTGCGCGCCCGAGGTCAAGCTGGCCGGCGCCACCTATGCCGACATCGCGGTGGACCAGGCTATTACCGACGGCAACTTCATCACCGCTCCCGCGTGGCCGGCCCATCCGGCGTGGCTGGCGCAGTTCCTCAAGGCGCTCGGTACCGAGATCAAGCTGTAGCACCTGTCCCGGCAGGGAGGGAGGCGCCACTTGCGCGCCTCGGCAACGGCGCCGGCGCTGCTTGTCATCGCATCGCTTACGCCAGGTTCCTGGCGTGGAAGCGGATATGGTCTTCGATGAAGGTCGCGATGAAGTAATAGCCGTGGTCGTACAGCGCATGCTGCCGCAATTCCAGTGGCTGCGATGCGTTGCGACAGGCCGCCTCGAACACGTCCGGATAGAGCTGCTCGGCGAGAAACTTGTCGCCCAGGCCCTGGTCGATCAGGATGCCGGCCGGGAAGGGCGTCTGCAGGCGCGACATCAAGACCGAGGCGTCGTACTGCTCCCAGGTTTCCTGGTCGTCACCGAGGTAGCCGGTGAACGCCTTCTTGCCCCACGGCGACTTGATCGGCGCAGCAATCGGCGCGAAGGCCGACACCGACTTGAACGCCTGCGGATTTTTCAGCGCCAGCGTCAGCGCGCCATGGCCGCCCATCGAATGGCCGAAAATGCCGACCCGCGCGCCGTCCACCGGCAGCTCGGCAATGACCAGCTCGCGCAGTTCGTGGATGTAGCTTTGCATGCGGTAGTGCTTGCTCCATTCAGGCTTGGTGGCGTCCAGGTAAAAGCCGGCGCCCACGCCGAAGTCCCAGCTGTCCGATTCGCCTTCAACGTTGGCGCCGCGCGGGCTGGTGTCCGGCGCGATCAGGATCAGGCCGGCCTCGGCGGCAAAGCGCTGGGCGCCTGCCTTGATCATGAAGGTTTCTTCGTTGCAGGTCAGGCCGGCCAGGTAGAACAGCGCCGGCAGGCGCGCATTGTCCGGGTTGGCGGGGATGAACACGGAGAAGCGCATCGGCAGGCCGATCTCGCGCGAGTCGTGGCGGTAAAAGCGTTGAACGCCGCCGAAACAGGCGTGTTCACTCAGTAATTCGAGCATAGAAGTTTCCTTATGTTTCTTATGGAACAGTAGTCGGTGGCGTAATCGGCCATAATACTACTAGTAACGTTAAGTGTTTTGCAAAAATAGGAGAACTACATGCCGGAATTCCAGGTCATCCTGGCCGACCTTGGTTGGCCGCTTGCCATCGCTCTTGCCTGGCTGTTGGGCGAATTCATACACCGCTGGACCCAGCTGCCGCGCATCAGCGTGTACGGCATCGTCGGTTTCCTGTTATCGCAGGCGTTTCCCGAAGCGCTTGCCAGCGGCGCGTCCAGCACCGTCACCACCCTGGCCAACTTTGCCTTTGGCCTGATCCTGTTCGAATTCGGTTACCGCATCAATTTGCGCTGGTTGGGCATCAATCCCTGGATCCTGGTCACCGGGCTGGTCGAATCGGCCGCCACCTTTGGGGTGGTGTACCTGATCGCCACGCTGTCCGGCATGCCGTCGCTGACGTCGCTGTTGCTCGCTTCGCTGGCCATGTCCACGTCGCCGGCCGGCGTGCTGCGCGTGATTAACGAGCAGAACAGTTCGGGGCAGGTCACCGAGCGCTTGCTGCACCTGGTGGCCATCAACTGCGTGCTGGCCGTGTTTGTCTTCAAGGTCGTGGTCGGTTTCTGGGTATTTGAAACCTCGGGCAGCCTGACGCAAGCGGTTTCGCACTCGCTGATCGAGTTGCTGATTTCGGCCGCCATGGGTGCCATCCTCGGCTTCCTGGTGCCGGCCGTGCTGCGCCGCCTGGGCGCGCTGGCGCAGGATGGCACCATCGCGTTTGCTTTGGGCGTGGTGCTGCTGGTGGCCGGTTCGTCCGCGTTCGAGGTGTCACCGGTGCTCGCTACGCTCACGTTCGGCCTGGCCGCGCGCCACAGTCGCGTCGCGTTCAGCCGTACCGAGCGCAACTTCGGCGGCATCGGCGAGCTGCTGACTGTGCTGCTGTTCGTATTTGCCGTGTCAACCCTGGAGTGGAGCCGCGTGGTGGAAGGCGCCGGCCTCGGCATGGTGCTGCTGCTGGCGCGCTTCCTGGTCAAAACGGCCAGCGTGACCGTGTTTGCCAAGGTGGGTGGTATTTCGTGGCGCAAGGGCATGTTGACCGGCGTGGCGCTGGCGCCGATGTCGGTGTTCGTCACCCTGCTGCTCGAGCAAACCCGCTACATGGGTATCGTGCTGGTCGACGAGCTGGCCGCGCTGGCTGCCATGACCCTGGTGCTGGAAGTGCTGGGACCGATCTTCACCCAGCGCGCCCTGATCTGGGCTGCCGAAACGACCAAGAAGGAGATTTGAGATGTCATTGGAAAAATTTAACAACTCCGAGCCGCTGACCCTGGGCGTGGAGCTGGAACTGCAACTGGTCAGCCTGTCCGACTACGACCTTACCGCTTCGAGTCCCGACCTGCTGCACCTGCTGGGCCGCAAACCGTTTCCCGGCAACGTCACGCCCGAGATCACCGAGAGCATGATCGAGATTAACAGCGACGTCCACACCCGCCACAATGAGCTGGTTGCGCAGTTGCAGGTGATCCGCGACACGCTGGTGCAGGCCGGCGAGCAACTCAATATCGGCATTTGCGGCGGCGGCACCCATCCGTTCCAGAAATGGTCGGAGCGGCGCATCTTCTCCAAGCCGCGTTTCAAGGAAGTGTCGGAGCTGTACGGTTACCTGGCCAAGCAGTTCACCATTTTCGGCCAGCACGTGCATGTCGGCTGCGCCAACGGTGACGATGCGCTGTTCCTGCTGCACTCGCTGAGCCGTTACGTGCCGCACTTTATCGCGCTGTCGTCGTCGTCGCCGTTCGTGCAGGGTAACGACACGCTGTTCAATTCGGCGCGGCTGAACTCGGTGTTCGCGTTCCCGATGAGCGGCCGGGCGCCGTTCACGCTCAGCTGGGACAGTTTCGAGCACGAGTATTTCGCCAAGATGGAACACACGGGCGTGATCAAGAGCATGAAGGACTTTTACTGGGACATCCGCCCCAAGCCCGAGTTCGGCACCATCGAACTGCGCGTATGCGATACGCCATTGACGGTGGAACGCGCTGCCGCGCTGGCGGCGTACCTGCAGGCGCTGTGCGCCTACCTGCTGGAACGGCGCGAAGAGGCGCCGGCCGAGGACGACTACCTGGTCTACAACTACAACCGTTTCCAGGCCTGCCGCTTTGGCCTTGATGGCACGCTGGTGCACCCGAAAACCTACGAAAGCCTGTCGCTGCGCGAGGATATCCTGACCACGCTGCGCAAGATGGAACCGTATGGCGTCACACTGGGCGGCACCGAAGGGTTGCAGCACCTGGTGCGCGCCACCCACGAAGGCAGCGACGCCCACTACCTGCGCCAGCAATACGATCGCAGCGGCAGCGCCGAAGGCATGGTCGATGCGGCCATCCAGCGCTTCCGCGGCCGCTAATCTTATGCAAGGATGGGCACGATCTGGTCCAACGCGGCCACCTCGAACGTGGGCACCGCCTGCGACGTATTGGCCAGCCGGTCGCGGTTGAACCAGCAGCTGTCGATGCCGTAGCGGTTGGCGCCGAGGATGTCGGCGTCGAGGCGGTCGCCGATGATGATGGCCTGGTCCTGGCTGAACGGCTTGGCCATCTTTGCCGCATACTCGAAGAAGCGCACGTCGGGCTTGGCGTGGCCGGAGCCTTCCGAGGTGGCCACGAAGGAAATGTAATCCTGCAGGCCGGAACTGGCGATGCGCAGCCGCTGGATATGTTCCGCGCCGTTGGTGATGATGCCCACTTCTCCGATCGCAGCCAGCGTTTCGCATACCTGTCTGGCGCCGTCGATCAGCACCACCGAGTTGGCCAGCGACGCCAGGTAGATGTCGCTCGCTTCCTTGGGATCGAGGTCCATCTGGTGTGCCAGGAAAGTCATGCGGAAGCGCTCGACCTTGAGAAACTCGGCGGTCACTTCACCGAGTTCCAGGCTGCGCCACAGCGCCACGTTGATCGCCTGGTACTGGCTGAACAGGCCGTCGGGGAGGGTGTCCAGGCCCAGCACCTGCATGGTGTGCTGGAACGAGAGGTGTTCGGAGGCGCGGAAATCGAGCAGGGTGTCGTCGAGGTCAAACAGAAATAGCCGGTGCTTCATGTCTGGTCAGGGCAAGAGTTTCTAATTGGCGATGTTAGCACGCCCGGCCGGTGATCCGCATTAGGCGCCTGTAAGCGGTCTCGGGTGTGACGACAAGCGATTGCTTGCGGTAGACTGTCGGTCCATCCTCCGCCAGGCCAGTCCAGTGAGCAACATCGATCCGTCCGTTTCGCCCGCCGCGTTTGCGCCCGATGCCGATTTCACGGCGCTGTTCGATGCCGTGCCCACGCCATGCCTGGCGGTCACGCCCGATCTGGTGATCGTGGCAGTCAATGACGCCCACCTGCGCGCCACCGGTGCCCGGCGCGCGCAGTTGCTGGGTCGCCACCTGTTCGATGCGTTTCCCGATAATCCCGATCTTGACCAGCCGGATGGCTCGGCCAATATCGGCGCGGCGATTGCGCGCGTAATACAGACCAAGGCGCCCGACACCTTGCCGATCCAGCGCTACGACGTGCCGGCCGAAGATGGCGTGGGCTTCGTGGAGCGCTACTGGAAACCGGTGCACGTGCCGGTACTGGGCGCCGACGGCGAGGTGCGCTACGTGATCCAGCACGCCGAGGAAGTCACCCAGCGCGTGCACGAGGCCGATCAGGCTGCCCAGATGCGCTCGGAACTGGTGGCCCAGGCGCAGACCATTCGCGACCATCATTCGATGGCCGAGCTGTTCCAGCAGGCGCCCGTGTTCATGGCCATGCTCGAAGGCCCGGAGCACCGCTTCACCTTCGTCAATTCCGGCTTCCTGCAACTGATCGGCCAGCGCCAGGTGCTGGGCCAGACCGTGGCACAAGGCCTGCCCGAAGCGGTGGCCCAGGGCTTCATCACGCTGCTCGACGAGGTGTACCGCAGCGGCAAACAGTATGCCGCCAATGGCACCCGCTACCTGATGCCCGCCACGGCAAATAGTCCCGCCACCGAGCGCCACATCGATTTCGTCTACCAGCCGGTGCGCGACGGCGACGGCTTGGTGACCGGCATCCTGGTCCAGGGTATCGACGTCACCGACCGCGTGCTGCGCGAACTGCGGCGCCATGCATTGGTGCGCCTGGGCGACGCCGCGCGCAGCGTACGCCAGCCCGACGATCTGCTGATGCGGGCCTGTGTGATCCTGGGCGAGACCCTGGGCGCGAGCCGGGTGGGGTACGGCAGCGTCGATCTCGACACGGAGACCTTTACCGTGGCGCGCGACTGGTCCGCGCCAGGCTTGCAGGCGCCGCCGACCACGCTCAGGTTCAGCGACTACGGTAATTTTCTCGAAGAACTTAGCCAGGGCAAACTGATTGCCATCGACGATGTCGATTTCGATCCGCGCACGCGCGACATGGCCGTCAAACTCAAGGCCCGCCACGCCGGCGCTTTTGTCGATGTGCCGGTGATCGAGCGCGGCACGCTGGTAGCGATGATCTTTGTCACCAGCGACCAGCCGCGCTGCTGGAGCGAGGACGACTTGGCCCTGATCCGCGAAGTGGCCGAACGCACCCGCTCCACCAGCGAACGGCTGCGCAGCGAGAGTGCGCTGCGCGCCAGCGAGGCGCGGTTTCGCACCATCGCCAACGCCATGCCGCAAATGGTGTGGTCCACGCTGCCCAACGGCATGCACGACTACTTCAACCAGCGCTGGTACGATTTTACCGGCGTGCCGCCCGGTTCCACCCACGGCGAGGCCTGGAACGGTTTGCTGCACGCTGACGACCAGCCCCGCGCCTGGGCGCTGTGGCAGCAGTGCCTGGCCACCGGCGAGACCTACGAAATCCAGTACCGGCTGCGCCATTTCTCGGGGCGCTATCACTGGGTGCTGGCGCGCGCCTTGCCGATACGCGGTGACACCGACCACATCATCCGCTGGATGGGCACCTGTACCGACATCCACGAACAGAAGCTGGCGGAAACCGAGTGGCGCCAGGCCAGCCAGCGCAAGGATGAATTCCTGGCCATGCTGGCCCACGAGCTGCGCAACCCGCTCGCACCGATCAGCACCGCCGCCCAGCTGCTCAAGCTGCGCGGCAGCCACGAGAAACCGATCCAGCACGCCAGCGACATCATCATCCGCCAGGTCAAACACATGACCGACCTGGTGGACGATCTGCTCGATGTGTCGCGCGTAACGCGCGGGCTGGTGCAGCTCGAACAGCAGGACCTGGAGCTGATGGCCATCGTCAACGGCGCTGTCGAACAGTCGCGCCCCTTGCTCGAAGCGCGCCACCACGCGCTGGTGTTGCGCCTGCCGCCGGGCCAGCTGCACGTGCGCGGCGACCGGACGCGGCTGGTGCAGGCGCTGGCCAACCTGCTCAACAACGCCGCCAAGTACACGCCGCAGGGCGGCGAAGTGGTGTTGGCGCTGGAAGCCCGCGCTGACAGTGGCGAAGTGGCCATGTCCGTGACCGACAACGGCATCGGCATGTCGGCCGAACTGCTGCCGCGCGTGTTTGATCTGTTCGCCCAGGCCGAGCGTACCCCGGACCGGGCCCAGGGCGGCCTCGGTCTGGGCCTGGCGCTGGTGAAAAGCATCGCCGTGCTGCACGGCGGCAGCGCGGCAGCCGCCAGCGACGGCGCGGGGAAGGGCAGTACCTTCACCATCCTGCTGCCGCTGTTGCCGCCGGCGGCGGTCGCCCCGCAGGCGCCGTCCGCGGCGCCGCTGCCAACCATGGTGCCCGAGGGCCGCAGCCTGCGCCTGATGGTCGTGGACGACAACCAGGACGCCGGCCGCACGCTCGGCGCGCTGCTCGAAGCGCAGGGCCACCAGGTACTGATTTTCGAGGACGCCGAAACCGCGCTGCGCGCCAGCGCCAGCCACGAGGTGGATGCGTTCATCCTCGACATCGGCCTGCCCGACATGGACGGCTACGAACTGGCGCGCCGGCTGCGCGCCCAGGCTGGCACCGCCAACAAGCTGCTGATCGCGCTGACCGGCTACGGCCAGGCGCATGACCGGGTAATGTCGAAGGTCGCCGGATTCGACCACCATTTTGTCAAACCGGTTGACCACGCGGAGCTGGGCCGGGTGCTGGCAGGTTGACGTTTTAACTTGAGGTTTGCAACAAAGCGGCCTATAATTTTATTTCACGAATTAAAGTTCGCTATCCGAATAATATCAGCATGGTCTTGGCCGGCATTCACCGGCTCTGGTTCGCTGAATTTGTCGAATAAAAGTTCGCATTCCGAATATTTATCCCTGTCTTTTGCCAGGGAGCCATCATTCGACCGCTGAATCAAACTATAATTCGCACTCCGAACTTGATGGAGTGCAGCATGACCCGACCGACAGAATCGACCAAAGCGGCGCCTGCCGATCCGAAAAACACGGTGCAGTCCCTGGCCAAGGGTTTCAAGGTATTGCAGGCCTTCACGGCGCAGGAGCCGGAACTGACCATGGCCGAGGTGGCGCGCAAGGCGGGGCTCGACAACGCCACCGCGTTCCGCTTCCTCAACACGCTGGTCGGTCTCGGCTACGTGGACAAGGTGGACAACAGCCGGCTGTTCCGGCTGTCGCTGAATGTGCTGGACCTGGGCTTTCACGCCATCGCGCGGTCGGACTTGCGCACGCTGGCGCGGCCCGTCCTGCGCGGGCTGGTGGGCGAGGTGAACGAGGCGGCGTCGATCGGCGTGCTCGATGGCAGCAGCGTGGTGTACGTGGAGCGGGTGCAGGCGGGGCTCACGCAACTGGGCGTGGATGTACGGATCGGCAGCCGGGTGGCGGCCTATTCGAGCGCGGTGGGGCAGGCGATCCTGGCCTGGCTGCCGCAGGACCAGCAAGTGAAGGTGCTGCGCGGCCAGCCGCTGGTCAAGCTGACGGAAACCACGCTGACCGACATCGACGCCCTGCTCGAGCGCCTGGCGCAGATCCGCGCGACCGGCTACGCGGTGTCGAACCAGGAAACCGTGGCCGGCCTGTACGTGATGGCGGCGCCGGTGCTCGACATCGACGGCCTGCCGGTGGCGTCGCTGAGCGTGGCCGCGCCGGCGCACCGCAGCACCTTGCGCCAGTTCGAGGAGAACACGATTGCCGGCGTGGTGGTGGCAGCGGGGCAGTTATCGAAGTCCTTGCAGGCGACCGGCGGTTACGCCGGCCAGGGCCGCTAGGCTGCGCCGATGGCCATCATGGGCGCCGCCGGATTCACGGGCACCACCATCATCGTGGCGATGGTGGTGGCGTACATCGCCCTGACGGGATGGCTGACCGCGCGCACGCGCAGCAAGACTGCCAGCGAATTCATGGTGGGCGCGCGCACCATGCCGGCGGTGGTGGTGGGCGTGTTGATGGTCTCCGAGTTCGTGGGCGCCAAGTCCACCGTGGGCACCGCGCAGGCGGCGTTCGAGTCAGGAATGGCGGCGTCGTGGGCGGTGCTGAGCGCGGCGATCGGCTTCCCGATATTCGGGCTGCTGCTGGCGCGCAGGTTGTACAACTCGGGCGAGTACACGATCTCCGGTGCGATCTTCCAGCGCTACGGCCGCGCCACCCAGATGATCGTCTCGCTGATCATGATTTACGCGCTGCTGCTGGTCAACGTGGGCAACTACATCAGCGGCGCGGCGGCGATTGCCACGGTGTTGCAGGTGAGTTTGCCGATGGCGGCGTTCGTGATCGCGGCGGTCAGCACGTTCTATTTCGCCTTTGGCGGCATGAAGAGCGTGGCGTACGTGACGCTCCTGCACAGCGGCGTCAAGTACCTCGGCGTGCTGGTGGTGCTGGCGGTGGCATTGAAATTGAGCGGCGGCGTGGCGCCGATGGTGGCGACGTTGCCGCCCTGGTATTTCACGTGGGACGGTGCCATTGGCGCACCGACCATCGTGGCGTTTTTCATCGGGAATGTCGGCGCGATTTTCTCGACGCAATACATCATCCAGGCGATTTCCTCGACCCGGAGCGCCAACGCGGCACGCCGCGCGACGTTTATCGCGGGCTGGCTGGCGCTGCCGATCGGAATCGCGCTGGGGCTGATTGGCGTTGCCGCGCGGTACCTGTACCCGGACCTGCCCAGTTTATATGCGCTGCCGGTCTTCATGCAGGGCATGAATGTGTACCTGGCCGGGTTTGTGGCCGTGTCGCTGGTGGCGGCGATCTTCGCCGGCGTGAGCACCGTGTCGCTGGCGATCGCCTCGCTGGTGGTGCGTGATTTTTATGTGCCGTTGTGCCAGCCCTCGCCGGAGCGCGAATTCCGCGCCACGCGGTGGATGGCCCTGGCGATCGGGCTGGTGCCGCTGGTGTTCGTATTCTTTGCGCCCGGCCTGTTGCAGTTGTCGTTTTTTACGCGCGCCTTGCGCCTGTCGATTTCCGTGGTGGCCGTGATCGGCCTGTATCTGCCATGGTTCGGCGGCAGGCGGGGCGCCATGTGGGGGCTGCTGGCATCGAGCGTGGCTACCACCGTCTGGTACCTGCTGGGGGATCCCTGGGGTATCGACAATATGTATATCGCGCTGGTTACACCAGCGATCGTGATTCTGGTCGAGCGGGTGCTCGGTCCTGGGGGCGGCGTCAAACAATAGGCGCTGCCTATTTTTTGTCGCTCTGCGACCCTTTTGGAGATGATGCAACCGTTGTTCCGCCTGGAAGCCGGGCCAGGAATCGCGGTTGCCATGACATATGAAGCAAACTCACAACCTGATCCTGGGCGGCATGCTGCTGTCCGCCGCCTGTGGCACCGCTGCCGCGCAATCGAACGCCTCCAACGTCAGCATCTACGGCATCGTTGACGTGGCCGTGACCCGCGTGGACCACCTGCCGGGCGGCGCCAAGACCTATATGCGCTCCGGTCCCAAGGACGGCAACCGCGTCGGCTTCCAGGGCAGCGAAGACCTGGGTGGTGGCACCAAGGCGATCTTCAAGCTCGAAGCAGGTTTCAATACCGACGACGGCACCGCCGGCCAGGCGGGTAGCCTGTTCAACCGCGCCGCGTTCATCGGCCTGACCAACAACAAGCTCGGTACGCTGACCATGGGCCGCCAGTACTCGTCGTACTTCGACGCCCTGAACGCACTGGGTCCGGTGCCGATTGTGACCGGTTCGGCCGGCGACCACCCGGGCGATATCGACGGCTTCGACATCACGATCCGCCACAACAACTCGATCAAGTACACGTCGCCTACCATGCACGGCTTCACCGGCAGTGCGATGGTCGCTTCGGGCGAGCAGGCCGGCCACACGGGCAGCGGCGGTTCGGCGGCCGCCTCGGTCAAGTTCGACGGCAGCCAGTGGCACCACGCGATCGGCTACCAGCTGCTGAAAAACGGCCCCAACCAGTTGAACTGGGACGCCACCACGGCGGGCAGCTTCAGCAAGTCGCCGGTCAACGCCGGCTACCTGTCGGCGCGCGACATCCAGTTCCTGGCCGCCGGCACCCGTTACCAGATGGGCGCAGTGAGCCTCGGCGGCTCGGTGAGCAATGTGCAGTACACGCCGAATGCGACTTCGGTGTTCCGCGACAAGGCCATCTTCAACACCGGCGCGCTGCTGGCGCAATGGCAAACGTCCACCCCGTGGCTGCTGGGCGCGGGCTACACCTATACCCAGGCCAACCGCGCCAACGGCATCACCGACGGCGCCCGCTACCGCCAGTTCGCGCTGCAACAGGCGTACTGGTTCACCAAGCGCACCTCGGTGTACTTGCTGGAAGCGGTACAGCGCGCCAGCGGCCAGACCCTGGCTGCCAACGGCCGCACCGTGATCGATGCGGACGCCGTGATCGGCACGTCGCAGGCGGGCCTGGTTGGTGATGGCGCCCACCAGACCATGTTCTCCATTGGCCTGCGTCATTCGTTCTAAGTCTCCCGCCTGACCCGTGCCGCCTGTGTGTGGCGCGGGCATCGACCGCATAGAGGTAACACAATGGCACTATCTAGACGCAAATTCCTGCTGGGCGCAACTGCCGTATCCGGCGCATGGGTGACCTGGGGCGCGCTGCCCGCGTGGGGCGTGGGTACCACTGCATCTCCGGCCCAGTTTCTGGAAATATCGAAGCTGCTGATCAACCACCAGCTCGACGAAGCGGTGGGCGCGCGCATTGCCGCCGCCGCCGCAACCAAGTATCCGCAAGCGGCGCAGATAATGACGTCCATCGCCGCGCTGGCGCAGGCGAAACAGGCCAGGCAGGTCGAAGACTTCTTCGGCGACATCCCGGAAGGACCGCTGCAGGAATTCGCCTACTGGGTGATCTTCGCCTGGTACTCGGGCTGCTCGTCGCCGAAAAAAGATGCGCAGCTGTTCACGTTCGAACACGCGCTCACCTACAAGACCACGGCCGATACCGTGGCGATGCCGTCGTACGGTTTCTCCGGTCCCAACCTGTGGAGCCGTCCGATCGTGCCGCTGTCCAACATGCCGATCTTCTGATCGAAGGAACACACAATGTCCAACCCAACTAGCGCCGACGTGGTCATCGTCGGCACCGGCGTCGTCGGTGTATCGATTGCCGAAACCCTGCTCGACGCCGGCCTGACCGTGCTGATGCTCGAAGCCGGCCCGCGCGTCTCGCGCGCCGAAGTGGTCGAAAACTTCCGCAACCTGCCACTGGCCCTGAAAGGCGATCCGTCGTCGTGCTACCCGCCGGCCGCCTGGGCGCCGCACCCGATGCCGTCCAACGAAACCAAGGAAGACTCGTACCTGCAACTGTCGGGCCCCGACCGTTACGCGCAAAGTTATATCCGTTATGCGGGCGGCTCCACCTGGCACTGGGCCGGCACCTGCTGGCGCCTGACGCCCGAAGACATGCGCCTGAAAACCCTGTACGGCGTGGGCCGCGACTGGGCCATCGACTACAAGACGCTGGAACCGTACTACACCCGCACCGAATACGCGCTGGGCATCTGCGGTCCGTCCGAACCGGCCGAACAATGGCCGCCGCTGTCGGAAGGCGCCGCGCGCTCGAAGCCTTACCCGATGCCACCACTGCCGTTCGGCCCCGGCGAGCAGCGCTTTACCGAAGTAGTGAAAACGCTCGGCTACAGCAATATTCCGACCGCGCAGGCCCGCAACAGCGGCACGTCGTACGACGATCGCCCGGCCTGCTGCGCCAACAACAACTGCGTGCCGGTATGCCCGGTAGGCGCCAAGTACGACGCCGCCACCGCGCTGTCGCGCATCGAAGCCAAGGGCGCGAAAATCACCGCGAATGCCGTGGCCTATCGCCTGGAAACCGATGGCGCCAACCGCGTCATCGCGGTCAATTACTTCGACCAGAACAAGGCCAGCCACCGCGTGACGGGCAAGCTGTTCGTGCTGGCCTGTAACGGCATCGAGACGCCGAAGCTGCTCCTGATGTCGGCCAATGCGCGCAACCCCAAGGGCCTGGCCAACAGCTCCGACCAGGTGGGACGCAACATGATGGACCACCCGCAGCTGACCATGACCCTGACCTTGGCCGAGCCTTACTGGGCCGGCGTGGGACCGGTGGTCAACAGCGGCATCATGGAAACCTCGCAGGGTGCGTTCCGCAGCGCGCACGCGGGCGCGTACTTCCGTTTCAATAACTTTGCGCGCAACCGTTTTGTGACGTTCGGTGCGCTGAAAAAAGGCCTGGTCGGTAAAGCGCTCGACGCCGAAATCCGCCGCATGACCGCGTGCACGGCCGACGTGGTGCTGGCGCACGAAGTGCTGCCCGATCCGAACAACCGCCTGACGCTGTCCGACAAGAAGGACTGGCTCGGTCTGGCGAAACCGGCGATCCATTACGACGTCGGTGACTACACGCGCAAGTCGGCCGAGGTGTATTCGGTTCCGATCGGCAAACGCATCGCCCAGGCCATGGGCGCGACCGACATCAAGCTCAGTCCCCAGTTCAACCAGAGCAAGCACATCATGGGCGGCACCATCATGGGCCTCGACCACAAGGATTCCGTGGTCGATGCCGATTGCCGCGCGTACGACCATGACAACCTGTTCCTGCCCGGTGGCGGCGCCATGGCCAGCACGGCCTGCGGCAACAGCACCATCACCATGGTGTCGCTGGCCTTCAAGGCCGCCGACGCGATGGTGCGCCAGATGAAGGGGGCGTAATGAAAGCACTGTTTAAATCCTTGAGCGCAGCCGTGGTTCTGACGTCGGCGATGTGGTCGGCCGCCGCGCTGGCCCAGGCGCCGGCGCCACAATTCGACGCGGCCACCATCGCGCGCGGCAAATACCTGGCCACGGCCTCGGACTGCATGGCATGCCACACGGCGCACCATGGCCAGCCGATGGCCGGCGGCCTGGTGATGTCGTCGCCGGTGGGCGACATCGTCTCCACCAACATCACGCCATCGAAACAGCACGGCATCGGCAAGTACACCGCGCAGCAGTTCAGCGACGCGGTGCGCAAGGGCGTGCGCGCCGACGGCCAGATGCTATACCCGGCCATGCCGTACACCGCATACGCCAAAATGACCGACGCCGATGTCAATGCCATGTACGCGTACTTCATGCAGGGCGTGCCGGCGGTGGACAAGGCCACGACCGAGACCAGTCTGCCGTTCCCGATGAATATCCGCCAGTCGATGAAGGTGTGGAACGCGCTGTTCCTCGACGACCAGCCGTTGAAGGCGGAGCCGGAGCGTTCGGCGCAGTGGCTGCGCGGCCAGTACCTGGCCGAAGGCGCCGCCCACTGCACCACCTGCCACACGCCGCGCGGCATGCTGATGCAGGAGGATAAGTCGCGCCACCTCGCCGGCGCGCAAGTGGGGCCGTGGTATGCACCGAACATCACCTCGCACCCGGTGGCCGGCATCGGCGCCTGGACCGAGGACGAAGTGGTGCAGTACCTGCAAACGGGCCGCGTGGCCGGCAAGGCGCAGGCGGCGGGCAGCATGGCCGAGGCGATCAGCCTCAGTTTCAGCCACCTGGAACCTGCCGACCTGCGGGCGATTGCCGTGTACATCAAGTCGCTGCCGGCCGCTGTGGGCGATGCCGACCAGGCCGTCGGCCTGTCGCGCTTCGAGCAAGGTAAATCGGGTAATGCACTGGACAAGATCCGTGGCGTGAGCTACGCCGAAAACGTCAAGGGCGCCAACCTGGGCGCACAGATCTTCTCGGCCAACTGCGCATCGTGCCACGGCTTCAACGGCCAGGGCACCAAGGATCGCTACTATCCTAGCCTGTTCCACAACTCGGCCACTGTCAACACCAGCAACCTGCTGGCGACGATCCTGCTAGGCGTGGACCGCAAAACGCTTGAGGGCCACGTGTTCATGCCGCCGTTCGGCGAGCAGGCCAATGCGGTCAACCACCTGTCGGATACCGAGGTGGCAGCGCTGGCCAACTACATGCTGGCGCAATTCGGTCCCGGCCAGGCTGCCGCCACCATCACGCCAAAGGCCGTGGCGGAAATCCGCCAGGGGGGGCCGCAATCGCACCTGTTGATGATGGCCCGTGCCGGCGCGGTGCTGGGTGTGCTGGTCCTGGCACTGGTGATCGTCTTTGTCCTGCGCCGCCGCAAGCGCGCTGCCTCCGTTTAAGGAACCGATATGCATAGCATTCTCACTTCGCGGCGCGGCGCGCTCAAGGCGCTGGGCGCGCTGGCGCTGTCCGGCGTAGCCAGCCAGTTGCTGCTGTCCACCCGCGCCAGCGCCGCGCTGGCGCCGGCAGGACAGGGACTAAAGGACTTTATCGCCGTCTCGCGCACGCTGACCGGCGAGGCCGAGATCAACCCCACGCTGGCGCTGGCCTTGTACCAGGCCTTCGCCAGGAACTCGCCAGAGATCGATACCGAGCTGGCCAGTCTGAAAGCCGCGCTGGGCGCCGGCGAGGCGCTGGCGCAGGACGACAAGACGGCGTTCGCGGAAGCGCAAAAGGCCGAACAGGCACTGGCGCAGGCCATCCTCCAGGGCTGGTACTTGGGCGTGGTCGGCAAGGGCAAGAAATCGGTGTGCGTGGCGTACGTCGAGACCTTGTCCAACCGGGCCGTGGCCGACGTCCTCGTGCCGCCGAGCTATTCGTACGGGCCTTGCGGCAGCTGGTCCGCGAAACCGTGATCACCTCATTTAAATAATCTATATGAACACTATCAATTCTGCCGACATTTGCGTGATCGGTGGCGGTATATGCGGCGCGCTGCTGGCGCGCAAGCTGGCGCTGGCCGGCAGCTCGGTGCTGATGCTCGAATCGGGTCCGCGCGTGGGTCGCGGCGAACTGGTGGAGCGCTATCGCCATTCCGCCTTCAAATCCGACTTCATGGCGCCGTATCCATTTTCGGAAATGTCGCCGCACCCGGTATTCACGCCGGAAGCGAACAAGTACATCGAGCAGGTGGGACCGCACGCGTTCCAGGCCCAGTACATCCGCATGCTGGGCGGTACCAGCTGGCACTGGGCGGCGCAGATGTGGCGCTACCTGCCGTCCGACTTCAAGACCCAGTCGCTGTATGGGGTGGGCAAGGACTGGCCGATCAGCTACGAGGAACTGGAACCGTACTACTACGAGGCGGAAGTGATTTCCGGCGTGGGCGGTTCGCTCGATACCGGTTCGCCGCGCTCCAAGCCGTTCCCGATGGAGCCGGTGCCGGCATCGTACTTCCAGCAGCGCGTGACCGAGCGCCTGGCGCCTGAGTTCAAGGTGCTCGACGACTGCACCGCGCGCAACAGCCGCAGCTTCGACGGCCGCCCGGCCTGCTGCGGTAACAACAACTGCATGCCGGTGTGCCCGATCGACGCCCAGTACCACGGCGGCATCGCCGCCACCAGCGCCGAAAAGGCCAGCGTCCACACCATCACCGAAGCGGTGGTGTACAAGCTCGAACACGACGACCAGGGCGCCATCACGGCGGTGAACTACTACGACTGGAACAAGACCAGCCACCGCGTCACGGCCAAGACCTTCGTCATCGCCGCCAACGCCATCGAATCGGTGAAGCTGCTGCTGATGTCCGCCAGCCCGAAATTCCCGAACGGCCTGGCCAACCGCAGCGACCAGATGGGCCGCAACCTGTGCGACCATCCGGCCATCGGCGTCACGTTCGATGTCGATGAACCGATCTGGCCTGGCCGTGGCCCGGTGAGCCCGTGCTCGATCGGCCAGTTCCGCGACGGCGACTTCCGCCGCGAACATGCGCCGTTCCGCATCGATATCTCGAATTCGTCGCAGGTGGCATCGGTGACCAAGGAGCTGATTGGCGCCGGCTACTACGGCGTCAAGCTCGAAGGCGCGATCCGCGACCGCGCCTCGCGCCGCATGAGCATCAAGAACGCGCTCGAGCAACTGCCCGACCCGGACAACCGCGTGACCCTGAGCGACAAAAAGGACGCGCTGGGCCTGCCTACGCCACGCATTTATTGGGACATCGACGACTACGTCAAGAAGGGCACGGCGGAGACGCGCAAGCGATATGACGAAATCGCCAAACAACTGGGGGCGACCAACATCAAGCATAGCAAAGAGGGTGCGTTCAGCAACCGCCAGCACATCACCGGTACGCTTTCGATGGGCAAGGACGAAAAGAACAGCGTGACCGATCCGTTCGGCCGCGCGCACGACCATCCCAACCTGTACATGGTTGGTACCGGCGTGATGCCCACGGTGGGCACGTGTAACGTCACGCTCACCGCCGTGGCGCTGGCCCTGCGCACTGCGGACAAGATCTTGTCGGAGGCGCGCCATGCTTAAGCTCTGTCGTGATGTTCTTCGTGCCGGCGTGGCCGCTGCCGCCGGCCTGGTGCTTGCTGCCACCGGTGCGTCGTACGCGCATGCCGCCGACGGCGCCACTCCGGCGCTGATCGAACGCGGCAAGAACCTGGCCGTGGCCGGCGACTGCATCGCCTGTCACAGCGCCGCCGGCCGGCCCGAGTACACGGGCGGACTGGCAATCGCCAGCCCGCTTGGAACCATCTATTCGACCAACATCACGCCGTCCGTCAAAGCCGGCATCGGCGGATACACGCTCGAGCAGTTCAGCCGCGCGGTGCGCACCGGCGTGCGCGCCGATGGCAGCCACTTGTATCCGGCCATGCCATACACCGCGTACGCCAAGCTGACCGATGACGATACCGCCGCCTTGTACGCGTACTTCATGCACGGCGTGGCCGCCAACGATGTGCCGGCGCAGGTGACCAAGCTGCCATTCCCGTTCAATATCCGCCTGTCGATGGCGGTGTGGAATGCGCTGTATCTGGACGACAAGCCCTACGTGGCCGACAAGTCAAAATCGGTGGAGTGGAACCGCGGCGCCTACCTGGCGCAAGGACTGGCCCATTGTGCTACGTGCCATACGCCGCGCAATTTCCTGATGGCGGAAGACGCTGCGCAGTACCTGCGCGGCGGCTCGCTCGGCACCTGGTATGCGCCCGATATCAGCCCGGGCGCCTTGTCCGATGGCGGTTGGGACCAGGCCGCGCTACAAGCGTACCTGGCGACCGGCCATGCGCCGAACGGCGCCACAGCCGGCGGCCCGATGCTCGAAGCGATCGACAAGAGCTTTTCGAAGATGGATGCGCAGGACATCAAGGCAATCTCGGTGTACCTGACCGACTTGCCGGGTACTGCACGCAAGGCCGCCACGCCGGCCAACGTGCCGGCGCTGCCGTCGAGCGACATCGCCGAGATGGCTGGCAAGATCGGCGCCGGCGAACGCCTGTACCGCAACAACTGCGCCGCCTGCCACCAGGTGAACGGCGACGGCGTGCGCGGTTTGCCGGCGCTGCGCAACCACCCGTCGCTGCGCCACCCGAACGCCGACAACGTCGGCATGGCGGTCCTGGAAGGCGTGTGGCCCGAGCATCGGCAGGGCATGCCCGGCTTCGAGGACGAGCTGACCGACCGCGAAGTGGCCGAACTGACCAACTACGTGATGGCCACCTTCGGCGGAAGCCGCGTGACCATCGACGAGCAGCGCGTGCGCACGCTGCGCGCCGGCGGTGAAACCTCGTCGCTGTTGCTGCTGGCCCGTACTGGCATGGCGCTGGCGGTGTTGGCGGTGATCGTCGCGCTGGTACTGCTGGCGCGCCGCCGGCGTCAAGGCAAAGCCGCCCCTTAACCGAATCGAACGGACATTATCATGCAATGGTTTTACGATCTTAAAATCAGTAAAAAGTTATTCCTGTCGTTCGGCGCGGTGCTGGCCCTGACGCTGGTGCTGGGCGTGGTGACGATCGCCAGCATGGGCCGGCTCAATACCGCGTCCAACCTGCTGTCGTCGCAGTCGCTGCCGAGCATGCGCTACATCTTGGCCCTCAAGGCGGCGCTCAACACCACGCGCCGCTACGAGATGGAGCAGCTGCTGTCGAGCGATCCGGCGCGCGTGGAAAAATACGACGACATGATCGCGCGCATGGTGGCCAAGGTGGACAAGCTGCAAGGCCAGTTCCAGGGCACCGTCACCACCGAGGAAGATCGCCAGTTGCTGGCGCAACTGGTAGCCGTGCGTGCAGACTACGCGGTGGAACGCGCAAAAATGGTCGAGTTGCGCAAGCAGGACCGCCGCGACGAGGTGCTGGCGATTGCCGAAGGCCGCTCCTTCAAATTGATTAACCAGACCGCCGACGTGATCGACAAGATCGCCCAGCGCGCCCAGGACCAGGGCGATGCTGCCAGCGATGCGGCGGAAGCGCAGTACCTGTCCGCGCGCAACCAGGCCATCGGCCTGCTGGCAGCGAGCATCGTGATCGGTATGCTGCTGGCGGCCTGGATCGCCCGCATCGTTTCGCGTCCGCTGCAGCACGCGGTGGACGTGGCGCGCCGGGTGGCCGACGGCGACCTCACCGCCGACGTGCGCGTGACCTCGCGCGACGAGAGCGGCCAGTTGATGGCAGCGCTCAAGCACATGAACGACAGTCTGCAACGCCTGGTGGGCCAGGTGCGCGGCAGCACCGACACTATCGCCACCGCGTCGAGCCAGATCGCGGCCGGCAACCAGGACCTGTCTTCGCGCACCGAGCAGCAAGCGAGCTCGTTGGAGGAAACCGCGTCGTCGATGGAAGAGCTGACGGCCACCGTCAAGCAGAACGCCGACAACGCGCGCCAGGCCAAGGGGCTGGCGCTGTCCGCGTCGCAGATCGCAGTCAAGGGCGGCGACGTGGTGGGGCAGGTGGTGGGCACGATGGCGTCGATCAACGCGTCGTCGAAAAAGATCGTCGATATCATCGCGGTCATCGACGGTATCGCCTTCCAGACCAACATCCTGGCGTTGAATGCAGCCGTGGAAGCGGCGCGCGCCGGCGAGCAGGGACGCGGCTTTGCCGTAGTCGCCTCCGAAGTACGCAACCTGGCGCAACGCTCGGCCGCCGCCGCCAAGGACATCAAGGTGCTGATTGACGACTCGGTGGCGACCGTGGGCGCCGGCACCGCGCTGGTGGACCAGGCCGGCGCCACGATGGGCGACATCGTCGCCAGCATCACGCGGGTGGCGGACATCGTCAGCGAAATCACCGCCGCCAGCCAGGAACAAAGCGCCGGCATCGAGCAGGTCAACCAGGCCATCACGCAGATGGACCAGGTCACCCAGCAGAACGCGGCACTGGTGGAGGAAGCCGCTGCGGCAGCCGAATCGATGCAGGAGCAGGCAGCGGCACTCAGTGAGCGGATGGGGGTGTTCAAGCTGGCGACGCAGTCGTCGCCACCTGCGTTCGCACGACCTACGCTGCGTCTGGATGCTCGATAACGTCTGCAGTTGACAGGTCCTGGTATGTTCAACCGCGACCTGTCGTGGACACTGTGGAGATCAGCGTGGCGCCGCAGGTAGTCTTGTGCCCTTCGAACGCCACCGGCACCCCGTCGATCAGCACTTTCGCATCGCCCTCGGCGATCTTGCATTTGTCATGTCCCTTGATCGGGCAGATGCACTGATCTCCTTGCCGCGCGACCGCGACGCCCAGCACCTTGCTGTTGGGCGCAGCGGAAATGACTTTGCCACCGTGGCTGGTGGGGTCGTTGAGACGGATGACGCCTTTCATGGCAGGTTCCCCTTTTGCTCGGTTATTTTGAATAGCCTTGTGGATAAGCGGGTGCATCGTCGCGCAATCCCCACCACGGCAAATAGGCGTCGTTCATGCTGCGGGCGCGGAACCAGGGTTTGTCGGGATCGATGGGACGCACTTGCGCCGGCGGCGAGACCACCACTGCAGTGGGGTGCTCAGGATCGGTTGTTCCCGCCACCAGCACGTGCTTGCCAAAATGGTTGGCGTAGCCGATTGCAAGCGCAACATTGGTCAGCGCCGAACCGGCGCGCATTTCTCCGAGCAGGGCCGGGGTGTTGAACGATTGCTTGAGCAGTTCCAGATCGGGAATCTCGGTGGTCAAGGTTTGCGCCATGGCTGCGATTCTTGTCGAGGAGTCGGGGTGAGTGTTGTTGGCGTCGTGGATGACGTAACCGATTTCCCCAGGCTCGATTTGGGCATTGTTTGCGGCGGCGTGCAGCGTTTTTTTCCAGGACTGTGCCGACCGCGATTCGCCATCCTTCGCTTCGAAGTCCTTGACGTTGCCCATGTCAGGTCGTCCAACCCAGGCAAGTGCTTTTCGGCCGGTCTGATATTTGGCCCCTGCCAGCACCAGCACGACCAGATTTTCGTTGATTTGTTCGTCCAGTGGACGGCTGGGAGCATCCCAGTTCATGGCCCAGGCGGTTTTGTCGGGGTTTTCCTGGAGATATTGAATCGCTGCGTCGAGCGATTTGAAACCGGCGTTGGCACCGCCTGCTGTCACCCTGAGATCTGGTGGGGCGTTTTTGGTCCATAGCGTGGGACGATGGACGCTACCAATCGCGAACGTCTTTCTAATAAAGTCCCGGGCCTTCTTTCCTTCAATAATGGCATCAAAATTCTGAGCGGGGACAGCATATTCTATTCGTATTCCAGACAGTTCACGCCACTCATTTTTTCTTTCGAGTCCATGGACATTGTAGAAATAGTTGGGATCTGAAAAATAGTTATCGTGCAGTCTTTTCATCAGTTCATGAAGATATTGGTCATGGTACTCAGAAAACAGAGTTTCACCCCGGTCCCCGTTTGCGATCGATGCTACAGCTTTAACCTTGGAGAAAGCATCGGGCGATTTTTTCCTGACATCGTCGTTCTCGTTGGGTTTAGCCAAGCCAAGTGTCCATAAGATCTGCCATTCTGTTGGGTAGTCTCGGCGATGTAATGGATTCAGCCAGATTACTCCGGCTACTTTTACGGGTGCGGCGCTCACGGTAAATTCATCGGATAGCTTCTCTTCTACCTCTGTGGACCGTGGATGTTGGGTGGAAGTTACGCAGCCCGTCAGGGTGGCCAGTGACGTGATCAACGCAGATACGGAGATAAACGATTTCATGTTTGTCCAATATATTGAAATTAATAAAACCTCAGTGCAGTCTACGCGCGCGAATCTTTAATATTTTCTGGAATTGTCACCTCGTTGTCGGGCCTTTGAATCCATTCTTTTAAGGTTGTGTCATCAATTGTGCTGCGCTCAAAATACTCAGACATTTTTTTGCTATGACTAAAATTTAATTTATCTAAATAACGCCAGTCCGCGAGTGTCGATAATTTTCGAAGATGATCCGATGTTATATTGCTGACCCCGATACTCACATCAAACGCCAGTGCCCTCTCCGAATGCATCGGATTAGTAAAAATCGTCGAATGATCAGTCGCCGCCGCATCCACGGTCTCCGCCAGACTCACCTTGATGTGCTCCGTTCTCCAGGCCGTGTACTCTGCGCTTGCCTTTGATGGGTCATCCTCCTCGACCACCTTGGCATCCGCTGCATACCGCTTTTCGCGCTTGGCCCGCAGTCGCAGCATCGCGTGATGCTCGTAACGTAGCGACGCTTCGTCCTGGTTGTTGCCCAGTGCGGTATCGGTCGTGCCGTCTGGTGCTTTATTGACGCCGGCATAACCATCTCCAGACTCTCGCACCCGGCTAACGCTTCGCGAAGCGCCGGGCGGGTCATACCCTTGGTCGAACGCTGCGCTTGCCTGGCCGAAGCGCATGCTTTCTGGCAGGAAGGGCGGGTGGAGCGCAGGCGCATTGACGGGAACCTCCCAGTCCGCCTCCGGCACGGCGTTGACCCGTGGTCTGGAAAGGGCGGTNCTTTCTGGCAGGAAGGGCGGGTGGAGCGCAGGCGCATTGACGGGAACCTCCCAGTCCGCCTCCGGCACGGCGTTGACCCGTGGTCTGGAAAGGGCGGTCGCCAACATGGACAATGGCGCCAGGACGACGGTGAAAAATCGGCCAATGAACGATTCGCTGGCCTCCAATCCCTTCTTGATCGAGTAACGGGCGATCTTGGAGTGGGGCAGCCAGAAGTCGTCGCTCTTGATTTTCGGCTTGCGCCAGTGGTGATGCCAGTAGTGGTACTTGCCGGGTTCTCCCACCGGAAAGCCCTGGGCGAACACGCGCTGCACCAGCACGCCCTGCGCCCGGGTTGCCTCGATCTCGTCGAACTCTTCGCGATTGGTGATCCCGAGCCAGCCGATGCCGCGCACGGTCACTGCGGAGATGACCTGGTCATGCGGATTGGCATACAGCGTCACGCGGCCATAAGTCGACCCCTGGACGCCGTATTTATTGCGGTCGGTCTGGGCATCGAAACCTCCGGCGCGGTTGGCCATGCGGCGGTCGATGCGCTCGGTGGTCTGCAAGGCATCGAGCGCTTTGCGGGTCCGCATGATGTCGANCAGCGCCAGGCCATCAAGAACAAGGCCCCCATCGTCACCGTATTTATTGCGGTCGGCCTGGGCATCGAAACCTCCGGCGCGGTTGGCCATGCGGCGGTCGATGCGCTCGGTGGTCTGCAAGGCATCGAGCGCTTTGCGGGTCCGCATGATGTCGAAGAACGCTGCCAGCGTAGCGATGCGCGCTGCATGGGTCTGGCGCCSGGTWTTRCCGTGCGGGTCCACCAGGTTTTGCTGGGTCCAGTCTTCGGAAAGGTTGTCTTTCACCAGGCTGTAAGGCGGATTGGCCAGGACGTARTTGTCGGCCACGCACGGGCCGCTTTTGCCATCGGCGTCMGTGACMTGCGGCATCCGTTCACCGAGAAACGCTGCCGCCATGCCGATCATATTGCCCTGGCTGTGGCAGACAATGGTGATCGGCACATCGGCTTGCGCCTTGCGGATCGCTTCGACCAGCTTGGCCAGGCGATACGCAGCCAGCACGAAGTACCCCCTGGCTGTGGCAGACAATGGTGATCGGCACATCGGCTTGCGCCTTGCGGATCGCTTCGACCAGCTTGGCCAGGCGATACGCAGCCAGCACGAAGTAGCCGCGTGGCGGGCACGCGTACACCTCGCGTTCGTTCACCGGATTGAGGTGCTGGACCTGCATCCATAGGAACAGCTTCTCCGACAACCCTTCGTTCCACAGGTCGGGCAGCGAGGTGCAGCCGTTGGCGAACGGGCCGCCGCCCCAGTAGTTTTGTTCGTTGAGRTARATCTTGTCGCCGAACGCCTGCAACTCTTCGCCGCTCGCCTTGTAGCCCCACCTGAAGCGGATCACCGGCGAGCAGGCGTTGCCCATGTCGAAAAAATTGTTGGAATTGAGTTCGGGGTTGATGAAGCCGTCGCCCGTCAATTCCTGCGCATACTTGATGGCCTTGAGCTGCCCCGAGGCCGGCCCAGGATACTTCATCTGGTCGTTCCTGCGCCCCAGCCGGGTGTTCAAACCGTCGCATAGTCCCTGTTCGCAGGCGTCGTACCACTCGCCATCGGAATTGACGCCGTGGACGAGGATTACGATGCCCGGCAACGGCAAGGCGTGCGGGATGTCGTAGTGGGTCGCATCGAAATCGGTGTGGGCGCTGCCCCTGGCGAAGGCCACGCAGTCTTGGTCGGCTGATATTGCCACGGCAGCTCCTTGCCTGCTATTTCGAGTAGCCCTGCGGGTATGCCGGCGCATCGTCACGCAAGCCCCACCACGGCAAATAGGCATCGTTCATGCTACGGGCGCGGAACCAGGGTTTGTCCGGATTGATGGGGCGGACCACTGCTGGCGGCGAGATGACTACGGCGGTTGGCCGTTCGGGATCGGTGGTGCCCGCTACAACGACGTGTTTGCCAAAGTGGTTTGCGTAGCCGATGGCGAGCGCGACATTGGTCAATGCCGAACCGGCGCCCATTTCTCCCAGCAGGGCAGGGGTGTTGAACGATTGCTCGAGCAGGTCCAGATCGGGTACTTCCGTAGTGAGCATTTGCGCCAGTGGGCCAAGCCGGCGCGATGAATCAGGGTGGGCGTTATTGGCATCGTGAATTACGTAGCCGATCTGGTCTGGCTTGATGGTGGCGTTGTGAGCGGCCTTCTTGAGGGTGGCCTTCCACGCCTGAACAACACGTGGCGTATCGCCGCCGGCGCCGATGTCCGCGACGTTCGTGTTTTCGGGCCTTGATATCCAGGCCAGCGCGCTGCGGCCGGTTTTGTAAGTCGGCCCGGCCAGTACCAGCACCACCAGGTTTTCATTGATTTGATGGTCGAGCGGCCGACTCGGTGCGTCCCAACTCATGGCCCACGCGGTGCGGTCGGGATGGGTTTCGAGGTAATCGATGGCGGCTTTAAGGGACGTGAAGCCGGCGTTGGGGCCGCCGGCGGTGACTCTTACGTCAGGAGGTTCTGCACGAGTCCATAAGGTTGGACGACTTGGGTTACCCATGGCGAAGGTATTTTGAAGAATCTGCTGCGTCTTTTTCCCTGCCGCCTCAGCATCGAAATCCTTGTCTGGCAACGCATATTCAACACGTATGCCAGCGAGCTCACGCCAAAATGTTTTTCGATTTATACCGTTGACGTTGTAGAAATAGTTCGGGTCTGAATAATAGTTGTCGTGTAGTAGACCAATAAGCTCGTATTGATATCCTCGATGGTAATTAAATTTTGATGTTTCACCGTCATTCCCATCGGCTATAAGTGACACGTACCTCACTGTGGAGTAGTTGGAAGGTTTCTTGCGCAACATGTCATCATCCGAGTTCGGCTTCACCTTGCCCATAACCCATAACGTTTGCCACTCAGTTGGGTAGTCCTTACGATGAAGTGGGTTTAGCCAGATCATTCCTACGACTTGTACACTAGATTTTATCGCTGTTGTCATAGTGGATTTTTCTTTCATTGCTGGATTTTTCTCATACAAGGGAAGAATGTTGCACCCGGTTAGTAAAGCGAAAGATAATAAAAGCGTGCTGGCGGCCACGTTAGTAAGCATTTCTTTTCTCCCTTGTTTTGATCTGATTTCTAACTGCGTCTATCAACAATTTTTTTCGGTATAAGTAAATTGTTCTCTGCCTTTGCTATCCATTTGCTTACAGGTAACCCATCGATGCTTCCAGATTCGAAATGCTGTGAATCGGGATCGTTTTCAATGTCTGTTACATCCGTTAGATATCGCCAATCTGAAAATTTCAAGAATCGTTTCATATCCTTTTCCGATATCTGGCAAACCCCCACAGCAACGTCATAAGCCAGTGCCCGCTCCGAGTGCATCGGATTGGTAAATATCGTCGAATGATCAGTCGCCGCCGCATCCACGGTCTCCGCCAGGCTGACCTTGATGTGTTCTGTTCTCCACGCCGTGTATTTCGCGCTCGCCTTTGACGGGTCATCCTCCTCGACCACCTGCGCATCCGCCGCATACAGTTTTTCCCGCTTGGCCCGCAAGCGCAGCATCGCGTGCTGTTCGTACCGCAGTGACGACTCGTCGCGCTTGTCGCCCAGCGCCGCATCGGTGGAGTTGTCCGGGGCTTTATGGACGGCCGCATACGGGTCGCCAGCTTCCCGAACCCGGTTGCTATCGCGCGAAGCGCCGGGCGGGTCATATCCCTGGTCGAAGGCAGCGCTTACCTGGCCGAAGCGCATGCTTTCTGGCAGGAAGGGCGGGTGGAGCGCAGGCGCATTGACGGGAACCTCCCAGTCCGCCTCCGGCACGGCGTTGACCCGTGGTCTGGAAAGGGCGGTNCTGGCAGATCGTCAACATGAACATCGGCGAAGGCAGCGCTTACCTGGCCGAAGCGCATGCTTTCTGGCAGGAAGGGCGGGTGGAGCGCAGGCGCATTGACGGGAACCTCCCAGTCCGCCTCCGGCACGGCGTTGACCCGTGGTCTGGAAAGGGCGGTTGCCAACATGGACAATGGCGCCAGGACGACGGTGAAAAATCTGCCAATGAACGATTCGCTGGCCTCCAATCCCTTCTTGATCGAGTAACGGGCGATCTTGGAGTGGGGCATCCAGAAGTCATGGCTGCCAGGTTTTGGCTTGCGCCAGTGGTGATGCCAGTAGTGGTACTTGCCGGGTTTTCCCACCGGAAAACCCTGGGCAAACACGCGCTGCACCAGCACGCCGTGCGCCCGGGTTGCCTCGATCTCGTTGAACTCTTCGCGATTGGTGATCCCCAGCCAGCCAATGCCCCGCACCGTCACCGCCGATATCACCTGGTCATGCGGATTGGCATACAGCGTCACGCGGCCATAAGTCGACCCCTGGACGCCGTATTTATTGCGGTCGGCCTGGGCATCGAAACCTCCGGCGCGGTTGGCCATGCGGCGGTCGATGCGCTCGGTGGTCTGCAAGGCATCGAGCGCTTTGCGGGTCCGCATGATGTCGAAGAACGCTGCCAG